>NZ_JAVHWM010000217.1:0-44443 GCF_032159765.1 Mycobacterium sp. | reverse complement strand
ACGGTAGTCCCCTCTAATTCGGTGATTCGTTGCCCGCGGGCGCGGACATGTGGGTGACGTCAGAACGGCCCCGCAGAACCTCGCTGCCGTGCGAAACCCACTTGTCACGCTCGGCGGCGTCGGCCCGCTTAATAGCGGCCGCTGACGCGAGGATGCGTTTGGCAGAGCGTTTGGCGACGTCGGCAAGTCGCGCGGCCTCGTTGACGGGGTCGCCGATCACGGTGTACTCGTAGCGCTTCTCGGCGCCGATGTTGCCCGCGAAGACCTGGCCTGCGGACACGCCGATACCGAAGTCGACGTCGGGCAGTTGCCGCAAGTCCTCGCCCAGATCACGCGCGGTGGCCAGTGCCGCCGACGCGGCGTCGTCGACCCGCAGCGGGGCACCGAAGATCGCAAGCGCGGCGTCGCCCTCGAATTTGTTTATCAGGCCGTCCCTTTCGTCGACGGCCTTGACCACAATCCTGAAAAACTCGTTGAGCACATCGGCGACCTGCTCTGGTGGACGGTTCGCGGCGAATTGGGTGGATCCTACGAGATCGATGTACAGGATCGCCGCGTCGCGAACGTCACCTGACATCGAACCGCCCTCTTCGAGCGCGCGGCGGGCCACGTCCTCTCCCACATAGCGACCAAACAGTTCGTGGAGGCGTTCACGCTCTGCCAGACCGTCGACCATTCGGTTGAATCCACTTTGCAGTCTTCCGATTTCGGAACGCTCGTAGACGCCGACGGCGCTCTCGAATCGACCGCCCTCGACTTCGCGCATGGCGTCCACGACTTCTTTCACCGGACCCGAGATCGACTGTGAGGTCAGGATCATCAGCGGCAGACCCACCAGCACGGTCGCGGTGGCCACTATCACGATCGGAAGGTCGATCGACGCGGTCTTGTCGATGATCCACCCGTTGGCACGGATCAGGATAATCACCCCGATGACGCCACACGGAAGCGCGCTGAGCAAGATCCACATGCTGACCAGGCGGGCCAGCACGCTTGGCGCCGTCACCCACCCCTCCGAACCTTTCGTCGTGGCGACGAGGACGGGAGCCAGCGCGTCACGGGTGAGGAGCAGCCCGATGCATACCGCTGTCGCTGCGCCAAGCGTGACACCAAGCAGTGTCGGTACCGCGACAGCCGCGCCGCTGTCGAGGTTCAACAGGATGAAAACAGCACCGCTGACACCCCACGCCGACGCCAGTAGCGCTGACTGCCGGCCGACCATCCTCATGGCAGAGCGGCGCTGAGACTCGCTGGGCTCTCGATCGGCGTGATACCACTGATGCACCGGCGAGATGATTTTCAGCGCACCGAATGCCACCGCCGCGGTTCCGAGGACGACGACCGACGCCGCAGCGACGAAGTTCTTCTCGGTGAAGTACTCGCGCGGGCCGGTCAGCGTGAGGCCGCCGAGGGGGACGGCCAGCAGGAAAGCCACCGCGACCGCGAGCAGATGCGCCGACGCGAGTCGGGTCGCGTATCTCGTCGACAACCTGCTGGCGATAGTTGGCACACCAAAAAGGTAGCGGGCTATGGGGCCGGGTCGAACTCAAGGTGCAGTTCGGTCAGGCCGCGCAAGATGAATGTCGGCTCGTAGTCGTAACGGCGCTTGCCGTCCGATCCATGCGAGGCGTCCGAGATCCTGATGTCGGCCATCCGGTTGAGGATGCGGTTCAACGAGATTCGGCCCTCGGCGCGGGCCAGTGGTGCACCCGGGCAGGAGTGACTGCCGCGCCCGAACGCAACGTGCTCGCGGACATTCGGGCGGTCGACTCGAAACTCATGTGGCTCATCGAATTTCGACGGGTCACGGTTGCATGCCCCCGGCAGGAGCATCATCGTGGTTCCGGCGGCGATCGGGACGTCGCCGACCGTCGTCGTCTGGCGGGCCAGCCGGAAGTGGCTCTTCACCGGGCTTTCCATCCGCAGCGTTTCCTCGAGGAAGGCCGGAATGCGGCCGTGGTCCTCGCGAAGCGCAGCCTGGATCTCCGGGTGCTCGCTCAAGATCCGCATCCCCGCGCTCAGGAGCTTCGTCGTGGTCTCCTGGCCCGCCGAGAACACGAATGTCGCCAGGTGGACGACATCCATCACCTCCGGCGTCGACCCGTCGGGGTATTTCGCCAGGGCGAGAGCGCTCAGCACATCGTCACGTGGCTCGCGGCGCCGGTCGACGACGTATCCCGCGAAGGTGTCGTCGAGCCACGCGAGCGGGTTGTGGGCGGGCGAGTCGTCGTCGAGCGCGCCGACGGTCTCGTTGAGCATCGCCTTGCGGAACTCCTCGTGGTCCTTCTCGGGAACCCCGAGCAGGTCGGCGATCACAAGCGTCGAGAACGGTCTCGCGTAATCCTCCAGGAATTCGCACGATCCGCGGTCGACGAACGTGTCGAGCTGCTGATCGGCCAGCCGCCACATGAAGTCTTCGTTCTCCTTGAGCCGTTTGGGCGTGAACAGGCGGCTCATCAGTCCACGGGTGCGGGTGTGGTCCGGCGGATCCTGGGTGACGATGTGCTCGCTCATCGGGATCTTGTGCCGATGCTCAGCGATCAGCGCGCCGATGTCGTCGCTGTCCGATTCGAACGAGACTCCCGCGAACGGGCCTGCGACCGAGACACACGCCGAGAATGCCGAATCCTTGTAGACCGCGCTGGCTTCCTTGTGTCCAGTGACAGCCATGACGCCGTATGGGGTTTCGCGCGAGACCGGGCACTTCGACCGCAGGTGATCGAAGTACGGGTACGGGTTGGGGACCAATGACTGGTCCGAGAAGTAGTCGACGGAGTCGAAGTCGGTCACGAAGTCTCCTGGTGTTGGTCGAGTGAGACGTCGAAGCGTAGATCCGGCATCAGCCGCCGGGGACGTCGAAGAGAACCGGCACCGATGTCGGCGAACGGAACGCCTGACCGCGGATGTGGGGGTCGTCGCCGTCCGGATCCAACCGCAAGTTCGGCAGCCGGTCCAGCAACAGGTTCAGTGCGACCCTCATCTCCAGCCGTGCCAGATGCATACCCAGGCAGACGTGAACGCCGTGCCCCCAACCGATATTCGCCTTGGCATCGCGGAAGATGTCGAAGCGGTCCGGATCCGGGTAGCGCTCGTCCTGCCGATTGGCCGCACCGAGCACCGGCATCACAGACGAGCCTTCGGGGATCGCGACGCCGCCGAGTTCGGTGTCGCGGCTGGCCACCCGGGTGATCATGATCAACGGCGGCTCCCACCGCACCGCCTCCTCGATCGCTTGCGGCAGAAGCGAGCGATCGGCACGCACGGCGTCCAGTTGTTCTGGGTTGGAGAGCAATCCGAAGAACAGGTTGCCCATCGAGCGATAGGTGGTCTCCACACCCGCGGGAAGCAGCAGCCGAAGGAACGAGAAGATCTCCTCGTCGGAGAGCTTCTCGCCGTCGATCTCTGCGGCTGCCAGGCCGCTGATCAGGTCGTCGCGCGGCTCCGCGCGGCGGGCCGCAAGGATCGGCGCGAAGTACTCGGCCAGAGTCTGCGAAGCGGCCTTGCCGCGCTCCGGGTTGATGGTGAACGACAGCAACGAGATCGACCATTTCTGAAACTGTGGATAGTCCTCGCGCGGCAGGCCCAGCAGTCCCGCGATGATCTGCGTGGGATACGGAAAGTTGAACTCTTTCACCAGATCCGCACTGCCGCGGTCGGCGAAGCGGTCGATCAGGTCGTTGCCGACCTTCTTGACCAAGCCGTCTTCCCAGCGTGCCAATTGCTTCTGCGAGAAGGCCTTTGACACCAGCGCCCGGTGCCGTCCGTGCACCGGCTCATCCATGCCGAGCATCACATGCTGGCCGAAGACGTCGCCGAAGGCCTGGATGATGATCGCCGACGAGAACGTCTCGTTGTCACGCAACATCTGCTGAGCGTCCTCGTGGCGATACACCATGAAGATGGGTTTGCCTTCCTGGCCAGGCATTCCCGGAATGTCGATGCGCTGCACGGGTTCCTCTCGCCGCAACCGGGCGAGCTCGGTATGCGGATCCCGTACATTGCCGGACACGAAATCGTCGAAGGCCCCAAAGTCCTCCAGGTCGTCGAACAATTCCATACCGACACTCCTCTATCTCATTTGGCCGGGAAGGCCACCGTCTTGACTTCCGTGTACTGGTCGAAACCGGCGATGCCGTTCTGACGGCCGATGCCGCTGTACTTGTAGCCACCGAACGGTGCGTCCGCGCCGTAGGCGGCGGTTCCGTTCAATCCCATGAACCCGGCCCGGATTCGCCGTGCGACTGCGACCGAGTGCTCCTCCGAACCCGACATGACGTTGCCTGCGAGCCCGTACATGCTGTCGTTGGCGATGCGGATCGCGTCTTCCTCGTCCTCGAACGGGATCACGCAGAGCACGGGACCGAAGATCTCCTCCTGGGCGATCGTCATCTTGTTGTCGACGTCGGTGAAAAGCGTTGGCCGCACGTAATATCCCTTGTCGAAGCCGGTCTCGGCATCGGGTCCACCGACCAGACAGTTCGCGCCCTCGTCGACGCCCTTCTGGATGTATCCGAGCACTCGTTCTTGCTGCTTCTTGGAAATCACTGGGCCGCACAGCGTTCCAGGATCCTGCGGATCGCCGGGCATGACGCCCTCGTACATCGCCTTGAGCATTGCGACGCCCTCGTCGTACTTCGAGCGCGGCAGCAGCAGGCGGGTGGGGTTGGCGCAGCCCTGGCCCGCGTGCATGCACGGCGCGATGCCGATCACGACGGACGCGGCGAGGTCGGCGTCTTCCAGCACGATCGTCGCCGACTTGCCGCCGAGTTCCAGGAACAGCCGCTTCATGGTGGCCGCGCCCTTTTCCATGATCCGCTGACCGACGACGGTCGAGCCGGTGAACGAGATCAGGTCGACCTTCGGCGAGAGCGTCAACTCCTCACCGACGAAGTGGTCGGACGCGGTGACGACGCTGACGACACCGTCCGGGATGTCAGTCTGCTCGGCGATCAGCCGGCCGAGCCGGGTGGCGTTGTACGGCGTGTTGGGCGCCGGCTTGAGCACGACGGTGTTGCCGGTGGCCAGTGCCTGGGCGAGTTTGTTGATCGTGACCTCGAACGGGAAGTTCCACGGCACGATCGCGCCGACGACGCCGACCGGTTCGCGCCACACCCTGCGCGCCGTGTTCTGGCCCGTCAGGGAGACGAACGCGTCACCGAGGTCGGTCTCCCACGCGTAGTCGTCGATCATCCTGGCCGGATACTTGAGCCCGTCCTGAAGGGGTGCGTCGAGCTGAGGGCCGAAGGTGATCGCGCGCGGGCATCCGACCTCGAGGATCAGCTCCTCCCGCAGCTCTTCGAGTTCCTTCTCGATCGCGTCGTGGAGTTGCAGCAGGCAGCGCTTGCGCAGCTCCTTATTCGTCGACCAGTCGGTTTCGTCGAACGCGCGCCGGGCGGCGTCGATGGCTTGGTGCATCTGTTCCTTCGATGCGTCGGCCACCTCGCCCAGCGACTCTTCGGTGGCCGGGTTGATGTTCGTGAAGGTGCCGGCCTCACCGTCGACGAGCTTGCCGTCGATCATCATCTTCTGCTCGAACTTGGGAGTGGGAGTGTCAGCCATTGTCGCTCTCCTGGTGTGTCAGGCCGCCCGATCGCGGCAGCCCCATTATCAATCGCGTCCCATTGTGTAACGCCACCGAGGGGAGCATTCGGCTCATGACGAGCAACATGCGAGCGTCAGGACCGACCGGCCGACGGGCGAATGGAGCCTTGCTCTCGAGGGCTTTCGCGAGCCCGACGGCGAACCGGTACGGCGACCGTGCGGCGAGTTTCACCGCGAGCCGTCCCCGCTTGTCCATCGTCGCGTGATGACGGGCGTATGGCCCGTCGAAGTCGCGGCAGTCCGTGGTACCGGCGTCGGTGATGATCTCGGTGTCGTAGGTGCCGGTCACCAGGATCGTGACCCCGATGCCGAAGGGTGCGATCTCCCCTGCCAGCGACTCCCCCCACCGTTCCAGCGCACCCTTGACGGCCGAGTACGGCGCCGTGGCCGGCATACCGCGCACACCACCGGCGCTCGACACCATGACGATCCGGCCTCGGCCGGCCTTGCGCATTGCGGGCAGCAAAGCGTTGGTCAGCTGCACCGGGCCGAAGATCATCGTCTGGAACATCTTCTCCCACAGGGAGATCGGCGTTTCTTCGGCCATTCCGGCGGCGGAGATCCCAGCGTTGTGCACGAGAGCGTAGGGGGCACCGACGGTTTCCTCGATCATCTTGGCGGCGGCCGCGACCGATGCCGAGTCGGTCAAGTCCAGCGGGACACATATCAGCCGCGGGTCACCTTCGGGCGCGCCCGTCGCCTCCCGCAGCCGCTCCATCGCAGGCTCAGGTCCACGCATCGTCGCAACGACGCGCCAGCCCTTCTTATACAGGTGGGCGGCCGACGCGAAGCCGAGACCCCTTGAGGCGCCGGTGATGACGACGCTGCGCGGTTCAGTCATGTCTGCTGTCCGCTCTTCGCGCAAGCGGCTCATCGTTTGGGCGCACACCGATCGCTGACCGACCCGAGCTGCACGGTGGGCCTGCCGTTGGGCTGGGCGCTCTGCCACGTCGCCCACTTGCCCACAGAGTAGGGTCCGACTTGGCCGTTCTGCTCGTAGAACCCTTGCGGGTCATACACTTTGGCCTCCGGATACGGCCACGGGCACGCCACCGAGGTCGCGGTCCGCGTCCACTTGATGATCGCGAATCCGGTGCCGTACGCGAAATAGGCGAGGTTGATGATCACGAACATCACCACGAACATGCCCAGCGCCGGTCGGCTCGGGAAGATCCGTGCGCGCCGCGCCAGTTTCTCCGCCACGGTGCGGCCGGTGTCGTCGCGGTAGAGGAGCACGCCGGCCGGGATCATCACGAACGTCACCATGACCGTCTCCCAGATGAACGGGAATTGCCAAGGCTGGCCGACGAATACGGACCCGAATGGGATGACCTGCGCGTAGATGTACATGCCGGTCCGCACGAGCGTGATCTCCAGCATCGCATCGATGACGATGCCGATCGGCAGGATGATCAGCGACAGGCTGATCAGCGGGTGGCGCCAGACGAACGAGTCGACCGGGCGACGGGCCTGAATCTTCCGCAGGATCCAGATGGCTGGGAAGTACGGCCCGAGGTAGAACATGATGTAGCCGATCACCAGGAACGGTTCCACCGTGGGCGAGATGTTCGCCAGCGGCCAGTCCTCTGGCCAGTGCCAGAGCTGCGGGTTGTACACCGCGTATGGCGACCAGTTCATGATCGGGTCCTGCCACACGATCAGCGTCGTGCAGATGCCCATCAGCAAGACCGGATGCGGCCCAAGTCGCCGCCATGCCACCACGTAGGTCGTGATGAGCGCGAGCATCGCGACGATCGTGAAGATCTGGAACAAGCCGAGCCAATGCTCGTATCCGAACAGAAACGGCACCGGCCGGGGCACGCCGGTGACGTCCGGGTTCTTGATGCGGGGTGAGACTGCACCCATGCGCGCGTTGGCGGCGATGAGCGCCAGCAGGACGAGTGCGACAGAGACCCAAATCGCCGCCATCCACGAGCGCTTCTTGGATTCAGCAGGCGGGGTGGCGGCCGGATCCGTTGTCTGGGTGGTCATTTTAGTTACTCCTCACCAAAGCGGTCGACGAGATGGGAGTTGATGCCATCGGCGTCCAGCTGCCGCGCGACGAGGTAGCCGGCGCCCATCCAGGCGCGGCGCGTCCAGTTGCCGAACGAGACTCTGGTGCCCGGTGCGCCGGAAGCGGCCGGCATCATCTTCACGCGCTCGAGTGCTTCCTTGACACCGCGTGGACTCAGCGGATGCGCGTCGGCGAATGCGCGGACGAGTGTTGTTGCCACATCGCGATTTACCACCGGCACGCAGTACTCGGGTCGTCTTCCGTACACTTCCTGGTACTTGTCCAGGAACTGCTGCCCGAGGGGATTTCCTTCGTCGTATTGGTCTATGCCGGTCCATCCCAGGAAGGCGTTCCAGATGACCGAGTTGATCCAGGCGTTCTGAAACGCGGTGCTGGTGAATCTGGGCGGGTCCCAATTGAGCGACTCCAGAACCGAATTGATCATCACGCTGCCGAAGCCGAAGCCGCAGTGCACCAGTGCGTCGACCTTCGCTTCGTACACGCTGCGTACCGCGTTCGTGACATCCTGGGCCGTCTGAGCGATCGGCGCCTCGATGCTGATGCGAATGCCCTTGTGCCGACAGGCTTTCTGAAAATTCTTCAGGTACGTCTGACCTACCAGGGACTGCTCGAACAGCACGCCGACTTCCTTATGGCCGCCTTTGGCGATGAGGTCTGCCCAGAAGATCGGTTCGTCGGTCAGGGAGCCCTGGGGAAAGGAGAACGTCCACTCCCCCAGGAAGTCGTCCGATCCGGTCACGCTGAGCGCGGGCACCCGGAAGCGTTCCTCAATGGCCTCGCGGGTAGGCACAGCGTTGTCGGTGATGTGCGGACCGAACACCACCAGGCAGCCCTCCTCGACGAGCTCCTCGTACGCGTCGATGACTGCTTTGACCGTGCCTTTGGGAAGGCCTTCGACCTCCCGATAGACCATCTGTATCGGCCGGTCGATGAGCCCTTGTTCGAGGGCCTCAGCGAAGACGAGATCGAAGGTGTCGGTGAAGTCGGCGCGCATCTCCTCGGGGAAGTAGTCCGGAAGCTTGAAGTCCATGAGGTAGCCGACCTTGATCGGCTCCGCGGTGCTTTCGTAGGACATTCCACCTCCGTTGGCAGGACCGCCGACTTCGCGACCTAATATTTGTTCACACCCTAGCGTTGCCCACCGGTACCGTCAACGCCGCCGTTTTCTCTTCGCGCAAGCGCTCATCGCCGCCCCTCCTCAGCCGGGCCGGCGAGGTACGCATCGATCATCTCGACCAGCCCGTTTGTCACGATCGCGTCGTCGGTCAGCGGCCCGACAATCGCGACACGCGCTGCTTCGCGAAGGGTGAGGCCTTCGGCGACAAGCCGGCCAGCGGCAATCAAAACCCGGGTCGAGGCCACCTCCCGCAGCCCGGCGGTCTCCAGCCGACGGATCGCATTGCCGAACCGCACCAGCGCGGCGGCGATGTCGTGGTCGACGCCCGCCTCGCATGCCACGATCTTCTCCTCGACATCGGTTGTCGGAAAACCGAATTCGATTGCGACCATGCGCTGGCGCGTCGAATCCTTGAGATCCTTCAGAACGGATTGGTATCCCGGGTTGTAGGACACCACCAGGCAGAATCCGGGGGCGGCGTCGAGCGTGACGCCAAGGCGGTCGATAGGGAGCTGGCGGCGGTGATCTGACAGCGGATGCAGGACGACCGTGGTGTCCTGCCGCGCCTCGACGACCTCATCCAGATAGCAGATCGCGCCTTCGCGAACCGCCCGGGTCAACGGGCCGTCGACCCATTCCGTCTCGCCGCCACGCAGCAGGAACCGGCCGACCAGGTCGGCAGTGGTCAGATCGTCATGGCAGGCCACGGTGATCAACTGCCGTTTCAGGTCGTATGCCATCGCCTCGACGAAGCGCGTCTTTCCGCATCCCGTCGGACCCTTGAGCACGAGCGACAACCCCTGCCGGTATGCCGCCTTGAACACACGCTCCTCGTTGCCGACCGGCACGTAATACGGTCGGACATTCTCAGCAGCCATCATTTCCCCTCTGCCACAATCGGTTTTGCTCGATCATGAGTTCGCCGCCGAACCTCCGCCGATCGCAACGCTGAGCGGAACAGCGGCCCGATCATCGTGCTCAACTGATCGAGCCGGTCGACCGTCGCGTGCGCTGCACTGCCGAACACCCGTTGCAACTCGCCGGCATCGGTGTTGGCGCCGATGGTCAAGCACAGGCAGCCCGTTCCCCGCTGCCGGGCTTCGGATAGCGCGCGGCGTGCGTCAGCAGCGCCGTAGACGCGTTCGTAGCCGTGGTCGTAGGCGAGGCCGTCGGACAGCACCACAAGCAGCCGCCGCGATGTGCCGCCCTGGCGCTCCAAGACCGCCGCGCCATGACGAATGGCTGCGCCGAGCCTCGAGTACGCACCAGGGTTCAGGCTCCGTAGCCGGCGCATCACCAGCGTGTCGACGTCGTCGTCGAAGCGCTTCACCGGCATCAACTTCACCGACTTGCGGCCCTGAGAGTGAAACGCGTACAGCGCTACCCGGTCGCCGAGGTCGTGGAGCGCGATGGTGAACGCGGCCGCGGCAGCTCGCTGCTGTTCGTGGACGGTCTGACCCGGGGCGCCGGGCTCGGCGACCGATCCGGAGATATCGAGCAGCAGCAACACCGCCAGATCGCGCTTTCGACGGACGCTGTCGAGGTAGACCGCTTCATCGGGCGCGGAGCCCGCCAGTACTTCGACATGGGCTTCGACGGCCGCATCGATGTCGATGTCGTCGCCTTGGGCCTGCCGGTGGCAGCGATCCAGACCGACGCCGAGACGGGCCAGGGGGCGGCGCAATCCGTAGGCATCGGAGAGTCCCAATGCGCTGTCGTCGGACTTCGGGTGCGGGTCGACTTCCTGGACCGTGCACCAGCGCGGCCGGTAACGCCGCCGATGCACGTCCCATTCGGGGTAGCTGATCCCCTCGCCCTCGGCGTCGTCGCCGTCGACTGCACCTTCGCGGGCGTTGGAGAGAACGAAGTTCGCGCCGCGCCGCGGTCCAGAACGGGTGCGGTGGGTCGGCGAGTCTGCACCGGGCGAACCTCCTTCGCCCAGCTGGCGAACCACACCCAGCATCTTCTGGAGCAGCTTGCCGATGGCTCCCCCGCCCCCGACCGGGCTCGAGAAGAGGTCGACGACGTCGGCGCCTTCGTCCTCGTCATCGTCGAGCTCGGTGAGGGGCTTGTCCCGTTTCTGGCGCGAGATGTGTTCTGGGCCGGCTCCCGACGGATCGGCGGGCCTCTTGGCCGCCAACAGATCTCGTGCTCGAATGACACCGAACGCCGTGGGCGGCTCGTCGATTGTGACGTCGCTCTGCGCGGCGGCCAGCGAGCCCGCCGGGGAATCGCTACGCGCGGCGATCTCTCGGTCGATCAGCGACCGTACTCCCGGCGGCAGCAGATGGTCGTTGGCCGACAAAGCGCGGTGGCCCTCGATCGCGAGATACCGGCGGGCCACACCGGGCTTGTGCTTGAACTTCCCAACGATCTCAGGTGCCAGGCTGCCCGCAGCAAGCATCGATGCCTGCACCGCCAGCGCATCGAGCTGCGGCGGCCGGTCGACGACGGGGTCGAGATACACCGTTTTGCCGTCGGTCCAAGGCAATTCGCCGGAGTCCAGTGATGCCACCGACAGCGGCACCCCGGACATCGCCGACGCGAGCAAGTCCAACCTCTCGAGGCTGTTGGCCTCGGTGTCGGTGGCCTGCAGATTCGTCATCTATCCCAACGCTGGCATCAGATTGACCAAATATCTGTTCCACCGTAGAGTCCTGCGCGGCCGCAAGTCAATCGCGCGAAGGGGAGGACACGCATGATCGACCTCGAGGGGCAGGCGGTGATCGTCACCGGAGCCGGCAGGGGGCTCGGCCGGCTTTATGCGCTTGACCTCGCCCGTCGCGGCGCGCGTGTCGTCGTCAACGATCTGGGCGGATCCATGCACGGTGACGGCTCAGATTCCAGCGTCGCCGACGCAGTGGTGGATGAGATCAAGCGCGCCGGCGGAGACGCAGTCGCATCGCACGACTCGGTAGACAATCCGGAAGGTGCCGACGCGATCGTCAGCACCGCAGTCGATAGTTTCGGTCGCCTTGATGCCGTGGTGAGCAACGCGGGGATATTCAATAGTGTTGCCTTCGACGAACTTTCGGCCGAGGGCTGGCGTCGCATGCTCAGCGTTCACCTCGACGGCGGGTTCTATCTGAGCCAGCGCGCCTACCGCGTGATGAAAGAACAGCAGTACGGACGATTCGTTTTCGTCTCATCGTCCGCGGGCATGTTCGGCCAGCATATGGAGGCGCACTACGCGGCCGCGAAGGCGGGGCTCGTCGGGCTGACCAACGTCATCGCCCTCGAAGGGGCGCCGCACGGCATTCTTGCCAACACTGTACTGCCGTACGGAGTGTCGCGCATGGTGACGGAGACCGTCGAAGACACGAAGGCTCTTGAGCAGTCGGGTCTCTTGCAGGCGATCAAACCAGAGCTGGTCGTACCGATGGTCGTCTACCTCGCAAGTCGCGAGTGCCAATTCAGCCACCGCAATTACTCCGCGTTCGGCGGCCGCTTCGCGCGTGTGTTCATCGGCCTCGGCGAGGGTTGGCTCGCAGAGCCGGGCAGCAATCCCACCGCGGATGACGTTGCCGCGCATGAGACCGAAGTCTCGGCGACAGAGCCCTTCACGGTTCCCGAGTCGATTTACGAGGAGGTGTTCTCCGTCTACGAACGGCTCGGAATCACCCCCGCGTAGGCTGCGTTGAGCACTCGCACAGCCCTTCTACCGGCGCATTCGCCCATGTCGGCACCCGCATCGACCTGCGGCAGTCTGGTAGCGTGTACCAAAGATTGGTTCCTCAATCTGGGTCAACCGTTGGAGGTGTTGTGGCTCTTCAGGATTCGTCCGAGGCCGCAGATTCCGACGGCAGGCGCCGCACAGAGGTGCTCGAAACCGCCGCCGCCTTGATCGCATCATCCGGGTTGCGCACGTCACTCCAGGAGATCGCCGACGCTGCGGGAATCCTGCCCGGGAGCCTCTACCACCATTTTGAGTCGAAGGAAGCCATCCTCGTCGAGCTGGTCCGGCGCTACCACGAGGACCTCGATCGAATCGGCAAGGCCGCACTGGAGAAACTGGACGAACCCGATGCGCGGCCGCTGCCGGACAAGATCGCCGATCTGGGATCCGCGATCGCACGATGTGCAGCCAAGCACGGCGCCGCCCTCCAGATGTCGTTCTACGAGGCACCGAGCAGCAACCGGGAGCTGATGAAGTTGCTCCAAGAACGGCCGACGGGTGTCCAGCAAGCGATGCTGCAAACGCTTCGTGCCGGCAGGTGGAGCGGCTACATCAGGCCTGACATCGACCTGCCTACACTTGCCGACCGGATCTGCCAGAGCACATTGCACGCTGGGCTGGACGTCATTCGGCACAACTCGTCACCCGATCAGGTCGCGACAGTGATGTGCCGGATCATGCTGGGAGGCCTGGCAAGCCGGCCCCCGAGCGATGCCCAACTGGATCGCTCCAACGCGTTCAAGGCGGCCGAAAGCGCCATCGAGACCTGGACGGACGAGAGCTCTGCCGCCAACGACAAGGGCGCTCATGTTCGTTCGGTCGCCCGGGCCGAGTTTGGCCGCAAGGGCTATGAAGTCACCACCGTCAGGGACATTGCGTCCGCGGCGGGGTTGGGCACAGGCACGGTCTACCGGTTGATCGGATCAAAGGACGAGCTTCTCGCCTCGATCATGTTGTCCTTTGGCACAAAGATCGGTGGCGCGTACGTCAGCGTTCTGCGCGCGGATGCCACGCCGGTGGAGAAGCTCGACGCGCTCAGCTGGGTCAACATCAACGCACTCGACCAGTTCCCTGACGAATGGAAGATTCAGCTGGCCTGGATGCGGCAGTCGCCACCGGACACCCCGAACCCTGGTCTGGCATTCACTACGCGAATGCGGCAACTCAAATCGCTTCTGTCCGAAGGCATCAAGTCCAAAACGATCCGCATCGACAGCCCGTCCGTGGACATGCTCTCGCGGTGCGTCATGGACGTTCTCTGGGTGCCCGAGAACATCATCGGAGATCTGGGGACGCGTGCGGCACTCATTCTCGCCCGCGACACCGTCGTGCGCGGGGTTGCCGAACGCAACGCCTAGCCGCCGACGGCGACCGGCAGGCGGGACCACCCCCGCACGCTCGCGGTGTGGGCCTTCACGGCATTCCCGTAGTCGACTTCCCAGTCGGGCCAGCGTTTGATCACTTCTTCGAGCACCACTCGTGCTTCCACCCGCGCGAGCGCCGAACCGAGGCAGAAGTGCACTCCTTGCCCGAAGCTCAGGTGGGTGGCATTGCGGTGGATGTCGTAGGTGTCAGGATCGTTGTATTGCCGTCCGTCGCGGTTCGCAGATCCGTTGAGCAGCAACATGACCGAGCCTTCTGGCACAGTGTGGCCATAGCATTCGACGTCTCGTGCGACGTATCGCGCCTGCACCGGTGACGGTGCCTCGAAACGGAGCGTTTCCTCGATCGCTCCTGCGATCAACGACGGGTTGGCCGCTATCTGCCGTCTCTGGTCGGGATGGTCGGACAAGAGTTGCCCGAGGAAACCGATCAAGCGGGTCGTCGTCTCGTTGCCCGCGCCGGCCAGGGTGCCCGTGTAGTTGAGCACCTCGCCGCGGGTCAGATGCCGGCGTGACCCGTCCGCTTCCTCGACCTCGGCGTTGAGTAACTGTGTCATCAGGTCATCGGAGGGGTGGTCGGCCCGCCAATCGATGTAGTCGGAAAGCATCGTGAAGTTCTGTTCGATGTAGTCCGGCGGGAGCTCTTTGAGCTTGGTCCCGTCCTTCAGTTCGATGAGGCCGTCGGCGTTGTTGCGGAACGCGGCCTGATCCTCCTCCGGGATACCGAGCAGATAACCGATGGCCCGCATCGGAACCCATGCCCCAAGGTCGGTAATGAAGTCGAAGCCAGGTGAGCCGATCAGCGGATCGAGGACCTGCGCGCAGAACTGACGCGCCAGCGGCTCGATCGCTTCCATTCGCCGCGGCGTGAAAACCCTTGACAGTAAACGCCGATGCAGATCGTGCATCGGCGGGTCCTCCCACAGAATGATCCCCGGCGGAACGTCGACATTGTTGAGCAGAATGTCGAGGGTGGTTCCCCGCCCTGACTTATAGGACTCGAAATTGTGCAAGTCCCGCGCCACGTCCGCGTAGCGACTCAATGCATAGAAGCCGTACTTCTCGTTGTAGTACAGCGGAGCCTCGTCTCGCAGTCGCTGCCAGATCGGGTATGGATCGTCGTCGATCTCGAAGTCGAACGGGTCGTAGTACAGATCGATCGTGCTGGCACCTGTCACGGCTGACTCCTAGGGCTACCCTGCCTAAGACCAAACATACGTTCCCCCGTATGGTAACGGTGTTCCGCTGCAGAAAGCGGCTCTTTGGAGAGGACGAGATGACTGGTATCGAGCAGTTCAGATACGACAACAAGCGGGCGCTTGTGGTTGGCGGCGCCACCGGTATGGGGGCGGCGGCGGCCCAGCAGGCCAAGGAGCTCGGCGCCGAGGTTGTCGTCATGGACTACGCCCCTGTGAGCTATCCAGTGGACAAGGCCATCACAGTCGACCTGCGCGACCCGGCGTCGATCGACAGTGCGCTCGATGAGGTCGGTGGACCGATCGACGCCATCTTCTCGGCGGCGGGTGTGGCCGACGGCCCTGACCTGATGCGCATCAACTTCATCGGACACCGTCATCTCATCGACCGGGCGTTCGAGAAGGACCAACTCCCCCACGGCGCGGCGATCTGCTTCATCTCGTCGCTGGCCGGTCTCGGCTGGGAGAACGACCTGCCGCGAATCCAGGAGTTCCTGGCGACGCCCGACTACCAGTCCGCCGTCGATTGGGTGGCTGCCCACGAGGCCGAGGGTTTTATCCACTACGGCTTCACCAAGCAGGTCATCAACGCGTACGTGGCGATCCAGTCGTTCCCGTTCATGAAGAAGGGCGTGCGGATCAACGCGATTTGCCCCGGCCCCACCGACACGCCGCTTGCGCAGGCCAACGCCGACCTGTGGCTGTCCTTCGCGCAGGATTACCGCGACGAGACGGGGACTCAGCACCACACACCCGACGAGATGGCCAGCGCGATGGTCTTTCTCAACAGCAATGGGGCACGGGCGATCAGCGGAGTCAATCTGCTCGTCGACAACGGACACGCGATGTCCTCCATCACGGGTTCGTTCGCACCGGGCAAGATGATCCTCGACCTGATCATGGGGAAGATCTCGCTCAGCGACTTGAGCTGACCCCCCGCCGCGCTGTCGCCGAGACTGCTGTGAGATCGCGAATTCGGGCGAAATTGCGATCTCCCCGCAGTCTCGGCGGCTATTCCTCGCCAAAGCGGTCAACCAGGTGTGAATTGACGCCATCCGCGTCGAGCCGTCTGGCGACCAGGTAGCCCGACCCCATCCAGCCTCGACGGGTCCAGTTGCCGAAAGAGATGCGGGTGCCCGGCGCGCCTGACGCGGCAGGCACCGACTTGACCCTTTCGAGTGCCTCTTTGACGCCGCGCGGGCTGAGCGGATGCGCATCGCTGAGGGCACGCAGCACCGTGATTGCGACATCTCTGTTGACCACCGGGACACACCATTCGGGGCGCCGGCCGTAGGCGTCGTTGTACTCGTCGAGGAACCGCTGCCCGACGAGGTTGCCCTCGTCGTACTGGTCGACACCGACCCACCCCATGAAGGCACTCCACATCACGGGGTTCAGCCACGCGTTCTGGAATGCCGTGCCGCAGAATCGCGGCGGGTCCCAGTCAAGCTCGGCCAGCGCGGGATTGACGAAGACAACGCCGAAACCAAAGCCGGCGTGCACGATCGCTTGCGACTTCGCGTCGTATAGCGTGCGCACTGCCTGGCTGACATCCTGCGCGGTCTGCGCTATCGAAGCTTCGGCGACGATACGAATGCCGCGCTGCTGGCACGCCTTTCGGAAGTTGGCGACATAGGCCTCGCCGACCAGGGATTGCTCCATCAGCACGCCCACGTCGTTGTGGCCGCCCTTGACCAGAAGATCCGCCCAGAAGATCGGCTCGTCGAAGTGCGAGCCCATGGGAAACGCGAAGAACCATTCATCGAGCGCCTCGTCGGAGCCCGTGACGCTGATCGCCGGGACCCGGAACCGCTCGTTGAGCGCTTCCTTGATCGCGACTGCGTTGTCGCCGATGTGAGGGCCGAAAATCGCCAGGCAACCCTCGTCCACCAGTTCCCCATAGGCATCGATGACGGCCTTGACCGAGCCCTTCGGCAGCCCTTCGACTTCTCGGTAGATGATCTCGATCGGCCTATCGAACAGACCGTTGTCGGTGGCCTGCTTGAAGACCAGGTCGAAGGGTTGAGTGAGATCTTCGAAGTAGGTCTTCGGAAAGCCCTCTGGGAGAAGAAAGTCCATCAGGTAGCCGATTTTTATCGGTTCGGCGGTGCTCTCGTAGGACACAGGTCTCCTCAAGTCGTGGTGGTTGGTTGGCGCCGACGAAAGTTCAGTCCCAGATGACCTTCAGGTGTTGGGGAGACCGGAAGAAGGTGCCCGCCACGTACGGCGGCGGCGCGTCGGGATCCAGGCGCAACCCGGGTAGGCGATCGAAGAGCGTGTTGAAGATCATCGTGCTCTCCAGCCTGGCCAGGTGCATTCCCAGGCACACATGGGCCCCATGGCCGAAACCGATGTGGGGCTTGCGTTCTCGGAAGATGTCGAACTCTTCGGCGCGATCCCACCTCGCTGCGTCATGATTGGCGCTGCCAAGATTGACCGACACCGTCGATCCCGAGGGAATTTCGGTGCCGAAGAATTCTGCATCGCGTGTCGTTTCCCGCATGAAGTTGAGCAGCGGTGTCTCCCAGCGGATGCCCTCTTCGATCGCCTGCGGCAGCAGGCTGCGGTCGACCGTCACGGCGTGCAGCTGATCGGGGTGGGTGAGCAGCCCATGGGCAAGGCTCGCGGTAGATCGCGACGTAGTCTCGGCGCCGGCGGGCAACAAGTTTCGCATGAAGCCGTAGATCTGCTCGTCGGACATCCGGATTCCGTTGATGTCCGCTGCGGCCAGCTTGCTGACCATGTCGTCCTTCGGCTCTACTCTGCGATCCGCCAGGATGCCGACGAAGTATTCCTTCATCTCCGCGGACGCCTTCAGCGCCGCGTCCATGTCGGAGTAAAACCCGAGGAGATCGATGGCCAGTCGGTGGAATTCGGGGATATCGGAATCTGGCAATCCAAGTAGTGCGGCGATCACGCGCACGGGGATCGGCATGAAGACCTCCTCGACGAGGTCTGCGCTCTTCCTGTCCCGGAACCTGTCGACGGTGCGCTCCACCAGAGGCCGGACGAGTTCGGATTCCCACCGTCGCATCGACGACCGCGCGAACGCGAACTCGTGCAGTCGGCGGTACAACGCATGTTCGGGATCCTGCATCTCCAGGATGGTTGGGCCCTGTAGCGGCCGCACGATTGCCTCGTAGCACTTTGTGCTGAACGTCTCGTTGTCTGTGAACACGGCTTTCACGGCGTCGAACGTGTACGCGGTGAAGATCTGCTGTCCCGTTCCCGGCTCCACCGGCGGTATGCCCATCTCGGGCCATCCCGGGTGTACAGGCGCCTGTGCCCGGAGTTTGGCGAGCAGCGGATACGGCGACGCGTCTCCGTCGGCTCCCATGCCGGCATCGAACTTGGCCTGCGCGTCCTTCACCCCCTGCGAGAGTTCGTCGGCGATCGGCTCAGTCATGTGGTCTCCTCGTCATCCCGCACGAGGCTAACAAACCTAACGTTTGTTCGGAATGGTGAAATCGGAGTTCTGTGCGCACGTCGGCACGAGTAGCGCGAGAGGTCTTGGACGCCAACCCACCAGCAATTTTCTGCTAGCGTTGACCTAACTTTCGTTCAGATATTCGGCAAGGTTCGTCATCGAAGTAGACAGGAGCCTGATCGTGCTGGTGTCGAGGAGTGCTCCTCGATCGCCCCATGCGTTCATGGACGGCACTCGGCGTGCCGAGGTTCTGGAAACTGCAGCATCGCTCATCGCGACGTCAGGGCTTCGCACATCGATGCACGACATCGCGAGCGCGGCCGGTATCCAAACCGGTAGCCTCTACCATCATTTCGATTCGAAGGAAGCGCTCCTCGTCGAACTTCTCCGCCGGTACCACACGGACCTCGACCGAATCGCCGAGCACGCGGTTGACACGCTCGACGATCCGTCGGCGCGGCCGGGGTTCGACCGCATCGTTTCTCTCGGTACCGCCGTCGCGCGATGTGCTGTCGAGCACCGCGCGGCGATTCAGATCTCTCTCTACGAAACTCCGAGCTCGAATCGTGAGCTCGTCGAATGGACGCAACGCCGCCCAGTGGCGATCTTGGAAGCGATGTACCAGACGCTGCGGGCTACCCGGTGGGGTGGCGACCTGAAGTCCGAGATCGATCTCCGCGTGCTCGCGGACCGCGTGTGCCAATCGATGTTGCAGGTCGGAACCGATGTCATCCGACACAACGCCTCGGCAGACCATGTCGCGACGCTGCTGTGCCAAATCATGTTGCGGGGATTGGACGCGGGCCGCCGATCCGATTCTGAGTTGGACGCCTCTGCTGCATTCCTGGCTGCCGATGAGGTGATCCAGAGCTGGGCTGACGATGGGGAGCACGTCGACAAGGCAGGACACATCCGCGCGGTTGCGCGTGCCGAGTTCGGGCGTCGCGGTTATGAGGGCACGACGATCCGCGACATCGCCGCTGCGGCGGGCATCGGACACGGCACCGTGTTCCGGCTCATCGGCTCCAAAGAGGAGCTGCTCGCGTCGATCATGGGCACGTTCGGCGAAAGGACGGAGACGGGGGCAAAGGCGGTGCTGCGCTCGAGCTCGTCGCCGCTCGAAAAGCTCGATGCGCTGAGTTGGATCAATATCAACGCACTCGACAGGTGCGGCGACGAGTTCCGTATCCAGCTGGCCTGGATGCGCCAGATTCCGCCTGACGCGCCTAATCCCAGTGTCGAGTTCCCTACCCGGCTCAAGCAGACCAAAGCCCTTCTCTCGCAGGGAATTCGATCAGACGAGATCCGCATCGACGCGCCACGTGAAATGCTCGCGCGCGCGGTGATGGGACTGCAGTGGTTACCGGAGAACATACTGCGCGAAATCGGCGTCAGGGCCTCGCTGGTGCATGTCCGCGAGACGCTGCTTCGCGGGATTGCTGAACCTCACCGACGCGCGGTGACGGGCAGCTAGGTTCAGTCGAACACGTACCGCGGCAGCGTGGTCGGAAGGTCGAGCGAGCTGAGAAGCCCGGCGGGACCGTCGACGACGTACGGGATAGCGTTGACCACCCGCATGGCCGTCGCCGCCATCGCGGCATGGCCGGCGGCGTGACCCTCGGCCTCCCCCATTGTCATCGCGCAGTGGATGTTCGGATCACCCTCGATGTCGACGCGGTAGGTCGCGTCGAAATCCGATCTGGGCCAGTCGGGTGCGACGTCGCGGGCCATCCGGATGACGTGTTCGATGACGATGGCCTCACGGCCGTTCACGACACCCGCAGCACGCGTGCGTACGGCACCACAGGTGCCGGCGGGTACCGTGCCGAAAGCCACCTGGATGTCACGGTTGGTCAGTTGCCGGTCCAGTGTCCCGTTGATCTCCTCGACGGTGACGCCAAGACCGGCGGCGATCAGGTGAATCGGTGCGCCCCAAGCCATCATGATGAAGCCCGGTGACTTGAGCATCGGCTCGAAGTCCAGTGGCCGGGCGAAACCCATCCCGTCCATCATCACGTCGGCCACTGGGTAATGGTCGTTGAGCGCGACCTCTGACACCGTGATGCACCGGATCTTCTTCGACTGCGTGGCGAGCACCAAGGCCAGCTGGTCGGATGCGAACCCCGGGAAGATTCCGGAGACGTAGAGCGACGCGTTGCCCGCCTTTGCAGCAGCCGCCAGCTGGTCACGCCACTCGGCGACGATGTAGGCGGGCGGATAGATCAGGCTTGTCGACGAGGTCGCCACCACGTTGATGCCTGACTGAAGAAGACGGAGGTAGTCCGGCACCGCCGCGGCATCCCGCTCGGGTCCGCTCGCGGAGTAGACCACGCAGTCGGGCTTCAGTGCGATCAGTGCGTCGGCATCGTTGGTGGCGCGTACTCCCATGGGCTCGCCGCCCGCAAGCTCGCCGACATCCTTGCCCACCTTCTCGGTCGAATGAACCCATACGCCAACAAGTTCGAGATCGGGACGTTGGCGTACGGCATCGATGGCGATCGAGCCGACGCCACCGGTCGACCAGACGACGACCCGTATCGGCCGCGACAACTCATTGGGCAGGGACACCATCACGCTCCTTGTTGTGATCGTTGGGTCGCCAGTGCGGCGAGCTCGAGGTATGGCCACGCCACGTCCGGCGGAATACCCCCGCACAAGGGATGAAGCGGCAACGGCCGACCGCCGCGGATGTACTCAGCGGCCTCGTCGACGGTGAACATTCGGTAGGGGCCACCCGGCTGACGAAGGTCGGACACGGTACCGGCTCGAGTGATGCTCGCGACCGAGTCGTCACCGTGACGGTAGGACGCTGCCGTCACGGCGTCGTGAAGAAGATAGGGGCCCAACTCATCCCATGCTCGATCAACGTCGTCGGCGACGAACGCCGCTGTGGGTGCACCCGAGACCGGGAACTGGACCGGGCCGGGCTCGAAACCATGGGCGCGGCACTGCGCGTCGTAGAAGTCCTTCAGATCCGAGGACGCGGCCTGCGAGATGAACCCGATCCCGTGACGCGCGGCGCGCCGCGCAGCGGGTCTGCTGCCACCGGCGATCATCATCTGGGGCCCGCTCTCCGCGACGCACGACGGCGTCACGAGAACCTGTCGGCCACGGTAGGTGACGGGCTCACCGCGAAGCAGACCGCGAACGACCGCCAGATTCTCGTCGGCGAGCTTTCCGCGTGTAGCCCAATCCACCCCGAAGTGGTCGTACTCCTCCTGTCGATGGCCGATTCCGAAGGCATACGCGACTCTGCCGCGACTGATCTGATCCAGCACCGCGATCTCTTCGGCGAGCCGCACCGGGTCGCACAGCGTAATCGGCACAGCCGCAAGAAGTATCGCGAGGCTCTTCGTCCTTGCGGCGATCGCCGATGCGAGGATCAGCGGACTGGGCAGGTGTCCGTCTTCGGTCCCATGGTGCTCCGAGAGCACCGCGACGATCGCCCCGCGAGTCTCTGCCCACGAGCACATGTCGACGGCCGCGGCATACAGGTCGGCCGCCGGCGCGGCCCAACCCGGGGCGCGCATGTCGAACCGCAGTGTCAGCATCGGTGCGAGATCTCCACGACGACCCACTCTAACCTAACCTTTGTTCTGGTCTCTTGACCGCCTCGGCACGGGCTGCTAGCTTGCGGATCAAACCTTAGGTACTTGGTATCGGGGCAGCCGAAGGGATACCAGCGATGGCGCACGCCAGCTCGAGCGGTCGCGCCGGCCCCGTGTTGACCTGCCCCGCAACGCATTCAGTTCTTCTGACGGTGTTCTCGCTTTGATCGAGTTGGCGCCGCCTTCGCACCTTGACCAGGGCTCCAAGCGCTGGGGATGGCTTGGCTGGGGCGTTGCCGCAGCGGTCTACATCGCATTCGCCGCGTTCGCGCTGGCCTCGATGCAGAGCGGTCTGCACGGTGATCCCCGCACGACGAACCCGGCGCCGGAAACGCCGCGGTACCCACCATTTCTTGGCATCACCGACTGGCCGCTTGTCACGACCGTCATGTCGGCTCTGCTCACGGTCGGATTCTTCGGCGTGACGATCGTGTGGTCGGTGCGCGAGCGCCGTGCCCACTGGGCTCTGACCCTGCCGTCAAGGTCTACGACCCCTACGGCGACCTCGAGAAGGCGGGAAAGCCAGGCCCCTTCTACCGGTAATCACCAATCCGCAGAACAATATTCACGATGGACGAAGGAGGACTCTCATGGGTGAAGGCCCGAAGCGGGTAGTGGTGTGGGCGACGGGAGGCATCGGCTGCATCGCCATCCGCGCCATCGCGCGCCGCCCCGACCTCGAGCTGGTCGGAGTGTGGGTGCATTCCGACGAGAAGGTCGGCAAGGACGCAGGCGAGCTCGCGAACGGGGAGCCGATCGGCCTCGCGACTACCAACGACGCGGACGCCCTGCTCGCTCTGAAGCCCGACTGCGTGATCTACGCGGCCAGTGGGCCTGAACGCGACGCGCTGGCGATCCCCGACTACGTGAGGATCCTGAGCGCCGGCGTCAACGTGGTCACCACCAGCACGACGCGTCTGGTAAATCCCCGTGCCTACGAGCCGGCGGAGTGGCGCGACCAATTGGTCGCGGCCGCTAAGCAGGGTCAGGTGTCGCTCTATGCGTCGGGCATCGAGCCCGGATTCGCCGCCGACTACCTGCCGCTCGTACTGTCCACGCAGTCCTCGACAATCGAGAAGATTCATTGCTACGAAATGGGTCTCTACGATGACTACGGCGTCCCCGACATCATGAGCGACGCCCTGGGATTCGGCCGGCCGCTCGATTACCAGCCGTGGATCAGCTTCACGGGCGCCATCGCCGGCGAATGGCAAGGACAGCTTCGCTTGGTCGGCGATGCACTCGGCGTCGAGATCCAAGAGGTGCGCGAGTCGTTCGACCGTGCCGTGACCGACCGGACCCTAGAGGTGGCGATGGGAACCGTCGAGGCCGGCACGTGCGGAGCGCTGCGGATGAAGGCCATCGGTGTGGTCGACGGACGCGAAGCCATCATCATCGAACACGTCACCCGCCTGGCCCACGACGTCGCGCCCGACTGGCCGACAGGCATCGGTGATCTGTCGTATCGCGTGTCCATCACCGGTGACCCGGATATCGAGTGCATCCTGGCGGCAACCCTGCGCGACGCCAAGAAGGCGGGGATCGGCGGAATGACCTCGGGCGCAGGCGCAATGGTCGCGACGGCGATGCGCGTCGTGAACGCCGTGCCCTATGTGATCGCCGCCGAGCCCGGGTTGCACAGCTCGGTGGATCTTCCGCTGACCATCCCGAAAGGCGCGTTCGCCACGGGGTAGCGATCGCGAGTCTGAATCCTCTGCGAATGGCCTCAGCGTGTCGTCGCACAGGATTCACACTCGTGGAGCCTCGTTAGGCCTTTAGGCTATTGTCCTGTGCCTGGCCGTATTCGGTCACGAAATCAACTGGTGCCGGATCCTTTAACGGGCCGATGAAATTGATAGTGACGGCGTCATTGCCCTCCGTGAATTGCAGGACACTCATCGATTGAGCTCCGTCAGCTGACTTGCCCGCAGTTAGTCTTCCGCCAGCGCCGACGGCCACTGGCTGGGCCTTGCCGTTGGTTACCTGGGGGTCGGTAAGGGCGGCTGTCGCAGAACCGGGGTCGGGGAACACCAGGATCGTATTGGTGATCGTCCTCGTGCTGTCGCGGTGAGTGTAGACAGCGGTAACGCCCTGTTGCCCGTTCGGATTCCAGACCGGCCCGGGAGTCGACCACGCGGTTGAGTCGGTGATGACATTCGGGTCCACAGGCGTGGGATTGCCAGGATCGGCTGCCGCACCGCCTATTCCGACAACAGCGAGGCCGATGGTCATCGCCGTGGTTGCCGCCAGCCCGCCGCTGATGGCCCGTGAGGCTCTGATGGTCAGCATGGGTAGCAGCCCCAGCCCCGCCAGCCGTCGCGCCAGAACCACCCCGGGCCGCACCCGAAGCGCCCGGTGGTACCGACGCAATCGAGTGGCTTCACGGGCGGGGTCATCGGTTGCGAGTATGCGGGCGTTGGCTTCGGCGTGACATCGGCCGCGCCCGCGGTTTGTGCGGTCAGGAACGAACTCGCGGTCAGAGCCGGCGCAATCACCGCGATGAGAATTCTTCGCATCAGGTCTCCTCATAGATACGAACATTGAGGCGAATCACGTTACGCCGGTGCACTGGACTCCCATCGCGTAAAGCGCAAAGCTTTCTTCATGAGCGTGGTCGAGACGGACACAGTGGAGCGCTACCTGGCGTGCATGGCCGCCCACGACTGGGACGGCCTTGCGGCCACGATCTCCGATGAGGGCCTGACCCGGGACGGCCCGTTCTGCGATCGGATCGACGGCAAGCAGCGCTACGTCGAGTTCCTCAGCGGCCTCATCCCGACACTGCGGAACTATGAGTTGAAGGTTCAGCGGTTGTCTCGCATCTCGGATCGCCTGTCCTACGTCGAGCTGAGTGAGACCTTCGGCGTCAACGGCGTACTCACTGAATATCCCGAGTGCATCGTGTTCGAGCAGGGCGACGACGGGCTCATCTCCCATGTCAGCGTGTTCGTCAAACGGCCGGGAGACGACGGGCCGGTGGAGGGTGCCCGCGCCACGTGACGGGCGCGGTCAGTTCAAAACGCAGGGGTCACGACGCAACTCGCGACGTGCCATGGCCGCAAACAAGCCTGTGAACGGATGCGTGTTGAAAAACTCGCCGTAGGTGCGCGCGGCGTCACGATTCATCGGCACACCTCCCCCGGCAGCCGCGATCCGCCAGGCCTGGCGACAGCGCCATTCGAAGGACATCGCCCGCAGGTATGCCTGCTCGATGTCGGCGCCGAGAACGACGACACCGTGGTTGGCCAGCAGCCCGATGTTGGCGTTCCCGATCGCCTTGGCGACAGCGCGGGCATTGCCGGCGTCGTCGACCGTTCCCCAGTACTCGTCGTAGACAGCGACGTCGCCGTGGTACAGCGCGCCGGTCTGGTCGTAGATATCCGGAGCCCGCCCGATGTCGGCCCAGACGGTTCCCCACCGGGAGTGGTTGTGGATCGCCACGCCGACATCGCCTCTGGTGCGGTGCAATTCGACGTGAAGCGTGATCGCCGGGGTGATGGTCCACCGGCCTGATATCTCGTTGCCGTCGGCGTCCATCGTCATGATGTCACTGGCGCTGACCTCGTCCCACGTCAACCCGAACGGGTTCACCAGAAAGGTCCCGTCGGCTTGCTTGTACGTGATGTGGCCGGCGAGATGATCATCGTAGCCTTCAGCGAACAGGCACCGGCACAGCAGCGCCAGCTCTTGCGCGGCGGTGAGTTCGGGCAGCGCGGGAGCAATCGGCTTCGTCACCACCATCGCGCGCATGGCGGTCGGTTGGTTGCCCGACGTCATGCCGAGTCACCGACGATGCGGCGCAGCCGGTCACCATAGAAAGCAAGCGCGTTGGCGGCCATGACTTTTCGCTCGAGCGCATCACCGAGACCGCGGTCGTGCACACTCTTGACGGCCCCGGGGAACACCGCGTCGTGATGGGGGTAGTCGGAGGCGAACATCACGTTGTCTGCCCAACCCTGGTGAAGGGTCGACGCCAGCCCGGGCTCTTCGATCTCGAACGTCAGCCACGACCGCGTATTGATGGTGTGCTTGGGGTCTCCCCCGCGGTAATCGCCCGGCGCCAGCTCGTAGTGCTCCTCGATGCGGTCCACCCACGTGGGCGCCCAGCCGCAGCCGGCTTCGAGATATCCGACCCGCAGCGCCGGAAACCTCTCGTAGATACCGGCTAACGTCACGCTGACCATCGCCGCCATCTGCTCGAACACGTGGCTGACGATGTGGCAGCCCGCGTAGCTGGACATGCGGTCGAGTCCGACTGTGTCGAGGCCCGAGAGGTACGCCTCGTGAAACGAGAGGGGGACGTCGAGTTGTTGTGCCTTGTCCCACAACACGTCGAAATCGGGATGGTCGACGGTGCGGCCGCCAATTCTGTTGGGTCGCATGACGCCGCCGACGAAACCGTGGCCGGTGACGGCGCGTTCGAGCTCTGCCGCCGCGAGGCGCGGGTCTTGCTGGGGTAGTAGCGCCACGCCGATGAGGCGCTTGGGATCGGTGGCGCAGTACAGGGCGAGCCAGTCGTTGTACGCCCCGCACAGGGCCGCGGCGATATCGGGATGCTCGAGCAGGCCGAACATCAAGCCGACGCTGGGGTACAGCACGGCGGCGTCGATGCCCTCATCTTCGAGAACCTGGAGGCGGACGTTGGGGTCGCGGCCGCCCTCGCGCCGCTCACCGCCCGCCGACACGTGATTCTCCAGCCCGCCAGGGAACGGATACTTCGAGCGCCACAGCCGCCCTTCGATGCGGTAGGTCACGTGGCCGCCTGATTCGGCGACGAACTCCGGCGCGCTGCCTCGCATCCCCGCGGGGATGGCATCCACCAGTTCCGGAAGCGGTTCCTCGACGTGGCCGTCGGCGTCGATCACAAGTGACATGTGACCCTCTTTTCAGAGGTGGTCGGAATCTATTTCTCTAAATTAGGCAAATAGCAACCCGATGTCGAGGCCCATCACGTGGCTCTTGCGGCCGCGACCTCGCGGCACGGGCTGGCGTCAAGCCCGCGCTGGTGCACTACTACTTCCCCACGATGGACGAGCTGTATCTGGCCGTTTTCCGCCGCGGGGCCGCCGCCAACCTCGATCGTCAACAGCAGGCGCTGGCGTCGGAGCGGCCGCTGCACGCATTTTGGGAATCGGTCAGCGAACCGCGGGGCACACGGCTGCTGTTGGAGTTCATGGGGCTGGCGAACCATCGCAGGATCATCAAGGCCGAGATCGCGGCCTGGTCAAAACGGTGGCGTGAGATGCAAATCACTGCGCTGAATTTCATTGTGCGCCAACATGGTCTCGATGCGGAGGAGTTCTCGCCGGCCGCGTTGGCGGTTGTCATCGCCTCGATCGGTCGCACCCTGGTCCTCGAGAACGCACTGGGCACCACGGGCGGTCACGAGGACGCGATCGGGTTGGTCCACCGCATCATCGACCGATTCGAGATGCCTGCGCCGAAGCCGAGGCGCACGCGGGCTGACTATGGCGGGTGATCGTCCAGCGGTCCGATCTCGAGCGGGTAGATGCATGCCTCATCGGCGTAGGGGATCGCAAGCTGACCCTGTTCGTCTGGCGGGGTGACGGCGAGCGCGGTCCATTTCACGCAGGTCTTCTTCTCCGCCTCGGTGATCCAGGCGCCGTTGAAGACGATGACGGCGTAAGCGGTCATCTCCGGCTGCAGCGTGAACGGGTGAATGACCAGATCGTGCGCGAAGATCCCGCCGGGGTTCAGGCTTTTTCGCGCCGGGTAATCGATCGCTCCCCCGGAGGAAGTCAATAGGTCGATCTGAGGATATCCCTCTACAGTGCAAGGTTTGTCAGACTGGTTGGTGAGATAGATATCGACCCGCCGCTTTCCGCTCGCGGCGCTGACGAACCCGATACTTCCGGCTAGATCGCCGGCACGGCAGCGGTTGCTGGCCGGCGACGTTGTCGACGACGGTGTGCTAGTCGAGGACGGCGTGCTGGTCGACGACGGTGTGTCCGATGTGCTTGACGACGAGCTCGCGGAGTCCGGGCCGGCGTTGCATGCGACGAGCAGTGTCGGGAGCAGCAGCACGGCGACGCGGATGAGCAGCCATCGGGTCGTCGCCTCACCCCGGCTCATGGCCGAACTTTAGACCCGCGGTGTCGGGCGAACGGGCAAATGGCGGCTATTCGCCCACGGGCGATTGTCGCCGGGCATCGGCATCGTCGCGCAACTGCTCCACGAGCGAGGTCAACTGCGCTATGTCCGCGCGCAATTCGTGGACGTGTGCCGCGGTCGCCGCCTCGAGTGCGGTGTCCTTGGCGGCCACCCGTTGCACGATCCACGCGGCGACCGTCGCGGTGATCATGCCGAGCAGGCTGATGCCGCCAATCATCAACAGGACGGCGACGATCCTGCCCGTGAACGAGATCGGCTGGTAGTCGCCGTAACCGACGGTGGTGATTGTCGTTACCGACCACCAGAGCGCGTCGCCGAAATTCTTGATGTTCGCGTGTGCAACGTGTCGCTCCGCGTCGAGGACGGCAAGGGACGACGAGTACACCAACAGGACCGAGCTGAACGCGGTGTAGAGCACGATGCGTCCTCTTAGGGCGTCGCCGAACGCCTTCTCCAATACTTCGATGAGCACGACCAAGCGGAGTATCCGCAGTGGCCGTAGAAACGGCAGAGTGACAATCGCAAAGTCAAGCAAATGGCGGACAAACCAGTGCAGACGATTCTCGGCGAGAACCAATCTCGCAAAGTAGTCCACCACAAATGCGAGGTACAGAGCGAGGTCGACCCACCTGAGGAAGTTGTACACCGGTCCGGGGGGCCGTACGAGCACCTGGATGGAGTACACCACCAGGAATGCGATGGCCACCGCAGCCAGCGGCCACTCTGTACGGTGCTCCCATCGTTCTACGCGAGTCTTTTCGCCAACCGACATTGCGTTCATACGGTCATCATTTCTGCCCATGCGGGCACCGCCAATTAGCGGACATCATGAGAGGGTCACGTTATTTGCAGGGCGCGGACAGTGTCCTCTTCAGTTGGTCCATCGTCTCGGCGACCTGGGTGTCAGTCTCGACGTGGCGAATGTAAATCAGGATCCGCGCAATCGTCGTCATGCCGAGCAGGAGCTTCGTCAGCGACTCCTGGGCGTCGTCGTGCTGATCGCTGACCGCCTTGGCCACCGCACGCTCCCCTTCGCCGCTCTTGCGGTGACCTTTGACCAACAGGCTCGTGAGCAGCGGCAGGGCGTCGTTGGCGAACTGACGCTCGTCGGTCGTCAAGCTGAACTTCCCCACATCGGGATTGTCGCACGGTCGTCCGGGCTGCTGCCCTCGATCGGAAAGACGCCGTCCGAGGGGCAGCCATTATCGCAGCTGAAAGTTTGCTGTGTATTTGTTGTGCAAGGGCGATGCGGGCGGTCGGTACGTGGTCAAGCCCATTTACGACGGTGGGTGGCTTCCGCGTGTCAGGTCGCTGAGATTTGCGGCAGCTACCAGTGTGGTGTGGGAACATCGGCTCGTGGACGAAGACGATCCCGAGAAGCGCATCGCCGAGCTCGAACGTCAACTGGCCGAGGCAAAGGCTGCCGCAGCTGCTGAGACCGGATCCAATCCGGCGCCTACCCCTGCGCCGCCGCCGCCGCAATCCGGACCGCTGATCAGCTTTGGAGGTAAGTGGGTCTCTGTCGACGGGGGCGATTTTCACCAAGTCGAGGGCGCTGACGCAGCAATGTCTGCTCGAGCCCAGCAACGTGTTGTGGACTTGGCACGCCAGATGGCCGAGGCTTTTCAGGAGAACTTGCGTGCGGGCGATGTCTCACGGGATGACGTCAAGGCGCGCAGGGACGCCTTGAACCGCGCCGTGATCGAATCAGGGCTGTCGCCGGATCAGGTCCGCCACGTGTACAAACAAGCTGCCGTCAGCGCGAGTATGGCGGGGCAGGGTTTTTCGGCGACAGGGCCTATTGACACCCGGCTCTCCGAGCCGCCGCGACGAATTCCGTGGGCATTTCGATTGGCTGAGGTGTTGCCTTTTCGCTGGTGGTATATCTTCGCGTTGTTCATGGTCGGTGTCGGCCTCGGCGTCGGCGGCATAGCGATCTTTGCCCAACGGCCAAGGCTCCTCTCGATCCTCATGCTGGTCGCGCTCGTGGCGATCTATGCATTCCAGTTTGCCGGCACCGCAAAGCGATTCGCCTTGCTCAAGTGGGGCCAGGTCGCCACAGTCACGTCGTCGCATATCGCCTCACGTGCCACGTATTACAGCGGGACGACCTGGGGCATGGCCCCGCTGCCGATTGCCCACGGATGGCAGGTGCGGCGCCCGTTTTACAGCGGGCCGAACACGAAGACCAATATTCGCTACGCCCTCAACGGTGTTCAGGGCGAGTTGACGGTCAGCGGGCGCGAATACGTCGACGGCGTGGTGCTGGCCGACACGCGAAACCCTGCGCGCGCACTGTGCGTGACCTCGTTCGCCTACGACCTCGACCGCGACGAGACGGGCAATTGGATCGGCCGCATCCGCCCTCGGCTACTGCTCGGGATGGTTGTGTGGCTGATCGTGGTCATCGGGTGGGTCTCGCTGGCCACGGGCCTCGTGACCGGTCGCCTCTTCGGCTTCGATTTCGGCGGCGATGGCAGCGCTGATACATCGGCCAGTGTTCCGAAGGGTGGATCGCTGACCGTCGGGCCCACCAGTCACGTCAGGACCGTCGCGTGCGACGACGGCAGCCTGACGTTGTCTGCACCCAACGGCACCTACACCGTCACCGGCCACTGCGCCAGCCTCACGCTAACCAGCTACAACAGTCATCTGACCGCCGACAGCGCGAATACCATCACGGTGTCGGGTTACGGCAACATGGTGCAGGTCGGCGCGTGCGACAGCTGCGATGTGACGGTGTCCCAGTACGGCAATTCGCTTGAGGTCAGCGGGCACGCCGCAAACCTCGTCGTCAATGCCTACAACAACAAGGTCACCATCGACAGTGCCGAGACGATCACGGTAGGCGGGTACAGCAATACGATTACTTACCACTCAGGGGAACCGCAGAAGAAACAGCTTGGTTACTCCAACACCATCCAGCAAGGGTGACAAGCGATTTCGGTCATCGCGAGCATCCTCCGCTCGATTGCGGCGTATTGACCGTGAAGAAGCCCGGCCAGTCGGGTTCTGCCCATGCGTAGGGATTGGACGTGGCAGTGGGGGCGAATTTCTGTGGCTGACGGTCCCCGCATGAGCTGCCTTGGCTGGTTCCGCTGACCTGACCGCCGGTCGAGATCACGGGCGCAGGAGGGGCAGGCGCCGTGCTGCTGCCGCTGTCGGCGACGGCGGAGGGTGCCGTCCACATTGCCGCTGCGAACGCCATCAGAAGTAGTTTTCTCATTAATCGATCTCCAATCCAGGGCATATGCGGATGATGCCACCGCCGCCTATCGCGCGCAGCGCAACTTTCGGCGAGAAGATTCCGAATCTTCGCTGTTCGCAGCGCTTTCCAAGCCTCAACGTGGCCAACCTGCCTGAATTCTCAAAGCATCCTGTGCACGTATCAGCCTTGTCCTGCCGAAACATCGTTGCTTCCAGCGTTTTCCGAGGTTCAGCGCGCACGTGTGCCTGAGGGCATACTGTGAGCGGCTGCTGCGCCACCGGCAAAGATCGTCGGCACTCCCAGCACTTTCCGAGGCGCCGCTATCCGTCGTTGACGAGATCCGCGAGAAAGGCGGGTAGCCGGCCGGCGCCGAAGTCATAGAACCGCGCCCACTGCGGCTCGATTGAGATACGCGTCATCTGCTTGTATACCGCCCGCACGTTGCGTTCGAACTCGGCGAGTTGGGATTCGTCCATCGTCTTCGCCGCCGCGGCGAGATACTCGTCGGCGACGCCATCGACCGTTTGCAGGGTGGCCAGGCCGCGCACCAACAGAGCCTGCGCCTGCTCTGGCGTGTCGCCGGAGTCGATCGTCAACGCGACCTCCGGGCGCGCGGTGAGCGCCCGCACCTTCGGGGAGGTCGGTGCCGTGCAGACGACGATGCGGTCGCCGGTCCAGTAGAACCCAATGGGGATAACCCGCGGGAAGCCATCGTGTCCGTTGTAGGCGAGCCGCGCCATCGAGCCGGAGAGCATCCTCTGCGCGTCGGGGTGGCCAAGTTCGCCAGCTAACTCTGCTGTATTCATCACAGTCATACACGTACCCGATTCCAGCCCCAGTTGACGCTTCAGCAGGTGCATTTCTGACCGTCCGTGACCCTGGCCGTCCTACTCTTGGCCTTGATGACGGCATGTGTGGCGTGCGGGACATGCGGGACTGCGTTGCGGGAGAACGCCAAGTTCTGCCATCAGTGCGGTACTGCCACTGCGGTGTGGGCAGACGCGGCCCAATACAAGCAGGTGACGGTACTGTTCGCCGACGTGGTGCGGTCGATGGACATCGCGGCCCGGGTGGACGTGGAGCGGTTGCGCGAAATCATCGGCGATCTCGTGGAGCGGTGCGCGGTGGTTGTGCACCGCTATGACGGGACCGTGGAGTCCACGGGCGACGGGGTGATGGCGTTGTTTGGTGCCCCAGTTGCTCTGGAGGATCATGCTTTTCGAGGATGTCTTGCCGCGCTGGACATTCAAGAGGAGGCGAAGCGACTCGCCGTGGACGTCCAGAACCGCGATGGCGTCGCCTTGCGATTGCGGGTGGGTCTGAACTCGGGGCGAGTGATCGCCGGTGAGATTGGTTCGGGTGCGCTCGGTTACACCGTGACCGGTGAGCCGGTCGGGTTTGCCCAGCGGATGGAATCGGTGGCTCCGCCGGGCGGGGTGATGGTGTCGGAGTCGACGGCGCGGCTGGTCGACGGCATGGTGAAGCTGGCCGAGCCGGAGTGGGTGCGCATCAAGGGCTCGGACGAACCGGTGCGCGCGCGCCGGCTGCTGGGGATCAGCCCGCGCGATGGGGTGGTCGGGCGCGCTGAGGCGAGCCTGATCGGTCGGCGCTGGGAAATGGCGGCCCTCGACGCTCTCTTGGATCGCGTTATCAGCGGCCGCGGTGGTGTGGTGAACGTGGCAGGACCACCCGGCATCGGCAAGAGCCGGGTGGCCAGGGAGGCCGCCGCACTCGCGGCGGGTCGCGGGGTCGAAGTGATCTGGACCTTCTGCGAATCACACGCCACCGACATCTCCTTCGCCGTGGTGTCGCGGATGCTGCGCGCCGGCATTGGCGTGGCCGACCTCGATGAACACGCCGCCCGAGCCCGATTGAGAGCAGTTGTGCCCGATGCGGATCCGCAAGACCTGCTGCTGCTTGACGATCTGCTGGGCATCGCCGACCCCGACGTGCCGCTGCCCGCGATCGACCCAGATGCCCGCCGGCGCCGGCTGACTGCGTTGATCAATACTGCGTTGCTGGCGCGCACGGCGCCGGCGCTGTTCATCATCGAGGATACCCATTGGATCGACGCCGTCAGTGAGGCGATGATCGCCGACCTGCTCGCCGTCCTTGCACGCTCCCCCACATTGGTGCTGACCACCGCCCGTCCGGAATATCAGGGCAGGCTGACTCGAGTGCATGGCTCGCAAACCATAGCGCTTGCCCCACTGGACAATTCGGACAGCAACGCCCTCCTGGGCGAGCTGTTGGGCTCGGATCCTTCGGTCGGTGAGCTAGCGGCGGTCATTGCCGAGCGGGCCGCGGGGAACCCGTTTTTCACCGAGGAGATGGTGCGCGAGTTGGCCCAGCGCGGGGTGCTCGTCGGCGAGCGCGGCGCCTACATCTCCCACGTGGATGTGGCCGACGTCGCGGTGCCGGCCACAGTGCAGGCGGCCATCGAAGCGCGTATCGACCGGCTCAGCGCCGCGGCCAAGAAGACTCTCAACGCGGCCTCGGTGATCGGAGCGCGCTTTGGGCCGCAACTGCTGACGGCACTCGGGGTCGACGCGGTGTTCGACGAGCTGCTCGGCGCGGAGTTGATCGATCAGGTGCGGTTCGCCCCGAGCGCGGAGTTCGCCTTCCACCACCCGTTGATCGGCGCTGTTGCCTACGAGTCACAGCTCAAGGCCGACCGCGCCGAATTGCACCGGCGCCTGGCCACAACGATCCAACAGTCTGAGCCGGCGTCGGTAGACGAGAACGCGGCCCTGATCGCCCAACATCTCGAATCCGCCGGCGAACCGCACGCCGCATATGAATGGCACATGCGCGCCGGCGCGTGGTCGGCCAACCGCGATCTCTTCGCCGCCCGGCTCGGCTGGGACCGCGCCCGGAGGATGGCCGACCAACTACCGGACGACGACCCCGCACAATTGTCGATGCGCATCGCGCCGCGCACCATGCTGTTAGGCACCGGCTGGCGTGTCGATGCGAACATCGCCAACCATTTCGATGAGCTGAGAGAGTTGTGTGGGCTCAACGGAGACAAGATATCGCTGGCCATTGGCTTGGCCGGGCTGGTGGGGAGTCATGTGCTCCATGGGCGCATGCGGGACGCGTCGCGGCTGGCGTCCGAACAGATGGCGCTGCTGGAGTCGTTGGGCGATCCCCCTCCGACACTGGGGCTGGCGTTCATAGCATTCGCCACTTGGTTCGAGTGCGGTGATTTCGGCCAACTCGTGCGGCGGTCGCAGACGGTGATCGACCTCGTCGACGGCGATCCCCGTAGAGGCGCCGGCTTCGGTGTGGATTCGCCGCTAGCGCTGGCTTTGACGTGGCGTGGCGTCGCTCGGTGGTGGCTGGGCCGGCCCGGGTGGCGCCAAGACCTTCACGACGCGGCCGCGATGGCCCGACGCAGCAACGCGGGAACCATCGTCGCTGTTCGCGCCTGGACCTACGGTCTCGCGATTTATTACGGGGTGCTTCGGGCGGATGATTCCGCATTGCGCGCGCTCGAGGAGGCGGTGCAGACCGCCGAGAGAGGGGGCGACGAGTACATGCTTGGCGTGGGGAGGTACAACCTGGGTGTCGCGTTGCTGAATCGGGACGCAGCGGCCGACCGTGACCGCGGCCTGGAACTCGTGGTAGAGGCCCGCGATGTGTTTCTGCGTGTCCATAGTCTCTTCTTGGTCCCACTCGCTGACCTGTGGGCCGCCCGTGAGAACGCCAGACGGGGCGACCACGATGCTGCCATACCGGTGATGCGCCAAGCCGTGGACGAACTGCACCGGGCAGGACGGCTCGGTTATGGCGTTTGGGGCACCGGCGTTCTGGTGGAGACGCTGTTGGAGCGTGGCGACGAGAGCGACCTAGCCGAAGCGCAAGACGATCTCGACCGGTTGGCGAACCTGCCAGATGACGGCTCGGCGGTGCGCGAGGTCACGCTGCTACGGCTGCGCACTTTGCTAGCCCGCGCCCACGGCGACGTCATTGCTTATCGGGATTTATTGAAACGCTATCTCGCGATTGCGGAATCGCTTGATTACGAAGGACACATCGCGTGGGCCAAGGCCATGGGCCAGCTGGTGCCACCCCAGGGCTGAGGCTCTTCTTCAACTTCTCGGCGGCCACGAAGTGCCCCTTCATCGTGATCGCGGCCAGGTGACCGCCGTTGCTGTGAGCCCAGCATCGGGTGGGGTCCCTGTGAGGGCCTCAGTAGTCGGCTACTGCAAAATCTGCTCCGCCACCGCCGGGTGATTTAGAGGTGACCATCAACCTCGCTGGATATCGTGAATTAAGTGCCCTACTACTGACATCGTCCGGCTCGCTCCACGTGATATTGGGCTTAGAAGAACTGGTAGTCCCTAAATTCACGAGAGACCCGGGCGGATCGAGATGAGTGAATTCACCGACAGGGTGTTTCGGGCAAGCTCCACGGCGGGAATTGTGTGCCCCGGCGAGCCAGTGCGCCGCAGTTCGTGGAGGAGCCTCACTGACGACGCCCTACGGATCGCGGGAGGCCTGGCTGAGCGCGCAATCGGGCCCGGCGATCGGGTGGCGGTCCTTGCGGGCCGACCCGACGACGTTGCCCGAATCGCGGTGGCCTTGTGGATGCGCGACGCCACGCTGACCATGCTCCAGCAACCGACCCGCCGGTCAGACTTCCTCACCTGGATGGCTGAACAGAAGCGCGTACTCACGATGATTGACGCGAAGGCCGTGATCTTGGCTGAGCCGTTCAACGCAACGGAATTCGATGTCTCGTATCAGCTCGACGAACTGTTCGAAGGCCGGGGAATCAACCCGCTCGATCCGGCGTCGCAGTCAATCGCCCTGCTGCAGTTAACTTCCGGCTCGACCGCCGCGCCAAAGGCCATCGAGATCACCCATCGCAACCTGCACGCAAACCTCGCCGCACTGACCCAAAGAATCAGCTCGGCGCCCGCCGAGGAGGTTCTCGTCAGCTGGCTACCGCTGTATCACGACCTGGGTATGGTGGGATTCCTTCTCGCTGCCATGCACGCCCAATCTGAGGCGGTGATCGCCACCCCGGCCGACTTCGTCACCGCCCCGCTGCGCTGGATGGAATTGGTGTCAGAGCACCGGGGCACCATCACGGCGGCAACCAACTTCGCGCTCGCGGTGACGGCGAAGCATCTCGAGAATGTTGCCGACCACGCATACGACCTGTCGAGCCTGCGCGTCGTGATGAGTGGTGCAGAACAAGTCGACGCAGCTGCCGTTCGCCGGTTCGTGACGGCGGGCGAGCGCTTCGGCCTGGATCCCGGCGTGTTCGCGCCGGGGTACGGAATGGCCGAAGCGACGCTCGCAGTTACAGTGCACCCCACCGGAAATCCGCTCGCAGTCGATGTCGTGGACGCGGACCTCATCGAATCCGCAGGAGTGGCCCGGCCAGCCGATGAAGGGCGCGAGCTGGTGCGGCTCGGCCCTCCCCTCCCCGGTATCGAGGTACGGGTCGTCGACAAGTGCGGTGACTACCTGGACGAGAGACGAGTCGGCGAACTCATCATTCGGGGTCCAAGTGTGTCGTCGTTCCAGCTCAACGGCGATGGCCGAAAACCCCTCTGCGACAACGACGGATGGTTTGCCACCGGTGATATGGGATATGTCACCGAGGACGGCGACATCGTGGTGTGCGGGCGCAGCAAGGATGTGATCGTCATGTCCGAGCGCAACATCTACCCGACAGATCTCGAACGGGCGGCGGAGGCAGTGGCCGGAGTACGCCGCGGAAGCGCGGTGGCCCTGAGCCTGAGCTCCGGTCAGGCTGACGAGGCCGTGGCGATCGTCGTCGAATCACACAGTTGGCGTGTTGATTCCAGCGTGAGGAAAATCAGGGGCCAGATCGGGCACGAGGTGTACCGGCGGTTCCGGATTGCGCCGGCGATGATCCTCGTCGTGGAGCCGGGAATGGTACCCAAAACCCCATCCGGCCAGCTTCAGCGCGGTCTCGTCAGGCTTCTGCTACCCAGTTGATGCCGAGTCAATCGGCCGTGGTCGGTGTGTCAGTCGTTTCGCGCCGTGGGTCGTGTCAGCAAGGCGGCAAGTTCGTCGCGGCGGGTGGTTCCTGTCTTCAACATGGCCCGGTAGATATGGCTCTCGACGGTGCGCACCGACAGCGTCAGTCGATCGGCCACCGCGCGGTTGGACAACCCCTGGCCGATCAACATCACGATCTCTTCCTCGCGTTCGGTGAACGGTAGTGGCTCGCTGGCCTGGTGAAGACCGGGAGTGCTGGCGCCGCCGCATTGTTCGGCCAGGGCGGCAGCCCGTGTGGAGCATCCCAGCGCCGACCCTCGAAGGTCTTTGCGCCGATACGCCAGGGCGGCCTGTGCGGCTGCGTCGATGGCTGCGATGAGATCGCCGATCTGCTCGAATTCTTCTGACACCGCCGATAGTTCAGCCCCGTCGCCGTCGCGCAGAGCCTCGGCGAACCGCGCGGCAACGCCGACCCGAGGTCCTTCGACGATCGACTCCAGCTCCCGCAATCTGGATGCTTTGGTGCGATCACCAAATTGGGCAGCGGTCTGCAGACAAAGGACCTCGCCCGCGAATTGCCCTTTAGCGGCTGCCCTTTCGGCTGCGGACGAGACGAAGGCGATCGCTTCGCTGACGGCACCCTGACCCGCGGCCACCCAGGCTTGAGCCAGGCTGCGCTCGAAATCCAGCGCCCTGAAAACCCGCTGCACCTTGTCCAGCGCGGCGAGCGCCGCGGCCGCCTCGCGAACTGATCCGCGCAGGGCAAGCGCGTGGACGTACGAGATCTGATAGCGGTACCCCCAGCCCGAAGCATGGGTCAGCGAGAGGCCTTCTGCCGCTTGTTCCAACAACTGGCACGCGATATCGAGGCGGCCGGCGCCAAGCGCTGCGCTACCCGCTACCGCGGCGCCGAGTAACTGCGCGGCGCCCGGCAGATTGGCTGCCTGTTCGCGGACCCGCTGGGCCAATTCGAGCGCTTCGCTCGTGCGGCCGGCAAGCAGCAGCGCACTCACGTGCGAATCAGCGATGTTGAACCGCATATGCGGAGCATCGAAAGAGCGTGTGGCCACGGCGTATCCCGCCTCTGCGACGGCCAAGGCCTCGGTGGTTTGGCCCGCGTTCGCGCAGATGGTCGACAGCGCCCACGCGATTTCAGCGCCAACAACTGGTGGCTGGTCGGCCAATTCGAGATTCGTGGACGCCTTGGCCGCGGCATCCGGTTGGTCCATCGCGAACAGATACACCGTCCGGAAGGCGTCCATATAGCTGCGGGCCTGCGGGGGTGCGTCTTGCGACGCCTCGTCGATGACCGCCTTCGCACGGTCAGGGTCATTGAGCGCCCACAACAGATTGCTCGCACGAAGGAACGCGAAGCGCCCGCGGTCGCTGTCGGCCAATTCGTCGGTCGCGATCTCAGCAAACACGGCGTCCGCTTCGTCGCCACGTCCCAACCACGAAAGCGCGTGTGCCCGTACGAAATTCGGCTCAGGCCCGGCGCCCGCACGAATTGCTGCTTCAGCAAGTCGGTCGGCGAGCGCCAGGTCGGCCAGCCAGACGGCGCCGTGCGCCGCCCTGACGAGTAGGTCGACGTCAGGAGTGAGGTCGGACTCGAGGCTCAACGTGGCGCGTCGCACCACGACTTGGATGTCGTCGGAGGCCTTCGAGGCGGCGAGTTCGGTGGCGACCAGTCCGCGCAACCGTCGTAACCGGGTGGCCGGGGCGCGTCTGCGGCGCACCTCGCCGTAGAGCGGATGCGCCAGCCGTACTTGTACACCGCCGGTGGCGGGCTCGAGCGTGATCAGCCCGCGGTTGTCGGCCTCTTCGACAGCGGCCGGATTGGTGATCCGCTCCAGCGCGGCGATGTCGATGGGCTCCCCGACGGCCAGAGCGTCAATCGCGTCGGTGGCCGGCTCGGGCAACGCGCCGATGCGGGATTCGATTAACTCGACGAGGCTGGGAGGGACGTTCGGGTCACCGAGCCACCGCCAGGATCCGCGCTGTTTTGCGAGCCGTTGGTCAGCGACTTCCTGCTCAACGATGGTGCGAAGGTACAGAGCGTTTCCGCGCGTCAGCTCCGACAGTCGCTGAGCCGCATCGGGATCCACAGGCCCGTTGAGGGTCGCGGCCAGCAGCGCCGTGGTCTCCTCGAGCGATAGCGGCTGCACGTCGAGCCAGTCGAACTGGCCAACCTTCCATATCTCCTGCACTGCCATGGGAATAGGCTCATCGTCGCGAATGGCGAGAACCACCTTCGCGGCGCCGCGCTGCACGATCTGATGCACGACGAAGATCGACAAGTCGTCGAGTAGGTGCGCGTCATCCACGCACACGACGACCGGGACGTCCGAGGATGGGGTTGTCAACGACTCGATCACTCCGCGAAGCAGCTGGCCGGTGTCGCTGACACCCGACGGTGCCCAGACGGTGAAGGCACCAAGTGGAACCGCTCTGGCCGACGAAGTGCCAACGACCCACCGGCATTCGTATCCCTGCGACTCAGCAGCGGCCATGGCCTCGCGGACGATTCGGCTCTTGCCGACACCCGCCGCCCCGCACACCACGATTCCTGACGCGTCCGAGGCCAGGATGGCAGCCTTGATTGCTTCCAGCTGCTCGGAGCGGCCCATTAACGGCCACGACAGACGCACCCGAAAATCCTACGTGCGAGGACCGCGGAGTTTGGCGGTTACCGCAAGAGCGTCATCGCAACGCCGAGAAGTTGATGCGAATCTAACGCTGCGAGGCCTGCGCGATCCTGAGTAAGTCGAACAACTGGAGCGTCGACGACAACAGCATCGCTTCCACTTCCGGCTGTTCCTCCGGAGGCAGGTTGTGGATCCCCTGGTCAACCGTCGTGGCCTGCCGTTGCAGTCGTTTGAGCTGAGCGTTGCGCTGCTCGGGGGTGAGGCTGTCCCAGCTGTCGTGCAGTTCGGAAATCTGGCGCTGGAGCTCCTGCACCTGCGCTCTGGGGTCGAGCGCATCACTAGGGCTCGGGACCGGCTGTTGCGGGAAGGTGACTTGGGGTTGCGTCGGCACCTCGGCACGGGCGGCACTAGGCGACACCAAAACGCCGACAACCAGGCCAATCGCCGCAGCGGCAAGGACTTTCACGGAGCTCCCTTCCAGTCGTGCGGCCGCGGACGGTCGCACGTCTGGAAAGGCTGTCGCGCACGTCTTGGGGTTTTCTTGGAAGCGCTTACACGAAAGCTGCAAAACTCCCATTTTCGGCTAAATTCACTGGTGAAGTTGAGATGATCGTCATCAGCGGAGTCGACAACGTCACCGACAACGACGAAAGCGGCTCGCAGTCCATGAGGAGTGCTATGAGTGCGACACAGTTGAGGCGGAAACTTCCGGTCTATGCCGGCATTGTTGTCGTTGCGATGGGGGCTGTTACTGCGGGGTGCGGCAAGAACGATCAACCCGCTCCCAGCTCGAGCAGTACGTCGACCTCGTCTACGCAGCCATCGGTGTCGCCAACTCAAAATCAACCGAACCCAACGGACGGGAACAGTTTCACGCCCACCCCGCATCCCGTTCAGCCGAGCCATCCGCCAGGCCGCTAGTCGGCTCGTCGCTCGCAAGAGTGCATGGCTGAATCCGTCATTCAACGTGTCTTAAGGCGACTCAACGAGATTGGTGTCGACCACGCCCTCTCACCGAGATTCACGTTATGCAGCTCGTTCCTCGCAACTTCTCTGCATAACGTGAATTTCGGCGAGTCTCGCGTCTAGGGAGTGCCTGCGCAGACGGGGCCGGCGCATGCTCCCGCGCCGCCGGGGCCCGCACCCGCGCTTGCACCCGGCACACCAGCTGACGGGCCGCCGGGACCAGCTCCTGCGCTGGCACCCGGAACACCCGCTGTCGCGCCGCCCGGTCCGGCTCCTGCACTGGCTCCGGGCACGCCTGCCGTCGCGCCACCAGGTCCTGCGCTTGCGCCCGGCCCTGGCGAACCTGAAGTCCCGGGCGCCGGCGATGTTGCTGTACCGCTCGCCGATGTCGTCGCGGGGGCGCTCGACGATGTCGACGTGGACGTAGAGTCCTTCTTGTCCTTATCCGAACTGCAAGCCCCAGTCAGCGTGCTCAAGGCGAGGACAGCGGCTACGGATGCGGCCACGGCAAGGTGACGAGGTCGGTGGTCGGCGATCATGAGTTCCCCAATTTCTGTGTGTTAGCTGCGTTGCCAGTGTGTTTTGGATTTACCCGCTTAAACCGCCGGTCAATCAACGAGCCTGCGGACTGCTCCGGGTAACTGCGGCCGCCTCGAGGTTCATCACGAGACGCAAGGCGACGATCCGCCGATCGTTTATCCACGGCCTCGGTGCCACCTCGAACGCATGGCACGCGCAGCGTATGACGGTGAGCAAGTGGTCATCGTTTACGACCGCAGCGGCTGTGGTCTGTCGCCCCAACGGCTACTCGATCGATGGTTGGGCCGACGAGCCCGCTGAGCTCCTGGATCGTCTGGAAGTAGCGAGGACCGTCGTCGTCGGGCACTCGCTCGGGAGCATGATCGCCCAGCGGTTCGCCGCGAAATATAGCTCTCGAGTCCGAGCGCTCGTCCTGGCCGCCGGTGGCGAGGCCGAGCTCGGACCCAACGGCAAGAAGACCTGACCGATCCAACCAACCCGCCCGGCTCTGTCGAGGTCTGCAACTACGACTCCCACGTAGTGGCGAACCCGCTCTTGTTCCCCTTCTCGTTGCCGGTGCAGTTGAGTGGACCCACACCACGTGCCCGGTTGGCGGTACGACGGTCGGCGAACAGCGTTTCTGACCCACAGCAGTTGTGCAGCGTCTCCGCGGTTATCCCCCAGCCGATTCGACACTGCGCTGATCGCCGTCCATTCAGACGCAGACGCATTGCGATACTCCAACACCAGACGCACAGTCCTGCGCCGGTTTTCAGGGTCACACTTGCTCACCACAACGTGCACCTGCCCAAGAAGATGGAGTGCGAATCAGACGCGGGACGGTTCAAGGTGAACTCAGTTGCCCGTGCAGCGCATCACTATTGCACCGGGCGAAGTGGTTCGGTTCCGGATGCTCAACGGAGCAACCGACAACATGATGCCGATCGTCGTCGACGGTCATGACATGTACCTCACCGCAATGGACGGGGTGAATTTCCCTGAGACTCGGGTGATTCCGGCGCGTCAGGGCGGCGACACGACGGAGCAGGTGCTCGTCGCCACCGGAAACCGCGCGGACTTCCTCGTCAAAGGCAATGCCACGCCGGGCATTTACCGCATGGGCCAGCTGGCGCAAACCGAGCAGTTTCTCAAGAGCGACGAGAAAGTCATCGCCGAGATCGAGGTCACCGGTGCACCGAAGAACATGGCACTGCCAACCAAGTTGCCCATACCGAGCCGCTTCTACCCGCTGATCAAACCCGAAGAGATCAAACATGTTCGGATGATCGAGTTCATGAGTGCGACACCCGGGATGATCAATCTCGTCACCGGTGGCGACTATCTCGTCAACAACGCCATCTACAACGAGAAAGAAGTAAACATCGTCACGCACCTCAACGATGCCGAGGAGTGGTGGATCAAGGTTGGCACCGGGCATCCTGGCGGTGACGAGGGACACCCCTTCCACATCCACGTCAACAGCTTCGAAGTGATCTCTGTCGATGGAAAACCCGTGCCGCCGGGGACAATTCAAGACACCGTGTGGGTGGGCAAGGGTCAGACCGTCGTCATCCGCCAGCGTTACAAGCAACACATGGGAAAATCGGTATTCCACTGCCACATACTTCCGCACGAGGACACCGGCATGATGCAGAACTTCCTGATCCTGCCGCCCGACGATGAGATGAATCACTGACGGCAAGGCTTCTCACGGCTCGCTTCTGATTCCGGCAATGACCCCTGGGCGTTGCATCGCGGGGCCAACGTCGAGATGGAAAATGTCCGCAAATTCAACTAGTCCACGGCTGGTGAGCCCCGGGGCGATCGCTGGGCGGGTCGAGCAGGCGCAGCGGGTGCAGGCCGTCGACGGCTCCTACAAATGGGGGGTAGATGCTGTAGCCGAGCATCCGCCGGATGTCTGGTGATACGGCGCGGGCGATGTCGCGCGAGACCGACAGTGAGTAGGCCTCCTGTGGTCGCAGCCAAGGCTCGCAGTACTGGGCGGTGACGGCGAGTCGGTTTCGGTCAGAACGGTTGGCGCCGCCGCCGTGCCAGAGCGTCCCAACGAAGAACACGCATGACCCGGCCGGCATGATGATCGAAACCTCGCGATCTGCGGGGGTCGGCTTCCGCGGCCCCCACTGGTGGCTGCCAGGGATGACAACGGTGGCGCCGTTGTTGTCGCCGAATGCGTCTATGGCCCATATCGTGGCTGCCCCGAGCGGTGGACGCGGCCGGTGGATCGGATAGAAGCCGTCGTCGAAGTGCAGCAACTGACGGTTTTCGCCCGGCGCGATGTTGATGACCTGCAGCTGTGACAGCAGGTAGTTCGGTTTGAACAAACGGTCGAGTAGCGCCAGCACCCGTGGGTGATCGATTAGCCGGTCGCAGGTGCGGGTCTTATTGAGCACGCTGTAGACGCGTTGGGTGCGGTAGCCCTCAAAGGCGTTGCGGCCAAATTCATTTAGCAGCGGGTTGGCTGCCGTGCGGATTTGCGCGCATTCGTCCTCGCTGAGGAGATCCCGCCAGATGATGTATCCATCTCGTTCCAACGCTGTCATGTACTCATCGACTAGAGCGGGATCGACGGACGCTCCGCCGCTGGGGATTGTCTTGTATCGGCCCGCGAGGTCGCCTCTCAGGTCATCAACGGTGCTGACGGGTTCGCGGGTGCTGTCCATCGGCCGCCTTTCTATGGTCGGAGGCCTACGCGCAGCCCGTCCGCACAAGCAAGCTCGACTGAGGTATTTAGTATTTGACAAGCGTAACCAGCTGACCTCGATAGGACGCACATATTCAACGTTGCAGCAGTCCGTCGATCGCTGAACCGGAGGACACCGTAGCTCGTCTGATTAAGGAAAGAAGCTTAGGACGAGCGCAGGGGGACGCGATGAGGGGCGAAACCAGCAACTGGTTGAAACCGATGGTCAAGGCCCTCGATGAACGCGA
>NZ_JAVHWM010000147.1:0-6183 GCF_032159765.1 Mycobacterium sp. | reverse complement strand
CCTGCGCCTTTTGGAGCACGTCGAGATCAAGGGCGCCACGACCATCGCGATGATTCAGCGCGCACGCCACGCCATCACCACGGGTGAGGCGACCACCGTCATGTGTGTATTCGCCGACGCGCCGCTGGTAGCAGACCGGGGTGCCGGGTCGACGTATGCGCAGAGCGGCGGCACCGCCGGAGTGCGCGGACTGGAGCGGGCCTCCGGGCTGCTCGGGTCGGTGCCGACGTACGCGCTGTTGGCGCAGCGGTGGCTGCACGTCACCGGCACAAGCACCGACGCATTGCGCGCGGTCGCCACCACGGCACGGGGTTGGGCCCGTGGCAATCCCGATGCGGTGAATCGCGAACCGCTCGACGACGCCGGATACGACGCCAGTCCGATGGTCGCCCAACCGCTGCGGCTACTCGACTGCGCGCGACCTGTGAACGGGGCCGTCGCCGTCGTGCTGACCGGTTCGGGGTCGGTCGGCACCACCCGCCTTCGGGTGCGCGGCACCGGCCGGGAGCATCCGGTGCGGCGCCGTCGCGCGGGAGCCGAATCGTGGTTCGGGGGCGGTGGCCGCGCGGTGGACGACGCGCTCGCGCAGGCCGGCATGACCCGCTCGGACCTGCACGTTGCCGAACTCTACGACCCGTTCTCGATCGTGACTCTGGCATTGCTCGACGAATACCGGCTCACCGGCGATGTTCCCGCGGGCACCTTCGTGGGCGACGGCGGGATCGGCCGCGGCGGCACACTGCCGACCAACACCGGCGGTGGCCAGCTCTCCGGTTTCTACCTGCAGGGCATGACGCCGTTGGCCGAGGCGGTGATTCAGCTGCGCGGTACCGGCGGGGAGCGACAGGTCCCCGACGCCACCGTCGCTCTCGTCGGCGGTATCGGAGGCCGGCTGGACCACCATGCGGCGCTGGTGCTGGAGCGAGCCGCATGACCGCCACCACACTCGACGACTGGTTGCTGGATCCGGCATTGGCACCCGATCCCGACCATGACGCGTTGGCGCCGCTGTACCAGGCGGCCCAGCGGAACGAACTCGCGCTGTCGTTCTGCGCGGAATGCGCGCAACCGCTCGAGCTCGACCAGGAAGTGTGCGACCGCTGCGGCGGCACCGAACACGACTGGCGCACTGTCGAACTGGACGGGACTGTACACTCCGCGACCCTGATGCACCGACGCGAACCCGGGTTGGTGCACGCCCCACTCCCCTACCCCATCGTCGACGTGGAATTGAGCAGCGGGCACCGCATCGTGATGACGACGGCGCAACCCTCGCAGACGGCACCCACGATCGGCACTGCGGTGCGCATCGCATTCCGCCGCCTCGGCGACGTCGCGATCCCAGCCATAGACATCCTGGAGGACCGGTGACGACGCTCGAATCATCCGCTGCCATTGACGAATTCGATGTCAGCAGCGTCATCCGGAGCGACCGCGTGCACGGGTCGGTCTACACGTCGGATGACATCTTCCGCCGCGAGATGGACACCATCTTCAAGACCGGCTGGGTCTATGTCGCGCACGAGAGCGAAGTCAGCGAGCCCGGCGACTACCTCACCCGGATGATCGGCCATGATCCCGTCGTCGTCGTGCGCGGCAAGGACGGCGTGGTGCGCGTGGTGCTCAACCGTTGCACCCACCGCGCCAACAAGCTGTGCAACGCCGAGAAGGGCAATGCGAACTCGTTCCGGTGCCCGTACCACGGCTGGACCTTCAACAACACCGGTGCGCTGCAGGGTGTCCCGATGCGGGAAGGCTACGGCGAGGCGTTCAATCAGGTGCGCGCGGAGCTGGGCCTGGCGCAAGCGCCGCGGGTCGACAGCTACGGCGGCTTCGTCTTCGCCTCACTTGCGGCCGAAGGCATTTCGCTGTCCGAGCATCTCGGCAACGCGATACACGCCATCGACCGTTTGCTCAACCTCTCCCCCACCCGCGAGATCGACCTGCGGGCCAACTGGATGAAGCACCTGCATCACGCCAACTGGAAGATGGTGGTGGAGAACAACGTAGACGGCTACCACGCGCTGTTCACGCACGCCTCCGTATATGACGCGATCAAGCCGGCGAAGGTGTCACACGTGCCCACCAAGGTCGACGTGCTGGTGCGCGACCTGCGCAACGGTCATTCAGAGATCGACTACAGCGACGAATACCGCAAGCTCGACGAGGAATTCGTCTGGTACGGCCGGATTCCGCGGGCGAAGCTGGCCGAATACGTCGACGCGCTGGAGAGTGCCTACGGTCCCGACCAGGCGCACGACGCACTGGTCGTGGGTCCGCCGCACACGCTGATCTGGCCCAACCTGTTCCTCGCCGAGATGAACGTCATGTTCGTCGAACCGCAGGCCCCCGACCGCACCATCGCCTACACCACCGCCGTGTTGATCCCGGGTCAGGACGCGTTGAACGAACGCACGCTGCGGCGGTCCGAGGGAGCGATGGGCCCGGCGGGGTTCCTGATCGCCGACGACGGCGAGATCGGCATGCGCAACCAGGCCGGGCTGGCAGCCGAGCTTCCGGAGTGGCTGGTGCTCGCGCGCGGCGTCGAACACGACATCTCCGATGAGACCGGAATCATCAACCGGGACAAGAGCGCCGAGACGCCACAGCGCGGTTTCTACTCGCAGTGGGCCGCTGTCGTCGGCGGAAAGGCGGGAGCATGACCGTCAACGCTCAGTCAGAACAGCCGACGCCCATGACCCGCCCTTCGCTGCGGCCGCTGCCGGACGCCGAGATCCTGTCGTTCCTGTATCTCGAAGCGCGCCTGGCTGACGAAGGCCGCTACTCAGAGTGGGAGGCGCTGTGGGCCGATGACGACGACACCGTCGAGTACCGCGTCCCCATGCACCCCGACGACGACCCGCGCACCACGCTGGCCTACATCAACGACAACCGGCGGCGGATCAAGAGCCGCGTCGCTCAGCTCAACACGGGCAACCGGCACTCCCAGACGCCGCCATCGGTCATGCGCCGCGTCGTCTCGAACAGCGAGGTGGTCGACGAGAACGCCGACACCGTCACAGTCGAATCCAATTTCGCATTGTTCGAATACCGCATCCGCCAACGCTTCTGGGCCGGCCGGGTGAGCCATACGATCCGCCGTTCCCCCGACGGGCCGCGACTGGTCCGCAAGATCGTGCACCTGATCGACGCAGGCGGTCCGGTCGAGACGTTGGCGTTCCTGATATGAGGGCGGTGATCTGATGCTCATCGGAGACATCGCCACCAACAACGCGCGCCGCTACCCGGACAAGCCCGCGCTCGTCGATGCCGACCGGATGCACACCTGGGCCGAGGTCGACAGGCAGGCCCGGCGGCTGGCGAGTTTCCTCGCCGGCCGGGGGCTGGAGCCTGGGGACCGGGTGATGGTGATCGCACGTAACTGCATCGAATGGCCGGAGATCTCGTTCGGTCTGGCCAAGGCCGGCCTGATCGCCGTGCCGGTGAACATCCGGCTGGCCCCCGACGAAGTGGCGCACGTCCGCGACGACTCCGGTGCCCGCGCAGTGATCGTCCACGCCGACCATCTGGACAAGTTCCTCGGCGAATTCACAGACCTTGCACTGGTATTGGGCATAGATGCCCGCGCGACGCTCGGTGCCAGCGAGTCGGTCACCGATTACGAGACCGCGTTGGCGCAGGCACAACCCAGTGTGCCGCGCCGCGAGATCACCCCCGACGACGTCGCGGTGATCCTGTACACCAGCGGCACCACCGGACGCGCCAAAGGGGTGATGCACACCCACCGCGGCCTGCTCTACCAGGCGGCCGACACCAACTTGGTGACCGAGGCCAACCGGTCGGACATCATGTTGGCGACTACCCCGTTCTTCACCGCAGGCGGCATGGTGCGCACGGTGTCGTGGCTCTACCTCGGTCAGACGATGGTGATCCACCAGTGCTTCGATCCGCAGGCCGTGATCGACGAGATCGAACGCAGCGCGATCACCTTCACCACGTTCATCCCGACGATGCTGCACCGAACGCTGGCGATCCTCGAAAATGGCCCCCCGCGGGACATGTCGAGCCTGCGGAGGATCTCCTACGGCTCGGCGCCCGTGCCGCCGGGGCTGGCGCGCAAGGCCATGGAGATGCTCGGCTGCGATCTGCAGCAGCGGTACGGGCTCACCGAATGCGGTGGGCAGGCAACCATTCTCACGCCGCAGGACCACCGTGACATCGTCGCGGGCAGGACGTCGATCGGTACGTCCTGCGGGCAGGAGACCCCGATGTGTGCGATCCGCATCGTTATGAACGATGGGAGCGAGGCCCCGGTCGGAGAGATCGGCGAAATTGCCATCGCCAGCCCCGCCAACGCAATCGGCTATTGGAACCGGCCCGAGCAAACGGCGGAGACGTTCCGACCCGACGGGTTGCGCACCGGCGACCTGGGCTACCTGGACGACGACAACTACCTTCACATCACGGGCCGCAAGACCGACCTCATCATCTCGGGCGGCTTCAACGTCTACCCCGCCGAGATCGAGCGGGTCATCGCGCAGCATCCCGGGGTCGACATGGTCGCAGTAGTCGGCGTGCCCGATCAGGAGTGGGGCGAGACGCCAGTCGCGGTGGTCATCCCCAAATCCCATTTTCACGATCAGACCGCACTGACCGATGAACTGAGCACGTTGTGCCGCGCCGAGCTGGCCGGTTACAAGCAGCCGCGCCGGTTCGCGTTCTGGCGCGAGTTCCCGCTCGGCCCCGCAGGCAAGATCCTCAAACGCGAGATAGCTAACCAGGTTAACCAGGTGAGAGACGCGGATGCGAAGATGCCGGTAGGCACCGGATCGACAGAGGAGCGCCCGTGACCGACAAGACCGACCTGAGCACCATCGAGTTCCACGTCACCGACCACGTCGCCACCGTGGCGCTCAACCGCCCCGACAAATTGAACAGCTTCACCAAGCAGATGGCCGGCGACCTCGCCACGGCCTGGGCAAGGGTCCGCGACGACGACGACATCCGCGTCGCGGTGCTGTGCGCCAACGGAGAACGGGCGTTCTGCACCGGCATCGACGTCGCCGAGGGCACATGGTGGAAGCACCAGCCGATTTTCAATCAGGAGGACCCCGGCGCCTGCCTTGGTCCCAAGGGTCACAAGGTGTGGAAGCCGGTGATCGCCGCTCTGCACGGCATCGTCGCGGGCGGTGCGATGTACTTCGTCAACGAGTGCGACTTCGCGATCTGCAGCGAGACCGCCACCTTTTTCGACCCGCACGCCAACGCGGGGATCGTCTCGGCGCTGGAGCCGATGGGCATGCTGGCGCTCGGCGTGCCGTACGGGGAGGTAATGCGCTGGGCACTGCTGGGCAGCGAGGAGCGGATGACCGCGCAGACCGCGCTGCGGATCGGGATCGTCACCGAAATCGTCCCGGATGACCAACTACGTTCCCGGGCAGCCGAATTGGCGGCCGAGATCGCGTCCCGACGGCCGAACGGTGTCCAGGGCACCGTCCGCGCGATGTGGGAGGCCCGCGATCTGCCGCCCACCCTCGCGGCCCGCCACGGCATGTCCTACACACATCTCGGCAATGCCGGAGCCACCCCGGACTCCCTTAACAACAAGAAGCGGCCGCGCACTCGATGAGGACCACCCATGACTGACACCACGATTACGAACAGCGCGACGGAGCAGTTGGTTGAATTCGAGCTGCTGATCGGGGGCGTTTCGGAGGCCGCCGCCTCCGGAGCCACCTACGACAGCGTTGACCCGTTCACCGGTCGGCCGTGGGCACGCGTGCCCGACGGCGGGGCCGACGACGTGGACCGTGCTGTCGCCGCGGCCCGCACCGCGCTGGACGGCCAGTGGGGGGCACTGACCCCGACCGCGCGCGGCAAACTGTTGTGGCGCCTCGGCGAGCTCATCGCGCGCGAGGCGGAGCGGCTGGCCGAGCTCGAGGTGCGGGACGGCGGAAAGCTGGTCCGCGAGATGGTCGGCCAGATGCGGGCGTTGCCGGACTACTACTTCTATTACGCCGGGCTGGCCGACAAACTGCAGGGCGAGGTCGTCCCGGTCGACAAGCCGAACTTCTTCGTCTACACCCGCCACGAGCCGGTCGGCGTCGTCGGCGCCATCACCCCGTGGAACTCGCCGCTACTGCTGCTGACGTGGAAGCTCGCCGCCGGGCTTGCCGCGGGCTGCACGTTCGTGGTCAAGCCCAGCGATCACACGCCGACGTC
>NZ_JAVHWM010000149.1:0-51060 GCF_032159765.1 Mycobacterium sp. | reverse complement strand
TAGTGATCGAGGATCACTTCCTGGTAGATCTGTTCTAGCCTCACGCAAAGAACTCCACTGCCCGGCGCACTCCGCCCACGAGCCGGTCCACCTCGTCGAACGTGTTGTACACCGCGAACGACGCCCGCGCGGTCGCGGCGATGCCGAAGCGCCGATGCAGAGGCCACGCGCAGTGATGTCCGACGCGCACGGCCACGCCGTCGTCGTCGAGCACCTGGCCCACGTCGTGCGCATGAATCCCGTCAACCACAAACGACACCGGCGAACCGCGGTCGGCCAGGCTGGTCGGACCGATGATGCGAACGCCGTCCACACCGGCAAGTCCCTCGAGCGCCGCAGCCACCAACTCGCGCTCATGCGCCTCGACTGCGCTCATCCCGATCGCCCCGAGATACCGTGCTGCCGCGGCCAAGCCGACGACCTGCGACGTCATCGGTGTGCCCGCCTCGAAGCGTTGGGGTGCTGGCGCGTAGGTGGTGGCCTCCATCGTCACCGTCTCGATCATCGATCCGCCAGTGATAAACGGCGGCATCTCGTTCAGCAACTCGTTGCGGCCGTACAGCACGCCGATCCCGTTGGGGCCCAGCATCTTATGGCCCGAGAAGGCAGCGTAGTCGACGTCGAGTGCGTGGAGGTCAACCGGCTGATGCGGCACCGACTGGCACGCGTCCAGCACGGTCAGGGCACCGACGGCACGGGCACGTGCCACGAGTTCATCCACCGGCGCCAACGCCCCGGTGACATTCGAATGGTGACTGAAGGCAACAACTTTCACGCGTTCATCGAGTTGTAGTGAGTCCAGATCGATGCGCCCGTCGTCGGTGACTCCATACCAGCGCAGCGTCGCCCCGGTGCGACGTGCCAACTCCTGCCAGGGGATCAGGTTCGCGTGGTGTTCCAGCTCGGTGGTGACGATGACGTCGTCGGGCCCGACGGCCCGGTTGAAGCGGCCGTCGCCCAACGCATACGAAACCAGGTTCAGCGACTCGGTGGCGTTCTTGGTGAAGACCAGCTCATCGGCGTCGGCGCCGACGAACGCCGCGATGTCGGCACGGCCCTGCTCGTAGGCATCGGTGGCCTCCTCCATCAGCTGATGCGCGCCCCGGTGCACGCCGCCGTTCGACGTCGTCAGGAACTCACGTTCGGCGTCGAGAACCTGCAGCGGTCGTTGCGACGTCGCGCCGGAATCCAAATACGCTAACTGGTTTCCGCCACGCATCACCCGCGTGAGGATCGGGAAGTCCGCCCTGATCGCCGTGATGTCGAGTGGAGTTACCGCCGTCATCGCTACGCCTCCGCGGGGGCCTTCTCGGCGAACCGCTCATATCCGTTCGCGTCGAGCTCGTCGGCCAGCTCTGGGCCGCCCGACTCGATGATCCGGCCGCCGACGAACACATGCACGAATTGCGCCTGGATGTAGCGCAGGATGCGGGTGTAGTGCGTGATCAGCAGGATTCCGCCGTGCGTCTCCTCGGCGTACCGGTTGACTCCCTCGCTGACCACTCGCAGCGCGTCTACGTCCAGACCGGAGTCGGTTTCGTCGAGAATCGCGATCTTCGGCTTCAGCAGATCGAGCTGCAAGATCTCGTGGCGCTTCTTCTCGCCGCCCGAGAACCCTTCGTTGACACTGCGTTCGGAGAATGCGGGGTCGATCTCGAGGTCTGCCATCGCGGACTTGACTTCCTTGACCCAGTGCCGCAGCTTCGGTGCCTCGCCGCGGACCGCGGTGGCCGCCGTGCGTAGAAAATTCGACGTCGACACGCCGGGCACCTCGACGGGGTACTGCATCGCGAGGAAAAGGCCTGCGCGGGCGCGTTCGTCGACGCTCATCGCGAGCACGTCCTGGCCGTCGAGCGTGATCGAACCAGATGTGACGTTGTACTTGGGGTGTCCCGCGATCGCGTAGGACAGCGTCGACTTGCCGGAGCCGTTGGGCCCCATCAGCGCGTGCGTTTCGCCCGAATTGATCGTCAGGTCGACGCCTTTGAGGATGGGCACCTCGGCCTCTTCGGGCGAGGTGACCGAGACATGAAGGTCTTTGACTTCCAGTGTGGTCATGGTGTGGATGTTCTCGATTCGGTGATTTCTAGTTCTCGTTCAATGGCTTCGGTGAGGCGCTCACGCACCGCACGCACCGCGATCTTCGCGATGATCTCACCGAAAAAGGCGCGCACCAGCAACCGACGGGCCTGACCCTCCGGGATGCCGCGTGCCTGCAAATAAAACAATTGTTCGTCGTCGAAACGTCCTGTCGCACTAGCGTGCCCGGCGCGAACGATCTCACCCGTCTCGATCTCGAGGTTCGGCACGGAATCGGCACGGGCGCCGTCGGTGAGGACAAGGTTGCGGTTCACCTCGAACGTGTCTGTACCGGTCGCGTCGGCGCGAATCAGCACGTCGCCGACCCACACCGTGTGCGCGTCCGGTCTGTCGGACTCTGGATCACCTTGCAGTGCACCCTTGTACAGCACGTCGGACCGGCAGTTTGGGTAGGCGTGGTCGACCAGCAGCCGCGACTCGAAGTGCTGGCCGTCATCGGCGAAGTATGTGCCGAGCAGTTTGGCGTCGCCCCCGGGACCGGTGAAACGAAGGATCGTCGAGGTCCGGACGACGTCACCGCCCAGCGTGACATTGACATGCCCAAGCACGGCATCCTTGCCCAGCCGCGCATGGTGCGCGCTGACGTGCACCGCATCGTCGGCCCAGTCCGCGACCCAGATCACGCCGAGCACGGCCGAGTCACCGACGATGATTTCGACGTTGTCGGCGTAGGTTCCGCTGCCGCGCAGGTCGACGACGATGATCGCCCTGGCAAGTTCCTCGACTCGGATCTGCAGGTGCCCGTAGGCCACCGCGCCCTCGCCGGGACCCGTGATGGCGATTAGGATCGGCGTACCAACCTCGGTGTCGCGTTCGACGGTCACCACCGTCGCCGAGTTGAACGACGAGAAGGCCTGTGCGGCAACTCGGTCGGCTGGTGCGCCGCCCTGGCCGAGCCGCGCATCACCGCGTCGGGCAGTCTCCACCGTCACTCCAGGTTGCTCATCGACCTCGATGCGCGCCGTGCCAGTGGCCGGCGCGGACCCATCGTGCAGGCCGCGCAACCGCTTCAGCGGGGTGAAGCGCCAGATCTCGTCGCGCCCGTGCGGCACCTCGAAGGCGTCGACGTCGAAGGACGTGAAAACCTCGCCCTTATTGGCGACAGCCAGGGCTGAACCCTCAACTGCCTGACTGACATTCGTCACTTAACCGACCGCGCCTTCCATCTGCAGCTCGATCAGGCGATTGAGCTCCAGCGCGTACTCCATCGGCAGTTCCTTGGCGATCGGCTCGACGAAGCCGCGCACCACCATGGCCATCGCCTCGTCCTCGGTGAGGCCGCGGCTCATCAGGTAGAACAGCTGATCGGCGCTGACCTTCGACACCGTGGCCTCGTGGCCCATCGTGACGTCGTCCTCGCGGATGTCAACATAGGGGTACGTGTCGCTGCGGCTTACCGTATCGACCAGCAGCGCATCACATTTGACGCTGGACCTGCTGCCGTGCGCGCCCTTGTTGATCTGGACCAGGCCGCGGTACGACGTACGGCCGCCGCCGCGCGCTACCGACTTGGACACGATGTTGCTCGACGTATTCGGCGCCAGGTGAAGCATTTTCGCGCCGGTGTCCTGGTGCTGGCCCTCGCCGGCGAACGCCACTGACAGCACCTCGCCCTTGGCGTGCTCGCCGGTCATCCACACGGCCGGGTACTTCATCGTGACCTTCGACCCGATGTTGCCGTCGATCCACTCCATGGTGGCACCGGCCTCGGCGCGAGCACGCTTGGTGACGAGGTTGTAGACATTGTTAGACCAGTTCTGAATGGTGGTGTAACGGCAACGGCCACCGGGCTTTACGATGATCTCGACGACAGCAGAGTGCAGTGAGTCCGACTTGTAAATCGGAGCAGTACAGCCCTCCACGTAGTGCACATAAGCGCCCTCGTCGACAATGATCAGCGTCCGCTCGAACTGGCCCATGTTCTCGGTGTTGATCCGGAAGTAGGCCTGCAGCGGGATGTCGACGTGCACGCCCGGCGGCACGTAGATGAATGAGCCGCCCGACCAGACAGCGGTGTTCAGCGCCGAGAACTTATTATCCCCAGCCGGAATGACGGTGCCGAAGTACTTCTTGAAGATCTCAGGCTGCTCTCGCAACGCGGTATCGGTATCCAGGAAGAGCACGCCCAGCTTCTCCAGATCCTCCCGGATCGAGTGGTAGACCACCTCTGACTCGTATTGGGCGGCCACACCGGACACCAGACGCTGCTTCTCCGCTTCGGGGATGCCGAGCCTGTCGTAGGTGTTCTTGATGTCGGCGGGCAGGTCATCCCAGGTCGCCGCCTGCTTCTCGCTGGAGCGCACGAAGTACTTGATGTTGTCGAAGTCGATGCCCTCGAGATTTGAACCCCAGTTCGGCATCGGCTTGCGATCAAAGATCTTCAGTGCCTTCAACCGCTGCTGCAACATCCACTCCGGCTCGTTCTTCTTGCCTGAGATGTCGCGCACGACAGCGTCGGACAGCCCGCGCTTCGCGCTGGCGCCCGCGACGTCGGAGTCGGCCCAGCCGTAGCCGTAATTACCCATGGAGGCAATGGCCTCCTCCTGGGAGAGCGGCGCGCCAATCTTGTGTGTCGATGTCTCCGGCGTGGCCGTCATATCGAGGCTCCTTCGAGTTTCGTCGTGCTGCGCCGCGGGCTGGGCGGCGCAGAGAGAGTCAGTGGTACGTGTGTGGTGCAGGCGCAGTCGCCGTTGACGATGGTCGCGAGCCGCTGCACGTGTGTGCCCAGCACCTCCGCGAACGCGTCGCGCTCGGTCTGGCAGAGTTCCGGGAACTCCTCGGCGACGTGGGACACCGGGCAGTGGTGCTGACAGATCTCGATGCCGTCAACCTGCCCCTTCACCGGCGTCGTAGTGGTCGCATAGCCCGCTTCCGTCAGCGCCGCGGCAACGCGGTCCGCAGTCGCTTCAACATCGTCGGGGCCTTCGGTTACTCCCGCGAGGATCGTGTCGATTCGGCGCCGCGCAAACGTGCGAACGGCCTCGTCACCGCCGATCTCGCGGAGTTGGCGCATTGCGGCGGCCGCCAGGTCGTCGTAGCGGTGGCCGAGCTTGGCCCGGCCAGCGGGCGTCAGGCGGTAGCGCTTGGCAGGCCGGCCGCGGCCGTGTTGTTGCCAGGACGCTGCCGGAGCGGCCAGGGCATCCCCGGCCTCGAGCAACGCGTCCAGATGCCTGCGCACCCCCGCAGCGGAGATGCCCAGACGCTCGCCAATGTCACCTGCGGTGATCGGTCCGGATTCCAGCAGCAGGCGCACGATCTCGCCGCGGGTATGGCGCTCGCCACCCCGGCGGTCGACGTCCTGGCTGATTTTCACAACACCATTGTGACGGAATTCGCCCACACGGTCCAGGAAGGGCACCCTATCCCGCCGCGAGATTGATCACCTTCATTGCCCGCTACGCTGCTCAGATGGCAGCCCGCCGGCTGCGCTCCGTGAGCGCGTCGATCGCCCGTTGGCACGGGGATGAGCGGACCGTGGGCTCGCCGCTGAACGAGGCCGAGGTAGCGCGGCTGCGGCGGACCCGGCTGTTCGGCGGCACCGGAACCACGCTGATGGCAATCGGTTCGCTCGGAGCCGGGGCGCGCCCGGTGGTTCAAGACCCGTTGCTGGGCGTGCGGTTGCTGAGCCTGCCGTCGCGACTCCCGACCGTCTCGCTGACGATGACGACCGTTGGTGCCGTGATGATGGCCCTGGCCTGGCTGATGCTCGGCCGCTTCGCTATCGGGGACCGTCGGATGTCGCGCAGCCAGCTCGACCGGACGTTATTGCTCTGGATCCTTCCCCTGCTCATCGCTCCGCCGATGTACAGCAAAGACATCTACTCCTACCTCGCGCAGAGCGAGATTTCGCGACGCGGCCTCGACCCGTATCTGGTTGGGCCGGTTCAGGGTTTGGGGCTCGACAGCATCTTCACCGCGTCGGTGCCGACGCTGTGGCGCGATACTCCCGCCCCCTACGGGCCCCTCTTCCTGTGGATCGGCCGCGGCATCGCCGAACTGACGGGCCAGAACATCGTGGCCGCCGTCCTGTGCCACCGCGTCGTGGTGCTGATCGGCGTCGCACTCATCGTCTGGGCGACACCGCGGCTCGCCCATCGTTGCGGGGTCGCCGAGGTCAGCGCCATGTGGCTGGGCGCCCTCAACCCACTGCTCATCCTTCATCTGGTTGCGGGCATCCACAACGAGGCGCTGATGCTGGGGCTGATGCTTACCGGCACCGAGTTCGCGTTGCGGGGAATCGACTCGGCACGGCCGCTGCTGCCAAGACCGCTGCATTGGCCGCGGCACCGAGGGGACTGGCGAGCCTGGTCACCGCTCGGCGCGCTGATATTCGGTGCGGTGCTCATCGCGCTGTCATCGCAGGTCAAGCTGCCGTCGTTGTTGGCGCTGGGGTTCGTGACGATGGCCCTGGCCCGACGCTGGGGCGGACGCCTGAAGGGACTCATCGCTGCGTCCGGGTTGCTGATTCCGATCGGTGCGGCCGTGATCGTGACGATCGGCTGGGCCAGCGGGCTTGGCCTGGGCTGGATCCACACACTGGGAACGGCCAACGTCGTGCGCAGCTGGATATCGCCGTCGACTCTGCTGGCGCTTGCCACCGGCCAAGTCGGCATCCTGCTGGGCCTGGGCGATCACACCACGGCGGTGCTGTCCCTGACACGTGCGATAGGCATTGCGACCATCGCGATCGTGGTGTCCTGGTTGCTCATTGCGGTCCTGCGAGGACGGTTGCACCCCGTCGGGGGTCTGGGAGTGGCGCTCGGCGCGACCGTCCTGCTGTTCCCTGTGGTGCAACCCTGGTACCTGCTCTGGGCCATCATTCCGCTGGCGGCGTGGGCCACCAGGCCCCGCTTCCGCACCGCGACGATCGTCGTGTCACTGGTCATTGGCATCTGCGGGCCGACCGCCAACGGCGACAGGTTCGCCCTGTTTCAGATCATCGACGCGACGGTGGCCAGCGTGGTCACGGTGGGGATTCTGGCCCTGATCACCTCGTCGATGCTGCCATGGCGCAGCGTTCCGCATCCCGTCGCGATTGACGAGGACGAACCTCCGGACGATGACGCGCCGCCGGGAGACGCAGAGGACCGGGAGGCCGGTCAGCAGCCGTCGCTGGAGACGAAGGAGTCGCAGCCGGGGCCGACAACGACTCCGCGGCCCGGCGCATACGCTGAGTCTCCGTGAGTTCGGCCAGACCCGCCCCCGTGCGACTGCGCGGGGTGTCGAAGATCTATGGGCCTGTCACCGCCGTCTCTGGCCTCGATCTGGAAGTTCACGACGCCGAGGTGTTCGCGCTGTTGGGACCGAACGGTGCCGGCAAGACCACCACGGTGGAAATGTGCGAAGGATTCGTCCGACCCGACCAGGGCACCATCGAAGTGCTCGGTATGAACCCGGTCACCGACAACGCGCGGCTGCGTGAGCGCATCGGCGTGATGTTGCAGGGCGGCGGCGGATACCCGGCGGCCCGGGCGGGTGAGATGCTTCACCTCGTCGCGGCGTACGCAGCGAACCCGCTCGACCCCGCGTGGCTGATGGAAACGCTGGGGCTCACCGACGTCGCGCGCACCACGTACCGACGGTTATCCGGCGGCCAGCAGCAGCGACTTGCCCTGGCATGCGCGCTCGTGGGCCGTCCCGAATTGGTGTTCCTCGACGAGCCGACGGCTGGGCTGGACGCCCATGCGCGCCTGCTGGTGTGGGAGCTCATCGATGGCCTACGGCGCGACGGGGTGACAGTCGTGTTGACGACACATCAACTCGCAGAGGCCGAAGAACTTGCCGACAGGCTGGTGATCATCGACCGCGGGGTCGCGGTTGCCGCGGGCACTCCGGCCGAGATCATGCGCAACGGTGCGGAGAACCAGCTGCGATTCTCGGCACCCCGCATGCTTGACCTCTCGCTGCTGTCGGCGGCGCTGCCCGAGGGCTACAAGACCACAGAGATACTGCCCGGGCAGTATCTCGTTGAAGGAGCGATCAATCCGCAAGTGCTGGCGACGGTGACGGCCTGGTGCGCCCGGCTTGATGTGCTCGCCACCGACATGCGCGTCGAGCAGCGAAGCCTCGAAGATGTGTTCCTTGAACTGACCGGCAGAGACGTCCGATGACCGAAACCCGTTTTGCCCCAGGCACATTCACCCCAGACCCGCGACCGAACACCGTGGCCCGGATGCTCGCCGCGCAGTACAGCCTCGAACTCAAGCTGCTGCTGCGCAACGGTGAGCAATTACTGCTGACGCTGTTCATCCCGGTCACGCTGCTGATCGGGCTGACCGTTTTGCAACTCGGCTCATTCGGCCCCCACCGCGCAGAAGTGTTCGTCCCCGCGATCATGGCGCTCGCAGTGATATCGACCGCGTTCACCGGCCAGGCGATCGCGGTGGCGTTCGACCGACGGTATGGCGCCCTCAAACGGCTAGGCGCTACCCCGCTGCCTGTGTGGGGCATCATCGCGGGCAAATCGCTTGCGGTTGTCACGGTGGTGTTCCTGCAAGCAATCATCCTGGGCGGCATCGGGTTCGGCCTCGGCTGGCGACCGTCTCTGCTCGGCTTGCTGCTGGGCGCTGTGGTGATTGCCCTAGGCACAGTAACTTTCGCCGCACTCGGCCTGCTTCTCGGCGGGACGCTCAAGGCCGAGGTCGTACTGGCGGTGGCCAACCTGATGTGGTTCGTCTTCGCCGGCTTGGGCGCCCTGACATTGGGTGGCGGGTTGGTGCCTCGGGGCACCGAGTTGGTGGCCCGAATGACGCCGTCGGGCGCGCTCACCGAGGCGCTGTCGCAGGCGATGACGCTGTCCGTCGACGGGTTCGGGCTGTGCGTGCTCGCGCTCTGGGGTGTGCTGGCGGCGCTAGCCGCGTTGCGCTGGTTCAGGTTCACCTGACGTGACGACTCACAACGTCACGAGCACGGATAGCGGGTAGACGGGTGCGCCGTCGAGAAGATCGCGCGCGAGCGTGCAGGCCTCGTCGGCCCGAAGCGGCAGTTCTGCCATCTCCTCGGCCGTGAACCATTTCGCCTCCAGCGAATGCTCATTCGGCTCCGCGCGCGGTGCAGTTGCGTCCGCAGGCCGCGCGACGAACACGACGCGCATCCGGGCGAAGTCCGGCGCGCACTGATGTTCGATGTGCAGGATCCCTTCCAGAACGACGTCGATCCCGGTTTCCTCGCGCGTCTCTCGTCGCGCGGCGTCGAAGAACGACTCCCCTAGTTCGACTCGTCCCGCCGGCAGATACCACGTCTCGCCGTGCTTGCGCTCATGCACGAGAAGGAAACGCTGGCCGAGCTGGACAACGACAAGCGCGAAATTCCAAGTGGGAGTGGGTGTTCTGGCCACCAATCAGATCGCTATGTCGCTGAGCACCATGTTGAACGCCCACTCGAAACGGTCGAACTGCGTGGACGGCGTTGTCGCCGTGGCTGTGTAGCCACGGCCGTTTTCGACGTAATAGACCTGCATCTGCGTCACCGGCACGCCGTCGGGCGGCTGCCACTCGAACACCCGCATCCACCCCTGCCGCCCGAAGGCAGGGAACGGTTCGAAGCTGTGTTCGCGGTAGGACGGGAACTCGCGCCGAAGCAGATCCCCTTGAACGTCGGCGTACTGCTGTGTGTCGATGTTGGGGTCCAATGGCTCGCTGGAAGCGATGACGTTCGCCTGACCGTCGGGGGCAAGGATCGTCAGGCTCTCCTTTGCAAACCATTCGTGCGGCACCGGCATCGAAATTCGCGCCATAAAGCGATCCACGTGTCCTCCTTCGACGCCTCGACCGTATTCGTGATGCAGGCACAAGGTGGCGGAATTGGCCTACTACAGCCTGTAGTGCATCATCCTCTACGATCGGGCGATGCCTGCCGGACACCTCGTGATGCGAGTGATCGACCGGCTTCCACTGCCCAGCATGCGCACTCAGCGGCTCATCGCGGCCGCGGTGATCCTCACCCAGGGTGGCATCGCGGTTACGGGCGCCATCGTGCGCGTCACCGCGTCCGGGCTTGGCTGCCCGACATGGCCGCAGTGCTTTCCCGGCAGTTTCACGCCGGTCGCGGTGTCGGAGGTGCCGCGCATCCACCAGGCCGTCGAATTCGGCAACCGGATGATCACGTTCCTCGTCGTGCTCACCGCGGCCTTGGTGGTGCTCGCCGTTGTGCGTGCCCGGCGCCGGGCAGAGGTTCAGATCTACGCGTGGCTGATGCCTGCATCGACGGTGGTGCAGGCGGTGCTCGGAGGCATCACCGTGCTCACGGGCCTGCTCTGGTGGACGGTTGCCTTGCACCTGCTCGCGTCGATGACGATGGTGTGGCTGGCGGTGCTGCTGTACGTCAAGATCGGCGAACCCGACAATGGTGTTCCCCACCTTGTCGCGCCGAAACCGTTGCGCTGGTTGGCGTTTCTTTGCGCAGTCGCGCTGGCCGCCGTGCTTGTCACGGGGACATTGGTCACAGCAGCCGGACCGCATGCCGGCGACACCAGCCCCACTCGCACGGTGCCGAGGCTGCAGGTCCAGATCACCACGCTGGTGCATACACACTCGACGCTGTTGATCGGGTATCTGGCTTTGGTGGTCGGCTTGGGCTTCGGGCTGCTCGCGGTGTCGGCGCCGCGGGCGGTGCTGAAACGCCTTGCCGTGCTGGTGATTCTGGTCTGTGCGCAGGGTGCGGTGGGCACGATCCAGTACTTCACCGGCGTGCCCGCTGCGCTGGTCGCCGTCCACGTCGCGGGCGCGGCTGCCGTCACGGCGGCCACCGCGGCGCTATGGGCGTCGATGCGAGAACGGACCGAGCCCGAGTCCGTCCAGCGCTGACTCCAGGGCGAGCGTGAATTGCCGCTGCTGAAGGTCGCGCGTGCGCTCGTCGAGTTGCATCCACCCCAGGGACGGTTCGATGAGCTCGAGCTCGAGCAACCGAGGATCGTCAATGCCACCGATGACGTCGACTCGGGCGTACAGGAAGTCGCGCGCAGAGACGTTCAGTTGTGCCCCGGCCGCGTCGAGGGCCGCGAATCCGACATCCCATATTTCGAAGTCGGGCTCGGCCGGTGCGAGTTTCTCTGGCGCATACGCGCCAGTCGTGTCCAACGCGACCTGTCGGCCGCCGGGTGGCAATATCGCCGCCTTCGTGAACGCGTGCGACGCCTTTCCGCCGAGAAACACCATCGCGGTCTCCCCCGTCTCGTCGACACGCGCGTCATATGGCTGCACCAGCACGCTGCGCCCTTGTCCTTGAAGCTCCGCCGCATGGTCGCGCGCGGCGGCGCGGTCTCCGAAGCGTCTCGCGCCGACGGATCCCGCACCTATCGCGGGCTTGACGACGATTTCGGTGGCCTTCGGGAGCCGCACCCGCTCGCGCGGCCCGAATACCGCGCTGTCGATCGTCGGCACTCCCCGGCGGGCGAGGTCGAGCAGGTAGCGCTTGTCCGAGTTCCACGCGACCACCTCAGGAGCGTTCAGCAGATGGGGCACTCTGGTCGTCCACTCCAGGAACTCGTCGATCCGCTCGGTGTAGTCCCACGTCGCCCGGAGAATCACCAAGTCCGCGCGCAGCGTGTCGGGGTCGTCCCAGGACATCCACCGGGCATGCAGCCCACGGTTACGCAGCGCCGCCACCAGGCCGGCGTCGTCTCCGTCGCCCGACACCATCTGTGGGCAGCCGGCGAAGACGATGCGGGGATGAAAGATGTCAGGCCGCGCGAGCTTCATTGCCGGGGATGATAGTCAGATGCACGCAATTGAAGTGGCCGAACACGGCGGTCCCGAGGTCATGCGCTATGTCGAGCAACCCGATCTTGCCCCCGGGCCCGGCGAGGTGCTCATCAAGGCCGAGGCGATCGGCGTCAACTTCATCGACACGTACTTCCGGTCAGGAACCTATCCGCGCGAGGTCCCGTTCGTTCTCGGCACCGAGGTTGCCGGCACGGTAGCCGCGGTGGGTGACGGTGTCGCGGCATTGAACGTCGGCGACCACGTGGTGACCGCTGCGGCCACGGGCGCGTATGCCGAATATTGCCTCGCGCCAGCCGATTTCGTCGCGTTTGTGCCTGATGGCGTGCAACCCGGCGTGGTTGCTTCAGCGTTGCTGAAAGGGATGACGGCCCACTACCTCCTCAAGTCCGTCTATCCGGTCCAGCAGGGCGACGCGGTGCTGGTGCACGCGGGAGCGGGCGGCGTGGGGCTGATCCTCACCCAGTGGGCCACCAGCATGGCGGTCGGTGTGATCACGACGGTGTCGACGCCCGAAAAGGCTGCCCTGTCCCGAGAGGCAGGCGCGGTCGAGGTACTCGACTACCCCGACGACCCGGAGGAGTTCGGCAACCGGATTCGGGAATTGACCGACGGCATTGGCGTCGCCGCTGTCTACGACGGTGTCGGCAAGACCACGTTCGACGCCAGTCTCGCCAGCCTGGCCGTCCGCGGCACACTCGCGCTGTTCGGAGCGGCCAGCGGTCCCGTGCCACCCGTGGACCCTCAACGGCTCAATAAGGCTGGATCGGTGTTCCTCACCCGCCCCACTTTGATGCACTACACTCGCACGCCTGACGAGTTCGCTTGGCGCGCAGGGGAATTACTGGATGCGATCGCCGCAGGAACGATTACCGTCACTGTCAGCGAGACCTACCCGCTCGCCGACGCCGCGCGTGCGCACAAAGACCTCGAGGGACGCAAGACCACCGGGTCGATCGTCTTATTGCCCTAGCAGGGTCGGCAGCCTCACCATCGCCGCGAGCGTGCGTGTCTGCTGGCGACACGCCGCGCGATTTGGCGATTTCACGCACTCTCGTCAGCGCCGGCAACAACCTCTGACTAGCGCGCCACGGCATGCTCGGTCTGGTTGCGAGCGTGCGGATTCTCCCGTCATTTATCGGCGTGTCGGCCGCAGACACGCACGCTCGCGGAAAGGCGCGAGGTTAGTGCCCTAGCAGGGTCGGCAGCGCGAGGGCGGAGTCGACGGCCAGCGCGCAGAAGACGACCGCCAGATAGTTGTTGGACTGCAGGAAAAGTCGCAGCGGCTTGACCGGCTCTCCCCGGCGCACACCCGCGTACAGCTGATGCGCCATCGTCAGGAACCACACGCCGGCCAGCACCGCCACCGCGACGTACAGCCAGCCCGCCACCAAACCCAGCACCAGCGTCGCCGCGACGGTCAACCAGGTGTAGACGAGGATCTGGCGGGTCACCTGACGTTCTGTGGCCACGGCTGGCAGCATCGGCACACCCGCGGCCTGGTAGTCCTCCTTGTAGCGCCACGCCAGTGCCCAGGTATGCGGTGGTGTCCAGAAGAAGATGATCGCGAACATCGCCAACGCGGGCCACGCGATGGTCCCCGTGACCGCCGACCAGCCGATCATCACCGGCATGCATCCGGCCGCGCCGCCCCAGACCACGTTTTGCGACGTGCGCCGTTTCAGCAGCAGGGTGTACACGAACAGGTAGAACACGATCGTGGCGACCGCGAGAAGCCCCGAGAGCAGGTTGGCTGTCCACCACAGCCAGAAGAACGACGCCACCGACAGCGCCACGCCGAATATCAGCGCGTGACGGGTCGGCACCACGTCGCGGGCCAAGGGCCGACGGGCCGTGCGCTTCATCACTTTGTCGATGTCGGCGTCGGCGACGCAGTTCAGCGTGTTGGCTCCCGCGGCGGCGAGCATGCCCCCGATCAGGGTGTTCACGATCAGCAGCGGATCCACCCGACCCCGATCGGCCAGCAGCATCGCCGGGATGGCAGTGACCAGCAAGAGCTCGATCACCCGCGGTTTGGTCAATCCGAGATAGCCCAGAAGAGCGGTACGGAAGCGGCCCGACTCAGACAGGCGGACCCGCTCGCGAATGCTCACGCGGGACTCCTCGGCGATAGCGGGCGACATCTACTACAGAGGATGGTAGACCGCACAGCCCGTAACCCAACCAGTCAGGTGCGCATTCACAGGCCCGATGAGCACTTGCGCGAAGAGCAATAGTCGGGATGCCGGTTGCCGAAGGCGATATCCGGCAATGCTTACCGATGACAAATGTTCAATCGACCATCTGCAGCGTCGCGGATTAGGGTTGACGTTGTAGTTGTGGCCGGGCTCGTATGCCGACGTGAGGAGCACGTTTGTGACCGCGGTTGAAGACATCTCCACCCTCACCCGCCCGAACCATCCCGACGACTGGACGGATCTGGATTCCGCGGCGGTCGATACGGTCAGGGTGCTCGCAGCGGATGCCGTCCAAAAGGTGGGCAACGGCCACCCAGGCACCGCCATGAGCCTGGCTCCGTTGGCGTACACGCTGTTCCAGCACGCGATGCGCCACGATCCCAGCGATATCCACTGGCTGGGTCGGGACCGCTTCGTGCTGTCGTGCGGTCACAGCAGCCTGACGCTGTACTTGCAGCTCTACCTCGGCGGCTTCGGGCTCGAGCTGTCCGACATCGAGTCGCTGAGGACGTGGGGCTCCAAGACCCCGGGCCATCCCGAGTTCCGGCACACCGACGGCGTCGAGATCACCACCGGGCCGCTCGGCCAGGGATTGGCCTCGGCGGTGGGTATGGCGATGGCCGCTCGATACGAACGCGGCCTGTTCGACCCCGACGCTGCGCCAGGCACCAGCCCGTTCGACCACTACATCTATTCGATCGCCTCCGACGGCGACATGGAAGAGGGCGTGACCAGCGAGGCGTCGTCGCTGGCGGGCACGCAGCAGCTCGGGAACCTGATCGTCTTCTACGACAACAACCACATCTCGATCGAGGACGACACCAAGATCGCGCTGTCGGAGGACACGCCCGCCCGCTATGAGGCGTACGGCTGGCACGTGCAGATCGTCGAGGGCGGCGAGAACGTCGTCGGGATCCGGGAGGCGATTGAGGCCGCGAAGGCCGTCACCGACAAGCCGTCGTTCATCGCGATCCGGACGATCATCGGCTACCCGGCTCCAGATCTGATGAACACCGGCAAGGCACACGGTTCGGCCCTGGGCGACGAAGAAGTCGCCAAGGTCAAGGAGATCCTCGGATTCGACCCGAAGAAGAACTTCGAGGTCCGCGACGACGTGATCGCCCACACGCGCAAGCTGGTGGACCGCGGCCGGGAGGCGCACGAGAAGTGGCAGCCCGAGTTCGACGCGTGGGCGCAGCGCGAGCCGGAACGCAAGGCCCTGCTGGACCGGTTGCTCGCACAGGAACTGCCCGACGGCTGGGACGCCGAGCTGCCGAGCTGGGACCCCGGAGACAAGCCGCTGGCCACCCGCGCCGCGTCCGGAGAGGTGCTCTCGGCGCTGGGACAGACGCTGCCTGAACTCTGGGGGGGTTCCGCGGATCTGGCGGGCAGCAACAACACGACGATGAAGGGCGTCAAATCCTTTGGGCCGCCCTCGATCTCGACGAAGGATTACACGGCCGACTGGTACGGCCGCACCCTGCACTTCGGGATCCGCGAGCACGCGATGGGCGCGATTCTGTCCGGAATAGTCCTGCACGGGCCGACGAGGGCATACGGCGGAACGTTCCTGCAGTTCTCCGACTACATGCGCCCGGCGGTGCGGTTGGCGGCGTTGATGGATATCGACACGATCTACGTCTGGACGCACGACTCGATCGGCCTGGGCGAGGACGGACCCACCCACCAGCCGATCGAACACCTTGCGGCACTGCGGGCCATCCCGCACCTGAACGTCGTTCGGCCCGGCGACCCGAACGAGACCACGTACGCGTGGCACACGGTCATGCGCCGCGGCGCCACCAGCGGGCCGGTCGCGATGATCCTTACACGCCAGGGGATTCCGGTCCTGGAAGGCACCAGCGCCGAGGGAGTGTCCCGCGGCGGATACGTGCTCGGCGGTCATCCGGACGAAGAGCCCGACGTGATCCTGATCGGTACCGGCTCGGAGCTCCAGCTGGCCGTCGAGGCCCAGAAGATATTGGCGGACAAAGGAGTCCAAGCCAGCGTGGTTTCCATGCCGTGCGTGGAGTGGTTCGAATCACAGCCGGTCGAGTACCGCGACTCGGTGCTGCCTCCGACGGTCTCGGCACGGGTGGCCGTGGAAGCCGGGGTCGCGCAGAGCTGGTACAAGCTCGTCGGCGACACCGGTGAGATCGTCTCGATCGAGCACTACGGCGAATCCGCCGACGCCAAGACATTGTTCCGCGAGTTCGGGTTCACCCCAGAAGCCGTCGTCGCTGCCGCGGAACGATCACTGGACAACTAGAAAGGTTTGCGAAAAATGGCTCAAAATCCCAACCTTGCCGCGCTTTCGGCCGCAGGAGTGTCCGTCTGGCTGGACGACCTGTCCCGCGAGCGGCTCCGCACGGGCAACCTGCAGGAACTGATTGACACCAAGTGCGTCGTCGGCGTGACAACCAACCCGTCGATCTTCCAGAGCGCGCTCTCCAAGGGCGACGCCTACGACGATCAGATCAAGGAGTTGGCCGAGCGCGGCGCCGACGTCGATGCAACGGTCCGCACGGTCACCACCGACGACGTGCGCGACGCGTGCGACGTACTGCGGCCGCAGTGGGAAGCCTCCGACGGTGTCGACGGGCGGGTCTCCATTGAGGTCGACCCGCGCCTGGCTCACGATGAGGAGAAGACCGTCAAGCAGGCGATCGAGCTGTGGAAGATCGTCGACAGGCCGAATCTGTTCATCAAGATCCCGGCCATGGACGAGGGCATTCCGGCGATCACCGCCGTGCTCGCCGAGGGCATCTCGGTCAACGTCACGTTGATCTTCTCGGTCGAGCGTCACCGCGCCGTCATGGATGCCTACCTCGCCGGGCTCGAAGCCGCGAAGAAGGCCGGCCACGATATCTCCAAGATTCATTCCGTCGCTTCGTTTTTCGTCTCTCGTGTCGATACCGAGATCGACAAGCGACTGGAGAAGATCGGCAGCGACGAGGCGCTCGCCCTGCGCGGGCAGGCCGGGGTGGCCAACGCCCGCCTGGCCTACGGCGCGTACGAAGAGGTGTTCGTCGACGGTGAGCGTTTCGCAGCGCTGGCAGCAGACGGCGCCCGGGTGCAGCGGCCGTTGTGGGCGTCCACGGGCGTGAAGAACCCGGACTACTCCGACACCCTTTACGTCACCGAACTCGTCGCACCCAACACCGTGAACACCATGCCGGAGAAGACGATCGATGCGGTCGCCGATCACGGCGAGATCACCGGGGACACTGTCACCGGCCGCGCAGCGGAAGCTCAGGAGGTCTTCGACAAGCTCGATGCCGTCGGAATCGATCTGCGCGACGTGTTCCTCGTGCTCGAGAAGGAGGGTGTCGAGAAGTTCGAGAAGTCGTGGCAGGAGTTGCTCGACGAGACCAAGGACCAGCTCGACGCCGCCAAGAAGTAGCGGCGATGGCAGCCAATTCCACACCGGGGACGGCTTGGCGTAACCCGTTGCGCGACAAGCGCGACAAACGTCTGCCGCACATCGCGGGCCCATGCGCACTGGTGATTTTCGGGGTCACGGGAGACCTCGCGAACAAGAAGGTGATGCCGGCTATCTACGACCTGGCAAACCGGGGCCTGCTTCCACCGAATTTCGCAATCGTCGGTTTCGCCCGGCGGGACTGGAATCACGAGGACTTCAGCCGCATCGTTCATGACTCCGTGCAGGCACATTCCCGCACGCCGTTCCGCCAAGAGGTCTGGGACCGACTGGATGAGGGAATCCGGTTCGTGCAGGGCACATTCGATGACGAGAAGGCGTTCGGGCGCCTCGCCGAGACTCTGGACAAGCTGGACGCCGAGCGCGCCACCGGCGGCAATCATGCGTTCTACCTGGCCATTCCGCCAAACGCCTTCCCCGTTGTGTGCGACCAGCTGTGTAAGTCGGGTCTGGCGCGCCATCAGGAGGGTAGCTGGAGCCGGGTGGTGATCGAGAAACCCTTCGGTCACGATCTGCAGAGCGCCCGCGACCTCAACGAGGTGGTCAACAGCGTGTTCCCTGAGGAGTCGGTGTTCCGCATCGACCACTATCTCGGTAAGGAGACCGTCCAGAACGTCCTCGCCCTTCGCTTCGCCAACGAGCTGTTCGAGCCGATCTGGAATTCCCGCTACGTCGACCACGTGCAAATCACGATGGCCGAGGACATCGGGTTAGGCGGCCGCGCAGGCTATTACGACGGCATCGGCGCGGCGCGCGACGTCATACAGAACCACCTGATGCAGCTTCTGGCGCTCACCGCGCTCGAAGAGCCGATCACCTTCGATGCGCACGAGCTCAGAGACGAGAAGGTCAAGGTGCTTTCGGCGGTTCGGTTGATCGAGCCGATATCCGAAACCACGTCACGCGGGCAGTACGCCGCGGGATGGCAAGGCGGCGAGAAGGTTGTCGGGCTCCTCGACGAGGAGGGGTTTTCCAAGGACTCCACCACAGAGACGTTCGCCGCGATCACGCTGGAGATCGACAACCGGCGCTGGGCGGGTGTGCCGTTCTATCTGAGAACGGGAAAGCGGTTGGCCCGCAGGGTCACCGAGATAGCACTGGTGTTCAAGCGTGCGCCGCATTTGCCGTTCGACAAAACGATGACCGAGGAACTGGGCGAGAATGCGCTCGTCATCAGAGTGCAGCCCGACGAGGGCATCACACTGCGCTTCGGCTCGAAGGTTCCGGGCTCCGCAATGGAAGTACGCGACGTCAACATGGACTTCTCGTACGGCTCGGCGTTTGCCGAAGAGTCACCGGAGGCCTACGAGCGACTGATCCTGGACGTGTTGCTCGGGGAGCCGTCACTGTTCCCCGTCAACCAGGAGGTCGAATTGTCCTGGCAGGTACTCGATCCCGTGCTGGAGTACTGGGCGTCCCACGGCCGTCCTGATCCGTACGAGTCCGGAACGTGGGGCCCGGAGTCCGCGGTGCAGATGATGCAGCGGACCGGCCGGGAATGGCGGCGGCCCTGATGAGCGCTTGCGCGAAGAAGAGAAGATCATGATTGTCGACCTCCCTAACACCACTACGAACGATCTGAACAAGCGCATCACCAAGATGCGCGAGGAGGGCGGCGCGATCACCCTCAGCCGCGTCCTGACCCTGGTGGTCTCGGCGGATAATGAAGAGGACGTCGACACTTCGATCGAGGCTGCGGTGGCCGCCAGCCACGAGCACCCGTGCCGAGTCATCGTGGTACTGCCCGTCGACCCCGATGCCGACGACGCGCGCCTGGACGGTCAGCTGCGGGTGGGCGGCGACGCGGGAGCCGGTGAGATTGTGGTGTTGCGTATCTCGGGTCCGCTGGCCGCGCATTCCGACAGCGTCGTCCTGCCGTTCCTGCTGCCCGACACCCCGGTGGTGATGTGGTGGCCGGGCCACGCGCCCGCGGTGCCGTCCGAAGACCGGCTGGGCAAGCTCGCCCTCCGTCGTCTCACCGACGCAACGGGCGACGAAGACCCGCTGGCGTCGATCAAGGGCAGGCTGGCCGGTTACACACCCGGCGACACAGACCTGGCGTGGAGTCGGATCACCTATTGGCGGGCGTTGTTGACCACGGCACTCGACCAGGCGCCGCACGAGCCGGTGACGTCTGCAGTGGTGTCGGGTCTGGCGACCGAACCCGCGCTCGATGTCCTCGCGGGGTGGCTCGCCAGCCGCATCGACGCACCGGTCAAACGGGCCGTGGGAGACCTGAAGGTGGAGCTGGTCCGGTCGTCCGAGACCATCACGCTGAGCAGGCCGCAGACCGGTTCCACCGCGACGCTGAGCCGGACGGCAAAGCCGGACTCGCTGCTTCCTTTGCCGCGCAGGGAAACTCGCGAGTGTCTCGCCGAAGATATGCGCAGACTTGATGCCGACGACATCTATGCGGAAGCGCTGCGCGGTATCGACAAGGTGCAATACGTATGACCACGTCGATCGAGACCTATCCCGACACCTCCGCACTGGTGGCCGCCGCCGGCGATCGACTCGCCGGGGCGATCGTGTCGGCGATCCAGGCACGCGATCGGGCCGACATCGTGCTGACCGGCGGCGGCACCGGCATCGGATTGCTCACCCATATCGGTGACCATCACGACCGGATCGACTGGTCGAAGGTGCACTTGTACTGGGGCGACGACCGGTTCGTTCCCGCCGATGACGACGAACGAAACGAGAAGCAGGCGAGGGACGCGCTGCTCGACCGGATCGACATCCCGGCAGGCAATGTGCACACGATGGCGCCCAGCGACGGCGAATTCGGCAACGACATCGCCGCGGCGGCCGCCGGGTACGCGAAGGAGCTCGCGGCCGTCGCCGAGTCTGGCGAACCCGCGCCGAATTTCGATGTCCACCTGCTCGGGATGGGCCCCGAGGGGCACATCAACTCGCTCTTCCCGCATACCGAAGCGGTGCGCGAGCGTGAGCGGCTGGTGCTGGCCGTCGAGGACTCGCCCAAACCGCCGCCCCGCCGAATCACGTTGACGCTCCCTGCAATTCAGCGGTCCCGCGAAGTGTGGCTGATCTGCTCCGGCGACGGAAAGGCCGATGCCGTGGCCGCGGCGGTCAACGGCGCTGACCCCGACGACGTGCCCGCCGCGGGTGCCGTCGGCCGGGAAGCCACCGTGTGGCTGCTCGACGAGGCCGCGGCAAGCAAGCTTCAATAGGCATTCGCCAGGCGAGCAAAGCGACGGGAAAAATCGCGCCAGGGGTCATAATGACCCGCATGGCAGACAAGGGCACACCGCGAACGGGCCGGGGCCGCATCAAAACCCTGGCTCAAGCTGCGCTCAATGCGGATCTCACGGTCGAGCAGGTGGACACGGTGCTGAACAACCTGACCACTTCGTTGTCCGCCCTCGACAAGTCGATCGCAGGTCTGGATGGTTCCTTGGCCACGTTCAACAGCAGCCTGACCCATCTCAACGACACACTCGGCCGGCTCGAGGGCATCGTCGACCGCGTCGAACGGATCGTTGAGATCGGCGAGGCCGTGGTCGCACCGCTGGCGGTGACGGAGACCGCGGTTCGCCAGGTGGTCAACACAATTCGCCGACGCACTCACCTCTAACGATGGTCGCCGACGACGCGGCTCCGAACAACGTGGTCCCCGCCGATGCGGCTCCGCTCGCCGTAGGCACAGGACTCCCGTGGGACGTCGCGGTCGGCGACGCCGTCGCAGCAATCGCCGACGCGCGCGCCCGTCATGGCGACACGTTCGTGGTGAGCAGCGGCGCTGACCACTACCTCTTCACGTTCTCCCCCGTCGGCGTCGAGTCGTTCTACGCACTGCCCGAAGAGCAGGCCAGCAAGGGAATCGCCGACTTCTTAATGCTGCGCCGCAAGCTGCCCGACGAGATCTTCGACGGCCGGCGCGTCCTGCCCGGTTCGCTTTTCCGTCGCGACGACGTCGCGAGCTACCTCACCAACCTCGACGACGCCTTGACTCAGACCGCGGCTGAACTCGGCGATCAGGGCACTGTGGATGTGTTCGACCTGTCTCGCCGGCTCGCGCACCGAATGGGCCTGGCGTCATGGGCTGGCCCCGGATCAGCGACAGGCGAGGCGTTCGACCGCCTCGTGCGCGCGTTCGACATCCTCGACGGCGCAGAGGCGTTCGTTCATCCCGACGCCATGGCTGCGGTCGCTGCGTCAGGGAAGCGCGCAGAGCGGGCCGCGCTGGAGGAGGTCGTCGACATCGTCAGCCCCGCCGCCGCAAAACCCTACGGCAGCGGCCTTTTCGACAGGATCCTGCAGGCCTGGTCCGATGAGGCGTCGGAGCCGGCGCGGCTTCGCGGCATCGGATTCGATGTGGCGCTGATCCACATCGCGTCGATGTCCAACCTCGCCGCCGCGATGGGGTGGGCGGTGGTGGACGTCTGCGAGAATCCGTCGTGCCTTCCACAGATCCTGGCCGGTGATGACGACTTCGTCCGCAGGTGCGCACTCGAGTCGACACGCATGGCGCAGCGGTCGATCATGACGCGCGCCGTATTGTCCCCGGTCTGCCTCGACGTCGGCGACGCGCAGTACGAGGTGCCGTCGGGTTGGATGGTCGCGACGCTGCTGCCGCTGCTGAATACGTCGGTGACGCCTGATCTGGCGCGCTGGGACCCCGATCGCTGGACGGGCCATCGGCCCCGCGACAGCCAGTCGTTCGGTTCGCCGTATCTGGTGACTGCATTCGGGCACGGCAAGCACTCGTGCCCCGCGCAGCCGTTCTCGCTGGCCGCGATGACGGCGGCGGTGACGTTCCTGTTCGACCGCTATCACGTGACGCCTCTGTGGTCCGGGCACCCGCGCCCGGTGCCGGCGCAGATCGGCGGAGTGGCGCGGGCAGGCGACCCGTGTCTGCTCTCCTATGTCACTCGCCGATGACCGGCGGTGCGACCAACGGCAACTCACCGATCAGTTCACTGGTGTTGCCCGCCGAGACCAGATATGACGGGATCCGGTGCTCGCTACCGCTGTCCCTACCCATATGGCCCGGGTACATGCCAGGAAAGTAGGACGCGAACGGCGGCGGCGCCAGCCCTCGCGGCGCAGTGACCGGCGGCCCGGCACTGCCCGGTACCCCCTGCGCTGGTGGACCAGGCGCGATCGCCGGCGGATCAGGACTCAGCGGCGGTCCACCCGGGATCGCTGTCGTGTGAGTTGGCGTGTGCCACACGGCGTTTGGCGTATGCCACGCGGGGTTCGCTGCGTGCCACGCGGGGTTCGCTGCGTGCACCGCGGGGTTCGGTGTGTGCGCCGCAGGGTTTGGCGCCGGGACGGCCGGCGGCGACAGCGTCGAGCCCATCGGCTGCGCCGCGGACGGCGGCTGTAGTGGCGCGACGACCGGGAGCGCACTCGTCGGGCTGCGGTCGGGCCTGGTGAACGGGTCGGGCGGGGCGGGGATGTCCTCGACCGAATTGCCTGCGGCCACGGCGGGGCCGCTGTATCGCTGCCGAACCTGGGCAAGGGCATCGTCGAGCGCATCTGCAGCGAATCCGCCACTCGCGGCACGCAAATCGCCTGCGGCGCTCGAGAGCTCCGACAACCTCTCGGCCACCGACCGGCACGCCGCGAGCCCGGCCAGCGACCCGTCCAGGTAACGCTGCAACGCTTTCGCCGAGGCGTCCGCGCCGTCCCCTCGCCATGATGTGTGCAGTTGCGCCCCCACACGCTGTTTCAGCTCGCCCAGCACTTCTTCGATGCGGTCGATCGCGCGCTGCCAGTCGTCGGCGTACCGGGTCATCCGGACCGGGTCGAGCCTTGCTTGCATGTCCATCACCGCGGCATACGACCAGTTCGCCGCTGACCAGGCGTCGGCAGTCACGGTGTCGTCCATTGTCCTCCGATCACGTTCTCATCTGTTGCGCCGTATGGCTCTGTGGTGCACCGAAACTGGCTGGCGATCTCAGCCAGATTGGCGGCATGCCTTTCCAGCAGCCAGCGCAGCGAGTTGGCGCCGACCGACTTCTCCAGAAGCAGCTGGGCCCATCCGCGGCCCTCTTCGCAATCGCCCAGCCAGCCGTCGTGCGCGCCGTCGGCCATCCTCGAGACGGCACGCGCGTGTGCGCTCAGCTCTGCGGCGGCGCGCTCGCACATCGCCGCCGCGTCGTCGCCGGCTCCAGGCGACAGGAACACATGGCTCATGTCAGTGCGACGCTGCACGCTGCCCGGCCGGTTCCCTTCAGCCGCTGTTGCGTAATGCCGAAGCCAGGCCGTTCATCGTCAGCAGGATTCCACGCTGCACCAGTTCGTCTTCGTCGCCGGAACGGTACCGGCGCAGCAACTCCACCTGCAGGTGATTGAGGGGCTCCAGATACGGAAACCGGTTGAACACCGAGCGGGCCAGCGCCGGATTGTCGGCGAGCAGGTCGTCCTGCTCGGTGATCAGGCTGTGCATCCTGATTGTTCGTTCGTGTTCGTCGGCGAGCATGTCGTACACGCGGTGACGCAGGGCCTCGTCGGGAACCAGTTCGGCGTATCTTGCGGCAAGTCCCATGTCCGACTTGGCCATTACCTGCGCCATATTCGACAGCACGGTCGAGAAGAACGGCCACCGCCGGTAGAGGTCGCGCAGCACCTCCAGACGCGTCTCGTCGTCGCCGACCCACCGCTCGAACGCCGATCCCGTGCCATACCACCCCGGCAGCATCACCCTGGACTGGCTCCAGGCGAGCACCCACGGAATCGCACGAAGGTCCGAGATCGATGTCGTCTGCTTGCGTGAGGCGGGACGGCTGCCGATGTTCAGTGCACCGATCTCGCTGACGGGCGTGGACGCCTTGAAGTATTCGACGAATCCCGATGTCTCGTGGACCAGTTCGGCGTACGCCTGCTGGGCGAGCGCCGCGAGCTCGTCGAGTACCTGGTAGGCGGGTTCGGCGTCCTCGCCGAGTCCTTCCACATCCAACAGCGTGGATTCCAGCGTCGCGGCCACCAGTGACTCCAGATTGCGGCGCGCGATCTGCGGCTCGGCGTACTTGGCGGCGATGACCTCGCCCTGCTCGGTGAGCCGCAGCGAACCAGACACCGCCCCGGGCGGCTGGGCCAGGATGGCGTCGTAACTGCGCCCGCCGCCACGGCCGACGGTACCGCCGCGACCGTGGAAGAGCCGCAACCGGATACCGGCCTTGCGTGCCGCCTCGACCAGATCGAGCTCCGCGCGGTACAGCGCCCAGTTCGCTGCAAGATAGCCTCCGTCTTTGTTCGAGTCGGAGTAGCCCAGCATCACCTCCTGGCTGTCGCCGCGGCCGCGGACCAGCGCTCTGTACACCGGAAGATCCAGCGCCGCTTCGAGAATCGACGCCCCGCGCTGGAGGTCGTCGATCGTCTCGAAGAGCGGCACGATTTCCACCGGCGAGTACGGCTCCTCGGCGGCACCGTCGAGCAGGCCGACCTCTTTCAGCAGGATCGCGACCTCGAGAAGGTCTGACACCGATTGGCACATCGAGATCACGTAGTTCGGCACGGCTTGTTCACCAAAGACATCGATGGCGCGCGCCGCGGCGGCGACGATGTCGAGTTCCTTGCGCGCCAGCTCGGAAAGCCCGGCGCTGGCGGTGGTTTCGGCCACCGTGTTGTGTCGGGTCAGCGGGCGCCGCGTGGCCAGCTCAGCGACGAGCAGCTCGACACGTTCGGGTTCGGACAACGACGCGTAGTCCGGCTCGACGCCCGCCCACGCCAGCAGCTCGCCGACCACCTGCTCGTGCACCTCGGAGTTCTGCCGCATGTCAAGCCCGCACAGGTGGAAACCGAAGACCCGCACCGACTCTCGAAATCGCGCCAGGCGATCGTCTGCCAACAGCCCGGCACCGTGACCGCGCAGCGAGGTGTCGACCACATCGAGGTCGGCGAGAAGCTCGGCGGGTGTTTCGTACGGCGGCAGCCCTGGAAGGTCGAGCTCGTTTTCCGGCTGTCTGTCCAGCTTGATGCGTGCCGTCTCGGTGAGCCGGCTGTGGATGACGCGCAATGCGCGACGGTAGGGCTCGTCAAGCCGGGCCTGCTCTTGACACCGGCCCGCCAGCTCGGCCAAGTCGCCGGTGACCGTGACCAGCCGGGCCGACATCGACAGCTCCTGCTCCAACGCGACCAATTCGCCGAAGTAGTGGTCGAATGCCGTGTACGCGGCGGTTGCGGTGGCCAGCCGGACGACGTCGGCGGTCACGTTGGGATTGCCGTCGCGGTCGCCGCCGATCCAGGAACCTGGGCGCACCAACGGCTCCTGCATCAGTCCCCCGTCAGGCCATCGCTCACGCAGCGCCTCGCGAACTTCCGCGTTCACCGCGGGGACCACTTCGAAGAACGATGCGTGGTAGTACCGCAGGCCGACTTCGATCTCGTCCTGGATCTTCAACCGCTGCAACCTGATCAATGCGGTCTGCCACAGCATGAGGATCTGCCTGCGCAGCTCGGTCTCGATGTCGGTGCCATCAGCTGTCTGCTCGAGGTGATGCAGCCGCAGCCGCATCAGCTCCGTGATCCGGTGCTGGGTGTCGAAGACGGTGCGCCGACGGGTCTCGGTGGGGTGCGCGGTGATCACAGGCGACACCAGGGCGTCGTGGAGATCCGCTGCAGCTGTCGTCGAATCAATCTGCGCCGCATCGAGTTTCAGGTACGTGGCGGCCAGGGTGCTGTCCTGTGGCTGCTCGCCTGCGTCGATGTGGACGGATCGGCGCCGCTCGCGGTGAATGTCTTCTGCCACGTTGGCGAGCAACGCGAAATGGGTGAATGCGCGGATTACCGGAATCGCCTGGGCAACGTCGATGCCGTCGAACATCTGCGCCAGTTCAGCACGGTCGATTTCGGACCTCCTGACCCGAAACGATTCCTTTCGGGCGCGTTCGACGAGTTCGAAGATCTCTTCACCGTTCTGCTCTCGGACGGTGTCGCCGAGGATCGTGCCGAGCAGCCGGATGTCCTGCCGCATGGGCTCCGTGGCCTCACGCCCGATCCGGGTGCGGTGGACGGCGCCGATGGGCGCCAGCGCAGCGGCGTCTTCAACCATGCGTCAAGTATCGACGTGCCCGACGTGCGGCGCATGACGGCGGCGAATCGGTCAGCCAAGCCAACCGCGACGATGAGGAACAAAGCAAAAGAATAAATAGTAATTCCGCTGATTTGGCCCGCAATGAAGCCGTAACAGTGTGCTTTCAGAAATTTCAGCATTTAGAAATTCACAGGTAATTCGCAGGAATGGGGTTGCGATGCGCAAACTACTTATCGTGCTTTTGACATCAGCGTGGCCGTGCGCGTTCGTCCTTTCGAGCCCTGTTGCCGTCGCAGACAAGGGGACCGACCTGCACGCCGGCTCCTTCGATGCGACTTGGTGCAATTACAAGGCCACGATTGACATCGAATCCAAGGAATCGGGCAAGTGGGTTTTCCATGGGCACATCCGCATTAAGCAAACTGATCAATACGACGTGCTGTGGGTCGAGCAGTACCAAGACAACAGCTTACGGATGATCCGATACCCGAGGGCACTGAAAGCGGCCAGACGCAAGTCGTCCAGACGAACCCGCCGCAGCAAAAAGTCAATAAGAACGGAGCTCACTAAGCTCTGTTCACCTCGCAACGCGGCTACGGTAATGGCTGCGACGGAACGAGTTCCGTGATCAATGTGACCTAGCGAGCGCCCCCGCTTTGTGAGTCAGGTGTACTTGACCAGCAGACCGACGCCGACGATCGAAATCACCCATATTGCGGTCACGAAGAGCGTCACGCGGTCGAGGTTCTTCTCCACGACGGTGGAGCCCGCCAGGCTGGACTGCACGCCGCCCCCGAACAGTGTCGACAGGCCGCCACCCTTGGCGCGGTGCAGCAGCACCAGCAGGATCACCAAGATGCTGGTGATCACCAGCAGGATGTCGAGGGTCATCTTCATGGCCGCCACCATACCGGCTGAGCGGCCGGGCGACGCACACGGCCCAGCTCAACGCCGTCGCGAGACTGAACCTGCTGCGACGACACGCCGAAGGGCATCGCAGAGGATTCAGATTCGCGGGGCCTAGCCGCTAGGGCAGGGGCCCGCCCGCTGCGATGGCTGCCATCGTCGCGAACTGCTCCCCGTCCAGCGACGCGCCACCGACGAGCGCGCCGTCGACGTCGTCCTGGGCGACGATCTCGCCGATGTTCTTGGCGTTGGCAGACCCGCCGTAGAGCACGCGGACGCCGTCGGCAATCTGCGGCGTGGCCAGGCTGCCCAGCTCGTCGCGGATGGCTTTGCACACCTCCTGGGCATCGGCCGCGCTGGCCACCCGCCCGGTGCCGATAGCCCACACCGGTTCGTACGCGATCACCACGTTGCCGATCTGCTCGTTGGTCAGCCCGGCAAGCGAGCCGCGCAGCTGCTCGACATTGTGGGTGACGTGGTCGCCGGTCTCCCTGACGTCGAGGTGCTCGCCGATGCACACGATCGGAATCAATTCGTGCCGAAACGCGGCCGCGGCCTTGGCGGCGACCAGCTCATCGCTCTCGTCGTGGTACGTACGCCGCTCGGAGTGTCCGACGGTGACGAACGTGCAGCCGAGCTTCTGCAGGAACGCGCCGCTGATGTCGCCGGTGTACGCGCCGTTCTCGTGCGGCGAGAGGTCCTGAGCGCCATACGTGAGCAGCAACTTGTCGCCGTCGACGAGCGTCTGCACCGACCGGAGATCGGTGAACGGTGGCAGCACGGTGACGTCGACTTTGGCGAAGTACTTCTCCGGCAACGAAAACGCGATCTTCTGCACGAGCGCGATCGCCTCGAAGTGGTTGAGGTTCATCTTCCAGTTGCCGGCGATCAGCGGCTTGCGGCTCACGTGTCTCCTCTCACGAGGGGTTAGGACTGCTCAAGACTTCCAACCCCGGCAACGTCTTACCCTCAAGGTATTCCAGCGAGGCGCCCCCGCCGGTCGAAATGTGCGAGAAACCGTCCTCGGGCAGGCCCAGCGTCCGGACGGCCGCCGCCGAGTCTCCCCCACCCACCACGCTGAACGCCCCCTTTTTGGTGGCACCGATGATCGCCTCGGCCACACCCTTGGTGCCTGCGGCAAAGGCCGGGAACTCGAACACGCCCATTGGGCCGTTCCAGAAGATCGTCCTGGCGTTCGCCAACAGCGCGGCGAAACGCTTGACCGACTCGGGACCGATGTCCAGACCCTTCTTGCCGTCCGGAATCTGGCGCGCGTCAACCGTTTCCGACGGCGAATCGGCGTCGAATTCGTCGGCGACCACGATGTCGAGCGGCAGGTGGATAACGTCGCCGAAGGTGTCGAGTAGCTCTTTGCAGGTATCGACCATCTCTTCCTGAAGCAACGAGGTGCCGACCGGACATCCCTGAGCCGCAAGGAAAGTGAAGCACATGCCGCCGCCGATGATCAGGCTGTCAGCCTTGGTGGCGAGCTGCTCGATGACCGCCAGCTTGTCCGAGACCTTCGATCCGCCAAGAACCACCGCGTACGGCCGGTCGGTCGAGTCCGTGAGCTGCTGCAGAACGGCGACCTCGGCAGCGACCAGTTTTCCGGCGTAGTGCGGCAGCAGGGTCGCGACGTCGTACACCGACGCCTGCTTGCGGTGCACAACTCCGAAGCCGTCCGAAACGAATGCCCCATCATCGCCCGCCAATTCAGCCAATTGCCTTGCCAGAGCGAGCCGTTGCGCGTCGTCCTTACTGGTCTCACGCGGATCGAACCGGACGTTCTCGAGCAGCAGCACGTCACCCTCGGTCAGGCCCTCGGCCCTGGCGAGCGCATCGGGCCCGACGGCATCGCGTGCCAGCTGGACGTGACGGCCCAGCCGCTCGCCGAGGGCGGCGGCTACCGGCGCGAGTGAATACTTGGGATTGGGCGCGCCGTCCGGGCGGCCGAGGTGGGCGACCACAACCACCTTCGCACCGGCGTTCGCAAGCGCACTCAGCGTGGGCGTCGACGCGTCGATCCGTCCCGGGTCTGTGATGGATCCTTCGTCGTCGATCGGGACGTTGAGATCGGAGCGAACCAGCACGCCCCGTCCCGAAACCCCTTGTGCCAGCAGATCATCGAGTGTGGGAACCGATGGGGCGGCCATGCTTTTACAGCGACTTGCCGACCAGTGCGACGAGGTCGACCAGCCGGTTGGAGTAACCCCATTCGTTGTCGTACCACGACACCACTTTGGCCTGGTTGTCGATCACCTTCGTCAGGCCGGAGTCGAAGATCGACGAGTGCGGATCGGTGACGATGTCGCTCGACACAATCGGCGCGTCGTAGTACTTCAGGATGCCCTTCATCGGGCCTTCGGCTGCCGCCTTGAATGCGGCGTTGATCTCCTCGGCGCTGGCCGAGGACTCCAGGTCGGCGGTGAGGTCGGTGCATGACCCCGTGGGGATCGGCACCCGCAGTGCGTACCCGTCGAGCTTGCCCTTCAGCTCGGGCAGCACCAGGCCAATCGCTTTCGCGGCACCCGTGGACGTCGGGACGATGTTGAGCGCCGCGGCGCGGGCGCGACGCAGATCCTTGTGCGGGCCGTCCTGCAGGTTCTGATCCTGTGTATACGCGTGCACGGTAGTCATCAGCCCCTTGACGATGCCGAATTCGTCATTGAGGACTTTCGCAAGCGGGCCAAGGCAATTCGTGGTGCACGAGGCGTTGCTGATGATGTTCTGGCTGCCGTCGTACTTGTCGTCGTTGACGCCGAGGACGATCGTGATGTCCTCGTCGGTGGCGGGCGCCGAGATGATGACCTTCTTGGCGCCGGCGTCGAGATGGCCCTTGGCCTTGTCGGCCTTGGTGAAGATGCCCGTGGACTCGACGACGACGTCGACGCCGAGATCGTCCCATGGCAGCGCCGCCGGGCCCTCCTTGATGGCCAGCGCCTTGATCTTTGTGTCGCCGATCACAATGGTGTCTTCGCCTTCGAGGCTCACGTCCTGCGGCAACCGGCCCAGAATCGAGTCGAACTTCAGCAGGTGCGCCAGGGTGGCGTTGTCGGTCAGGTCGTTGACCGCGATGACCTCGATGTCTGTGCCGCTGCCCTGCGCCTTCTGCGCCTCCAGCGCCCGGTAGAAGTTGCGTCCGATCCGGCCGAAGCCGTTAATGCCTACACGGACCGTCACAGTTGTCTCCTTGCTGCCTGCTCTTCGCGCAAGCGGCTCATCGCCGATTGCTGATCACCTGTTACCACCCAGCGTAGTAGCGGCGGTTTGCCGTCGCGCGCGCAGTGTGACCGGGAATCCTGACCTATACCGGATGCGCCTTGAACCACTCCAGAAGGAGATCGGCCGCCACATCGGGCTGCTCGTCGGGAATCCAGTGAGATCCGTGCAGCACCTCGAATCGGTAGTCGCCGCTGACGTATTTGGCTGTGTTGCGCGCAGGCTTTTCGTGCAGCGCGATATCACCGTCGCTCCAGACGTACATCGTCGGGACCGTGATCTTGCGCGACGTTTGTCGCGGGTCTGTCAGCGGTAGCGCGCGGTACCAGTTCAGAGCAGCGGTCAGGACGCCCGGTTCACTCATCGCTTGGACGTCGCGGGCGGCGGCCTCGGGCGACTGTCCACCCGACACCAGCGCCTTGACCGCCCGCTCACCGGTGGCATTCCGGCCCAACAGGGCCCTTTCCGGCAGCTTCGGCAGCTGGAAGAAGTACATGTACCACGACATCAGACCCTGCCGGCTCGTAACGAGCGCCCTGAGGAACGCGCCGGGATGCGGTACCGAGAATGACGTCACCGTCGCGAGGCGGTCGGGGATGTCTGCCGCGGCCGCCCACGCCACCAAGGCGCCCCAGTCGTGACCCACCAGATGCACGCGCTCGGCGCCGATCTCGTCGAGCAGGGCATGGACGTCTTCGACGAGTTCAGGCGCCACGTAGTCTCTGCGCCGCCGCGGGCGGGCGCCGGGCGAGTACCCGCGCTGATTCGGCGCCACACAGCGGTAGCCCTCGGCGGTCAGTCGCTCGATCACGGCATTCCAGCTCGTGTTGAACTGGGGGAAGCCGTGAAGCAGGACCACCACCGGGCCGTCGGCAGGCCCTTCGTCGATGTAGTCGAACGTCAGTCCGCCGCGGCTGTACTGCTTCATGTCACGCCTCTTCCAGTAGATCTGGTGTCACCGCTGACTCGGTGTCAGGGATCCCGTCCTGTTTGGCCTTGCGGTCGGCCATCGACAACAACCGCCGAATGCGGCCCGCCACAGCGTCTTTCGTCATCGGAGGATCCGCCAGCCGGCCCAACTCCTCCAGCGACGCCTGCCGGTGCTCCACCCTGAGCTTGCCGGCCGCGGCGAGATGGTCGGGCACCGTGTCGCCGAGGATCTCCAGTGCCCGCTCGACGCGCGCAGCGGCGGCCACCGCTGCTCGGGCCGAGCGCCGAAGATTCGCGTCGTCGAAGTTCGCCAGCCGGTTGGCCGTCGCGCGTACCTCGCGGCGCATCCGCCGTTCCTCCCACGTCAACCGGGTGTCCTGGGCCCCCATCCGGGTCAGCAGTGCGCCGATGGCGTCACCGTCGCGGACCACCACGCGGTCGCTGCCACGCACCTCGCGGGCTTTGGCGCTCACTCCCAGCCGGCGGGCCGCACCCACGAGTGCCAGCGCAGCCTCCGGTCCTGGGCAGCTGACCTCCAGTGCCGACGAGCGGCCCGGCTCGGTGAGCGACCCGTGCGCCAAGAACGCACCGCGCCAAGCGGCCTCTGCATCGCCCACGCTGCCACCGACCACGTGCGCAGGCAGCCCACGCACCGGCCGCCCGCGCAGATCCAGCAGCCCGGTCTGGCGGGCCAGCGCTTCACCGTCTTTGGCCACCCGCACCACGTACCGGGTGCTCTTGCGAATACCGCTGGCCGACAGCACGTGGACGACCGCGTTGTAGCCGTAGAGGTCGAAGATGTCCTTGCGGAGCCGGCGCGCGATGATGCCCAGATCGACCTCGGCTTCGACGACGACCCGGCCGGCAACAATGTGCAGTCCGCCCGCGAAGCGCAACAACGCGGCGACCTCGGCCTTCCGTGCGCTCACTGAGCTGACGGTCAACCTGCTCAGCTCGTCCTTGACCTCAGCGGTCATCGCCACGGGTCGTCACCTCCCGGTCCATTCAGGCCCGGCCCATCCGGCGAACCGGCCGCAGGGGTCGGGACCGTCGGCGCCATCGGCACAGCCGAACCGCGGGCTCGCACGCTGTCCAGGACTGCCGCCAACTTCGCCGGGTCATGTAGAGATGTACCAGGCCGCGCGACGTCAGCAAACCTCACGTCCGCTTTGAGCAGTGCCGCGGAGCGCCGCACCTCCTGGCGTTCGCGATCGCTGGGCACCCGTTCGACGTCGACCACGATCTCGTCCACGTAGAAATCCGGCGCGTGCTGGGACAGCACGTGCAGGTGGCGCTCGGCGGAGAATCCGGCGGTCTCGCCGGGCTCAGCGGCGAGGTTGAGCACTACTGCGCGCCGTGCCGTCGTCGCCTTCAGTGCCGATGCCAGACCCGGAACCAGTACATGGGGAATCACGCTCGTGAACCACGAACCAGGGCCCAGCACAACAAGATCCGCGTCCATGATCGCGTCGACGGCCTGGCGGGTGGCGGGCGGGTCGCCGGGAAGGAGCCGTACCCGACGCACCTTTCCAGGCGTTGTCGCCACGGCCACCTGACCGCGGATCACCCGGAACATCCGGGGATCGGATTCGAGGCCGGCCACGTCGGCCTCGATCTGCAACGCGATCGGGCACATCGGCAACACCCGGCCTTTCACGCCGAGGATCTTGCCGATTTCGTCCAATGCCGCGACCGGATCGGCGAACACCTCGTTGAGTCCGGCCAGCAGCAGATTGCCGATCGGGTGCCCTGCTAGACCGCCGCTGCCGCCGAGGCGATGCTGCAGGATGGTCGCCCAAAGACGGCCGTGTTGACTGTCAGATGCCAAGGCCGCCAAGGCCATTCGAAGATCACCAGGCGGAACGACATCGAGCTCGCTGCGCAGCCGCCCAGACGACCCGCCGTCGTCGGCGACCGTGACCACCGCTGTGACGTGCGGGGTGAGCCGCCGTGCGGCCGACAATGTGGCGTACAGCCCATGTCCGCCGCCCAGAGCGACGATGCGGTAGCTCATTCGCGGCCCAGATCCCGGTGCAGCACCCGCACCGACAGTTCGCCGTTGGGTTCCAAACGTTCGGCCAACGCCTCGGCCATCGCGACGCTGCGATGCTTGCCACCGGTGCATCCGATGGCGACCGTCATGTAACGCTTCCCTTCGCGACGATATCCCTTGACGACAAGCGACAGCAGTCGATCGTAGGTGTCGAGGAAATCCTCGGCACCCTCTTGAGACAACACATAGTCACGCACAGCGGGTGATTGCCCGGTCTGGGGCCTCAGCTCGTCGACCCAGTGCGGATTCGGGAGGAACCGGACGTCCATCACCATGTCGGCGTCCATCGGCAACCCGTATTTGAAGCCGAAAGACTCCACGGTGACGCTCGTGGTCGCGACGGCCTCACTGCCGAACGCGCGCTCGATGCTCTCCCGCAACGCACGCACCGAGAGCGTCGAGGTGTCGATGATCAAGTCCGCTCCCTCCCGCAGCGGCGCCAGCATTCTGCGCTCGGCGGCGATCCCCTCGGCCAGTGTCTGGCCGCCCTGCAGCGGGTGGCTGCGTCGATTGTTCTCGTAGCGCCGCACCAGGATGTCGTCGGACGCCTCCATGAACAGCACTCGAGGAAAGATCCCTCTCTCCGCCAAATCCTTACGCACCCAGTCCAGGTCGCCGGTGAACCCGCGGGAGCGCACGTCCAGGACGACGGCCAGTTGCGTGATCCTCGATCCGGCAGCCAGACCGAGATCGACCATCTGCGCGATCAGCTCGGGCGGCAGGTTGTCCGCGACATACCAGCCGAGGTCCTCGAGCACCTTGGCGGCAGTGCCACGACCGGCTCCGGAAAGGCCCGTCACCAGGACGACGTCGATGCCGGACTCCCGCTCGTCATGTGCGCGGGAACCACCCCGCAGGTCCTTACCAGTGCCCTGATCTGTCATCCCGATGCCCTGCTTTGATCATCGCTCATCACCGGGCTCTCCGCGCCGCTTCCCGCCGAATCGGGGCCGCCGAGCGCCTCCAGCACCGCACGGGCGGTCATGGTGCCGATGCCAGGGACCGCGGTGAGCTCCTCGACGCTGGCCTGCTTCAGCTTCGCCACCGATCCGAAGTGCGCGACCAGCGCCTTGCGCCGTGCTTCGCCAAGCCCCTTGACCGCGTCCAGCGCCGAGGCCGTCATCCGCTTGCTGCGCTTGCTGCGGTGATACGCGATCGCGAACCTGTGCGCCTCATCGCGCACGCGCTGCAACAGATAGAGGCCCTCGCTGTTGCGGGGCATGATCAGGGGGTCCGGCTCCGCAGGCACCCAGACCTCTTCGAGACGCTTGGCCAACCCGATCACCGCCACATCGGTGATACCGAGCTCGTCAAGCACCGACTGTGCGGCGTTCACTTGGGGTGCGCCGCCGTCGACCACGAAAAGGTTTGGCGGATAAGCGAATCGGCGAATCTTGCCGTTCTCGGCCGGGGGACTCTGCGGCTCGCAGAGGTGACGCCAGAACCGACGCCGGGTCACCTCGGCGATTGACGCGACGTCGTCGGACCGGCCAGCGCCTGCGGCATCTCTGATCGCGAAATGCCGATAGTCGGACTTGCGCGGCAGCCCGTCCTCGAACACCACAAGAGAGGCCACCACATCGGTGCCCTGCACGTGGCTGACGTCCACGCACTCAATCCTCAGCGGTGCCGAAGCCAGTCCGAGCGCGTCTTGAATGCTTTGCAGCGCTTCAGATCTCGCGTTGAAGTCACCAGCGCGTTTGAGCTTGTGCTGTGCGAGCGCCTCTTGCGCATTGCGCTGCACGGTTTCGGCAAGAGCCCGCTTGTCGCCGCGCTGCGGGACGCGCAGCATGACACGCGACCCACGCAGCTGCGAAAGCCACTCCGAGATTTCGTCGGAGTTCGCAGGCAGACAGGGAACCAGCACCTGGCGTGGCACGGGATTGGTGTACTCGTCGGCGGCACCGTCCAATTCAGCCTGGTCGCCGTAGAACTGCGTCAGAAACTGCTCGACGAGCACTTGCTGTCCAGACTCCCCCGGGTCACCGGACTTCTCGACGATCCAGCCGCGCTGTCCCCTGACCCGTCCGCCGCGGACGTGGAAGACCTGCACAGCGGCTTCGAGATCGTCGTCCGCGAACGCGACGACGTCGGCGTCGGTGCCGTCGCCGAAGACCACCGTTTGCTTCTCGAGCGCGCGCTTCAGGGCCGAGATGTTGTCCCGAAGCCGCGCGGCACGCTCGAAATCCAACTCGGCGGCGGCCTCGTTCATCTGTTGTTCCATGTCGCGGGCCAACCGATCGGTCTTGCCCGAGAGAAAGTCACAGAAGTCCAGCACGATCTTGCGGTGTTCGTCGGCGCTGACCCGGCCGATGCAGGGCGCCGAGCACTTGTCGATGTAACCGAGCAGACACGGCCGGTCAATTTGGCTGTGGCGCTTGAACACTCCCGCGGAGCAGGTGCGCGCCGGGAACACCCTGGTGAGCAGGTCCAGCGTTTCGCGGATCGCCCACGCATGGGAGTACGGGCCGAAGTACCGCACCCCTTTGCGGCGCGGGCCGCGGTAGACCATCAACCTCGGGTATTCCTCGTTGAGAGTGACTGCGAGGACCGGGTACGACTTGTCGTCGCGATAGCGGATATTGAACCGGGGGTCGAACTCCTTGATCCAGTTGTATTCCAGCTGCAGCGCCTCGACCTCGGTGGACACCACCGTCCACTCGACACTGGCCGCGGCGGTCACCATCTGCCGCGTGCGCGGCATCAGGCTGCTGATGTCGGCAAAGTATGAGTTCAGCCTGCTGCGCAGGCTCTTGGCTTTGCCGACATAAATCACCCGACCGTGAGGATCGCGGAACCGGTAGACGCCCGGTTCGACGGGAATCGACCCGGGGGCGGGCCGGTAGGTCGCGGGGTCGGGCACCGTTCCAGGTTAGTCCCGGTGGTCGGGCGCCTCGATGACTACAGTCGGGCCGTGCGCAGTTGCACCGCCGGCAGGATGACGATGGTCGCCGTCACCGTTGCCGCCCTTGCTGTCGCGATCGGTGACCAAGCCGCCGCGGCACCCGGGGACGGGTGTGCGATCGTGCCGAACGGCGTGCCCACGCAGAAGGCGGCCTCCGCCCAGGCCGGCGGGCCTGAGGCGGCCACTGCCTACCGCAGCGGCATGGCCGTCGTGAGAACCGCGCACTATGCGGTCGCGACGGCTAACCCGCTTGCGACGCAAGCAGGTTGCCGGGTCCTTCGTAGCGGTGGCACCGCCGCCGATGCCCTAGTCGCGGTGCAGGCGGTGCTCGGCTTGGTCGAACCGCAGTCGTCGGGCATCGGTGGTGGCGGATTCGTCCTTTACTACGACGCGCGCTCTGGCGCGGTCCAGGCCTACGACGGGCGCGAGGTCGCACCCGCTGCCGCCACGGAGAACTATCTGCGCTGGATCGATGACAGCAACCACACTGTGCCGCAACCAAATCCGCGCGCATCCGGTCGGTCGATCGGCGTGCCGGGAATTCTGCGGGCACTCGAGCTGGTCCACGACGACCACGGCCGCACGCCGTGGCGTGAGTTGTTCGGCACCGCAGTCTCGATGGCGGACGACGGCTTCGCCATTAGCCCCCGGCTCGCCAGCGCAATCGCGGGCGACGCCGCGCGCTTGCGCGCAGACACGGCCGCAGCCTCCTACCTGCTCAATGCGGACGGCAGTCCCAAGCGGGCTGGAACATGGCTGACCAACCCCGCATACGGGAAGACGCTGTCGGCCATCGCCTCCAGCGGCGCGGACGCCTTCTACACGGGAGCGGTTGCCCGCGACATCGTCGCCGCCGCGGCCGCCACGTCAGGAGGCCGCACCCCGAGCCTGATGACCACCGACGATCTCGCCGGCTACTCCGCACAGCGACGTGAGCCGCTGTGCATCGGCTACCGCCAGCATGAAGTCTGCGGTATGCCACCGCCGGCGGGCGGAATCGTCGTCGCCGAAACGCTCGGTGTTCTGGAGCATTTCCCGCTCGGCGCGGTCGGTCCCACCGATGTCGACGCCAACGGCGGCCGCCCGTCGGTGACGGCCGTCCATGTGGTGTCCGAGGCAGAGCGGCTGGCGTATGCCGATCGCGACTTTTACGTCGCCGACCCGGATTTCGTGCCCCTGCCAGGCGGTACCCCGGACACGTTGACCGGGCTCGGCTATCTGGCCGGGCGGGCCGCGATGATCTCCGAGGCCACCACGATGGGCAGCGCGCCGCCCGGCCCGTTCGGGCCGCCCCCGTCGTGGTCCCCACTGGCCGTCGAACACGGCACCAGCCAGGTCAGCATCGTCGACGCCGACGGCAACGCCGCTTCGATGACCACCAGCGTCGAGTCCAGCTTCGGTTCGTTTCACATCGTGGACGGGTTCGTCGTGAACAACCAGCTGACCGATTTCGCGGCCGACCCGATCGGTGCGGACGGGGTGGCCGTCGCCAACCGAGTTCAGCCCGGCAAGCGCCCGCGTAGTTCGATGTCGCCGACGCTGGTGTTCGGGCCAAGCGGTGAAGGCCGCGGACCGCTGTTTGCGGTGACCGGTTCGCCCGGCGGGGCAGTGATCATTCAGTTCGTCGTGAAAACGCTTGTATATCTGATTGATTGGGGTCTCGACCCGCAGCAGGCGGTGTCCGCGGTCAATTTCGGCGCGGCGAACTCGCCCGTCACCAACGTCGGGGGCGAGCACCCGGCGTTTGACAGTGCAGACAACGGCGACCACGATCCGCTGGTGCAGGGTCTGCGGGCGTTAGGGCATCAGGTCAGCGTGGCGGACCAGTCAAGCGGAGCCTCAGCAATCGTCAGGATGCCGTCCGGCGGGCTGCTCGGCGGGGCCGACCCCCGGCGCGAGGGCGTCGTCATGGGCGACGCCTCCTGACTCCCCGCCCGAGCCCGGCCGGTAACGCTCGACCAGCTTGCGCAGCGAATCCATGGCGACCACCGCCCGGTCTTTGTCGACGGCCTGGATCGCCATCAGCGGGATGTACTCGTCGTCGGGCAGATCGACACGCGCCCAGCGCGCGCCGGCGGGAAACGACACGCCGACGATGTCGGGCCACTCAATCAACCTCTCCCCCAGCAGATTCCGGATCGCCAGCCCGGATGCGCCCGCGCGCAGACGCGGCCGGGTCAGCAGCAGCACCGCGGCTGCGAGCACCACACCGAGGCCGATGAGCGCGACCTGATCGGCAGTCTGGAAGTACACGCCAGTGGATCTGATCTTGAGCAACGCGCCGACAGTGACGTGAATCGCCACGATCACGATCGCCGCACCGTAGGCGAAAATCGGCGTGGCGTGCGGACGCACCTGCAGCTCCCACGTCCCTTTGCTCCTCGCGCGAGCGCTCATCGCCGCTGGGCTTCAGTGCTCATGGCCACGCAACTGCTGCAGGGTCAGTGCCGTGGATAGCGCCGCGGCGGTGGCCTGCGCGCCCTTGTCCTCGGCAGACCACGGCAATCCTGCGCGGTCGAGCGCCTGCGCCTCGTCATTCGTGGTGAGCACGCCGTTGGCGACCGGAGTGGAGGCGTCGAGCGAGACCCGCGTCAGACCCTGGGTGACGGCGTCGCAGACGTAGTCGAAATGCGGCGTCTGGCCGCGGATGACGACACCGAGCGCAACGACCGCGTCGTGTGTGCGCGCCAATTCCTGTGCAACGACCGGGATTTCGATGGCACCGAGAACCCTGATGACGGTCGCCTTCCTGACACCAGCCCTCTCGGCCGTGTGCTGTGCGCTGGCAAGCAAGGCATTACAGATGGTTTCGTGCCATGTGCTCGCGACGATAGCCAGTCTCACACCCGACGCGTCGAGCTCGGGCAGCTCCGGTACCCCGTGGACTGGGCTCACCCGCGACTCGCTGCCGGGCTCAAAGAGCTCCGCCGAATTCGCCCGGCAGGTGGGCGTCGAAGTCATCGAGACCCGACAGGTCGTGGCCCATCCGGTCGCGCTTGGTGATCAGGTACCGGATGTTCTCCGCGTTGGCCCGCACCGGCAGCGGAACCCGCTCAAGGACGTGCAGGCCGTAGCCGTCGAGCCCGACACGCTTGGCCGGGTTGTTGGTCAGCAGCCGCATCGACCGCACCCCAAGGTCATAGAGGATCTGCGCGCCGAGACCGTAGTCGCGGGCGTCGGCCGGCAGGCCGAGTTCCAGATTGGCGTCGACGGTGTCGGCCCCCGCGTCCTGCAACTGATACGCCTGAAGCTTGTGCATCAGGCCGATACCCCGGCCTTCGTGACCGCGCATGTAGAGCACGACGCCACGCCCTTCGCGGGCGACCATCGCCATCGCGGCATCCAGCTGCGGGCCGCAATCACAACGCCGCGAGCCGAAAACGTCGCCGGTCAGACACTCCGAGTGCACCCGCACCAGAACGTCTTCGCCATCACCGACGTCGCCGCGCACCAAGGCGACGTGCTCGACCTCGTCGTAGATGCTGTCGTAGCCGACCGCCCGGAACTCACCGTGGCGGGTGGGGATCCGCGCCTCGGCGATGCGTTCCACGTGCTTCTCGTGCCTGCGGCGCCACTCGATGAGGTCGGCGATGGAGATCAGCGCCAGGCCGTGCTCGTCGGCGAAGACACGCAGCTCGTCGGTCTGCGCCATCGCGCCTTCGTCCTTCTGGCTGACGATCTCGCAGATCGCGCCCGCGGGCTGGAGTCCGGCGAGTCTCGCGAGGTCCACGGCGGCCTCGGTGTGCCCGGGCCTGCGCAGCACTCCGCCGTCCTTTGCGCGCAACGGCACAACGTGGCCCGGCCGGGTGAATTCATCTGCAGCGCTCGTCGGATCGGCAAGCAGGCGCATCGTCGTCGCGCGGTCGGAGGCCGAGATGCCGGTTCCTACACCGCGTTTGGCGTCGACCGTCACGGTGTACGCAGTGCCGTGCTTGTCTTGATTGACCGCATACATGGGCAGCAGGCCAAGCCTGTCGCAGATCTCGCCGGCAAGGGGCACGCACAGATACCCCGAGGTGTAACGCACCATGAACGCGACGAGCTCGGGGGTGGCCATCTCGGCGGCGAAGATCAGATCGCCTTCGTTCTCCCGATCTTCGTCGTCGATGACGATCACTGCCTTGCCGGCCGCGATGTCGGCGACAGCGCGCTCGACGCTGTCCAACCTTGTCATGGCCGGTACTCCTTCGGGCGGCGACGCAACGCCCACAACAGCGCTGCCTCTGGTCAGTCTAATGACCAGTAACCACGCGCGGTGCGTTGCGCTTCCCGATGCAAGCCATCAGGCCGTGCAACGCCCGCTGCAGGTGATCAGCCGACTAGCAGGGAGCCCCGGGAGGGGTGTAGTACGGCACACCTTCAGGTGTGTAACACGGGACCTCACCCGGCACGTACGGCCAGGCCTGCGAGATAGCCACACCCGTGGCCACGTCGCCGGCGATGTTCGTGCAACCGCCGACGCCGACATGACGGCCGTGGGCACCTGCACAAATGTCGGCCTGCACGACCGGGGCCATCGCTACCGGCGCCGCTGCCATCGCCATGCCCACAGCTATAGCTGCTGCCAGCTTCTTCATTTCGATGTCTTCCCCTCGCTAGCCCGGCCCATGGTCATTATTACCGTCGATGGTGAGCCGCGCCACAAATTGACGCTTCCGGCAGCATGCTCTCGTGACGGAGGCCTTAAGACTTACACCTGCCCCTACGCACAAAGGTGGATTTGCTGAAGGGGATGCGGGTACCCCTTCTACCGGCTTACCATTCAATCTCACTGGAGTGGTAATCCTCGCCGCTGAGGAGGACAAGAACATGATGCAATGCGGCTACGAGGCCCAGGTCAAGCGGTTTGTGGCGGTGACGGTGTTCGTCGCGGCGACTGCCGTTCCCGTTCTGGTCGGTTCCGCGCCCGCGAATGCCGAGCCGGCGCCCCCATGTGGTAGCCCGGAAGTCCCATGCGCCCCGATGTTGACACCGGAGCAGCAGTGCGCACTGATCGCCTGGCGAACCTGGACCCCCTGCAACTGGCTCGGGGTGCAAGTGCCCTCCGGAACACCCGGCAGCGTCGGATAGCTACCGCGTCTGCATCAGCCGGTCAACATATTTCGCGATCACATCCACCTCGAGGTTGACGTCGCCGCCCAAAGGCAGCCCCGCCAACGTCGTCTCCGACAGCGTCGTTGGGATCAGTGACACCTCAAACCAGTCGTGGCCCGCGTCGATCCCGAGTCCGGACACGGTGAGGCTGACACCGTCGACTGCGATCGACCCCTTCTCGACGACGTAACGCGCCAGCCCGGCCGGCAGGCCGATCCGCACCACCTCCCAGTGTTCGGATGCCGTGCGGGAAATCACAGTTCCCGTCCCGTCGACGTGGCCCTGGACGATATGCCCGCCGAGTCGCTTGTCGGCGGTCACCGCCCGCTCGAGGTTCACCTGCGGGCGTTCGTCGACGTGTCGCAGCGTCGACCGGTTCAGTGTTTCGGCCATCACATCGGTGGTGAACTCCCCGCCGGCAAGCACTTCCACCACGGTCAGGCACACCCCGTTCACGGAGATTGAGTCACCCGGCTTCGCGTCGCTGGTGACCACGGGACCCCGGATTTTCAGCCGCACCGCGTCGGGCAGATCCGTCTTTTCGACGATGCGGCCGACCTCTTCGACGATCCCGGTGAACACGGGATCAGGCTAGTGCGCGGACCGGGCCCGTCGTCTCGACCCTCTACCATGCAGGCATGCCACTGCGAAGAACTGCCGTAGCGCTTGCTGTCGTCGCACTGTCCGCCGGATTGATCGCGGGCTGCTCAAAGAATGACTCTTCGAACAGTTCAGGCCAGTCGTCCTCCGGCGCACCGCTTCCCAGCGCCGCCGACTTGCTCATGCAGTCCGCCGAGACCACGCGAGGTCAGCAGAGCGTCCATTTGGAGCTCAAGGTCGACAAGGGCCTGCAGGAGAAGCTTCCGATCGAATCCCTCAGCGGCGACCTGACCAATGTTCCTGCGGTGGCGGCGCAGGGCACGGCGAAGGTCATCCTCGGCAACCAGGCCGTCGAACGCGACTTCATCGTATTCAACGGCGACCTGTGGGTGCCGCTGACAAAGGGCGGGAAGATGCAGAACTTCGGGCCCGCCAAGGACATCTACGACGTCGGGTTGATTCTGAACCCCGATCAGGGATTGGCGAACGTGCTCAGCAACTTCGTCGATCCCAAGGCCGACAGCCGGGAGAACAAGAACGGCGTCAACACCGTCAAGATCGTCGGCAAGGTCAGCAAGGACGCCGTCAACGCAATAGCGCCACAGCTCGAGGTCACTGACGCGGTGCCCGCCACGGCATGGATCCGCGAAGACGGGGACCACGCGCTCGTCGAGGCGCAGCTGGAGGCGACCCAGGGAAACTCGGTCACGATGACCACATCGGACTGGGGTAAGCCGGTCACGGTCAACCAACCCTGATGAGGGCCAACCGCACAGTCGCGATCTCGGCCGGCAGCCTCGCGGTCCTGCTCGGCGCCTTGGACACCTATGTGGTGGTCACGCTGTTCAGGGACATCATGCAAGGCGTCGGGATCGGGGGTTTCGACGACGTCCAGCGCATCACCCCGATGGTCACCGGCTACCTTCTGGGTTACGTCGCGGCCATGCCGCTGCTCGGCCGTGCGTCGGACCGCTTCGGGCGAAAGCTGCTCATCCAGGCCAGCCTGGTCGGGTTCGCGGTCGGGTCGGTGATCACCGCCATGGCGCACGACGTGCCGACGATCGTGAGCGGCCGCGTCATCCAGGGCGTCGCTAGCGGTGCGCTTCTTCCGGTCACCCTCGCACTAGCCGGTGATCTGTGGGCGGCGCGCAGGCGTGCCGCCGTGCTCGGCGGCATCGGCGCGGCCCAGGAACTTGGCAGTGTGCTCGGGCCGATGTACGGCATTTTCATCGTGTGGTTGCTGCGGGATTGGCGCGATGTGTTTTGGATCAACGTCCCACTGGCTCTCATCGCCATGGTGATGATCCATTTCAGCCTTCCGTCGCGGCAACCTACCGAGGGACCGCGTGAGCGGGTCGACGTGGTCGGCGGCCTGTTGCTGGCGATCGCATTGGGTCTGGCGGTCGTCGGCCTGTACAACCCCCAACCGAACGCCCAAAAGGTGCTGCCCAGCTGGGGTTGGCCAGTGCTCGCTGGCGCACTCATTGCCACGATCGCGTTCGCGGTGTGGGAACGCTTCGCGCGCACACGTCTGATCGAGCCCGCAGGGGTCCACTTCCGGCCGTTCCTGTGCGCCTTGGGCGCATCCGTTGCGGCGGGCGCAGCGCTGATGGTCACCCTCGTGGATGTCGAGCTGTTCACGCAGGGTCTGCTCGACAAGGACAACAACGAGGCGGCGTTTCTGTTGCTTCGGTTCCTCATCGCGCTTCCCGTCGGCGCGCTGGTTGGCGGCTGGATCGCCACCAAGATCGGCGATCGCATCGTCGCCTTCGTCGGTCTCCTGATCGCCGCAGGTGCGTACGTGCTCATCGCGCAATGGAATGCCGACGTGCTGACAGCGGAGCACCACCTGCTGTTCTTCTCGCTGCCCACTCTCGACACCGACCTCGCGCTGGCCGGAATAGGGCTGGGCTTGGTGATCGCGCCGCTGACATCGGCAACACTGCGCGCGGTTCCGGCGTCCCAGCACGGCATCGCATCGTCGGCGGTGGTGGTCGCCCGAATGATCGGCATGCTGGTCGGATTCGCCGCGCTGACCGCCTGGGGACTGTACAGGTTCAACCAGTTGCTCGAGACCTTGCCGATCGACCCCAAACATCTGGCAAAGAGCATTCAGGACAACGCCCAAACGGCCTATATGACCCAATACAACGACATCTTCACCGCGACCGCGATCGTGTGTGCCGTCGGTGCCGTGCTGGGCTTGTTCATCAGCGCCCGCAGCGAACACGCCGACGACACCGAGAGTGATCCGCGCGACGCCGTTCCCGCGCGCCAGTAGGTGGTTGCCGGCCCGCCTGGCGGGTATCCGTGTGGCTAAGCACAACTCACACGGAGGTATTAATGACGGCCCAACTTGACGGCAAGAAGATCGCATTCCTGGTGGCGACGGAAGGCGTCGAGCAGGTCGAGCTGACCGAGCCGTGGAAAGCCGTTCAAGATGCTGGCGGCACACCGGAGTTGGTCTCCACGGAGGTCGGCAAGGTGCAAGCCTTCAATCACTTGGACAAGGCAGACACGTTCGACGCCGACAAGGCGGCGGGCGACGCCGACGCCGCGGACTACGCGGGTCTGGTGTTGCCCGGCGGCGTGGCCAATCCCGACTTCCTGCGCACGAATTCCGACGCGGTGGGCTTCGTCAAGAGCTTCTTCGACGCCGGCAAGCCGGTGGCGGCAATCTGCCACGCGCCGTGGACGCTTGTGGACGCCGACGTGCTGCGGGGCCGGACGATCACGTCGTGGCCGAGCCTGCAGACCGACATCCGCAACGCGGGAGGCAACTGGGTGGACGAGGAAGTCGTGGTCGACGAGCGTCGCGGTAACACCCTGATTACCAGCCGCCGGCCCGATGACCTGCCCGCGTTCTGCTCGAAATTGGTGGAAGCCCTCTCCTAACAGCCGCGGGGCTCGGTAACGTCCCCTTCATGTTGGGGACACCCAGGTGTTGATCGCCGCGCTGCGCGACCTGCAATGGCGCAGGCGGCGATTCGCGATCGCGATCATCGGGACCGGCTTGGTGTTTGCTTGCACGCTCGTTCTCACGGGACTGGCCAACGGTTTTGACGTCGAGGCCACGCGAACGGTCGACTCGTTGGGCTTCGACCGGTATCTGATCAAGTCGGGCGCACCCGGGCCGTTTCTGGGCTCGGCGCCGTTCGCGGAGAGCGAGGTCGACGCTGCGAAGCGACTGCCTGGCGTTTCCGATGCCCGTGCGCTGGTCTACGGCAGCACCACAGTCCCGGACCGCGGATCCCCGCGGAACGTCAACGTGTTCGGCGTCCCCGCAACAGCGCCAGGCATGCCGCCGCTGTCCGCCGGACGGGCGCCGTCGGCCCAGACCGAGGTCGCGGTGTCCACGACGATGGGCCGCAACTTGGAACAGGACCTCGAAATCGGTTCGCGGACACTGCGAATCGTTGGCCTCGTCGACGATTCGACCGCTCTTGCCCGTCAGCCGAATGTCTTTCTCACGGTGGCGGGCGCCCAAGATCTTCTGTTTTCCGGGCAGCGGTTGATCTCGTCGATCGGTATTAGCGGAACACCTGCGTCGGTCCCCGCGAGGTTCCGCACGGTCGACCGTGCCGGCGCGATCCAGGATCTTGTGCGCGCGCTGAACGGGGCCAAGCAGGCGATCTCACTGATGGCGTGGCTGCTGTGGGTGGTCGCCGCCTTGGTGGTCGGGTCGATGATCTATGTGTCGGCGCTCGAGCGCACTCGCGACTTCGCGGTCTTCAAAGCCGTTGGCGTCGCCACGCGGTCGATCCTGATCGGGCTGACGGCACAGGCGATCGTGGTTGCCGTGTTCGCAGCACTGATCGGATCGGTGCTGTCCATTCTTCTGGGCCCGTTGTTCCCGATGCGCTGCGACATCCCGACGCTGGCGTTCGCGCTGTTGCCGGCCGTCGCCGTCGTCATCGGGTTGTTCGCGAGCATCGCTGGACTCCGGCGCGCGGTCCGCGTCGACCCCGCACTTGCCTTCGGGGGGTCCTAGCTGTGGCCGATCTGCGCATCAAAGATCTCGTCGTCGAATACTCCAGCGGCGGGTATGCCGTCCGCCCGATCGACGGGCTGAACCTCGACGTCAACGCGGGCTCGCTGACGATTCTGCTGGGACCGAGCGGCTGCGGGAAGACCACGCTGCTGTCCTGCCTCGGAGGCATTCTCAAGCCGACGGAAGGCCGGATCGAATTCGGCGACATCGACATCACCGCGCTCAACAGGCACACACTTCCGGAGTACCGCCGCAACACCGTCGGCATCGTGTTCCAGGCGTTCAACCTCGTGCCGAGCATGTCCGCCATAGAGAACGTGATGGTGCCGCTGCGGGCGGCCCGGATGCCGCTGAGTCGGGCCCGCGAGCGTGCCGAGGAGTTGCTCACCCGCGTCGGGCTGGAAGACCGCATGGGTCACCGGCCTCCCGACATGTCCGGTGGGCAACAGCAGCGGGTCGCGGTGGCGCGTGCAATCGCCCTGGATCCCCCGCTGCTGCTCGCCGACGAGCCGACGGCGCATCTCGACTTCATCCAGGTCGAGGAGGTGCTGCGGCTCATTCGCGAGCTGGCCTGCGGTGAGCGCATCGTCGTGGTCGCCACGCACGACAGTCGCATCCTTCCGATCGCCGATCAGGTGGTCGAACTGGTGCCGCACATGGCGACCACCGAGCACGAGCCTGAGACCGTGCAGTTGAAGAAGGGCGAGGTGCTGTTCGAGCAGGGCATGATGGGCGACTGCATCTACGTGGTGGCTGAAGGCGAGATGGAGCTCACCCGCGAATTAGCCGATGGCGGTGAGGAAGTGGTCAAGATCGCTCCGGCCCGCCACTACTTCGGGGAGATGGGCCCGTTGTTCGGCCTGCCACGGTCGGCCACCGCGCGCGCACTCACCGACGCGACGGTGATCGGGTACACCGTGCAGCAGTTCCGGGAGCGCCTCGGCGGCGTCGGGGTGCGAGACATCATCGAGCACAAGGAATTAGACGACGCCTAGGCCGGGGTCGCCGAGATCTGCATCAGGGTTGTGATTTCTCGACCGGAACGACCCTGGTGCAGAATTCGGCGAGTCGACGAGGCCTAGGCCGGCACGAGGGACAGAAGCAGATCCGGTCCGATCCGGTCGACGCCGTCGAATGACCATCGCAGCGCCTTGCTGATCGTCGTCACACCGACGTCGTCGATGACGGTCGTCGGGCCGCCGAGCATGATCGGCCCCACGTAGGCCAGAATCCGGTTGATCACGCCGGCCCGCAGGAACGCCCCGGCCAGCGTGTGGCCGCCTTCGATCAGCACGTCGGTGCGATCAGACAATGACCTGATGACCTCGTGCGGGTCGTGGGTGCGGATCAGCATGGTACGCGAATCGTCGTTGAGAACCTTTGCCTCCGAGGAGATTTCACGCTCACCTACGACAACGCGCATGGGCTGATGCTCAGCGAGACTGCCGTCCGGCAGTCGGGCGGTGAGCAACGGATCGTCGGCAAACACGGTGCCGGTGCCCACGATGATCGCGTCGGCCATCGCGCGTCGGCGGTGCACATCCGCGCGCGCGGCCTCGCTGGTGATCCACTGGCTCGTCCCATCGGCCGCCGCACTCCGACCGTCGATGCTGCCGGCGAATTTCCATGTGACGTGCGGCAGCCCGGTGCGCTGCTTGTGCAGCCATTCCCGCAGCGGGCCTCGCGCGACATCGTCGGCCAGGACCCCGTCGACGACCTCGATCCCCGCCGCACGCAGCCGGGCCGCTCCCCCGGCTGCTTCTGGGTTCGGATCGCGCACCGCATACACGACTCGCGAAACACCAGCTGCCACAAGCGCATCCACGCACGGCGGCGTTCGCCCGTGATGATTGCACGGCTCGAGTGTGACCGCCGCGGTGCCGCCCTTTGCGAGCTCGCCGGCTCGCCGCAGTGCCACCACCTCGGCGTGCGGCCCGCCCGGCGGTTCGGTGCTGCCGACGCCGACGACCTCGCCACCGGCATCGAGGATCACCGCGCCTACGGGCGGGTTCGGATACGTCCCACCCTTTACCCGGGTGGCATGTTCGATGGCCAGCCGCATCGCATCCGCGTACCCGCTCACAGCTGCAGATGGTGCGACGCGGCGGCGGCCTGAGCGCGCAACGCCCGCACCGCGGCGGCGGGATCGTCGGCGCCGTACACGGCTGAGCCCGCGACGAAACAGTCCACTCCGGCCGCCGCGGCCTCTTCGATGGTGTCATCGTTGATCCCGCCGTCGATCTCGACCAGGATCGTCAACTCCCCCGCGTCGATAAGGCGCCGGGCAGTGCCGACCTTCACGAGGACCTCGGGGATGAACGCCTGGCCACCGAACCCCGGTTCGACGGACATGATCAACAACGTGTCGAACTCGGGCAGGATCTCCAGGTAGGGCTCCAGAGGAGTGCCGGGTTTCACCGATAGACCTGCCTTGGCGCCGGCCGCGCGGATATCACGTGCGACCCCGACGGGGTTGTCGGTGGCCTCGGCGTGAATGGTGACGTTGTAGGCGCCCGCTTCCGCATACGGCGGTGCCCAGCGATCAGGATTGTCGATCATCAGATGGCAGTCCATCGGGATGTCGGTGACCGCGAGCAGACTTTCGACGACGGGCAAGCCCAGCGTCAGGTTCGGCACGAAGTGGTTGTCCATCACGTCGACGTGCACCCAGTCGGCACCTTTCACGGCCGCGACCTCGTCGGCCAGTCGGGCGAAGTCAGCGGCCAGGAGCGACGGCGCAATCAGCGGAGGCGGCATGGCTTCACCCTAATTCGCCTTCACTCCGATTTGCTGAGCGCGGCCGCGAACATCGCATCCGTCCCGTGCCGGTGAGGCCACAACTGCACGTACGGACCGTCCCCGGTCTGGTCGGCGGGAGCAAACAGCGGCCGAGCGTCCAGGGCGGTGACCGGTTCACGGCGCAGCGTATTCGCCACGACGCCAACGGTTTCGGCCAGGTGCGGAGAGCACGTCGCGTAGAGCACGACGCCGCCCGGCCGGACCAGGCGGATCGCCGACGCCAAGAGCTCGCGCTGCAATTTGACCAGAGGGGGCACGTCGCCGGGTGTGCGCCGCCACCGGGCCTCGGGGCGGCGCCGCAGCGCGCCGAGCCCGGTGCACGGCACGTCGACAAGAACGCGGTCGAAGCCGGGGTCTAAACCTGTATCGCGCCCGTCGACCCGGAGGATCTCCACATCGAGGCCGCGGGTGTTCTGCTCGACCAGCTGCGCGCGCCGTGCTGCCGGTTCGACCGCGGTGACCCTGGCGCCGACGGTGTCGCCGAGCGCGGCCAGCAGTGCCGTCTTGCCGCCCGGACCCGCGCACAGGTCAAGCCAGCGGCCCGCATCGGGACCCTCGATCGGTGCCTCGACGAGCGCGCGAGCCACGAGCTGGCTGCCCTCGTCCTGCACCAGCGCCATGCCCTCGCGCACCGGGCGCAGCCTGCCGGGATCGCCGCCCGAGAGGTATACCGCGTACGGCGAGTACCGCCCGACGGTGCCCTGCACCTCGGCGGCGAGTTCCTCGGCGGTGATGACCCCGGGGCGCGCTGCCAAATGCACTGAGGGACGGGCGTTGTCGCTGTCGAGCAGTGCGTCGAGCTCGGCGGCGTCGCGGCCCAGCGCGTCGGTGAACGCCTGAGCGATCCAGCGCGGGTGGGCGTTCACGAACGCGGAATGCCCTACCGGATCGGCCGACGGATCCGGCGCCAACTCCGCTACCCACGATTGCTCGTCACGCGCCGCGATCTTGCGGAGCACAGCGTTGACGAAACCCGCTCGCGCCGAATCGAATTCGACACCGGCCTGCTCGACGGTAGTGGAGACGGCGGCGTGCGCGTCGACGCGGGTGCGCAGCAACTGATAGGCACCGAGCCGAAGCAGGTCGAGCAACACGGGGTCGACCTGGTCGACGGGACGGGCCGCGGCCGCAGCGATGACGGCGTCGAGCAGTCCACGTACGCGCAAGGTGCCGTAGGCGAGCTCGGTGGCGAACGCCGCGTCGCGGCCAGTGATCCCGCGCTCCGAAAGCAGTGCGGGCAGAGCGAGGTTGGCGTACGCGTCACGTTCAGACACCGCGCGCAACACGTCGAAGGCGGCGCGCCGGGCGGGATCGAGCGGCTTGCGACGGGATCGTTCCGTCACGATGCCCGCGCGGATTCGTCGAGCCGTGCTCCGCGCGCCCATGCGGCCGCCGGCATCGGCTTCTTGCCGGGCGGCTGAACCTCACCCAGCAGCACCGGTTGCGATCCCGTGCCCACCTGCACCCCGTGCTTGCTCACCCTGAACTGCCCGGGCTCCAGATCAGCGGCTGCGGTCTGAGGTTCTACGGTCACCGGGCCGATCTTCATGCGGACCTCGTTGATCACCGTCCATGCGCCGGGGTTGGGCGTGACCGCGCGGATCGTGCGGTCGACGACATGCGCGGGCAGTTCCCACCGCACCCGAGCCCCGTCGACCGTGATCTTCGGGGCGATGCTGACGCCGTCCGCGGGCTGCGGTACGGCCACCAGCGAGCCGTCGGCGATACCGTCGAGCGTGGTCTCGAGCAGTGTCGCGCCAGACTCCGAAAGGCGTTGCAGCAGTGTGCCTGCCGTGTCATTCGGTCGTATGATTTCTGTGACGACGCCGTAGACCGGACCGCTGTCCAGGCCGGCTTCGATGCGGAAGGTCGTCGCCCCCGTCACGGTGTCACCCGCCGCGATCGCCGCCTGCACCGGCGCGGCCCCACGCCACGCCGGAAGCAGCGAGAAGTGCAGGTTCACCCAGCCGTGCCGCGGGACGGCGATCAGGCCATCCTTCAGCAGTGCGCCATAGGCAACCACCGGGCAGCAGTCCGGCGACAGTGCGGCAAGCTCGGCGACGAATTCCTCCGAATTCGGCCGCTGCGGCATGAGCACCGGAA
>NZ_JAVHWM010000104.1:0-8404 GCF_032159765.1 Mycobacterium sp. | reverse complement strand
ATGGCCAGGCGAGCACTCCGGTGACTTTCACCGTGCCGATCAAGGGCACCAACCGGGCACCGACACCAGGCACGCCGGCGGTCGGCACCCCTGACACGACGACCGGAGCAGTCTCCGGCGCCCTGAATTTCACCGACCCCGACAGCGATCCACTGACCTACAGCGTCACCCAACCATCAACCGGCACCGTGACATTCAACGGGGACACCTACACCTTCACGCCGACGAAAGCCGCGCGCGATGCCGCCGCGACACCGAACGGGGCCAAGAGCCAGACCATCACCGTCACCGCCAGCGACGGACTGGCCACCGGCTCAGTAACCTTCAACGCACCGATCTCACCAACACCGCCACCGGGCAATCACCCACCGACGGCGTCACCGTCGCAGGCGACGCCGAATCAGGCCACCGGCGTGGTGACCGGTGCGATCAACGGGACCGATGTCGACGGCAACACCTTGAGCTATGCGGTAGGCACCGCACCGACCAAGGGGTCGATCGCCGTCAACCCGACGACGGGTGTATTCACATACGCGCCAACCCAAGCCGCGCGGTTAACAGGACAGCCGTCCACCGACAGCTTCACCGTGACGGTCAGCGATGGGACGAACTCGACACCGGTCACCGTGACGGTGCCGGTGTCTCCGGCGGTGCTCTCCCCACCGGCGTCCAAGCTGGTTGGCGCCGCCCCGGTGGGCGTCGCGGTGTCGCTGACGAAAGCGTATGTGGCCAATTTTGGAAGCAACACGGTGTCGGTGGTCGACAGATCGAATCTGTCGGCGACATCTGTCACGATCAATGTGATCAACTCGCCCACCGCGATCGTGCTGAGCCCGGATGGCACCCGCGCCTATGTGGCAGGCAACAACGGAGTGTCGGTGATCAACACCGCCACCAACACCGTGGTCGGCGAGTACACCTCGGACGGCGGACAGGCCTACGGAATCGCCGTGTCACCCGACGGGCAACGCGTGTACGTTCCCATGGCAGGCAACAACCAGGTGGCCGTGCTCAACGTCACAGGGACCACGCCGACTCTTGTCAGCTCCGTCGCCGTCGGCATCACCCCAACAGGCGTGGCGGTGTCCGCGGACGGTACCCGCGCCTACGTCGCCAACTACAGCAGCAACACCATGTCGGTCGTCGACACGTCCACTAACGCTGTGGTCAAGACAGTTTCGACCGGAGGAAACCCGATAGGCGTCGCCGTCTCCGCCGACGGGTCACGGGTCTACGTCGCCAACCTCGGTACCAACTCGGTGACGGTGATCAACCCCACCGCCGCCACCACCACCACGGTGGCCACCATCGGCGTTGGTACGCAACCCTTCTCGCTTGCACTCAGCCCCGACGGAAGCGTCCTCTACGCAGCCAACGGCGATGACACACTGTCGCTGATCAGCACCGCGACAAACACCGTCATCGCCACAGCCAGCGTAGACAGTGCTCCTGAGACCACCTGGCACGGAATCGCCGTCAGCCCCGACGGTCGCCAGGTGTACGTGGGTGACATGGGAGACGCCGCACTGCGCGTCCTGACCATCACCCACGTAAACCACGCGCCGACGGTCGGCACCCCCGTGATCGGAAATCCGACCGCGGCTACCGGGTCCGTCAGCGGCGACTTGAATATCACCGATGTCGACGGGGACACCCTGACTTACAGCGTGTCTCAGCCAGCCGAAGGTACCGTCAACGTGTCGTCGAGCGGTGTCTACACGTTCACTCCGTATCAGGATGTGCGGCAGGCGGCGGGTCAGACCCCGCAAACGGAGACCACCACGTTCACTGTCTACGCCAACGACGGGCAGGCGACGACCGCCGTCACCATCACCCTGCCCATCGCGGCGGTGGCGAACAATGCGACGCCGTACCTGCCGTTCGACATGCCGGTCGGCGACACCGCCAAGGTGGTGTTCGCCCACTACGTGCTCGGCTTGCCGCTCTCGATCGACAACCTTCCGGCAGACCAGGATTACTACACCATCCAGTACCTGACTCCTGACGGTGAAGGCGGTGTCCACGCCGCTTACGGTGGTTTCCTGCGCGACAGGCCACTGCCGCGTACACCGATCAACGACGCGGACTGGAGATACCTGGACGACGTCAACCAGATCCACCAGGCAAAGAGCGTCGGCATCGATGGTTTCACCGTCGACGTCATCGACCCCGGTGTCGAGGACACAGAGATCAGAACGATGTTGCGGGCAGCACAGTCGACTGACAATTTCAAGATCCAGCTCCAGGCCGACATGACGGGCACTGCTTCGAATATGACGCCCGCTCAGTTCGCAGCGGCATACGCTCCGTACCTGTCCTCGCCCGGCGCCTACAAGTTGGACGACGGCCGAGTGGTTCTCTCCGCGTTCTTCGCCGAAGGACAGACGGCAACCTGGTGGAACGACAGCCTGGGCGTGTTGAAGAACACCTATGGCATTGACGTCGCTTTCGTTCCGACGTTCCTCGACGCCTACAGCAACATGGACGCCTTCGCGCCGTTCAGCTACGGGTTCGGCAACTGGGGAGGACGCAATCCCGCGTCCACCGATCCGAACAACTCAAATCCAGGCTCGCAGGTCGACCTCGTCAACAAGGCCCATGCCTTGGGCAAGATCTGGATGCAACCCGTTGCATTCCAAGACAACCGGCCACGGGAAGGGATCTACGAGGAGTCAGGTAACACGGACAGCGCGCTGAACGACTGGCAGATCGCGATCAATCAGGGCGCCGAGTGGGTCCAGATGGTCACGTGGAACGACTATGCGGAAAACACCTCTGTCGCACCGTCGGTCCAACACGGCTATGACATGCTCGATCTGCAGGCCTACTCGATAGCGCAGTACAAGTACGGGGTCAACCCGACCATTGTGCGCGACGCCCTTTACGTCTCCAATCGCACGCAGTTCGCCAACGCGGAGTCCACGTACGACGAGACGCTGCCCATGACGATCAGGCCAGGAACGCCCGCGGCTACCAACACCATTGACGTGGTGGTGTTCGCAACAGCGCCGGCGACGATCACGGTCAATGCCGGAGGGGTGATCTCCACAGTCTCAGTGAACGCCGGGCGCAACGTCGTCACGGTGCCGCTGCAGATCGGCGACATCACGGTCACCATGACCCGCGCCGGGCAGACGGTGACGGTCGTGAACTCGCCTTACTCGGTGACAACGACGCCTTATGTGCAGGACGAGCAGTACCACATCGCGGGCGGCCTACGCTGACCTGTGTCGTGAGTCCTCACGCGGCTCGGCGCATCCGCAGGTGCGCGCCGAACACGCGCCTCAGCGCAACGAACCTGACAAGCGTGGCAACAAGATTGGCGACTGCGAGAACCGACAGCTGAACCGCGGGGCCCGCCTCGGGTACCGAGTGCTGCAGGACGAACAACGATCCGCTGGTGAGCAGCAGGCCGAAGCCGAACACGAGCAGCCCTTGGAAATGGTGACGCACCACATTCACCCGGCCGCGAATGCCGAACGTAAATGCGCGGTTTGCCGCGGTGTTTCCGATCGCAGTGACAGCCAACGCAATGAGATTGGCCGTCTGGCCGCCTAATTCCGGATGCAGAAGCCAGTACAGCAGTGTGTAGGCCAAAGTGCTTACCACGCCGATGATTCCGAATCTGACAAGCTGACCGACCATTCCGGGAGGTACGCCGGCGACCAGCGGTTCGCGGCCGATGCTGTGCTGCAGTTCGCGCAACGGCAGCGCACCAGTAGCCAATGCGCGCCCGACGCGCCAGCACCCCTTCAGGTCGTCTATCGCGGTCCGCACAATATCGACGCGCGAGTCGACGTCGTCGATCCAGTCGACCGGAACCTCGTGAATGCGCAGACCGGCGTGTTCGGCGATCACCAGCAACTCGGTGTCGAAGAACCATCCCGTGTCTGACACCAGAGGTAGCAGCTTTCGCGCGACGTCGGCGCGCATGGCTTTGAATCCGCACTGCGCATCCGAGAATCTCGCCCCGAGAACACCTTTCAGCAGCAGGTTGTAGCTGCGAGAGATGAATTCGCGTTTCGGTCCGCGAACGACTCGTGCCGACGCGGCGAGCCGGGAGCCGATCGCAATGTCGGAATGGCCCGAAACCAGCGGTGCGACGAGGGGCATCAGCGCCGACAGGTGGGTGGACAGGTCGACGTCCATGTAGGCGACCACTGTCGCGTCCGACGACGACCACGCGGCGCGCAACGCGCCACCACGACCCTTCGCGTCGAGGTGAATCACTCGGACATCTGCAATTTCGGCGGCCAATTGCTGTGCGATGAGCAGGGTTTCGTCAGTGCTCGCGTTGTCGGCGATGGTGATCTGCGACCGGTACGGCATGTCGCTGGCCAAGAACTGATGCAGGCGACGCACGCACGTCGGCAAGTCGTCCTGCTCGTTGTACACCGGGATCACGACGTCGAGCACGTAGGGTTGCGTCGGTTTGCGGTGCTCTTGACCGGCATCGGCGTCGACGGCGCCGTCCACCCCTGTAAGCGTCACGGGTTTCCACCGTCACGTGACAAGCTGCCACGGCACTGCGGTCGGACTGCGAGGTTGCTGGGAGGCAAACAACGATCGGGCTGCTTGACGGTTAACGGCCGGTGCCACCATGCTCGTGCGCATGGCGTCCGTGTTCACCAAGATCATCAACGGCGAGCTGCCGGGCCGCTTCGTCTACGAGGACGACGAGGTCGTCGCCTTTCTCACAATTCAACCGATGACGCAGGGTCATACGCTCGTGGTGCCGCGTGCCGAGATCGACCAGTGGCAGGACGTCGAGCCCGCGGCGTTCAACAAAGTCATGGCCGTCTCGCAATTGATCGGCAAGGCGGTGTGCGAGGCATTTGGGGCAGAGCGCGCAGGCGTGATCATCGCCGGGCTGGAGATCCCGCACCTGCATGTACATGTCTTCCCGGCGCGCGACCTGTCCGATTTCGGCTTCGCGAACGTCGACCCGAACCCGTCGCAGGAGTCGCTTGACGAGGCGCAGGCCAAGATCAAGGCTGCGGTCGCTCAGCTGACCTGAGCCGGCTCGTTCTCCACGATGTCGTAGGCGGGCACGTCCGCGATCCGGGGCAGGCGAACCTCGAACCGGCATCCACGACCCGGCGCGGTCGTTACGGTGACGGTGCCGCCGTGGGCAAACACGAGCGAGTCGACGATTGACAGGCCCAGCCCGGTTCCACCGCTCGCCCGTGCCCGTGACGAGTCGGTGCGGTAGAAGCGCTCGAAGACGCGGTGGGCGTCCTCCTCGCTCATGCCGGGCCCCTCGTCGATGACTTCGAGCCTGGCCTCGTCGTTCTCGGTGCCGACGCGGATAGTGATTTTGGCGCTGTCCGGGGTGTGCTGCAGTGCGTTGGAGACGAGGTTGCCGAGAACCTGACGCAGCCGGGCTTCGTCTCCGAGCACCTCGGGGGTGCCGGGCCCGTCGAACACCTCGATCTCGACCCGTCGACTGGGCGCGATCGATTGGGCGTCGTGAACGGCGTCGGTCGCCAGCACAAGCAGGTCCACCCGGCGATGCTCAAGGGGCCGTTGAGCGTCAAGCCGTGCGAGCAACAGGAGATCCTCGACGAGGACGCCCATGCGGCGCGACTCGCTTTCGATGCGCGACATCAACAGCTCGATGTCGCGGGCGGCGCCTTGCCGGTACAGCTCGGCGAAACCGCGGATCGTCGTAAGAGGAGTACGCAACTCGTGACTGGCGTCGGTGATGAATCGGCGCATCCGGTCCTCTGACCTTCGCGCTTGCGCTGCCGATTGTTCCGACGACGCCACGGCGCGCTGGATCTGCGCGAGCATTCCGTTCAGCGCCAACGACAATCGGCCGACTTCGGTTCGCGGGTCGCGCTCTGGCACGCGGCGGTCGAGCTGGCCTGCCGCGATCGCCGCGGCCGTCTGCTCCACTTCGGCCAACGGGCGCAGGCTGCGGTGCACGACCAGGTAGCCGAGGATGCCGAGGACCAGCAGAACGGCGATTCCGATGCCGACCTGCGACCACACCAGTGCGCGAACCGTCGACTGCACGTCGGTGAGGTCGAACGCGACGGTGATCAGTTCGCCGTGACTGCCGTGCACTGAAACTGCGCGCCACTGGGTGTTGGAGCCGTCGAGCGACCCGATGGTTACGGGATCGGGCCCCACGTCGTTGCTCGGCGGAAGCGCAGGGTCGGCGTCGCGGTCGTTGAACTCCTTCGATTCGACGCCGTCCTTGCTGATGACCACGACGTAGAAGTTGGACGGCGGACGTCCGGGGTTGGGGCCCTCGCTGGGCACCGGCGGCAGCCGCCGCGGTGCCTGCGCCCAGCCGCGCGAGGCATCGATGAGGGTCTGGTCGACGCGGTTGATCAGGCTGTGACGAAGGATCGAGGTGACTGCGATGCCGGACGCCAGCAAGCCAAAGCCGACGAGCACGAGCATCGCGGCAACGAGAGCCACTCGGAGTGGGACACCTCGTGCGCGCGTTACGGGCATCCCCATATTGTCCGCCAGCGCGGGTTACTCCTGCACTCTGCTCTTCGCGCGAGCGCTCATCGTGGTTCTCGAAGCACGTATCCGACGCCGCGCAAAGTGTGGAGAAGCCGTTTTTCGCCGGTGTCGACCTTTCGGCGCAGGTAGGAAACGTACGACTCGACGACGTTCACGTCGCCGCCGAAGTCGTATCGCCAGACGTGGTCGAGGATCTTCGGCTTACTCAACACGGTTCCGGCGTTGATCATGAAGTAGCGGAGCAACGTGAACTCGGTTGGCGACAGCGAAACCGGCTCACCGGCCTTCCACACTTCGTGGGTCTCCTCGTCGAGCTCGATGTCGGCGAACGTCAGACGAGCGCTGCGGGGTTGATCCGTGCCCCGTCCGGTGCGCCGGAGAATCACCCGCAGCCGAGCGACCACCTCTTCGAGGCTGAACGGCTTCGTGACATAGTCGTCGCCGCCCAGGGTCAGGCCAGCGATCTTGTCCTGCAAGGTATCTCGAGCTGTGAGGAACAGCGCCGGAGCGTCGATCCCGTCGGCGCGCAGCCGGCGCAAGACACCGAACCCGTCCATGCCGGGCATCATCACGTCGAGGATCACGGCGTCGGGGCGCACCTCTCGGGCGCGGTCAAGTGCGGCGGGACCGTTGGATGCGGTGTGGACTTCGAATCCCTGGAACTTCAGGCTCACCGACAAGAGTTCGACGATGTTCGTCTCGTCGTCGACCACTAGAACCTTGGCTTCGGGGACAGACTCGTGTAGAGGTGCGGCGCTCATGCGGCCTAATGTTCTCTTTCCGCATTGGGTAAGGCTGGCATCTACCTGTGAGCTTACTGTGGGATTCACAGACTTCCGGTGCGCGTAACCCGCTGATGAGGTGCATAGACTGGCCAGCATGAACGTCAGCAAACGCCTCACCGCGGCATTCATCGCGCCGGCGAGGATCGGATTGGCCGCCGCCGAGGCGAGCCTGGCCGTTGCGGGCGCTGGCGTGGGGCTGGCACGGAGGGCGTTGGGCGAGACGGACGCGCCGCCGCCGTCATCGGCGGTGGCGAACCTTCTCGGCATCGAGCCGACGATGGAGAAGTTCAACCGGTTGACGGCGATGCTCGACGACAGCACACCGCTGGGGCAGGCCCTGGCACCGGGCGGCCCGGTCGAGCGGCTGATGCAGCCGGGCGGACCGCTGGAACGCGCGGTGGCACCGGGTGGGCTCGTCGACCAGCTGCTAGCCGAGGAGGGGCTGGTCGAGCGGCTTCTGTCCGAGGACGGCCTGGCCGAGCGCTTGTTGGCCAAGGGCGGACTCGTCGACGTGCTGACAGCGCGCAACGGCCCGTTGGAGCAGATCGCGTTCGCCGCCGAAACCCTGAACAAGGTGACGCCCAATCTGGAGGCGCTGACGCCGACCATCGAATTGCTGAGGGATGCGGTGGAGTCGCTGAGCACCATCGCGAATCCACTGGGAGGGTTCGCCGAGCGATTCACGGGACGGTCACGTTCGCGGCGAAGTCAGCCGACGCCGCCGCGGATCGTGTCGGCAGAGCGGGTCGTCGACGCCGACGACGATCGCTGACCCGATAGGCTAGAGGCCCTGCCTCCTTAGCTCAGTGGTAGAGCATCCGCCTTGTAAGCGGAAGGCCGTCAGTTCAATCCTGACAGGAGGCTCCACCTCTTGCGAAGCTCAGAGCGTACTCGACCCCTCTCGGTCCCTAGCTAGACATACTGTCCGGCATATTTTTTGCGGAATACCTGTGCGACCGCATCTACACCAGTGTCAAATAGGCGTACGCGTCTGATTTTTGATCAGTTTTCGTTTAGCCCAGGGAGCGCACGTGGCATCTCGGCGTAGAACCAACACCAAGAGCGCCAAGGGACACCGCCGGGCAAACCAGCATCATCATGAGCCATACGGTTGGCTCGGAGCCGGCGCAGTCACCCTC
>NZ_JAVHWM010000077.1:0-8223 GCF_032159765.1 Mycobacterium sp. | reverse complement strand
CACATTCGCTTATTCGCCCAAGGTGGAGGACGCTGGAGCAGTGACGCCACGAAGCCACCCAATCGACAGGGCCGCATGTGGCGATCGCTGACCAGCTCCTCGAGGCCATCGACAACCTCCGGGGGGTTGAAGCCGCCGACCGCCTCTGCGAGGCCTGCGTCGTGCTGCTCGACGTCGACGCCGCAGCCATCTCCCTCATCTTCGACGGCGGCGCCTCGGGCACCCTCGGGTCCAGCAGCGGACTCGCTCGCATCTACGACGAGCTTCAGTTCACGCTCGGCGAAGGGCCCTGCGTCGAGGCTGTCTCCCAACGCATCCCCGTCCTCATGGTCGATCTCGCTGACCCCGACGACAGCCGCTGGCCCGCCTTCGGCCCGGCTCTGCTCGCCCACGACATCCGCGCTGTCTACGCCCTTCCCGTCGTCATCGCCGGCGAATACGTCGGCGCCCTCGACCTCTTCCGCGGACAACCCGGCCCGTTTGAAGGCGAACGCCTCGCCGGCGCCGTCGCCGCCGCCGAGATCGCCGGCCTCCCCTTGCTCGACCTCCTCCACGCCGACCTGCAGGCCGCCGTCGGGGACCCCGCCAGCAACGCCTGGGCCGAACTCAACGCGCTCTCCCGCACCGAGGTCAGCCAGGCCACCGGCATGCTCGTCGCCCAGCTCGGCGTCGAGCCAGCCGAAGCACTCGTCAGGCTGCGAGCACATGCCTACGCCAGCGGCCGCAGCGCCACCGACACCGCACGCGACATTCTCGATCGAAAACTCCGGCTGGAAGCGGACTGAAAGGCCAAGGAGGGCAATGTGACTGAGATCCCTCGCGAAACTCAGGTGCTTGACGCCGTCGTCTCTCTCGTCGACACCCTGCTCGACGACTTCGACGTCGCCGACCTTGTCACCGAACTCACCGAGCGCTGCGTCGAGTTGCTTGACACCGCCGCAGCCGGATTCCTGCTCGCCGACCCGATCGGCAAACTGCGCCTCTTGGCGGCCACCTCCGACGAGGCGCGCAACCTCGAGCTGTTCCAACTGCAGGCCGACGAGGGTCCCTGCCTCGACTGCTTCGCCACCGGGCAGCCCGTCTCCGTGGCCGACCTGAAAGCGGCAGACACGCGGTGGCCCCGGTTCGCTCCCGCCGCGCAAGAAGCCGGCTTCGCCTCCGTGCACGCCCTCCCGATGCGCGCGGCCGGCCTCGTGCTGGGTGCGCTCGGCCTGTTCGGGGCGCGCCCCGGCGCGCTCAACGCCCCCGACCTCCTGGTCGGTCAGGCCCTCGCCCACATCGCGTGCGTCGCTATCCTGCAGGAACGCGCCCCCACCCCGTCGACTGTCGTCCCGCAGCTGCGCTCCGCGCTCACCGGCCGCGTGGTCGTCGAACAAGCCAAGGGCTTCCTTCGGGAAAGTCTCGGCGTGAATGTCGAGGAGGCATTTCAATTGCTGCGGACGTACTCACGCCGCCACGGCCTACACCTCACCGAAGTCGCCCGCCGACTGATGACCGAACCGGGTTCGCGGCCCGAGATCCTTGCCGCCATCGTCGAGATCGCTCACGGCTAAGGCTGACGTGCCCGCGCCCGCCGCGCGGCCTCCTCGACCAGCGCTTCGGCCACAAGATGCAGCTTGACGTTTTCGTCCTGGCTCATCCGTTTGAGCCGGTCGAATGCCTCGTCCGCGCTCACCCCCGAGCGGCTGCGGACGATACCGATCGCCTGGTCGATCACCGCCCGGGTCTCCAACGCATTCTGTAGCTGCGTCGTCCGTTCCCGCGCCCCAGCCAGCAGCTGCGCGTTGTACACCGACACGGCCGCGGGCCCGGCGAACTGCATTCCCAACTTCACCGCATGGTCGGCGAACGCGTCACGCCCACGGGCATACGAGTTGATCGCCCCTACCAGTTCGTCGCCGACCACCAGCGGCAAGGCCAGCACCGAGTGCACACCCATGCGCGCCACCCGGCCGCCGAATCGCGGCCAGCGCGAATCGCTTCCGAGTGATCCGCTCACCGCCGGTCGTCGTGACCTCATGCATGTGATGCACGGTCCCTCGGCGAATTCCTGGTACTGAACCATGTCGATGTCCCGAATGAAATCCGCGGTGACAACCCACTCCGGCCGCGTCCGTGCGCCGTCGTGGTTGCGAATCACCGTGACCCCGGCACCATCTACCCCCGGTACGGCCTGAACCGCGAATTCGGCGATCTTCCGCAGGATTTCGTCCACTGCGCGGGCATCCGCCACGATGCCGGCGACCCCAGTCAGGCCCACACGCAGGTCGACCTCGTCCGACTGGATCTGCTCCCTCGACAAATCCGGTTGAGACACGTTCGTCCGGCCCGGCTGCGAGTCATAGTGGATCATTGATTGCCCAATCTACCCCCCCCGGGCGGGGCGTGGTCAGTTCACCAACGCCGACGCGTGAGCGCGCCGCAGCTTTCCTGACGGTGTCTTCGGGATCAGCCCCGGCTCGAGGACCACGACGTTGCGCGGACGCATGTCCACTTCGGTGAACACCTCGTGCGCCACCTGCCGTTCGATCCGCCGCACCTCGTCGGGTTCCTGCCACGCCTTGCTCTCCACCGCCACCGCGAAGTTCTCCCGCGAACGCCCGGCGTCCAGTCGCACCGCGACCGCACAGCCCGGCCGTACTCCCTCGACCCGCGCCGACGCGCGTTCGATGTCGGTGGGGTAGATCTTGCGGCCGGCCATGATGATCACGTCTTTGACGCGGCCGCACACCACGACGTCGCCCGACTCGGTGAGATAGCCCAGGTCACCGGTGTCGTACCAGCCGTGCTCGTCTAGGGACGAAAGCACGCCTGCCAACGTGGTGTAACCCTGGCTCACCGACTCGCCGCGCACCTCGATGACGCCGACGCCGCGAGCCGGCAGCACGCGTCCTTCCTCGTCGATGACGCGCACCTCTGTACCTTTCAGCGGCTTGCCCAGACTGACCAGCCGACGGGTGCGGCCCTTGGTCGCCGGGACGGCCAGGTGCAGCACCGCCATCAGGTCGGCGTCCACCTCGTCGACGACCATGCCTTCGCCGCACTCGGTGAACGACACTGCCACCGTCGTCTCGGCCATCCCGTAGGCCGGCACGATCGCCTCCGGCTTCAACCCGAACGGGGCGCCTGCGTCGCACAGGTCTTCCATGTCGGCGGGATCCACCTGTTCGGCACCCGACAGCACCCACCGCAGCGACGACAGGTCGAAATCGCCGGGCGTCGCCTGTCTGCGCAGCCTGCGCGCGAACAAGTTGTAGGCGAAGTTGGGAGCCGCCGTCATCGTGCCCTTGTATTTGTCAATTAGCTTGGCCCACAACAAAATATCGCGGAGAAAGTCCATCGGGGTGACCTTGACGAGTTCCACGCCGTAGTACATCGGCACGGTCAAATAGCCCGTCATGCCCATGTCGTGGAAACACGGCAGCCAGCTGACGATCACATCGTGGTCGGGGTCCACGTTCGCGCCGGCGAACATCGCTTCGGCGTTGGCGACGACATTCGCATGCGTGATCCGGACAGCCTTGGGGGCCCCCGTCGATCCGGACGTCAGCTGCAGGAACGCAAGGTCGTCGTCGTCGGTATCGACGGGGTCGATCGGGTCGCTGCCCAGCAGCGCGTCGATGGTGAGCACGCGCATGCCGAGTGCGTCGAGCACCGGCACGGCGGCCATGAACGGGTCTGAGACGACGACGGCCCGTGCGTCGATCATCTTGACGACGCCGGTGGTTTCCTCGGCCCAGCGCTGCAGGTCGGTGCGCGGCGTGGGCTGATGAAGCATGGTCACGCTGGCCCCGCGCATCCAGATGCCCTGCGCCGTCGGCGCAATCTCCACCGGCGCGCCGGCGAGCACCGCGACAGCGTCGCCGCGCTCCACGCCTGCGGCGGCCAAACCGCCCGCCACTCGCCTGGCCCGCTGGTGGACCTCTGCCCACGTCTGCCGTACCGGTGCGTCCGGCTCCCCGGTGTTGAAGCCGTTATAACTCCAGCGCGCGCTGGCGAACATCGTCTCGGTGAAGGTGCTCACTGCGTATTCCCCCGCCACTTCTGGTTGCGCAACCTTATTGGGTCGGCACACGTCAGGGCTTGGGCCCTTCGGCGGGGAAACAGATCGCCGCCATGGCGTGTCCGGGGGGCTGCAGGGTCAACCGGGTATGACGGTACCTCCTTGGCCGCTCGATGACTGCTTTCGGCTCACCATTTCCGGTCCGCCACGCTTTGGCGCGGGGGCCCGCAGCGCATCATGATCGCGATTTTGCTGATTCCGGTGCCCCAGAATCGCTGTCAGCCAGACACCAGTAGTTCTGCTAACGATGGCGACTGGCCAGCATCTTTACAAATCGAACTTTCATCGTTCTGTGAGCGCGGTCACTTGTGCGATAGATTGTGCCTGCCATCACAACTGGAGGGGTTCTCATGGCTGAGGTGCATAACGGCGCGATGATTTCGTCCAAGGCTGTGAGCACACCCCGCACATGGCGTCCCGACGCCTACACGTTGTGGGCCGTTCTGTTCGGCATCCTCTTCATCGCCGCGGTCGCGGCCATCGTCGTGACGGCATCGCAGGGCTTGACCACTACCGCACTCATCATTGCGCTGTTCACCGCCGCGTTTTTCTCGCGCGTCGGCTGCTGATCGGGACCGGCGCCACCTGCGGTCAGTTCGAGCGCATCGACCGCCGCCGGCCCGCGATGAGGTTGAAATGCTGACCAGGAATCGACCGGCCGAATTCCCGGAGTCGCTGAGCAATGTCCCAGGCGTCTCGTCCGTGCGGCCGCCGTTGCTGCGCGCCCCACTCGATCGCCGAGGCGAGGGCGTCTATCTGGTCCGGAGGTAGTCGGCGGCCGTAGTGCGCGAGCGGTATCTTGACGACGCCTCGCGATCCCTGAACGCACAGCAGCGGAACGATGTACGTCGTGGTGGTCTCCCACGAACCATGTTGGTGCCTGTGGTGCTGCCGTTTGTCGTCGAACCAGAACCGGGTCGCCCGTGCCAGGTCGACGACCTCGCTGCTGAACATGCGTCGCGCCGTCAGCTGAGTTCCGTTGAGGAAGAACGCATACCGGGCCGCATGAATCAAACCGAAGAACACCCCGACCATGCCAAGCGTCGATAACGCGATGAAAAATATCTTCATCGGCTGGGGAATGCCATCGGCAAACCGCGTGAAGTGTTCATCCGACCCGAATATCTGCGACAACGCGCCTGGGCTGACAGCCATCATGAAAAACCCGGCGAACCCGGTGAAGATGACGAGCCCAACGATGAGCACAAAGACTAAGGCGACGGGCGAGGTGCCGACCCTCAGGCGCATGTGTAATCACCTCCCACCCGATTGTGGGGGCCGCCGCTTTTTGGGGTCCCGTCAACCGCGAGCACACTGCCCGAAGGTGAAAAACGCGCTGCGCGAACGGGCAATCAGCCGCCGACGCGACATCCCCGCATTAATGCGCCGGTAATCAAATACTCCTACCGTGAGCGTCAGATGGTTAGAGATGGCGCGAGGACGCTGGGTGTCGAGGAAGAGTTCCACCTCGTCGACCTGCGCACGCGACGGCTCACCGCCCGCGGTCCCGAACTGCTGAACCGGCTCTCCGGCACCTACGTCGCCGAACTCCAACGCTGCGTCGTGGAAACCAACACCGACGTCGTGGACACCCTCGACGACCTCCGCACCGAACTCGTCGACCGCCGCCGCGTGCTCGTCGACACCGCCGCCGAGCTCGGCATCGGCATCGTCGCCGCCGGGTCCGTCCCGTTGTCCGTCCCCGCCGAGATGCAGGTCACCCGTAACGAGCGCTACCGCCAGATGCTCGCCGACTACCAGCTCCTTGCCCGCGAGCAACTGATATGCGGCACCCAGGTTCACGTCGGCATCGAAGACCGCGACGACGCCATCCGCGTCGGCAACCGACTGTCCGGCTACCTGCCCACCCTCCTGGCCCTGTCGGCCAGCTCACCCTTCTGGGCCGACGGCTCCGACACCGGTTACTCGAGCGTGCGCACGCTGATTTGGCAGCGCTGGCCCACCACCGGGCCGTCAGCTCCAGTGCACTCGGCCGACGAATACGACCGCATGGTCGACGCTCTCGTCGCCTCCGGCGTGATCTCCGACGCCGGCATGCTCTACTTCGACGTCAGGCCATCGCTGTGCGCCCCGACACTCGAACTGAGGATCTGCGACAGCTGCCCCCTCGTCGACACCATCGTCTTGATTGCCGGCATCTTCCGCGCCCTGGTGCAGCGCGAACTCGAGAACGTCCGTGCCGGCGACCCGCCGCCCCTGGTCCCATCCCCGCTCGCCCGCTCTGCGCTCTGGCGCGCCGCCCGCTCCGGCTTGGAGGGCGACCTCGTCGACGTCGTGGAGCCGGTCGGCCGTCCCGCGCATCAAGTCGTCACCGACCTTGTGGCATCCCTGCGGCCGCAGTTGGAGGCCAACGGCGACTGGGACAACGTCCGCGAACTGACCCGCCAGCTGCTGCGCGCCGGCAGCTCGGCGACCCGCCAGCGCCGCGCGCTGCGCCGCCGCGGCCGCCTCACCGACGTCGTCGACCAGTTGCTCGCCGAGACTGCGAGCAGCTCACCCGCGGCATCGACCGGCCCCGGCGAGGACGCCAGCCTGTTGGTCGGCTACCAGCCCGACGACATTTCCGATGGCGCCGAACGTGCGGCCTACGACGAAGCGGTCGATCCCACCGGGCGGCCCACGCCCCTTTACCTTCCCGTGCTGGACACTCTCGGCGGCCTCGGCGCCACCGCGCTGCGCGCCCGCGAAGGACGCATCGAACAGGAACAGCGTGCCGACAACGTGATGTTCCGCGTCAGCGGACAGAGCCGCGCCCAGCTGTTTCCGCTCGACGTCGTTCCGCGCATTATCGACGCCGACGAGTGGAATTTGTTGTGCGAAGGCCTCACTCAGCGAGCCCGTGCGCTCGATGCGTTCCTCCGCGACATCTACTCCGGCCAGCACATCGTCTCCGACGGCGTCGTGGACATCCACGTGATCGATCGCGCACCTGGATTTCGCTCGACCGGGCGCCGCGGAGCCGACCAGGTGCACGCTCACATCAGCGGCACCGATCTGGTCTGTGACCGCCCCGGTCATTGGATGGTTCTGGAAGACAACCTGCGCGTGCCCTCCGGGATGGCCTACGCCGTGATGAACCACCGCCTGCTGAGCAAGCAGCTGCCCGAGCTGCGCCCACCCGCATCGTTCGCCGACCCCGAGCAGGCGCCGAAGATGCTGCTCGACACACTGCGCGCCGCCGCGCCGCCGAACGCGTCAGACGACGTCGAAGTCGCGCTGCTGACGTCGGGCTGGGAGGACTCCGCCTGGTTCGAGCATGTGTTCCTCGCCGACGAGATGGGCGTGCCGCTCGTCGCGCCGTCCGACCTGTCCATCCGCGACGGCCACGTCGTGCACCACGTCGGCAACACGTCCCGGCGCGTCGACGTGCTATACGTCCGCATGGACGAAGACATGCTGCTGTCCTCCGCCGGCTACGAGGGCTCGCCCCTTCGCGACGGGTTGCTCGGCGCGCTCGCCGACGGCACGCTGACGATCGCCAACGCCCTGGGCAACGGCGTCGCCGACGACAAAGCCGTCTACGCCCATGTGCCGGCGATGATCGACTACTACCTCGGCGAGCAACCGAAGCTGGCCCAGGTACCGACGTGGGTCTGCGGGAACCGCGACGAACGCGACTATGTCCTAGACCATTTGGACGATCTTGTCGTCAAACCCATCGACGGGCTGGGCGGCAGCGGTGTGATGATCGGGCCCGAGGCGTCCGACAAAGCGCTGGAATCCCGGAGGCGCGAGCTGAAAACCCAGCCGGAGCGGTTCATCGCCCAAGAAATGATCGAGCTGTCCACGCATCCGACCTTCGACGGTGACGGCCTCTTCCCGCACCACGTCGACCTTCGTGCGTTCGTGCACCTGCGCGCCGGGCCCGACGGCTCGACGTCGGCGCATGTGACGCCGACGGCGCTGACCCGGGTGGCGAGCCGGGGTTCGCGGATCGTCAATTCGTCCTCGGGCGGCGGCAGCAAGGACACCTGGATTCTTAAGGCCTGAAGCCGTGCCACGATGTGCACCGTGGGCGAACGCGTTACCTTCTCCAGCTCGACGGGGCCGACGCTGGCAGGGATCATCGACCTGCCGGAAGGTACGCCGCGCGGCTGGGGCGTGTTCTCGCACGGCTTCACCCTCGGCAAGGATTCGCC
>NZ_JAVHWM010000018.1:0-62787 GCF_032159765.1 Mycobacterium sp. | reverse complement strand
CGACCCCCGAGCGGGAGCAGCTACGAAAGTCCGTGCGGGCGTTTGCAGAACGCGAGGTGCTCCCCCACATCGACGAGTGGGAACGCATCGGCGAATTGCCCCGCGAGCTGCACCTGCGGGCCGGTGAGGCCGGACTCCTCGGTGCCGGTCTTCCCGAAGCCGTCGGCGGCGGTGGCGGCGACGGCGCGGACTCGCTGATCATCTGCGAGGAGATGCACAACTCGGGGGCACCGGGCGGCGTGTTCGCCTCGCTGTTCACCTGTGGTATCGCGGTGCCCCACATGATCGCCTCCGGCGACGAACGGCTCATCGAGCGCTTCGTACGCCCGACGCTGCGCGGGCAGCTGATCGGGTCGCTGGCCATCACGGAGCCCGACGGCGGGTCCGACGTCGGCCACCTGCGGACCTCGGCCAAGCGCGACGGCGGCGACTACATCGTCAACGGCTCCAAGACGTACATCACGTCCGGTGTGCGCGCCGACTACGTCGTCACCGCGGTCCGCACCGGCGGGCCCGGCGCGGCCGGCGTATCGCTGCTCGTCGTGGAAAAGGGCACACCGGGTTTCGAGGTCAGCCGCAAACTCGACAAGATGGGCTGGCGGTCATCCGACACCGCCGAGCTGTCCTATGCCGACGTCCGTGTTCCGGCCGCGAACCTGGTGGGAGCCGAGAACACCGGGTTCGTCCAGATCGCCGCGGCGTTCGTCTCCGAGCGCGTGGGCCTTGCAGCACAGGCGTATTCGAGTGCGCAGCGCTGCCTTGACATCACCGCCGAGTGGTGCCGGAACAGGGAAACATTTGGCCGGCCCTTGATTTCACGGCAGTCGGTGCAGAACACACTTGCTGACATGGCCCGGCGTATCGACGTCGCGCGGGTGTACACGCGCAACGTGGTCGAGCGTCAACTCGCCGCGGACGCGAGGAGCACAACAGAGGCCGGTGAGGCCGACCTGATTCCCCAGGTGTGCTTCGCGAAGAACACGGCCGTCGAGGCCGGGGAATGGGTGGCGCATCAGGCCGTGCAGCTGTTCGGCGGGCTCGGATACATGGCCGAAGCCGAGGTCGAAAGGCAGTACCGGGACATGCGCATCCTCGGAATCGGCGGCGGTACAACCGAAATCCTGACCGCGCTGGCCGCCAAGATCCTCGGATACCAGTCATGACGGTGCTGCGGTCCACGCTGGACACGCGGGGGACGGAATATCAGGAATCCGCCGCCGCGATGACGGCCAAGCTTGCCGAGATCGATGCCGAGCACGCCAAGGCCCTGGCCGGCGGCGGACCCAAATACGCTGAGCGCCACCACGCGCGCGGCAAGCTCACGGCGCGCGAACGGATCGAGCTGCTGCTCGATCCTGATTCACCGTTCCTCGAGCTGAGCCCGTTGGCGGCGTACGGCACCCCGTTCGCAGTGGGCGCGTCGGCGGTGGTGGGAATCGGTGCGGTCGAAGGCGTCGAATGCCTGGTGGTGGCCAACGATCCGACGGTCAAAGGCGGCACCAGCAACCCGTGGACGCTGCGGAAGATTCTGCGCGCCAACAAGATTGCGCTCGAGAACCGCCTGCCGGTGATTTCACTGGTGGAATCCGGCGGTGCCGACCTGCCCACGCAAAAGGAGATCTTCGTCCCCGGCGGGCAGATGTTCCGCGACCTGACGCGGCTGTCCGCGGCGGGCATCCCGACCATCGCGCTGGTGTTCGGCAACTCCACCGCCGGCGGCGCGTACATCCCGGGAATGTCCGACCACGTGGTGATGATCAAGGAACGCTCGAAGGTATTCCTCGCCGGACCGCCACTGGTGAAGATGGCCACGGGTGAGGAATCCGACGATGAGTCGCTCGGTGGCGCCGAAATGCACGCGCGCACATCGGGTCTCGCGGACTACTTCGCTGTCGACGAGCCCGACGCGATACGGATCGGGCGGCGCATCGTGGCACGGCTGAACTGGCAGAAGCTCGGCCCGGCGCCCGCACCCCTCGCCGACCCGCTGGCCGACCCCGAGGAGCTGCTCGGTGTGGTGCCGCCGGATCTGCGGATCCCGTTCGATCCCCGCGAGGTGATCACCAGAATCGTCGACGGTTCGGACTTCGACGAGTTCAAGGCGCTGTACGGCTCGTCCCTGGTGACTGGCTGGGCGCGGGTGCACGGCTACCCGATCGGCATCCTGGCCAACGCCCGCGGCGTGCTGTTCAGTGAAGAGTCGCAAAAGGCCACCCAGTTCATCCAGCTCGCCAACCGGTCCAACACGCCACTTCTATTCCTGCACAACACCACCGGCTACATGGTGGGCAAGAAGTACGAAGAGGGAGGGATGATCAAGCACGGCTCGATGATGATCAACGCCGTGTCGAACTCGACGGTGCCTCACATCTCGCTGCTGATCGGCGCTTCCTACGGCGCCGGGCACTACGGCATGTGCGGACGCGCCTACGATCCACGCTTTCTGTTCGCGTGGCCGAGTGCCAAATCCGCAGTGATGGGCGGCGCGCAACTGGCTGGTGTGCTGTCGATCGTCAGCCGTGCCGCCGCCGAGGCGCGCGGCGAGCAGGTCGACGAGGAGGCCGACGCAGCGATGAAGGCCGCGGTCGAAGCCCAGATCGAGGCGGAGTCGTTCCCGATGGTCCTCTCCGGAATGCTTTATGACGACGGAGTGATCGACCCGCGCGACACCCGAACGGTCCTCGGAATGTGCCTGTCTGCCATTGCCAATGCGCCGATCGAAGGCACGACCAACTTCGGCGTCTTCCGGATGTAGCGATGAGCGCTTGCGCGAAGAGGAGATGGCCAGCGATGAGCGCTTGCGCGAAGAGGAGATGGCCTGAGTGATCACACGAATACTGGTGGCCAACCGGGCAGAGATCGCACGGCGCGTGTTCGCGACGTGCCGGCGGCTTGGCATCGGCACCGTTGCGGTGTACACCGAACCCGACGCTGGGGCGCCGCACGTGGCTGAAGCCGACGCCCGCGTACTGCTGCCCGGCACGCGCGGGTACCTCGATGCCGCGGCGCTCGTGGATGCCGCGAAGGCAGCCGGCGCTGACGCGATCCACCCCGGCTATGGATTCCTCTCCGAGAGCGCAGATTTCGCGGCAGCAGTTCAAGATGCGGGGCTGACATGGATTGGGCCGCCGGTATCCGCCGTCGCCGCGATGGGAAGCAAGATCGAGGCGAAGAAGATCATGGCCGCCGCGGGCGTACCGGTGCTGGAGGAACTCGATCCCGCGACCGTGACGGAGTCGCAACTACCCGTACTCGTCAAGGCCTCGGCCGGAGGCGGCGGCCGCGGCATGCGGGTGGTCACCGAATTGCCCTCGCTGGCAACCGAGGTTGCGGCCGCTCAGCGCGAGGCGGCGTCGGCGTTCGGTGACGACACGGTGTTCTGCGAGCGCTACCTGCCCCGCGGGCGGCACATCGAGGTTCAGGTGATGGCCGACGCACATGGGGTCGTGTGGGCCGTCGGCGAACGCGAATGCTCGATCCAGCGTCGGCACCAGAAGGTCATCGAGGAGTCGCCCTCCCCGTTGGTCGAGCGCATTGCGGGCATGCGCGACAAGCTGTTCGATGCCGCGCGCAGGGCGGCCACTGCGATCAGTTACGCGGGTGCGGGCACCGTCGAGTTCCTCGCAGACGAGGACGGGTCCTTCTACTTCCTGGAGATGAACACCCGGCTGCAGGTGGAGCATCCCGTGACCGAATGCGTGACCGGACTGGACCTCGTGGAGCTGCAGATTCAAATCGCCGAGGAACGACGTCTTGAGCCGCACCCCCCTGAAGCGCATGGATATTCGATCGAAGCACGCCTCTACGCAGAAGACCCCGCACACAACTGGCAACCGCAGGCTGGCGCCATGCACGCGTTCGCGATTCCGAACGTTGCCGCCACCTTCGAACCACTGTTGCGCGCAGGCGTGCGGGTGGACTCCGGCGTGGTCGATGGATCCGTGGCGTCGGTGCACTACGACCCCATGTTGGCCAAGGTGATCTCGTACGCTTCCACGCGCGATCAGGCCGCCGCGCTCCTTGCCGACGCACTTGTCCGCGCGCGCATCCACGGCGTGCGCACGAACCGTGACCTGCTGGTGAATGTCCTACACCACCCGGCGTTCCTCGCGGGGGATACGGACACTGCGTTCTTCGACACCCACGACCTCGCGATGCTCAGCCGTCCGCTCGCCGACACGGACACCGTGTGGAGGTCGGCGCTGGCCGCCGCCCTCGCCGAGGCAGCCCGCAATCGCACGACCGCCAAGGTCTTCGGCGGAATACCTTCTGGATGGCGCAATTTGACGTCCGGCTTTCAGATCAAGTCGTACGCCGACGACGCCGGCACCGAGCACGAGGTGCGCTACCGCTTTGACCGCGGTGCACTCCACGTCGCCGATGCCCCTGATGTCGCGCAGGTGTCGGCGACGCCTGAGGAGGTGGTGCTGCGCGTCGGTGCGGACGCGAGGAGCAAAACCGACATCGGAGTGGACAGGCCCTTCGATGTCGCGCGCTACGGCGACGACGTGTTCGTCGACTCTGCCGACGGCCCCGTGCATTTGACGGTCGTGCCGCGCTTCCCTGACCCCGGCGCGTCCCTGCAACCCGGCTCGCTCGTGGCCCCGATGCCCGGCGCCGTCAGCCGCGTCGGCGCCGAAGTCGGCGACACCGTGAAGGCGGGACAGCCACTCGTGTGGATGGAAGCGATGAAGATGGAACACGCCGTCAACGCACCCAAGGACGGCGTCGTCGTCGAACTCAATGTCAAAGTCGGACAACAGGTCGAACTGGGGGCGGTGCTCGCCCGCGTCGAGCAAGAGGAGAACACATGACCGAGAACGCGTTCGTCGAGAACACGGAACGGCAGGCCCTGCGCAAAGCGGTGGCCGCGATGGCCGCGAACTACGGCCAGGACTACTACCTGGGGAAGGCGCGTTCCGGCCAGCACACCGACGAATTATGGCAGGAGACAGGAAAACTCGGCTTCCTCGGGGTCAACCTGCCAGAGGAGTACGGCGGTGGCGGGGCCGGCATGTACGAACTCGCGATCGTGATGGAGGAGATGTCCGCGCAGGGGTGTGCGCTGCTGCTCATGGTCGTGTCGCCTGCCATCAACGGCACGATCATCAGCAAGTTCGGTACTGAGGACCAGAAGAAGCGCTGGATCCCCGGTATCGCCGACGGCTCTATCACGATGGCGTTCGCGATCACCGAACCCGATGCCGGGTCGAACTCGCACCGCATCACCACCACGGCCCGTCGCGATGGCAGTGACTGGATCCTGAACGGCCAGAAGGTCTACATCTCCGGCGTCGACCAGTCGCAGGCGGTCCTGGTGGTCAGCCGCAGCGAAGAGGCGAAGACCGGCAATCTGCGGCCGGCGCTGTTCATCGTGCCCACCGACACCCCCGGGTTCACTTACACGCCAATCGAAATGGAACTGGTCAGCCCCGAGCGCCAGTTCCAGGTGTTCATCGACAATGTGCGCCTGCCCGCCGACGCCCTGGTCGGATCGGAAGACGCCGCGATCGCGCAGCTGTTCGCCGGCCTGAATCCCGAACGCATCATGGGGTCGGCCAGCGCAGTGGGCATGGGCCGCTTCGCGCTCGACAAGGCCGTCGACTACGCCAAGACCCGGCAGGTGTGGAAGACGCCGATCGGTGCGCACCAGGGGCTCTCACATCCGTTGGCGCAGAACTACATCGAGATCGAGCTCGCAAAGTTGATGATGCAGAAGGCGGCCACCCTGTACGACGCCGGCGACGACAGTGGGGCCGCCGAGGCGGCCAACATCGCCAAGTACGCCGCCGCCGAAGCATCCACGCGCGCCGTCGACCAAGCGGTGCAGTCGCTGGGGGGCAACGGGCTGACCAAGGAGTACGGCATCGCGGCAGCGCTGACCGCGTCACGTCTGGCCCGCATCGCCCCAGTGAGCCGCGAGATGGTGTTGAACTTCGTCGCGCAGACGTCGCTCGGCCTGCCTCGGTCGTACTGATGTCCGTGGACCGTTCTGCTCCTCGCGTCCGCGTCGTCGACTATGCGGTCGACGGGTCCACGGCGCGCGTCACGCTGAATTCGCCGCACAACCGCAACGCGCTGTCCACGGCGCTCGTCGAGCAGGTGCACCAAGGCTTACGAGACGCCGCCGCCGACCCGAAGATCCGCGCGGTGGTGCTGGGCCACACCGGCGGAACGTTCTGCGCGGGCGCGGACATGTCGGAGGCGACGTCCGGTGTCGGACCGACCCGGCGCACCCAGCAGATGACGGATCTGCTGCGCGCGATCCTCGAGTTGCCGCTGCCGGTGGTCGGCGCAATCGACGGGCACGTTCGCGCCGGCGGCTTCGGGCTCGTCGGTGCCTGCGACATCGTCGTCGCGGGCCGCAACAGCACGTTCGCGCTCACCGAGGCTCGCATCGGCGTTGCGCCGGCCATCATTTCGCTCACCTTGCTGCCGAAGATGACTCCCCGCTCGATCGGCCGCTACTACCTGACCGGTGAGAAGTTCGGCGCCGACGAGGCAGAGCGGATCGGGCTGGTGACCGTCGCCACCGACGATGTGCCCTCCGCCGTCGACGCGATCACCGCCGAGCTCGGCAAGGGATCGCCACAGGGCTTGCGCGAGTCGAAGGCGCTCACCACGGCCGTGATCCTTGACCAATTCGACCGGCAGGCAGACGATCTCGGTGCTGTGTCCGCGCGGCTGTTCGCTTCCGACGAAGCACGCGAAGGCATGACGGCGTTCCTCCAGAAGAGACCGCCGAGTTGGGCGCCCGACGCAGGCTCATGATGAGCTAGCCGACTCACGCAACACACGCTGCACGAACCCGAGCTTGCCCACGACCGGCGGCGGGATCTCGAATGGGTAGAGTGGGTTCTTCCCATCGCGGTGTTGACCCGGTTGTACAACAGCGACAACCACTTCCAGTCATAGAGAAGTCGCTCGATGGGCTCGTTGACGTATGAGGGAAGCAAGTCGAGATCGTGGGGGAACGAGAACCGTACCTTGTCAGCGCGCAGCACCAGGCCCGCCTCGCGTGAGGTATCGATCGTGTCGGTGATGTGCAGAAAATGCGCGAAGCACTCCGCGAAGTCCTCCCACGGGTGCATCGTCGCGTACTCGGAAATGTATGAGTCGCGCCAATTCCCGGGTGCGCCGAATTTGTAGTGCCGCTCGATCTCTGCTGCGTAGTCGGCCCGCTCGTCGCCGAACAGGCTGCGGCAGTCGTCGAGATATCGGTCAGCGCCCGCGCCGGTTTCGATCAACACGTGCTGGTAGTAATGGCCAACCTCGTGACGGAAATGACCGAGCATCGTCCGGTACGGCTCACCGAGCCGCACCCGCAGCGACTCTCGGTACGCGTCAAGTGACTCCACGAGGTCGATCGTGATCACGCCGTTCGCGTGCCCGATCACGACGCGTTCGGTGCCGCTGTAACTCGACACCAGGTCGAAGGCGAGGCCACCGGCCTGCTGCCAATGCGGCTTGATGGGCAGGTGAAGATGCACGAGTTGGTAGACCAGCCGCCGCAGCGCGGTCGCGGTCGGCACCAACTTCTCGACGGCGATCGTGTCGTCGGCGTCGGGTTCACGCCGGATCAGTGAGTCGGCCAGGCAGCGACCACGACTGCCCGCTTCGATCTCGTCCTGCCATACCAGCCAATTGCACCCGAGACTGTCCGCCTTGGTGCACCGGACCATCGCCCGTCCATTAACCGTCGCACCACCCAACATTAGAGCGATCATCGATTTGCTGGAGAGGTCAAATCCCAACTCGGTCAAACAGTTCGGGCAATGCTCGGCCTCAAAGGGGATGAACCGGACGCAGACCGGACAGGCGAATGCGCGCATGTTACTCATCGTTGCACCAATGGCGGTCTACCATCATCGATATGAAGCGCCTGCTCCTCCGGACCCTGGTGTTTCTGGGATCATCGGCGATCGGCTTGCTCGTAGCCTGGTGGCTGGTCGAGGGTATGTCGATGACGGTGCCCGGCTTCATCGTGGCCGTCGTTGTCTTCTCGGTCGCACAAGCCCTGCTCGCTCCGCTCGTCACCAAGCTCGCTCGTCGCTACGCCTCCGCTCTGCTCGGCGGCGTGGGCTTGATATCGACACTGCTCGCGCTGATCCTTGCGCACGTTTTCACCAATGGGCTCAATATCAGCGGCTTGGGATCGTGGGCCGCAGCAACGGTTTTGGTGTGGCTCGTCACAGCGTTCGCGACTTTGCTGCTGCCAAAACTGCTGATACGGAACGAAACAGCCACCAAAGCCTGACCGCGCCATGTGCCGTTGACGTAAGCTGTCGCCGGCAGCGAGGCTGTTGCGCCGACTAACGGTTAAGGAGTAGCCGCATCATGTGGGACACGTTCTGGCATTTTCTGTGGTCGACGGTCGTCATCTTCGCGTTCATCGCGTACCTGATGATCCTTTTCAGCATCATCGTCGACCTGTTCTGGCGTGACCATAAGACCTCTGGTGTGGTCAAGGCGATCTGGGTGATCTTCCTGATCGTGCTGCCCTACCTGACGGCGCTGGTGTACCTGATCGCCAGAGGCGACGGTATGGCACTGCGCGCCCGCGAAGCCGCGTCCTCCGCGAAGAAAGACACCGACGACTACATCCGCCAGGCTGCCGGCCGGTCGCCCGCGCAGGAGATCACTGACGCCAAGGCCCTGCTCGACGGCGGCACGATCACCCAGCAGGAGTTCGACTCACTGAAGGCCAAAGCGCTGAGCCAATAGGACAGGCGCCGCCGTCATCCACACCGCGGAACGTCGGTGCCGCGCGTCGCGGCGGCAAGCAGCCGCTTCAGCTGCCGCTGTTCGGCGGCCGTGAGTTTGTCCAGAACCCGCTGATCGGCGACGCGAACGGCATGCTCGGCGCGCTGCAACAACGCTTTGCCTTTCGCAGTGAGCTGCGCGGGCAGCGCGCGCCCCGAGGCCACGCTGGCGGGCCGGGCCACCACGCCCCGCTCTTGTAGAGCGCGCAGCACGTTGTTCATGGCTTGCGGCGAGACGTTCGTGTCGCGCGCCAGTTCGGCATTCGACCGACCGGGCGACATCGACAGGATCCGCAGGCAGACGAAGTCCGGCAATCCCAGCTCGAACGGCCGTAGCTCCGCGGTGACCGCAGGGCGCAGCTCGGACATGATCCGGTGCATCAGGTATCCAAGCGGCTCCTCATCCAGATCCATATCAACCATATTGACATATATCAAGGCGGTTGATATGCATGACGTATGACCACTGCACCGAATGACATGGATTTCGATTCCGCCTATCGTGGCGAGGCCCCTGAACTCGGAGTGGGCGTTCGCCCGCCATGGAGCATCGGCGAGCCGCAACCCGAGCTTGCCGCCCTGATCGACGCGGGCAAGTTCCACGGTGACGTGCTCGACGTCGGCTGCGGCGAGGCCGCGGTTTCGCTGCACCTCGCCGGATCGGGCTACACCACTGTCGGACTTGACCTTTCGCCGACTGCCATCGACCTCGCCCGCGCAGAGGCCGCGAGCCGCGGCCTTGCGAATGCGACGTTCGAGGTCGCCGATATCAGCGCCTTCGGCGGCTACGACGGCAGATTCGGCACGATCGTCGACAGCACGCTTTTCCACTCCATCCCGGTCGAATTACGCGACGGGTACCAACGTTCGATCGTGCGAGCGGCGGCGCCGGGTGCGTCGTACTTCGCGCTCGTCTTCGACCGGGCAGGCATGCCCAACGGCCCGGCCAATCCCGTGACCGAACCCGAGCTGCGCGACGTGGTGTCGAAGTACTGGACGGTCGACGAGATCAGGCCGGCCCGGATCCACGCAAACGTGCCCGAGGGATTTGGCGCGATCGTGGGCGTCGAGCTGCAAGACGAGCCGAACGGGCGCAAATCGATGTCCGGCTGGCTGTTGTCCGCGCATCTGGGCTGAACACTCGCCGGCGTTTGCTGGCCGTGACGCGCACGGCGACGATGGCCGTGTCCTCCGCACGCGGCAAGGTACCTCGCGGGCTAACGGTTCGACGTCCGCACGATCCGGCGGATATTGCGACGTCAGGGGTGTGCCTACCTCGATCTTGGAGGTTACCTGGGCAACGTTACGTTCGCGTCGTAGGCTCGATAGTTGATGACGAGCAATATGCCTCAGCGGAACGCAGAGACGCGGGCCGCCGACACCGACCGGATCCGGGTCGCGCAGTTGCTGACGGATGCCGCAGCACAGGGCAAGCTCGAGATGAGCGAGTACGAGGAGCGGCTGGCCAAGGCCTATGCCGCCAAGACCTGCATCGAACTTGATGAGCTCAGCGGCGATCTGCCCGGAGCTGCGATGCCGCGTCGAGGCTCGGTCCGGCCCGCGCCGTCGACGGTGCTGCTTGCCATCATGAGCGGGTTCGAGCGCCGGGGACGTTGGAACGTGCCCCGCCACCTGACCACCTTCGCGCTGTGGGGCGGCGGCGTCGTCGACCTGCGATATGCCGATTTCACCAGTTCCGAGGTCGAGATCAAGTCGTACGCGATCATGGGCGGCCAGACCATCCTGGTGCCACCGGAAGTCAACGTCGACGTGCACGGCGTCGGGGTCATGGGGATGTTCGGCGCAGACACGAACGGCGCCGGGATGCCGGGTGCTCCCCATGTGGTCGTGCGGGGCTTCTCGCTGTGGGGCAGGGTCGGCGTAAAGCGCAAGCACCGCAAGCACTCCGAGGACTAATCCGGCGATGGCGGCCGGAATCGATGCGGATCCGAACCGGCTCGGGGGTCTGGAGTGGGTCCGAAGAACCCACGGAAAGCTGACCCGGCGGGAACGCGCCCGGTTGCTCGCTGCCATTGCCAGAGGGCAATGGGAGAACGTCGTCGGTCGCACGAAACTGATGTTCGGCTCCGTGCCGCCGGGCGCGGCCGACGTCGACCTCGACGCGTTCGCAGTGCCCGACACCCGGTTCGCGCGCGAGGCGGAGGAGGCCTGCGCCGAGTTGCCGCAAGGTTGGATCGGCCACTCGTACCGAACTTGGTTGTTCGGCAATGCGCTTGCTGTTGTCGACGGCACACCACTCGACCGTGAATTGTTCTACTGCGGTGCGCTCCTACACGATTACGGAATCATCAACCCGACGCCGGGCGAGGACTTCACGGCGCGCAGCGCTGAGCGGACGTCGGCCGCTGCCGTCGCCGCCGGCGCAGACCCGCAGCGGGCACACCAACTTGCCGACGCGATCTGCGTCCACACCACTCCCGGCGCGACCATCGAGCGCGACGGACCGCTGGGCACGTATCTGCAGTGGGGCGCGATGGTCGACGGAGCCGGGCTGCGAAGTTGGGACATCACCTCCGAAGTCCGCTCCGAGGTCGTCCGGCGTTATCCGCGCGACGGGTTCAAGGCCGAGCTGATCGCGGCGGTGCGCGCCGAGGCCACCGCGGTGCCCGGTGGTCGATTCGACCTGCTGAGGCGATGCGGGATGACGCTTGCCGTGCGGGCCGCGCCGTTCCCGTCGTGAGGGCTCACCGGTTAGCGCGAGCGTGCGTGTCTGCGGGCGACACGCCGGCTGATTAGCCGAGTCTCCGCACGCTCGCGAGGAGTGGACGCAGCGAAGTTCGTCGCTGCCGAGAGTGCGTGTACTCGTGGACTTTCCTGGCGTGTCGGCCGTAGACACGCACGCTCGCGGGAGAAAGCTAGCGGCGGCGTGACCGCAGGTAGTCGCCGACCACCGCGGCGCCCAGCCCGTCCAGATCGGGAACCACGACGCGGCCTCCCACCCGCCGTGCGACTTGGTCGATGAAGCGGGCCAGGCCGGGGTCGTTGCCGAGGCGGAAGATCGTCACCTGCGCGCCGAGGCGCGCCATGTCGTCGAATCCGCGCACAGTGTGCGCGATCGTCCGCGGATGCGGCGGATAGTCGAAGAACACCTGGGCGGGCTCGTCGCTACGGCCCAGCCCGCTCTCGAGGTGAGCCGTCGGCTCGCCGTCGGTGACCACCAGCACGACGGGCTGAGCACTGGGGTGACGGCGAAGGTGCCTTCCGGCCAGCGCCAGCGCGTGATGCAGGTTGGTGCCCTGCTCGTAAACGCCTTCCAGGCCGGTCAGTTCAGCGGCGGAGAGTGTTCGCGCATAACGGCCGAACGCGATGATCTGCAGTGCGTCGGAGCGAAAACGGGTGCTGACAAGGTGATTCAGCGCCAACGCAGTGCGCTTCATCGGCAACCACCGATTCTCCATCACCATCGAGAACGAGGTGTCGACGAGCAGGGCCACGACGGCCTGTGTGCGCGTCTCGGTTTCGGAGACCTCGACGTCGTCGACGGTGATCCGGATCGCGCCGCCGCCCGCATTGGTTCCGGCCTCGCGTAACACGGCGTTCGTCAGCGTGCGGGTGACATTCCATGGCTCGGTGTCGCCGAACTGCCATGGCCGGGTCGCCCCGGTCAACTCACCCGCCGCGCCCGCGCGCTGTGTCTCACGCTCGCCGCGGCGGCCGGACAACTGCTGCGCGACGTCGCGCAGCGCGGCTTGACCCAACTGCCGCATGGCTTTTGGTGACAACCGCCATTGGCCGTCGGAGCCGCGGTCAAGGAAGCCCTGATTCAGCAGCGCCTTCTCCAGCTCTGCCAGTGTCTGGGCGTCGACCGCGGCTTCGTCGCCGAGCTGACGGGCAAGCATCTCCAGGTCGACGTCGTCCATCGTCGCGCCGGCGTAGCTTTGCGACAGCGCCTCGGCCAGCTGCTCCAATTCGGCGATGTCCGACAGCGCCTGTGCGCCCGCACCCATGCCCAGCGGGTCGTCCCCGGAGAACCGCGACGACCCCGACCAGTCCTCGCCCGGCCGCGCAGCCTGCAGATGCCCGTCAAGCCGGTTCAGTGCGTTCATCAGGGACGGCGACCCAAAGGCCTGCTGCGCCAGTGCATCCAGCTCGGCGCGCTGGTCGGGGCTCAAGCTGTTACGAAACCGCTGAGCGGCAGCCGCCCGTTGGGCCAGCGAATCGATCAGCTCGTCCACGTTGCGCGGGTTCTCCGGGAAGAACTCGCCGTGCTTGGACATGAAATCCTCGAAATCCTGCTGGGTGTCCTCGCCTCGGGCGTGCTTGTCGAGCAGGTCGTTGAGATCGTCGAGCATGTCGTTGACGCGCTGGCGGTCCTCGTCGGTGGCGTTTTCCAGCGCCTCTTTCATGCCAGCGAACCGCTGATCGAGCATCTCCCGGCCGAGCAAATCCTTGATCTGGTCGTACTTTTCGCGGGCTTCTTCGCTGCGCCACTCGTAGTCGGCGAGCTCCTGCACCGCCTTCGCCGGCGACGGCGGCAACGATTCGATCCGCATCTCCGCGAACCGTGCGTCGTCGTCGAGCGCTCGCGCCAGTTCCTTGCGTTCGGCCAGCACCGCCTCATCGAGCAGGCGCTTGACCTCCTGCAGGGTGCCGTCAAGGTTGTGCTGGCTCAACAACTCTCGGCGTCGACGATTCGCTTCGGCGGCCAGCCGGTCGGCGCCGCGCATGTCCTTGGTGCCGCGCCGCAACAGCTCCGACAGGGCACGCCGCGGTGACGTGCCGTCCATGACGTCGCGACCAATCTGCTCCAGCGCGTCGCGCAGGTCGACCGGCGGTGCCAACGGATCGGGGCCGCCGGTGTACGGGGAGTAAATCGAAGACCGGCCGTGCCTCCTTGCAGGCCTAGCCATAGACGGTCTCTCCGTCACCGCTGACCTTGTCGATCCGCTTGGCCAGATAGAGCGCTTCCAGCGCCAATTCGATTGCGGCAGCGCGCTGTCCGTCGGACTTGGCGTGCAGGCGCTGCTGAATCGCGGCGACGGCCGCAACCTCGGGCACAGCAGCCAGGACGTCTCGTGCCGAGACCCGCTCACCGGTGGTGACGGGTGAGCCGTGCTCGACGGCGGCGACGATCGGCCCGACGTCGATGCCGCCCAACAGTTTCTGCGCAGTGTCCGCGGTCGCCCGCCGAAGCAGATGTTCAAGCACCGCCTGTTCGCGGCCTTCCTCTCCGGACTCGAACTCCAGCTTGCCCCGCAGCACGTCGATCACGGTCTCCAGATCGACGACCCGGGCGACCGGATCTTCTTCTCCGAGAACGGCACCGCGATGACGCGCCGACGCGGCGACGGTCTCTGCCGCCGCGATCGCGAAGCGCGCCGACACCCCGGACCGCTGGTCGATCGAACGGGATTCACGCAGATAGCGGGCGAACCGGGCGAGGATCTGCAGCAGGTACTCGGGCACCTCAGCCGCCAGATGGGCCTCCTGGCGGATCACGTCCACCTCGGCGTCGAGCTCCAGCGGGTAGTGCGTGCGGATTTCGGCGCCGAACCGGTCCTTCAGCGGGGTGATGATGCGGCCGCGGTTGGTGTAATCCTCGGGGTTCGCGCTGGCGGCCACCAACACGTCCAGCGGCAGCCGCAACGTGTAGCCGCGTACCTGAATATCGCGTTCCTCCATCACGTTCAGCATCGAGACCTGGATCCGCTCCGCAAGGTCGGGAAGCTCGTTCACCGCGACGATGCCCCGGTGCGCACGCGGCACCAGTCCGTACGCGATGGTCTCGGGGTCACCAAGACTGCGGCCCTCGGCCACCTTGATCGGGTCGATGTCGCCGACCAGGTCCGCCACGCTGGTGTCCGGGGTGGCGAGTTTCTCGGTGTAGCGCTCGCTGCGGTGCCTCCAGTCCACCGGCAGCTCGTCACCGAGTTCGGCGGCTCTGCGGATCGAGCCCGGGGTGATCGGGTGATACGGGTGCTCGCCCAACTCGGCGCCGGCGATCACCGGCGTCCACTCGTCCAGCAAGCCCACCAGCGATCGCAGCAGCCGTGTCTTGCCCTGCCCGCGCTCGCCAAGAAGGACGAAGTCGTGCCCGGCGATCAGCGCACGTTCGAGCTGCGGAAGCACGGTGTCGTCGAAACCGAATATCCCGGTCCAGACGTCGCGACCCTCGGCGAGCGCGGCGAGCAGGTTCTCGCGGATCTCTTCTTTGACGGCACGCTCGCGGTGGCCTGACGCGCGCAGCTCGCCGAGCGTGCGCGGGAGTTCTTTCGAGTGGGTCACCACTTCACGTTACGACTGCTTGGCGAAGTGTTCACATCGGCACGGCTATGAGGTCGGTCAGGTACGAGATTTCTCGCTTCTGCGCCGTGATCATCAGCTGGGCCGTCTTCATCGCCTCTGGGCTTTGGCCGTGCGCGAGCTCGGCTTCCGCCATCGTGACGGCGCCCTGGTGATGGCTGATCATCGACGTGATCCACAACGAGTCGAAATCAGTACCGGACAGCGTCTGAAGCCGACTCATCGTGGCGGGATCGACCATTCCCTCCATCGTCGTCGGCATGGGCGCGGGGTCCGGTTCGCCCCACTGGTGAAGGAAGTCCGTCAGCAAGCTGATCTCCGCGCGTTGATCGGTCTTGATGTGGATCGCCGCCGTCTTCAGCTTCTCGTTGCCGGTGCGCGAGGGCACCATGTCCGCCATGTCGAGTGCTTGCTGATGGTGGGGAATCATGTGTACTGCGAACATGACGTCCTGGCTGTTGTGAACGCTTGACGTGCGGTCGTCGCGTGAGCCGGCAGCGGCCTCATTGCGCGAATCCTGGCAGCCGCACGCCGCCACGAGGGCGAGGACGCCGACGAGGGCCCATGCCCATACCGCGCGCATCACTCCCACACCTCCATGGTGCCTGGAGCTTCGCTGTGGCCCCTGCTGGTCAGCGCAGAATTTGGTGTCAGCGTGCGCTCGCTTGATCAAGATGCCGGCGGCGTAGTTCGTTCATCAGCTGATCCCAGAGCTGGGGGCCCTTATTTTCGAGAGTCTCGAACCGGAGTCCGAACTCGGGCGCAGAGGGTGTGTGCCTCGTGCCCCAGGCGCCGAGCTGAATCATCAACGGCAACAGCTGAATCGCGGACTCCGTCAAGTTGTAGATGACCCTTTGCTTATGAGCGGGATCATCGGTTCTCGTCACCAGACCGTGGTCGACGAGGGCTTGAAGCCGGGCTGCCAATATGTTTGAAGCGATGCCTTCCTCCGAGCTTTGCAGCAGGTCCCGGAAATGCCGCCGGTCGGCGAACATGATGTCTCGCAGGACAACTAGCGACCACTTGTCGCCGAGTATCTCGACCGCAAGGTTGATCGGGCACGGTGAACGTCCTTCGTTACCCACAAGCCCGCCTCCAAATCGATACCGCCCGCGAATTCACTGGCCGTGGAGTGCGCATACCCCAAGGTCAGTGATCTGAAGCCGGCTGAATGTTCTAGTACGAAAAGACCGCTAAGACAACGACCAGAGCCACCACCGCGGCCAGCACAAGCGCCGCCAGTGCGCGGCCGATCCAGCGATCAGAATTCGTCAGGGGTTGGTAACTGTCCGTGGGCGCAACTCCCCATCCTCCGCCGCGGCTCGCGTGGGATGGCGGCAGAGCGTCTGGACGGATGCGGTGACGCCGTCGTAATAGGGCCATAGCAATTCCTTTCCCGACGGGCCTAGCCCGCGAATCTGAATCCTCTGCGGCGACACGCCGAAACGAATCGCACAGACTTCAGATTCGCGAGGCCGGTGCTCGGCGATCCGACATGCCGCAGTTCGCATTCTAATAGCAGAATGCAACCGGTTGCAATATACAATTGGTACCTCAGAGTGGGCAGCGCGCGTTCAGTGCGCGAAATGCCTTGCGCCGGTGAGGTACAGCGTCACCCCGGCCCTGGTCGCAGCGTCGGTCACAACGTCGTCGCGCACGGATCCGCCCGGATGGACGATCGCCTTGACACCTGCTTCCGTCAGCGTCTCCAGCCCGTCGGGGAAGGGGAAGAACGCGTCCGAGGCGGCCACTGCCCCCTTGACCCGATCACCCGCGCGCTCCACCGCGAGGCGGGCAGCGTCGACGCGATTCACCTGACCCATCCCCACACCGACCGTGGCGCCGCCGGTAACGATCACGATCGCGTTCGACTTGACCGCGCGAGCGCTGCGCCACGCGAACTTCAGGTCGGTCAGCGTCTCTGGGTCGGCGGGATCTCCCGCCACCAACTGCCAGTTGGCGGCGTCGTCGCCCGGGGCGTCCAGCGCATCGCGCTGCTGCATCAGCACTCCGCCGCTGATCTGCTTGAACTCGACACCGTCGACCAACGGCTCGGACGCGACGAGCACGCGGATGTTCTTCTTGCGTGCGAGCACGTCGACGGCGCCCTGTTCGTAGGCCGGCGCGATGATGACCTCAGTGAAGATGTCGGCGACGGTCTCGGCCATCTCGACGCTGACCGCGGTGTTCGACGCGATCACGCCGCCGAATGCGCTCACCGGATCGCAAGCGTGCGCCTTGCGGTGCGCGTCGGCAACCGAGACCGACGAGATCGCGATGCCGCACGGGTTCGCGTGCTTGATGATGGCCACGCACGTCTCCTCATGGTCGAATGCGGCTCGCCACGCGGCGTCGGCATCCGTGAAGTTGTTGTAAGACATCTCTTTTCCGTGCAGCTGTTCGGCCTGCGCCAGCCCGGGCCAAGCCGAATCGTCAAGATAGAGCGCGGCCTTCTGATGCGGGTTCTCGCCGTATCGCAACACGGCAGATCGCCGCCACGCTCCCGCAAACCACGACGGCAACGGCTGCGGCGGATCCTGCGGTGCCAGCGTGGAGCCCATCCACGTCGCCACCGCTACGTCGTACTCGGCGGTGTGGCGAAATGCCAACGCCGCCAGTCTCTTCCGCTCGTCGAGAGTGAACCCGCCGTTTCGCACAGCGGCGAGCACGCCATCGTAGCCACGCGGGTCGGTCACGACCGCGACGGTGGGATGGTTCTTCGCGGCAGCGCGCACCATCGCCGGGCCGCCGATGTCGATCTGCTCGACGCACTCGTCGACGTCTGCGCCGGATGCGACAGTCTCGGAGAACGGGTACAGATTCACCACCACGAGGTCGAACGGCGCAATGCCAAGCGCCCGAAGAGCTTCGAGGTGGTCAGGCTTGCGGGAGTCGGCCAGCAGGCCCGCGTGCACTGCGGGGTGCAGGGTCTTGACTCTGCCCTCCAGAATCTCCGGGAACCCCGTCACGGACTCGACCGGCGAGACGGGAATTCCCTCGCCAGCAATTGTTTTCGCGGTTGAACCAGTAGAGACCAGCTCTACGCCCGCATCGTGCAGTCCGCGGGCCAGCTCAGGAAGTCCGGTCTTGTCGTAGACACTGACCATTGCGCGATTAATCGGCCGCTTCGTGCTGTCTTGCTCCTCGCGTCCGCGTCCTGTCATCCTATCGTCGCCTTTCGTCCCGTCCAGGTCACGCCGCGGGTGGCCACGTCGGCGATCACCTCTGCCAGCAGCCGTCTTTCGACGACCTTGATTCGTTCGTGCAACGCCGCCTCGTCGTCGTCGTCCAGGACGGCGACGACCTCCTGCGCGAGGATCGGTCCGGTGTCCATCCCCGCATCGACGAGGTGCACCGTGCAGCCGGTGACCTTCACTCCGTAGTCGAGTGACTCCGGCACCGCGTGCGCGCCGGGGAAAGCTGGAAGCAACGCGGGATGCGTGTTCACTATCCGGCCGAGGTAGCGGGAAAGGAATCGCGGGCCAAGTAGTTTCATGAATCCAGCCGACACCACGAGGTCTGGTCGGTGCGCCGAGGTGGCCTCGGTCAGTGCCGTGTCCCACGCGGCGCGATCGGCGTGGTCCTTGAGCCGGACCGTGTACGCCGGCACCTCCGCTGCCGTCGCGATGTCGACGGCGGGGCAGTCTCGATCGACACCGACGGCCACCACCCGACCGGGGTAATCACCGCAGGCCGTGTTCAGCAGTGAAGTGAGCAGCGATCCGGTACCCGAGGCCAGGACCACGATCCGCGCCGGCGCGGTGGGAGGCACGCGCAGCGGCTGTTTCACGCTGGCAGCCTAGTCGGAGGACTCGGGCGTGCTGTCGTCAGCCACGCGCGTGCCGTCGTCGCCCACCGGCGCGCTTTCGTCAGCAACGGGCGCCTCGTCAGTCGCCACAGGCGTGCTTTCCTCGGCCGCGGGCGCCTCGTCGGTCGCCACGGGCGTGCCTTCCTCAGCCGCGGGCGCCTTGTCAGTCGTCTCGGCGACGTCGCGGTCCTCCTCGGCGTCAGGCACGCGGCGGCGGCGAGGCGGCCGGACGATGCCGCCCGACATTGCGACGGTCAGCGCGCCGATTCCGGCGAACCAGACGAACACCGCCGGCCCGAAGGTGCTTTGATCGACGCCGACCTCGCCGAAGTTGCCCAGCCGGCCGCCGGCCGCGTATCCCAGCACAGCCAACACGAGCGCCGAGATCAGGGCAGCGAGCACCAGCTTTGCCAACGCGGTCGTCACCGGCAACGGGCGGCGCGCACACTGCTGGCCGAGTGCCACCGCGGACGCGGCAGCCGCGATGAGCAGGATCACCCAGATCGGGCCCAGCGGCGGCGGCGGAGCCGCGGCCAGCACCGGCACCGCGGGAATGTCGCCGCCATAGACCGTGAACGCGGAGAACGTCGCGATCCCGACATGAACGCTCGATCCCACCGCGACGGCGGCGGCACCCACGATCACGTTGGGGATGTACAGGATGGCGAGCAGGGTGAGGCTCAACTGCCCGAACAAGGAGTCGGTGACCGCGTACGCGTCATGCATGGCGGCCCAGTGCACGACGAGGGAGACGGTCGTGATCACACCGGACAGGCCAAGCAGCGCGCATACTCCGGCTGCGGCGGCACGCACCGAGTCGCCCACCCACACCGGCACTTTCGCGTCGTGCATGACGCGGTCCCGGGTTCGGGAGACGACTCCGAGGGCCGCGCCGATCGCGTGAACTGCCAGCACTCCTCCGAAGGCACGCAACGCATTTGGGGTCTGAAGCTCGGTCAGCACCGACCCGGCGTCGTGGATCACGGCTAGTGCGATCGCGGTCATCAGCAGCGGGCCACCCAATGAAGCGGCGACGATCCAGCGAATGACGAACCACGAGCTGTCGGCCGGTGTCGCACGCGCGGTGGTGCGTGCGGTACCCCACACCATGGCGAGCACCGGCAGCAGCGGCATCACCGAAAGCTCGTGGCCTGCAATGGTGACCGGAACCTGATGGACGCCGAGCCATAGGCTCGCGATCGCGCCCATCGCGCCCGTCAGATCACTGTTGGCGACGACCAGCTGGATCAGGACGACGGCGGCGATCACCAGCAGCGCGACCAGCGACGGACCGAAGGCAACGGTGAGCAGGTCTCGGCCCTGCCGCGGTCCCGCTGCCCGGTTGCGGTCCATCAGGGGCTTTCCGGCCAAGCGCTACGAATGCCTTTCTACGCTGGCGGCGATGCGGGCGATTCGCTGGGCTTCGGCTCGAGCCGCACCTCTTGGGTGGGCTGATCGTGCGAAGGCACCGGCGGCTGTTGGTCTTGACCCGCAGGCTGACTGGGCGGCGGCGCATAGGTGGGGAAGCCGGTCGGCGGGGTGGGAGGACCAGAGGCGTGCCCGTGCGGCGGGAATCCGCCGCCCGCCGGGCCGCCGGCAAATCCGGTCGGCGCACCGGCTGGCTGAGCCGCCGGGAAGGGACCCGTCGAAGGACCACCGGGCACGCCATAGGGCGGGAAGCCCTGTGGCTGGCTGAAACTCTGCGTGGCCGCGCCCGCCTGCTGCGGTACGCCCTGCGGCTGGATGAATTGCGGTTGCTGGCCGGGCTGCATGTAATACCCACCGTATTGCTGGTAGGGGTCGTACCTGGGCCGCGGCGCAGGCGGCGAGATCACGCCGGCGTCCAGCAGCAGGGCCGCGATCGCCAGCACTGTCTGCAGCGCCGCCACGACGACGATCACGATCAACGCCCAGCCCGCAACCTTCGCGTGGCTGATGAGGTCGTAGATCGTCAGCAGGAACCCGACAACCGCGATCACGGTGATCACGCCGGTGTATTTGCTCTGCTTGGGCAGCAGTCCGACGACCGCGAACAGCCCGGCGAACAACGCGGCTATCACGCCGAGCGTCACGGTGGCGCCGGCGCCCGCGTCTCCCTTCCAGATCGGCCCGAAATTCAAGAGATAGGCGGCCAGGCCCAGGATCGCCACGCCGACGAGCAGATACACGGGTAGCTTGCTCGGTCCGGCGTCGACCGCCGGCAGCTGGGTTGTGGGTGTCTGCGCACCCGGCTGCTGCGCGCCCGGGTACCCGGGCCCCCCTGAGGGATAGGTCATGGCATCTCCCGTGCGGTAGGCATCGGATCAGTCGTCGGCACCACGCTAGCGCACTGGACTGAGCGATCCCCGGCGACGGCGGCTGTCGCGAGGCCGTGAGGGCCGCCTTGCACTTCAAGACTGAAACACGTTCTAATTCCGGGATGGACTACGGGATCGTTCTGTTCACCAGCGACCGGGGTATCGCGCCCGCGGCAGCGGCCAAGCTCGCAGAGGACCACGGCTTCCACACGTTCTATGTCCCCGAACACACCCACATACCGGTGAAGCGCGAGGCGGCCCACCCGACGACCGGCGACGCGTCGTTGCCCGACGACCGCTACATGCGCACACTGGACCCCTGGGTCAGCCTCGGGGCCGCGTCGGCGGTCACTTCGCGGATCCGGTTGTCGACTGCCGTCGCGTTGCCCGTCGAGCACGACCCGATCACGCTGGCCAAGTCGATAGCGACTCTGGATCACCTCACCAATGGCCGCATCAGCGTGGGTGTCGGATTCGGTTGGAACACAGACGAACTCGCCGATCACGGGGTGCCTGCAGGCAAGCGGCGGACGATGCTGCGTGAATACCTCGAGGCGATGCGGGCGCTGTGGACGCAGGAGGAGGCCGCCTACGACGGCGAGTTCGTCTCCTTCGGGCCGAGCTGGGCATGGCCGAAACCTGTTCAGTCGCACATTCCGGTGCTCGTGGGGGCGGCCGGAAACGAGAAGAACTTCAAGTGGATTGCGCGCAGCGCCGACGGCTGGATCACCACACCGCGCGACTTCGACATCGACGAACCCGTGCGCCTTCTGAACCAGATCTGGTCGGACGCCGGACGAGAGGGTGCTCCGCAGATCGTCGCGCTCGACTTCAAGCCGGACGCCGAGAAGCTGGCCCGCTGGGCCGACCTGGGCGTGACCGAGGTGCTGTTCGGGCTCCCCGATTGCGCCGAGGACGAGATCGCGGCCTACATCGCCAGACTGGCGGACAAGCTCGCGGCCGCCGTCTGACACCGGCACGACCGCTACCATCTGGTCACGTAGATCCTGCGCTGACGAGGGGCGAGTTAACGATGTCGGTGTTCATTAGTCACTCCAGCCGTGACGGCGATGCGGTCAGCACCCTGGTCGAACATCTGGAAGCCGCGAACGAAACCGTATGGCTCGACAAGAAACTCAGCGGCGGACAGGCATGGTGGGACGAGATCCTCAGGCAGATCCGCGAGTGCGCGGTGTTCGTCGTCGCCCTGTCGAACAACTCACGCAACTCCAATCCGTGCCGCTCCGAGCTGGATTACGCCAAGGCACTTGGATTGCCGATCCTGCCGGTGCAGATCGGCGAGACAGACTGGTACCTCGTCGACCCAACATTCACCAACATCCTCGACTACCGCACGCCGAACGCGCAGAGCAGCATCAAGCTGATCACCTCGCTGAGGGCCAAGGCCGCCGAGCGTTCGGACCTACCTGATCCGCTGCCCGAGCCGCCGCCGGTGCCCTACGAGTACCTGCAACGAATCGGAGCCACCATCGATGCGGAGTCGGTGTCGCCCACCGAGCAGTCCAGGATCGTCATGGAGCTTCGCTCGTCGTTGGCCAACGAGACGGATCCCAGTGTCGTCAGCGACATCCGGCACGTCCTGCGCAATTTGCGACGCCGACCGGATGTCACCTTCACCACGGCCAGCGAGATCGACGAGCTGCTGGCGCAAACCGAGGAGCTGCCGCCGCCCGCACCACCGCCCTCCGAGAGCGAGACCGCGTCGATTCCGCCGATGGCCACGGTGCCGCACCTGCAGCCGCCGGCGCCTCCTCCCCCGTCGTACTCGCCGCCGAGTCAGCCGTCGATGCCGTCATGGCAACCGCCCGCTCCGCCGCAAGCTCCCAACCGTGGAAAGTGGATTGCGCTGAGCGTCGGAGCGATCGCGGCCGCGGCGATCGTGGGGTTGGTCATCTGGCTCGTGGTCCGGCCATCAGGCGGCGGCTCGTCCACGGCAAGCAAGGGCACGTCGACGTCGAGCACGACGCGGACGTCGACGAGCACCCCGTCGTCCTCGGAGCCACCGACCGTCGTCCCCGGCGGCGAGGCTGAGCTACGCGAGATGCTGCCGCAGGGATACACAGAAAGCGCATGCCGCAGCGGCAACCCGCAGGGACCAGGCGGCGTGGCCCGGCTGGACTGCGGGCAAAACACGATGACAGGCGGCCCGTCAGGAGCCACGTATTTGACCTTCTCCGATCAATCGTCCGTCGACGAAGCATTCGACAAAGTTGTCGCCAACAGCAACGTAGAGATGTTGACCTGCCCCGGATTACAAGAACCAAGTCCAACCGTGTGGCACCTTCGCTCAACTCCCACCGTCGACGAGGGAAAGATCGCCTGCGGGAAGTACAAGAACCAGGACTTGTACACCTTGCTATGGACCCACGACTCGAAGCTCTTCTACGGAGGCGGAGACAGCACCGACATCGACGCGCTCTACAAGTGGTGGCAGCAGTACACCTGACCGCCCGCCGTTAGAGGTTCTTCAGGATCTCCCTGGCGATGTTCGCAGTCTCCGAGGGCGTCTTGCCGACCCTGACGCCTGCGGCCTCGAGTGCTTCCTTCTTCGCGGCCGCCGTGCCCGACGACCCCGAAACGATGGCGCCCGCGTGGCCCATCGTCTTGCCTTCCGGCGCAGTGAATCCCGCGACGTAGCCCACCACCGGCTTGGACACGTTGGCCTTGATGTAGTCGGCCGCCCGCTCCTCGGCGTCGCCGCCGATCTCGCCGATCATCACGATCAGCTTCGTGTCGGGATCCTTCTCGAACGCTTCGATCGCGTCGATGTGCGTGGTGCCGATCACCGGGTCACCCCCGATACCGATGGAGGTCGAGAAGCCAAAGTCGTTGAGTTCGAACATCATTTGATAGGTCAGGGTGCCCGATTTCGACACCAGCCCGATCGGGCCCGAACCCGTGATGTCTGCGGGGGTGATCCCCGCGAGCGCCTCACCCGGCGTGATGATGCCGGGACAGTTCGGGCCGATGATGCGGGTCGTGCCCCTCCTGACGTTATAGGCCCACGCATATGCGGTGTCCTGCACCGGGATTCCCTCGGTGATGACGACCAGCAGCGGGATCTCGGCGTCGATGGCCTCGATGATCGCGTCCTTGGCGAACTTCGGCGGAACGAACACCACCGACACGTTCGCGCCCGTCTCTTTCATCGCCTCGACGACCGTCCCGAACACAGGCAGCTCAATATCGTTGCCGCCCTTGTCTTTATGAGTGACGGTAGTACCGGCCTTACGTGCGTTCACACCGCCGACCACTTGCGTACCCGCCTTGAGCATCCGGGCGGTGTGCTTGGTGGCCTCCGCCCCGGTGATGCCTTGGACGATGACTTTCGAGTCCTTGTTCAGGAAAATGGACATGGGTCATTTCTCCTTTAGGTCAGGCGCTCGCGGCCAGCTCGGCGGCCTTGTCGGCGGCCTCGTCCATCGTGGCGACCTCCGTCACCAGCGGGTGGTTCGCCTCGGCCAGAATGGCGCGGCCCTCGATGACGTTGTTGCCGTCGAGGCGCACGACCAGCGGCTTGGTCGCGGAGTCGCCGAGGATCTTCAGCGCGGTGACGATTCCATTCGCCACTTCGTCGCACGCGGTGATGCCGCCGAACACATTCACGAACACGCTCTTGACCTGCTCGTCGCCGAGCACGACGTCCAGGCCGGCGGCCATGATCTCGGCCGAGGCGCCGCCGCCGATGTCGAGGAAGTTGGCCGGCTTGACGCCGCCGTGCTTCTCTCCGGCGTAGGCGACCACGTCCAGCGTGGACATCACCAGACCGGCACCGTTGCCGATGATCCCCACCTCACCGTCGAGCTTGACGTAGTTGAGGTGGTTCTCCTTGGCCTTGAGCTCCAGCGGATCGGTGGCGTCACGGTCCTCGAACTCGGCGTGCTCCGGGTGACGGAAGTCGGCGTTCGCGTCGAGAGTGACCTTGCCGTCCAGCGCGAGGATCCGGTCGTCAGGTGTGCGCACCAGCGGGTTGACCTCGACCAGCGTGGCGTCCTCCTTAACGAAGACTTCCCACAGCTTGGCGATGGTGATCGCGGCGGCGGCGAGCACCTCGGCGGGCAAGTGACCCTGCTCGGCGATGGAGCGCGCGAACGCGAGATCGACACCGTCGACGGCGTTGACGGGAACCTTGGCGAGGCGTTCCGGCTTCGTCGCGGCCACTTCCTCGATCTCCATGCCGCCTTCGACCGAGCACATGGCCAGGTAGGTGCGGTTCGCACGGTCGAGCAGGAACGAGATGTAGTACTCCTCGGCGATGTCGCTCGCCTCGGCGACGAGCAGCTTCTTGACGATGTGGCCCTTGATGTCGAGGCCGAGGATGTTCTTCGCGTGGGTGTAGGCGTCGTCAGGCGTCGCGGCGTACTTGACGCCGCCCGCCTTGCCGCGGCCACCGGTCTTGACCTGCGCCTTCACCATGACGGGCTTGCCGATCTCCTCCGCGATGGCGCGGGCGTCCTCCGCGCTGGTGGTGACCCTGCCCGGCGTCGTCGGGACGTTGTGCTTGGCGAACAGCTCCTTCGCCTGGTACTCGAAAAGATCCATGGGCTCACTGTCTGTCGGCGTCGACGGTTTCGCGTAGTTCGCTCGGGGAACTTTATCCAGACACGCCCGCGGGTTGAGCACCGCCCGGCGTTCGTGTGGTCGATTTCACCGCGATTGCGAGTGATTCAGATCACAAAACCGGCGGGAATTAAGTGCTGGGTTGCTGAAACTTTGGCCGTTGGTTAACGTCTGCCGGAGCCATATAACGTTTCGGTCACAGCATCTAAGGATCTTTCGGGTTGGCGCAGCACGGTTCTTTCCGGTCGCCGCAGGGGGGCGCGTCGGATTCTCGGCATCGTTGGATCGACCCCGAAGTCACTGACATCATCCCGTTCAATGAGTTCGGCAGCCTCGATGACCTGGACTTCTACGGGAATTCCGCGTTCGATACCGACTCGCAGGTGTTGCGCGCGCCTGAACTCGACGACCTGAGCGACACCGACAACCTGACGCCGTTGCGGTTGACGATGCCCGAGGAGTTCGCCGCCGGGCCGCCCACATCGCACCGACTGCGCTCGCGTCGCCCGGAGGTCGCCGGCGCCCCCGTGTCGCGCGGCCAGCACCGCAAAGAGCAGACCTCCGCGAACGTTGCCAAGGGCCGGCTGATGGTCGCTGCGATGGCCACCGGCGCAGTGGCGGCCGCGGCGCATGCCGCCGTCCAGGACGCCGACGCCCACACCAGCGAGACGGTGCTCGCCGCCGATCAGTCGACGCTGGAAGGCGCGACGATCCAAACAACCGGCAGCGGAGTGCAATTGGTGTCGGTTGCCCCGGCGACGAGCACCGCGGTTCATTCCGAGGAGGCCGCCAAGGGCGCTGCCTTCGCCCAGGAGCGCGCCGACCGCGAGGCGAGGCTGCAGCGGCCGCTGTACGTGATGCCCACGAAGGGCATCTGGACATCAGGCTTCGGATACCGCTGGGGAGTGCTGCACGGCGGCATCGATCTGGCGAATGCCATCGGAACGCCGATCTACGCGGCCACCGACGGCGTGGTGATCGACGCCGGACCCACCGCCGGTTACGGCGCCTGGGTCAAGCTGCGCCACGCTGACGGCACCGTCACGCTGTACGGGCATGTCAATACCTGGACGGTCAGCATCGGCGAGCGCGTGATGGCGGGCGACCAGATCGCAACGATCGGCAACCGCGGCAACTCGACGGGGCCGCACCTGCATTTCGAGGTTCTCCTCAACGGCACAAACCGTGTCGATCCGGTGCCGTGGCTGGCCAAGCGAGGATTGAGCCCGGGCAACTACGTCGGCTGAGCAGGTGACCTCTTCCGACGAACCGCGCAGCGAACCCTCGGGCGAGGACACCAGCGAAACCTCGGATGAGGGGCCGCGAATCTTCCGGGAGTTCAGCGGTCCGATGCCCGTCAGCGACGACACCCGGACCTCGATCATCCGACGGCATCCGACCGGGCCCATCCCCGAGCCGCTGAGCGACGACACCCGCACCAGCATCATTGGGCCCCAACCAGACACGTTGCAGCCTGCGGTCGACGACGACGACGCGACGCACATCTTCAGGCAACGGCCCGTGCGGATTCCAGGACAGCGGCCGCCGAGCAATGCGACTGCAGTGATGGCTTCGGCGGTCAGCATCATCAGCGGCTGGGCCACCGCGGTGGTGGCGACCGGCTTGATCACCGCCTGGTGGAAGACGGACCGACTGTTCACCTTCGGAGTCGCGTTCCTCACCGCGGTGTTCGGCGCCTGCACGATTGCCGGGGTGATCATGTTGATGCTCCGCCGTCGCATGGGCGTCGTTGTCACCGTCGTCGCCGCGGTCCTGGCGATCCTGATTTTCTCGGGTATCTTCATCGCCGGCGCGCACATGGCGGGAGTGGTCTATGCGTTTCCCGTGCTGCCGGCGCTGACGATTGCGTTGGCGATCGCCCCGGCCACATGGAAGTGGACGAAACCCGGCTGAGGCCGGTCGGTATCCCTAGAATTTTCCTGGACAGTTGTTGGCAGCCGAGCGGAAGGTCCTCGAATGAGCGATTGGATGCCGCCCGAGCAGCCGCAGCCCTACCCGCAGTACCCCCAACAGCCCCAGCCCTACCCGGCGTACCCCCAGCAGCCCCAGCCATATCCGCGGCACTCTCAGCAACCCGAGCCCTACCCGGAACAGCCCCAGCACTATCCGCAGTACCCTGAGCAGCCTGGGCTTCCTCCCCAGCAGTTCCAGCCGTACTACCAACAGCCGCCGCAGAATTCAGCGAGCGGAGGGACCGCGATTGCGGCTGCTGTGCTGAGTTTCCTTGGGGCCGCGCATCAAACCCTTGTCGCAATCACCGGAATATCCGACACGGGCTCATCTGACTACGCCGACACAATGCAGATTCTTCCCGGCTGGTGGAAGGCGTATTCGGTGACGACGTGGGTTTCGGCCTTCTTCGTCGCCATCGTGCTGATCGTGGGTGGAGTCCAATTGCTGCGCAAACGCTCCTACGCGAGGTGGCTGATCGTCGGTGCGAGCGGAATCGTCATCGCGATAGAGCTTGTCTCAATCGTCATCCTGGCCGACTTGGGTGACAGAATCGCCAAGGGCGTCAAGGGCGCCAAGGGCGCCAGCAGCGTCATGGTGTCGCAGATCACGGGCATGGGGACAGCAGTATTGCTCGTGTTGATGATCTTTCCCATCGTCACGATACTGCTGACGCTGCTGCCGCCGACGAAACGGTGGTGTCTGCAGCGCGCCGACTGATCAGAGCTTGTGCACGGGAGCGTGGTTGTGCATCAACTTGACCCGGCCGGCACTGCCGAAGTCGATCAGCGACATCGCCGATTCGCCGACTCCTGAAACCTCCTCGACGCGCCCGAGGCCGTACTTGTCGTGGCTCACCCGGTCACCGGGTTCGAGCACCAGCAGCGCGCGCTTGCCCGCAGCGGATCGCGCCGGCGACGGCCGCGGCGTTCCGAAACGGCCCGCGCCGCTGACGGGGGCGCTGGGCGCAGGCGTCGAGTCCACCCGGCGCCAATCAACGAGATGTTGCGGGATTTCGCGCAGGAAGCGGGATTCGGGGTTCATCATCGGCTGACCCCACGACGACCGCACCTTCGCGCGAGTGACGTAGAGGCGCTGGCGCGCCCGGGTGATCCCCACGTAAGCAAGCCGGCGCTCCTCGGACAACTCCATCGGATCGCCCAGCGCGCGCATGTGGGGGAACATGCCGTCCTCCCAGCCAGTGACGAACACGACGGGAAACTCCAAGCCCTTGGCGGTGTGCAACGTCATCATCGTCACCACGCCAGCGCCGTGCTCGGGGATCTCGTCGGCGTCGGCGACGAGCGATACCCGCTCGAGGAAAGCCGCCAGTGCGCCGGTGTCAGGAACATCCTCGTCGTCGCTTTCCCGCAGCGCTTCAGCGTTGGCCAGGTCGATGCTGAATTCGTGTGCGACACTGACCAATTCATTGAGGTTGTCGAGGCGCGCCATGTCCTGCGGATCACTGGACGCCTCGAGCTCGGCGCGGTAGCCCGTGCGGTTCAGCACTGCCTCGACCAATTCGCCGAGCTCGTCGCCGAGTCGGGAGCGCAGATCGTCGATCAGTTCGACGAACGCCGAGATCGCCTTCTCTGCACGGGTATTCAGCATCGGCACTCGACCCTCGGCGGCGGCCTGCAGCGCATCGGCGAACGTGGCGCCGGTGTTCTCCGCATACACCGCGACGCATGCCTCGGCGCGGTCGCCGATACCACGGCGGGGAGTGTTGAGGATCCGCCTTAAGCTCACCGCGTCGCCGGGGTTGTCGAGCACCCGCAGGTACGCGACGATGTCGCGAATCTCCTTGCGCTCATAGAACCTAACGCCACCGACCACCTTGTACGGGATGCCGGCCCTGATGAACACCTCTTCGAGAGAACGTGAGGAGTTGTTGGTGCGGTAGAACACCGCGACGTCGTTGTAGGTGATGTCGCCTGCGTCGGAGAGGCGGTCGATCTCGCTTGCGACAAAGGCGGCTTCGTCGTGCTCGTTGTCGGCGACGTAGCCGACGATCAACTCTCCGTCGCCCGAATCGGTCCACAGCCGCTTCTCGCGACGTCCGCTGTTGTTCTTGATGACGGAGTTGGCGGCTGTCAGGATGTTCTGCGTGGAGCGGTAATTCTGCTCCAGCATAATGGTTTTCGCCTCAGGATAATCGCGTTCGAAGTCCTCGATGTTGCGGATCGTCGCACCTCGGAACGCATAAATCGACTGGTCCGCGTCGCCGACCACGACCAGCTCCGCCGGTGGTACGTCGTCATCACTGTCCGTACCCGCCAGCTCTCGCACCAAGACGTATTGCGCGTGGTTGGTGTCCTGGTACTCGTCGACGAGAATGTGCCGGAACCGCCTGCGGTAGTACTGCGCTATCTGCGGAAACCGTTGCAGCACAGCAACGGTTTCACCGATGAGGTCGTCGAAGTCAAGGGCGTTCGCTGCCCGCAGCCTGCGCTGGTACTCGCTGAATGCTTCGGCGGTGATGCGGGTCAGCTCGGCGGAGTCGGCGGACAAGTCCGCAACTGCCTGCTCTGGATCGACCAGTTCGTTCTTCAGATTCGAGATGCAATTGGCAAGCAGCCGTGGGGAATACTTCTTGGTATCCAGGCCCATGTCTTTGGCGATGAGCATCAGCAAACGGCGGGAGTCGTCGGCGTCGTAGATCGAGAAGTTGGAGTTCAGACCGGGCAGCAGTGAGGCCTGGTTGCGCAGGATCCGCACGCACATCGAGTGGAACGTGGACACCCACATCGCCCTGGCGCGCTGGCCAACGAGGCTGATCACCCGTTCGCGCATCTCGGCGGCGGCTTTGTTGGTGAACGTGATCGCGAGAACCTGACCCGGACCGACCTCCCTGGCGGCCAGCAGGTAGGCGATCCTGCGGGTGAGCACCGCCGTCTTGCCCGACCCGGCGCCCGCGACGATGAGCAGCGGCGAGCCCTCGTGCAGAACCGCCTGCCGCTGTTGCGGGTTGAGCCCGTCGAGCAGTTCGTTGGTCTGGGGGCTCGCGTGCGAATCGAACAAATGCGCGGTCATGTCCGTCCAAACTTACCGCCACCGGGCGACAGTATTTTGCTTTGGCACGCACTCTGGTGGCACACTCGATTCGTGCTCTACAGTCGGCGATTTTTCTACGGGTACCCGCCAGCGGTACCCGTGGTGTAGCTGCACTTCAGAGCCCCGCGGTCCGCTTCCGGATCCGGGGCTCGTCTCTTGTGTGAGGCCGGAGAGGGAATGGTCCGCGAACCGACAGAATCCACACATGAAGAGGACGCACAACCAATGACGATTGAGACCGAACCACAATCCGACATCGACGATCTGCGCCACGAGATCGACCGGCTGGACGCCGAGATCCTGGCTGCCGTGAAACGGCGCACCGAGGTGTCTCAGGAAATCGGCAAGGCCCGGATGGCGTCGGGCGGCACACGGCTGGTGCACAGCCGTGAGATGAAGGTGATCGAGCGCTACAGCGAGCTCGGCCCCGAGGGCAAAGACCTCGCGATGCTGCTGCTGCGGCTGGGCCGCGGCCGCCTCGGCCGCTAAGCACCGGCTCGCGAGACGGAAACCAGCGTCGTAATCCACGCGGATTCAGTACATGGAATTCCATTTCGCGGTGTGAGTGTTAGTGCAGCGCGTCGAGCAGCCACGGCGTCAGCCACTTCACGGCCTCGGCCGTCGGGTGCACGCCGTCACTGCGCATCTTGACGCCGTCGACCTTCGTTGTATAGGCCCCGCCGGGGCAGAGCTTCTTGTTGAAGTCGAGCACGACGGCGTTCGGGTATTGCCCGACGACCTTGCGCACCAATGCATTCCAGTGGTCGGGGCGGTCAGGCTGATCCTCGGGATACAGGCTGCCGTCGGGCTTCTCGGCGCGCCTGTTGTACGGCTCGGTGGTCACGACGACCTTCGCTCCGGTGGAGCCGAGGATGTCCAGAGCTTGCCGCAGTTCGCTGGTCAGGTACGCGTCGAACGCGGGATCGCCGACGTGCGTCCACTGACCGTCCATGAGATGGTCGACGGTCTCCCAGCGCCCGACCACCAGCAACACCACATCCGGGCGGTCCTGAGCGATCTGCCCGGCCCAGCTGCTCGGCCACGAATCGCATTCGGCCTTCGTATCGCCCTTTTCCTGGGAATAGCGGTACGCGCCGCCGCGTACGAGGCCGCAGCCGATCAAAGTGTGGTTGACGAACGTGAAGCCCGGCGTCTCCGGTAGATGGCGCATCAACGTCCATCCGACCGAGTCGCCGAACACCGACACCACCCGGCCCGTTTTCGCATTTCGTTGCGCCACCACCACCGGACGCTCGATTGTCTGCGTGGCCGCCATCGACGCCGCCGACAGGTCGCCGCCGTCTGCCCTCGTGGCCACCGGAATGAGGACGACGGTCACCGCGATCGCCGTGCCGACCGTTGCGCCCGCCAACGGCAGCAACGGCACCTTCGCGGGCCGCCACTTACGGATGGGCTGCTCGATCGCCCACCACGACACCGCCGCCAGCGCGATCGTCGCCGCGCACCGGACACCGAACAACGACGGCCCCGACCAACCTGTGCGTTCGCCGTTGAGGAACAGGAAGACAGGCCAATGCCAGAGGTACACGCCGTACGAGATCGCCCCTAGCCACACCAGCGGTCGCAACGCCAGCATCCGCGCCACCAGGCCCTGTTGGTCCAACGCGACCGGCACGATCACCGCGACCGCCGCCAGGGCCGTCAACGTCAGCATGCCGTGCCGGAACTCTGAGGAGCTCCCGGTGGCGTAGTGCACGCAAGCGGCCAGACCGGCGATGCCCAGCACCGGCAGCGGCCGGGCGAGCCACTTGCACCATCTGGACCGGATCGCCGAGCGCCCGGCGGTCAGCGCCGGCCATTCGCGCACGAGCAGTGCCGATGCGGCCGCACCGATGAGCAGCGCCTGAGCACGCGTATCCGTGCCGAAGTACACGCGGTTGAGCGAGCTGTCCGACGCCATGAGAACGGCAGCCGCGGCCGAGCCGGCAGCACCCGCCGCCGCCACGCCGAAGACGAATAGTCGCACCGTGTTGCCCATGACCAGCCGGCGACGGCGTCTGGCCACCAGCGCGATCAGCCCGGCCACTCCCATCACCAGAAGTGGCCACAGGAAGTAGTACTGCTCCTCGACGCCCAGCGACCAGGTGTGCTGCAGCGGCGACGGCGTGCCCCCCTCGCTGAAGTAGTCGGTGTCGCGGGCGATGAAGCTCCAGTTCGCGATCCAGACGAATGCCGCGACGGCGTCGTCGCGGAGCCGAACCACCGAATCGGGTGGGAAGAACTCGCTGGCCGTGGCGACCGCGAGGACCATGACGACCAGCGCGGGCAGCAACCGCTTCGCGCGTCGTCGCCAGAACCCGCCGAGGTCGATCCGGCCGGTGTAGTCCAGCTCGTCGAGAAGAAGCGACGTGATCAGGAAGCCGCTGAGAACGAAGAAGACATCGACGCCGATGAACCCGCCCTGCATGCCGGCGATTCCGCCGTGGCTGACCAACACGAGGGCGACAGCGATCGCCCGTACGCCGTCAAGTGCGGGGATGCCTGACCGGCGCCGCTCACCTGCACGGCGCCGAACCGCTTGCGGCCCAACGCGGTTGCTCACCGCGAAAGTCTATGGGCGCGAGTTGTGGACGCAGCCCGACAACCTCGGCGTGTCGGGGACTTTTGCAGCGGCTAGTTCGTCAGGCCGATGTACTTGGTTTCGAGGTACTCCTCGATGCCCTCGAAACCGCCTTCCCGACCGAACCCGGACTCCTTGACCCCGCCGAACGGCGCCGCCGGATCGGAGATCACGCCGCGGTTGACGCCGATCATGCCGGACTCGATTGCCTCGGCCACCCGCAGCGCGCGGTCCAGCGATTGCGTGTAAATGTAGGCGGCCAAACCGAATTCGGTGTCGTTGGCTGCCGCGACGCCGTCGTCCTCGGTGTCGAAGCCGGTGATCGGCGCGACGGGCCCAAACACTTCTTCCCGCAGGATGCGGGCGTCGGCGGGGACGTCGGTGAGCACGGTCGCGGGGTAGAAATGGCCTGGGCCGTCGGGGACCTTGCCGCCGATGGCGATGGTTGCGCCGCGCTTGACGGCGTCGTCGACCAGCTCGGTGACCTTCTCCCGCTGATCGGCGTTGATCAGCGGTCCCAGCGTCGACGACGAGTCGAGGCCGTTGCCGAGCGTGAACTCGCTCATCCGCTTGACCATTTTCTCGGTGAACTCCTCGCGGACCGCGTTGGCGACGTGGAAGCGATTGGCGGCCGTGCACGCCTCGCCGCCGTTGCGCATCTTGGCCAGGATCGCGCCGTCAACGGCCGCGTCGACGTCGGCGTCGTCGAAAACGACGAACGGCGCGTTGCCGCCGAGTTCCATGGACATGCGCAGCAGCTTGTCGGCGCCTTGTTTGACCAGCGCCTTGCCCACGCCGGTGGATCCGGTGAACGTCAGCTTGCGCAGCCGTGCGTCGGCGAGCAGCGCGCCGGTGACGCCGCGCGCGTCGGTGGTCGGCAGGATCGACAGCACGCCCTTGGGCAGGCCGGCCTCGTCGATCAGCTTGGCCAGGAACAGCATCGTCAGCGGGGTTTCCTGCGCGGGCTTGACGATCATCGTGCAGCCCGAGGCCAGCGCGGGACCGATCTTGCGAGTTCCCATGGCCAGCGGGAAGTTCCACGGTGTGATCGCATAGCACGGGCCAACGGCCTGCTTAGTGACGAGGATTCGCCCGGTGCCCGCGGGGCTTGGGGTATAGCGGCCGTGGATGCGAACCGCCTCTTCGGCGAACCAGCGGAAGAACTCCGAGCCGTATGTCGCTTCGGTCTTGCTCTCGGGCAGGACCTTACCCATCTCCAACGTCATCAGCGTCGCGAGGTCGTCGGCATGGTCGGTGAGCGACTCGAACACGGCGCGCAGGATTTCGCCGCGTTTCCGGGGCGCCGTCGCGGCCCATTCGGCCTGCACTCCGGCGGCGGCATCGAGCGCGGCGGTCGCGTCTGCTGGGGTGGCGTCGGCGACGGAGATCAACACCGTGTCGTCGGAGGGGTCCCGCACGTCGAAGGTCTTGGCGCCGGAGCGTTCCTCACCGCCGATCCATACGCCGGTGGGAACGGATGACAAGAGCTTGGCGGTATCCATACGTCAATCATTTACCCGTTCGGTGCCCGTACGCACTACCCCGACGGCAAAAACCGCCTCAGCCGACGGGCCCGTTGGTCATCACCGACGTGGTCATCACGGTCTTGGGGACCGTCGTCGACGAGGAGCTTTGTGAGCGCGCCGGCCCGTTGTCCGGGGCCTTGCTCTCGTCGTCGCAGGACGCCAGAACGCCCATCCCGAGCAACGAAGCCGCAGCGATCGCGGCGGACAGGCGACGCACAGTTCTGCTGCTGACAGCCAAGGCAATTCCCCTTGTTCAGGTGTACCCACGTTGCGGTACCCGTCGGCTGGGCGACTAAACCGCACACGGTTCGTTCCCTGTTCTATCCGCTGCAACCCGGTCGGCATTAGGGTCGGGATATGGCCGCCACTGCGCAACTCCCAGACATCACCGCGACCTCAGCATGGAGTGCCCTGCAGCGTCATCACGAGCAGATCGGCTCTCAAACCCTGCGCACGATGTTCGCCGACGACCCGGCTCGTGGAACGGAGCTGACGGTCGAGGTCGGCGATCTGTATGTCGATTACAGCAAGCACCGCGTCACGCGCGAGACACTCGCGCTGCTGGTCGATCTCGCTCGGGCGGCCGGCTTCGAACGCCATCGCGACGACATGTTCGCAGGCGTGCACATCAACACCTCCGAGGATCGCGCGGTACTCCACACCGCGCTGCGTCTGCCCAAAGGCGCCGAGCTGGTGGTCGACGGCCAGAACGTCGTCGCCGACGTGCACGAGGTGCTGGACCGGATGGGCGACTTCACCGACCGGCTGCGCAGCGGCGAGTGGACCGGTGCGTCCGGTGAACGGATCACCACCGTCGTCAACATCGGCATCGGCGGTTCAGATCTCGGTCCGGTGATGGTCTATCAAGCGCTGCGGCACTATGCAGACGCGGGCGTCTCGGCACGGTTCGTGTCGAACGTCGACCCTGCGGACCTGGTGGCCAAGCTCGACGGTCTGGACCCGGCGAAGACGCTGTTCATCATTGCGTCCAAGACGTTTTCGACGCTCGAGACGCTGACGAACGCGACGGCCGCGCGGCGGTGGCTGACGGATGCACTCGGTGACGCGGCGGTGTCGAAGCACTTCGTGGCGGTCTCGACGAACGCCAAGCTGGTCGACGCGTTCGGCATCAACACCGACAACATGTTCGGCTTCTGGGACTGGGTGGGGGGCCGCTATTCGGTGGACTCGGCGATCGGGCTGTCGTTAATGGCCGCGATCGGCAAGGAGCGCTTCGCCGAATTCCTCGCAGGGTTCCATGCGGTCGACGAGCACTTCAGGACCGCGCCCTTGGAAGCGAATGCACCTGCGCTGCTTGGGCTTATCGGTGTCTGGTACAACTGCTTCTTCGGGGCGGAGACGCGGGCGGTACTGCCCTACTCGAACGACATGGCGCGTTTTCCCGCATACCTGCAGCAGCTGACGATGGAGTCGAACGGAAAGTCCGTGCGCGCCAACGGCTCACCAGTGACCACGTCGACGGGCGAAATCTTCTGGGGTGAGCCGGGAACCAACGGCCAGCACGCGTTCTACCAACTGCTGCACCAGGGCACGCGGCTGATTCCGGCTGATTTCATCGGGTTCTCGGTGCCCACCGACGACCTGCCGACCGCGGACGGCACCGGCAGCATGCACGACCTGCTGATGAGCAACCTTTTCGCGCAGACGCAGGTGCTGGCGTTCGGCAAGACGGCGGAGGAGATCGCCGCCGAAGGCACGCCCGCCGATGTGGTTGCCCACAAGGTGATGCCCGGAAACCGGCCCACCACAACGATTTTGGCGACAGAGTTGACGCCGTCAACGGTGGGGCAGTTGATTGCTCTGTACGAGCACATCGTCTTCACCGAGGGGGTGATCTTCGGTATCGACTCGTTCGACCAGTGGGGCGTCGAGCTCGGCAAGACACAGGCCAAGGCACTGCTGCCGGTGCTCACCGCCGAGGCTTCGCCCGCGCAGCAGTCCGACAGCTCCACGGACGCCTTGGTGCGCCGCTACCGCGAGGAGCGCGGCCGCACCGCCTAGGCGAAGGGCTTGGTCAGCCGCGGGGGTAGCAGTTTCAGCAGCTGCACCAGCGGCAACCACGGCCAGCTCGGCACGATGGCCCTTCCCCGCTCGCGCTCGATCGCGTCGACCATGGCGCGCACACCGGTTTCGTTGTCCACCATCAGCATTGTGCTTCCGGACTTCGCGGTCATCTCCGACTCGATGTAGCCGGGCTCGATGACGGTCACGCGGATCGGGCCCTTCGGGTACTCAGCGCGCAATGATTCGCCGAGTGACGAGACGCCCGCCTTGCTCGCCGCGTACGCCGCCTTGACGCCCGGCACTCCCTTGTTGCCGAGCACCGATGAGATCAGCACCAGATGCCCGGACCCCGCCGCCTTGAACATCTCGAGCGCGGTTTCGATCTGCACCAGAGCGCTGACCAGGTTGGTCTCGATGGTGGCCTTGTTCGCCCACAGCTTGCCCGAGCCGAGCGGCGCGCCCTTGCCGATGCCGGCGTTGACGATCACCCGGTCGATGCCGCCGAGTTCGTCGGCGAGCGCGGCGAACACCTTCGGCACCTGTTCGTGGTCGTTGACGTCGAGTTCGGCGACGGCGACGGTGATGCCGGGATGACGGGACGTCAGCTCGCTTTTCAGCTCCTCGAGACGGTCGGTGCGACGGGCGCACAGCGCAAGGTCGCGGCCCTTTGCAGCGAACGCCCGCGCCATGCCGGCGCCGAGGCCTGAGCTGGCGCCGGTGATCAGGATCCTCTGGCGAGTCATCCGAACAGCTTATCGACGCACGTCACCCGCATGGCAGCGAGCACCAGATCGCTCGACGTGCGAGGCATGACGCTTTGTGTTGCAATGAATTTCACGAGAGAAGGCGGAGGTGAGCATGCCGACGTACGGATATCGGTGCTCACAGTGCGGGGACTTCGACCGCCTGCAGCCGATGTCCGAAGCAGGCGCCGCCGTCACCTGTGTTTGCGGTTCGAGCGCGCGCCGAGTGTTCGGCCCGCCCGCACTGCCGTCACTGGATGCCGCCTTGCGCCGAGCTCTCGACGGCAGCGCCGCCAGCGCCGATGCCCCGCGAGTCGTGTCGTCGGTGCCGGGCCGCGCCCGGCGCGCGACACCTGTGACGACCGATCCGCGACACGCCCGTTTGCCCCGCCCCTGACCGGAGGTCTCCATGCCCGACGTCGTCTTCTCCGTCGATCAGGCCCGCTCGATGCGCGATCAGGCCGTGCCAGGACACAACCGCTGGCACCCCGACATCCCGCCCGCCGTTCACGTGCGACCCGGCCAGTCGGTCCGTGTCGAATGCCGTGAATGGACGGATGGCCAGATCGGCAACAACGACTCCGCCAACGATGTCCGCGACGTCGATCTCACCCACGCGCACATGCTGTCGGGCCCGATCTATGTCGAGGGCGCTGAGCCTGGTGATCTGCTCGTGGTGGACATTCTCGATCTCGGGCCCGTGCCGCAAGAAGTCGGCGACGCACCCGGCCAGGGCTGGGGATACACGGGCATCTTCGCGAAGGCCAACGGCGGCGGGTTCCTCACCGACCAATTCCCCGACGCCTACAAGGCGATTTGGGATTTCGCCGGCCAGAAGTGCACGTCGCGCCACATCAACGGCGTCGAGTTCACCGGCATCACCCACCCGGGTCTGTTCGGCACGGCGCCCTCGCCCGAGCTGCTCACACGGTGGAACGCCCGCGAACGCGCACTCATCGCCACCGACCCCGACCGGGTACCGCCGCTGGCGCTCCCTCCGCTCGAGGAATCGGTGCTGGGTGGCACCGCAAGCGGCGACGTCCTCGCCGCCATCGGTCGCGACGGCGCCCGGACCGTGCCGGCCAGGGAGAACGGCGGCAACCACGACATCAAGAACTTCACCCGCGGTTCACGGGTGTTCTATCCGGTGCACGTGCCGGGCGCGCTGTTCTCCGGCGGGGACCTCCACTTCAGCCAGGGCGACGGCGAGATCACCTTCTGCGGGGCCATCGAGATGGGTGGGTTCATCGACTTCCACATCGACCTCATCAAGGGCGGCATGGAGACCTACGGGGTGACGACGAACCCGATCCTGATGCCGGGCAACGTCGAGCCGCGCTATTCGGAGTTCCTGACGTTCATCGGCATCGGTGTACAGCACGACACTGATACGCAGTTGTACAACGATGCCACGGTGGCCTATCGCAATGCATGCCTGAATGCCGTTGCCTACCTTCAGAAGTTCGGCTACTCGGGTGCGCAGGCGTACCTTCTGCTGGGCGCCGCGCCCATCGAGGGCAGGGTCAGCGGCGTCGTCGACATCCCGAACGCATGCTGCTCGCTGTATCTGCCGACCGCGATCTTCGACTTCGACGTCACGCCGTCTGCGGCGGGCCCGGTCATGGCGGACCGCGGCGCGTGCGCGGTCTCGTCGTAACTATTTGAGCAGCCGCGACATTCGCCGGTCGGCCAGTATCTTGCCCCCGGTCTGACACGTCGGGCAGTACTGAAAAGACTTGTCTGCGAACGACACTTCGCGCACAGTGTCGCCGCATACCGGGCATGGCAAACCCGTGCGGTCATGAACCCGCAACCCCGAACGCTTTTCACCCTTCAATGTCGCCGCCTGCTGGCCCACCGAGCGGCTCACCGCGTCGGTGAGCACCGAGACCATCGCGTCGTGCAAGGCGGACACCTGCTGGGCGGACAATTTCGACGCCGTCGCGAACGGCGACAGTTTCGCGACGTGAAGAATCTCGTCGCTGTACGCGTTGCCGATGCCCGCGATCACCTTCTGGTCGGTGATGACGGTTTTGAGCCGCCCGCTGTTGGCCGCCAGCAGCGTCTCGAGGCCGTCGGGCGAGATCTCCAGAGCGTCCGGACCCAATGCGGCGATCCCGGGCACTTTCGACGGATCGTCGACAAGCCAGACCGCGAGCCGCTTCTGAGTTCCTGCCTCGGTCAGGTCGAAGCCGGGAGCCTCCCCCGGCGGACCGAGGTGCACTCGCAGCGCGATCGGCCCCTTCCCGGGCTTGAGCGGAGCGGCGGCCAGCTTGTCCGACCACCGCAGCCAGCCCGCCCGGGACAGATGCGTAATCAGATGCAGGTCGCCGACATCCATCCCGAGGTACTTTCCCCACCGGTCCGCGCCCGTGACCGTCTGGCCGTGCAGCACCGAGATCGCCGGGTCGAAGGTCTTGAGCACCGAGAACGCTGAAACGTCGACCCGCCCGATCGTCAGGCCGACGGCGTGCCGACGCAGGTGGTCGGCCAGTGCCTCGACCTCGGGGAGTTCTGGCATGACTCCAGTGTGCCGGTTCAGTCCCGGCGTGCGCGCTCGCGCTCGGTGTCGCGGACCAGCAGCCCCAGCAGCCAGCTCACGATCGACAGCAGGATCGCCGCCCAGATGGCCGTCCACCAGAACTCGTCGATGTGCAGCCCCCACCCGCCGGTGACGTTGTCGGTCAGCCAGGCCGTGATCCACAGCATGAACGCGTTGATCACGATGTGGATCAGCCCCAAAGTGAGGATGTACAGCGGGATCGAGATGATCTGCACGATCGGTTTGACGAAGGAGTTCACGACGCCGAACACCAGCGCGACGACGAAGATGACGCCCATCTCCTGAAGCTGGTTGTGGTAGCCGACGAAGTTGATCCCGTGGATCAATTTGGTGACCACCCACAGCGCGAACCCCGTCAGCACCGTGCGGAGCAGGAAGGGCCACATGCGCCTGATAATGCCATGGCGGCGAGCGGAAAAGGCCTACTTTGGCGATCGCAGTAGGTACGTATCCATGATCCAGCCGTGCCGTGCACGCGCGTCGGCTCGCGCCGCGACGATCTGCTGCCCGATCTCGCCGACCGTGCCCGACATCAACAGCTCGTACGGAGTGCCGAGGTAGGCCCCCCACCAGATTCGCGTGTCCGGCGGGCACTTTCGGAACGCGCAGTCCCCGTCGAGCATCACGACGACGGTTCCGGTGAAGCCGGGGTCCAGCCTGCGCCCCGTCGAAATCAGCACCGGCTCGCCAATGTCGTTGAGCGGTATGCGATGTCGTGCGGTAAGCGCCTGGATCGCGGTGATGCCCGGGATCACGTCGTAGTCGATGTCGACGTGTGCACCGACGGTGTCGAGGATCCGAAGAGTGCTGTCGTACACCGACGGATCGCCCCATGCCAGGAACGCGCCGACCTCGTCGGGCGCTTGCTGCGTCTCGATCGCCTGGGCCCACAGTCGCGCGCGCGCCGCATGCCACTCGGTCACCGCCGCGGTGTAGTCGCCGGTGCGCTCCCGCGGGGGGTCAACGAGTTCGGCGAACCGGTACGCGCGCGAGCGCTCGATAAACCGCGCGCAGACGTCGTAGCGCCAGCCGACCAGGTCGCTCGAACTTTCGCCCTTGTCCACCACGAAGAACACGTCGGTGTCGTTGAGCGCCGAAACCGCCTGTGCGGTGACGTGAGCCGGATCGCCCGCGCCTATTCCGATGACATGGATGCGGCGCGTCACGTCGGCAAGGCTAGCCGGTGCGGACAAAAGTATCCGGTACCGGGGGTATTGACTACTGCGCTTTGCCGACTTAACTTACACATGGACAACCCCGACGAAGGGACGGCTGCGATGACGTCATCTGTGGCGAAAGAGCAGGCTCCCACGCGCGAAGAGTTCGCAGAGCGGCTGCTCAAAGGCTCGGTCAAGAAGTCCTACGAACCCGTCGTCGACATCGACTGGGACGCGCCGCTCGATCCCGACAAGTACTACCTGCCGCCCAAAACCATCTCGCTGTACGGCACACCGCTCTGGGAGTCCATGAGCCGGGCGCAGCAGATCGAGGTGTCGCGCCAGGAGTTCGTCAACACGCTGTCGGCGGGGATCTGGTTCGAGAACATGCTGAACCAGTCGCTGCTGCGCGACATCCTGCACAAGGACCCAACGTCGGCCGCAACGCATTACGCGCTCACCGAACTTGGCGACGAGACCCGGCACATGGTGATGTTCGGCACGGCGATCGAACGCGTGGGGGCCAGACCGGTGCGTCCGCGGCGTTACCAGCGCTGGGCGATCAACGCATTACCGCTCGCATTCCGCGGATCGTTCCTCTGGGTCGCCGCTCTGATCGGCGAGGAGATCTTCGACTCACTGCAGCGGCAGATGATGGATGACGCCGAGCTGCAGCCAATGGTGCAGCGGCTCATGCGGATTCACGTCACTGAAGAGGCGCGGCACATCCAGTTCGCCCGGGACGGCGTGCGCAAGCGCGTCGTCGAGATGCCCAGGTTCAACAAGTTCCTGGTGGCCAATGTCAACGGGCTCGGCGGCTACTTCTTCCGATATCTGTTCACCAGCCCGGTCCCCTACAGCCGCGCCGGGCTCGACGGCCGGGCGGCGCGAAGGGTCGCTCGCGCGAACCCGCACTACCACGAGGCTCAGCGCGATGGCTTCGCTCCGCTGGCGGCGTTCCTGCAAGAGGTCGGCATGATGGGTCCGATCGCGCGGCGGATGTGGAAGCGCACCCACTTCCTGTGATCGACGTAGCGATCATCGGCGACGACGTCAAGGCACGTTTTCTCGCCGAATTCCTTGATCAACTCCACACTCTGCAGCTTCCCGACATCACTGCAGCGGTGTTCGACGGCGCCACCGACACGTGGCAGCTGCAGACGGTCACCGGCGAGAGCCACGTAACCCGCATCGTCGTCGATACCCGCACACTGCACCAGGTACCGACACCAAACATGGCGGGCTGCAACGACTTCGAGGGATCGCTGTTCCACTATGCGGCGTGGCCTGCGGATTTCGACCCGGCCGGCAGGCGCGTCGCCGTCATCGGCAATCGCGCGGCGCACGTCGTTTCCGCGCTTTCCGGCGCGACGGTGACCGTATTCGACTGTCCGCCGACCTGGCAGACCAGAAGAATCAGGCGCCGCTGGTTACCGCATCTTCCCGAGCGATCCGGGCCGCATACCGTCCCCTCGCCCGTGCGCCGAATCACCCGCGCAGGCGTCGAGACCACCGACGGCACGCATCACGGCGCCGACGCGATCATTCTCGCCTCCGGATGCGGTGCCGAAGCGTACCTAGGGGTCGCGGTCCACGGGTCGCCCAACTACTTCACGGTGCTCGGGCCTGATTCACCGATGGGCGACCAGGCCACGATCGCGGAGCAGCAGGGACGCTACATCGCTGACTGTCTTCAGCTGATGCGTGACAAGGGCGGTACGCGAATCGAAGTACGACGCAGTGCGCAGCAGCAGTACGTCGAACGCGGGCGTGTCACCGCCCCCCCGCGGGCGTTCGAGGTGGACGCCGGCTCGCAGCGACAGGTCTACGACGGTCCCGCGCAGCTGACGGTCGGTGACGAGGAGTATTCCGTCCGAGTACGACTCACCGGCCGCCTGGACCCGATCGATGGCAAATACCATTGGCAGGGAACGGTATTCGATACGACAGCCGAATTACCCTCGCGGCCGGTCAGATTGACCGTCGACCAATGCGGCGTGGACGCACGCATCGTCGAAACCACACCGTGGGGCAGCTACTCGATCGCCGGCGTCGGTGCGCCGCCGTACGCCGCTCAGACGTAGCGGCCGAGCCAGTCCTGCACCTTGCTCCAGGCATTGGCAGAGGCCGTCGGGTTGTACCGCGGTCCGGTGTCATTGAAGAACGCGTGGTCTGCGTTTTCCTCGACGACCACCTCATTGACCAGACCGGCCTTGTTCAGCGCCGCCACCGCCGCGTCCTTGGTCGAGGTGACGCGGTTGTCGAGCGCACCGTAGATCGCCAACACCGCAGCCTTCGATCCTCCGAAATCGGGATTGTCCGGCAGCGGACCGTAGAACGGCACCGCCGCTGCGAGTTGCGGCTCGCCTGAGGCCAGCAACTGCCACACCATCCCGCCGCCGAAACAGAACCCCACCGCGGCGACCTTCTTGTCAGGCACGCGGTTCTGGAGCTCGCCGACGCCGGACTTGAGATCTCCGACGAATCGCTCGGGCGAGCTCTTCGAGATGTTGGCCAACGCGGTTTGCGCCTCGGCGTCGCCACCCACCTTCGCGGTGCCACCCTCTTCCGACAGCAGATCGATCGCCAGCGCTGAATAACCCACGCCAGCAAATCGTCCGGCGACTGAACGCACCCAGTCGTTGAGACCTTTGTTCTCGTGAATGACCAGCACGCCGCCTCGCGCGTTGGGCGCCTCCGCCCACGCACCCTGCAGCTCGCCATTGGGCCCAGCCCATGTCACCGGCTGGGTCGGCAGCGCCTTGTCCATACCGGGCGGCGGAGAGGATGGGGGCGACGATGTGCCCGACGACGAACCTGAGGCGGCGGTACTCGAACTCGCGGTCGACGATCCGCTCCCTTTGTTCTCCGGCGTCCCGCACGCTGCGATGAGGGCGCTGGCCGCGCCTGCTGTCAAACCGAGCAGAGCCAGTCTGCGCACAGCCTCTCGCCTCGATAACAACCCCTCGACGTGATCCGTGGCGATTTCTTCAGCGATGTAGCGATGAATGTCGGTCACGGTCGCGAGTATGCGCCCCAACACTATGAGCCAGATTAGATTTCCTTGGCATCCCGTCGGCAATAGCCGGCAACAGGAGTGCCACGGCGTCCACCCGGGTATGCCCTCTGAATAGCTCGAAGAATGTTCTACAAATGCCCGGGGTGGGAGCAGGCGGAATGCCAGCTGATTACGCGCACAACCTCGTCTTCTCCCGAGCACCGGAGACGACGACGAACGTGCTTCAGCCGCATGGCTTCCTGGACGGCTCGACTTACTTGTCGCTTCGCAACGCGATCATCTCCGCCGCGATCGATGAACCTGAAGGCGTCATCGTTGACCTGTCCTCACTCGTGGTACCCGAGCCATCGGCACTGACGGCGCTGAGCAGCGCCTGCTGGCACATCGGCCGGTGGCCTCGCACGCCGATGGCTCTCGTTTGTAACGGCGAAGGCCCTGGCGAAGCGATTGCTCGCCAAGGCATTTCCCGGCGGATACCGATATTCGCGTCGATCGCCGAAGCCGCTGGGGCGCTGCGCTGCCGACGCTGTTGCACCGTGCGGCGACGTACTCACACCGAGTTCCCGCGTGCGACGTCGTGCATTCATGAGTCACGTGAGTTGGTAGCCGCCTGGCTAAGGGAATGGTCGAGGCCCGAGCTGATCTCGGTCGCCAAGCTCGTCGTCACCGTGTTCGTCGAAAACGTGTTCGCGCATACCGACAGCGCTCCTGTGGTCCGCCTCGACAACGTCGACGACATAGTCACGGTGGCGGTCGGGGACAACAGCTCGGCATTGGCCACCCGGACCGAGCGTTGCGGCGGCTTGGCCACCGACATCTCGGGCGTCGCGATTGTGGCCGCCCTGTGCCGAGAGTGGGGCAACGCGCCGACGCCGACCGGGAAGATGGTGTGGGCCGCAATCGGGCCGGAGAACGAGCTGTAAGGTTCGGCGATGCGATTCACCTTCGCCGAAGCCATGACCGACCCGACGTTCTATGTGCCGTTGGCCAAGGCTGCCGAGGCCGCCGGATACGACGCGATGACCATCGCGGACAGCGTCGCCTATCCCCTCGAGTCGGATTCGACGTACCCGTACACCCCTGACGGCAACCGCGAGTTCCTCGACGGCAAGGCTTTCGTCGAGGCGTTCGTGCTGGCCGGAGCGCTGCTGGCGGTCACGACCACGATGCGGTTCAACTTCTTCGTGCTCAAGCTGCCGATCCGGCCGCCCGCGCTGGTGGCCAAGCAGGCGGGCTCGCTGGCCGCGGTTTTCGGCAATCGGCTCGGGCTGGGCGTCGGCACCAGCCCCTGGCCCGAGGACTACGAGTTGATGGGCGTGCCATTCGCCAAGCGCGGCAAGCGGATGGACGAGTGCATCGCAATCATCCGCGGCCTGACCACCGGCGAGTACTTCGAGTTCCACGGCGAGTTCTACGACATCCCGACGACCAAGATGACCCCGGCGCCGTCAGAGCCGCTCCCGATCCTGATCGGCGGTCACGCTGAGGCGGCGTTGCGGCGCGCGGCGCGCTGCGACGGGTGGATGCACGGGGGCGGCTCTCCCGAGGAGCTCGACCAACTTCTGGAGCGGCTCGCGCAGCTGCGCGAGGAGGAGGGCAACACCGGGCCGTTCGAGATCCACGTCATCTCCGGGGACGGTTTCATGGTCGACGGGGTGAAGCGGTTGGAGGACAAGGGCGTCACCGACGTCATCGTGGGCTTCCGGATGCCCTACATCATGGGCTCCGATACCGAGCCGCTGGACGACAAGGTCCGCCATCTCGAGAAGTTCGCCGAGCGCGTGATTGCCAAGGTCAACGGGTAGGTTCGGACACGCATTCACATACGCCACACGCGTCACCGGCCGGAGGCAAAGTTGGATGTGCCCGTATCTTAGCGACAAGATCTGTTGCGGCCGAAGGCCGATCGAGGAACATCGCGATTGTCGCTAAGATACGGGCAATTCGATCACCGCCCGCCCGGGGAGACTGGAGTGACGAAAGTGGTTGCGCCGCTTATCAACGCTCAATACAACAGCTTGCGGTAGTTCGCTTCGCTGTAGTACTCCTCAAGCTGCTTGAAGTCGGCGTCCTTGCGAATCTGGTGTGCTATCTCCGCGGTGCTGGGCACCGCGTCCGGCTTCCACGTCTCCGGTTGCCATGCGTCCGAACGCAGGAATGCTTTCGCGCAGTGGAAGAAGACGTCCTCGACGTTGATTTCCAGCGCGAGGATCGGCTGGTTGCCGTTGACGGCCATCACGTCGAAGTAGTCGGCGTCCGCGACGATCCGGGCCTGCCCGTTGATCCGCAGCGTATCGCCGCGACCGGGCACCACGAAAATCGTTCCGACACTGGGCCGTTGAAGCACATTCAGGTAACCGTCAACGCGCTTATTGCCTGGCCGTTCCGGAATCGCGATCGTCGTGTCGTCAAGAATATGGACGAAGCCGGCGGGATCGCCCTTGGGTGAGACGTCGACGCGTCCGGCGGCGTCAGTCGTGGCGACGAACGCAAGGCGGCTGTGGGCGAGCCACTCGCGATGGATCGGCGCGAGACGGTCGGCGACCTTGTTCGCGACGTACTCCGACGGGTGGCCCACGACTGCTCGCAGTTGCTCTTCAGTGGTGATCTGCCGAGGCATACCGTCGATTATCGTCCACATGTCCAAGGGATTTCGACGACGACCCAGCGAGCGGCCGAAGTACCCTCAGGCCATGACGATCACCGTCGACGAGTTCGAGGTCGCTGACCCAGCGGACGCCTGGACGCGAGCCGGGTTCAGCGTCGACCCCGATGCCGTCTGCCGCCGCCCCTGCAGCGCCCGCCGAGCACGCGAACGGCGTCATCGCGATCGACCACGTCGTGCTGTTGTCACCTGACCTGGATAGGACGGTCGCATCGCTTGCCGCTGTCGGTGTGGACCCGCGCCGGGAACGGGACGGCGAGCTCGGCGGACGTCAGATCCGCCAGATCTTCTTCCGGTTCGGGGAGGTGATCGTCGAGGTCGTCGGCTCTCCGGACACGGCGAGCGAGGGGCCATCCACACTCTGGGGAATCACGTACGTCGTCGTGGACATCGACACGACCGCCTCGTTCTTCGGTGACCGCACAACGCCTGTCAAGGACGCGGTGCAGCCCGGACGTCGGATCACCACACTCCGCCATCATGACCTCGGCATGTCGGTCCGGACCGCAATGATCTCCGCGCGTCGCTGAGCCGACTCGCCAATCGAGGTGCCTATCCTCGGCGTCATGACCGAGGATGTCGTCGTCATCCACACCGATGGCGGGTGCAGACCCAACCCCGGCCCCGGCGGCTGGGGCGCGGTATTGCGCCACCATGAGCATGTCCGCGAGATGTGCGGCGGCGAGTCCGGTGCGACAAGCAATAACCGGATGGAGTTGACCGCGCCGATCATGGCACTGGAGGCGCTCACCAGACCCGTTGCGGTGCATCTGTACACCGACAGCACCTACGTCCGCAACGGCATCACCAAATGGGTGCTCGGCTGGGAACGCAACGGCTGGATGACCGCCGCGAAGCAGCCAGTGAAGAATGCCGACCTGTGGAGGCGGCTCCGGATGGCCTGTGCGCGACACCAAGTCGAGTGGTTCTGGGTGAAGGGACACTCGGGTGTCGCCGACAACGAGTTGGCCGACGTGCTGGCGACCCGGGGAATGCAGGAAGCGATCGACGGTTCGCGCTGATGGCCGGCGGTCAGGTCTGTTCGACGACGACCTCGTCCGGTGACTTGTCCGGCCGAAGACCGCGCCAGCTCGGGTGGCGCAGCCGCCCGTCCCCGGTCCATTCGCCGTAGCGCACCTCGCCGACGAGCTCGGGCCGCACGAACGTCACACCCGCCGCGTCCTGCTTGGAAAGCCGTTCAGTAAAAGGTGATTCGTCCGTGGCCAACGGTGCGAACGTCTTCTTCAGCCTGGTGAGCTCCTTGTCCGTGAAGCCCGTACCGACGCGGCCGACGAACCGCAGGCCGCCGTCCTCGGGGATGCCCATCATCAGCGCGCCGATGCGGCTCGTGCGCCCGCCGGTGCCCTCGCGCCAGCCTCCGATCACGACCTCCTGCGTCTTCCAGTTCTTGGCCTTGATCCACGAGCGTGAGCGCCGGCCCGGCTGATAGGTGGAATCCCAGCGCTTGGCGACGACGCCCTCCCACCGACGGCTGCGGGACTGCTCAAGCGCGTCGTCACCATCCCCGGACAGCAGTTCGTGAACGATGAGCTCGTCGCGGTCCTCAGCCAGTGCTTCCAGCACGCGTCGCCTGTCGCGGTACTTCGCCCGCAGCAACGACCTGCCGTCGAGTTGCAGGACATCAAAGGCCCAGAACTCGATTCGTGTTGCGCGCGCACGGTTCTGCATCTCGGAGAAACTCGGCACGCCGGAGTCGTCGAGTGCGACGACTTCGCCGTCGAGGACGACGCCGTGATCGCTCAGCGCGTCGACCACTACTTGCAGACCCGGGTATTCGCGGGTGACATCGCGGCCGCTGCGCGAAATCAGCCGCATCTCACCGTGATCGGCGTCGACGAGAAGCCGGTATCCGTCCCACTTGCCCTCGAAAGCCCATTCGGTGTGCGTCAGCCGGTCGACGGAGCCGAGGGTGGCCAGCATCGGGGCGAGGTCCTTGACGGTCGGCGACTCCTGATCCTTCATCCGGTGCGCCAACCACTGGTCGCCGTTGGTCTGGATCAGCGCGTAGCGGCCCGAAATCCGTTCTCCGTGAAGGGTCATGATCACTTCGTTGTCACGGAATTTCTCCGCCTCATAGGTACCCGTGTCCCAGATGACCATCTTGCCGGCGCCGTACTCGCCCTTCGGGATGGTCGCTTCGAACGTCAGGTACTCCAAGGGATGATCCTCGGTATGCACCGCGAGGTGGTTCACCGACGGCGTCTCCGGCAGGTTCTTCGGCACCGCCCAGCTGACCAGCACCCCGTCGCGTTCGAGTCGCAGGTCGTAATGCAGGCGTCTGGCGTGGTGCTCCTGGATGACGAACCGATTGCCGTTGCCCGGCTTCGGCTTTGACTTCGGAACGGGTTCCGGGGTCTTCGACGCGTCACGCATGCTCCGGTATTTGGAGAGCCGGTCGGTCTCCGCAGCGTCCAACGGCGCCAGCAGATCACCATCCCGTGCGACCCTCTGCAATACCTCGTCGAACCGCAAGTGCCGCAGATCCGGGTCGTCGAGTTCCTCCCAGGTGCGCGGCGCCGCCACGGTCGGCTCGGGCCGTCCGCGCAACGAGTACGGCGCGATCGTCGTCTTGGACCCGCTGTTCTGGCTCCAGTCGACGAAGACCTTGCCTTTGCGAACGCTTTTGGTCATGGTCGAGGTCACCGTCTTCGGCGAGGCCGCCTCGAGCTGTTGGGCCACCTTCTTCGCCAACGTGGTTGCACCCCGCGAACTCAGGGGGCTGTCCAGCGGAATGTACAGATGCATCCCCTTGCTGCCGCTGGTCACCGGATAGGTGCTAAGGCCGATGTCCGCCAACATATCTCGGATCTCGCGAGCGACTTCGGCCACCTGGGCCATCTGCACGTCTGGCCCCGGGTCGAGATCGAACACCACACGCGTCGCCGGACCGGGCTTCTGCTTCACAAACTGCCATTGCGGCACATGCACTTCCAGTGCCGCCTGCTGGCCGATCCACGCCAGCGCGGCGGGGCTGTCGATGATCGGGTAGGTGGTGTCACCCGAGCTGTGCTCGATGGTGGCGCGGTCGAGCCAGTCCGGCGCCGACGACGCCAGCTGCTTCTCGAAGAACGACGACTCCTCCACGCCGTTCGGCCACCGCTTGCGGGTGGCGGGCCGGCCCGCGATGTGCGGCAGCATGTACTCCGCGACGCTCACGTAGTACCCGAACACCTCTTCCTTGGTGGTTCCTGTCGCCGGATACAGCACCTTCTCGGCGTTGGTCAGCGCTACATGCGGGCCAGGCTCGTCCTCAGGAGGCCACACGTGGGGTATGCGCGCCATGGAGCCGGAGTTCCCTCCCGAGGGTGCCTGTGAACGTCCAACCACGGTATACCGGGCATACTGGCGTTATGCGTTCCATCTGGAAGGGCTCACTTTCCTTCGGGTTGGTGAATGTCCCGGTGAAGGTGTACAGCGCCACCGAGGACCATGACGTGAAGTTCCATCAGGTTCACGCCAAGGACAACGGCCGCATCCGCTACAAGCGGGTCTGCGAGATATGCGGCGAAGTGGTCGAATACCGCGACATCGCCCGGGCGTACGAGTCCGACGACGGCCAGACGGTGATCATCACCGACGAAGACTTGAGCACGTTGCCCGAGGAGCGCAGCCGCGAGATCGAGGTCATGGAATTCGTCCCGGCCAGCGAACTCGACCCGATCATGTACGACCGCAGCTACTATCTCGAGCCTGATTCCAAGTCGACCAAGTCCTACGTGCTGCTGGCCAAGACACTGGCCAGCACCGACCGGGTCGCGATCGTGCATTTCGCGCTGCGCAACAAGACGCGGCTTGCGGCGTTGCGGGTCAAGGACTTCAGCAAGCGCGACGTGATGGTCATTCACACATTGCTGTGGCCCGACGAGATTCGCGATCCCGACTTCCCCTCGCTGGATGCGAAGGTTGACGTCAAGCCGGCCGAACTGAAGATGGCCGAGCAGGTGGTCGAGTCGATGGCCGCCGATTTCAAGCCGGACGAGTTCCGCGACGACTATCAGGAGCAGCTGCACGAGTTGGTACAGGCGAAACTCGAAGGGGGCGAAGCTTTTCCCACCGAGGAGCAGGCTCCCAAGGAGCTCGACGCCACCGACGACGTCTCCGATCTGCTGGCCAAGCTCGAGGCCAGTGTGCGCAAGCGTCGCGAGGGTTCCGGATCGTCTGCGACCAAGTCAACGGCGAAGAAGGCACCCGCCAAGAAGACCGCGGCCAAAAAAGCGCCTGCCAAGAAATCAGCAGCCAAGAAGGCACCCGCCAAGAAAGCCGCAAGCAAGGCTGCGAAGAAATAGCTCGCGGCGGCGGGGCTAGTCTGCCGGAGTGATCCTTGACAGATTCCGGCTGGACGATCAGGTCGCAGTCATCACGGGCGCCGGGCGTGGACTCGGAGCCGCTATCGCACTCGCGTTCGCTGAAGTGGGCGCTGACGTCGTCATCGCCTCGCGCACCGAAAGCGAGCTCAACGACGTCGCCGAACAGGTCCGCGGACTCGGCAGGCGCGCGCATGTCGTCGTCGCCGATCTCGCGGACACCGACGCCACCGCGGCGTTGGCGCAGACCGCCGTCGACGAGTTCTCTCGCCTCGACATCGTCGTGAACAACGTCGGCGGGACGATGCCGAACACCTTGCTGACCACCAGCACGAAAGATCTCCGAAGCGCGTTCACGTTCAATGTGCTGACGGCCCACGCGCTGCTCACCGCAGCGGTGCCGCTGATGCTGGAAACCGCCAACGGCGGCAGCGCTATCAACATCACCTCGACGATGGGCAGGCTGCCCGGCCGTGGGTTTGCGGCGTACGGAACCGCGAAAGCGGCGCTGGCGCACTACACCCGGCTGGCCGCGCTGGACCTATGCCCACGGATACGGGTCAACGCGATCGCCCCGGGATCGATCCTCACCTCGGCTCTCGACATCGTGGCGAGCAACGACGACATGCGGACCCAGCTGGAGACCGCGACGCCGATGCGCCGGCTGGGTGAGCCTGCTGACATCGCAGCTGCCGCAGTGTATTTGGCGTCACCCGCCGGTGCCTATCTCACTGGCAAGACACTCGAGGTGGATGGCGGCCTCATCATGCCCAACCTCGAACTGCCGATCCCTGACCTGTAAAGGACCACGATGACAATACGAGTCGCCCAAATCGGCACAGGCAATGTCGGCCGGCATGCGCTCGCCGGCATTCTGAGCAACCCGCAGTTCGAACTCACCGCAGTCTGGGTGTCGTCGGCGGAAAAGGCAGGCCGCGACGCGGCCGAGCTCATCGGCTCGGACGCGCCCACTGGCATCAAAGCCACCGACGACCTCGCGGAAATCATTGAGGCCCAGCCTGACTGCGCGGTCTACACCGCGCTGGCCGACCACCGGCTGCTCGAAGCGCTCGAAGACTATCGGCGGCTGCTTGAGGCCGGCATCAACGTGGTGGGCACGGGACCGGTGTTCCTGCAGTACCCGTGGCAGGTCATCACCGATGAGATGATCGCGCCGCTCGAAGAAGCTGCGCGACTGGGTAATTCATCCCTCTTCGTCAACGGAATCGACCCGGGCTTCGCCAACGACCTGCTGCCGCTGGCCCTCGCAGGCACCTGCCAGAGCATCCAGCAGATCCGTTGCATGGAGATCGTCGACTACGCGACCTACGACAGCGCCACGGTGATGTTCGACATCATGGGATTCGGCAAGCCGTTGGACGAAACGCCAATCCTGTTGCAGCCCGGGGTGTTGAGCATGGCGTGGGGGTCGGTGCTGCGTCAGATCGCAGCGGGTTTGGGCATCGAACTGGACGAGGTCGTCGAGGTCTACTATCGCGAGCCGGCCCCTGAGGACTTCCAGATCGCGGCAGGATTGATCGCGAAGGGCACGGCGGCGGCGCTGCGGTTCGAGGTGCGTGGCCTCGTCGACGAAAGGCCAGCAGTGGTGGTCGAGCACGTGACGAGGCTTCGCGAAGACCTGCAGCCGGATTGGCCGCAACCGGCGCAGCCGGGAGGCTCCTACCGCGTGGAGATCACCGGCGAGCCGTCGTATGCGATGGACATCTGCCTCGGCAGCCCCAACGGCGACCACAACCACGCAGGTTTGGTGGCGACCGCGATGCGCGTCGTCAACGCGATCCCCGCAGTCGTGCTCGCCGAGCCGGGAATTCGAACCACGCTCGACTTGCAGCTAATTACTGGGAAGGGGTTGTACAGTCCGTAATTACGTGGGGTCGGCGAAAGGAAATCATGCGAATTCGACTGCGGTATCTGATGGCCGCCGGCGCGATAGCGGCGGTGTGCGGCGCGCCCGCCGCCGCAGCGGAGCCCTCCTGCACCACCGTCGGCGGTTCGACCACGTGTTCATCGCCGGGCAATACCGAGATCAACGCGACACCGCCGGCGGGCGATTTCACACTGCCTTACTGGGATGAGACCTTCGGCGACAGCGGGTATTACCCCGGACCGTATCCGGTGCCTTACAACGAGGGCAGCGGCGATGCGGGCAGCCCCAACCACCGGTAGGAGCTGACCGTGCGGGGCTACCGGGTGGGCTTGGCCGTCGCATTCGGCGCAGTCGGGATCGCTTCGATAGCGACCGCGCCGGTGGCGGCGGCCCTGCCCCATTGCGGAATGATTGCGCCGCAGACGATGCAGTGCGAGCGCGGCACCCACACGTCGATCAACACGTCGCCGAACGTCAGCATCAACACGGGTCCGTTCCTCGAGGAGCCGTGGCTCTACCCGGGTTATCCCGTCGTCGGAATCGGTGGCTGGGCGGTTCCCTGAGCGTATGCTGACGGTACGGTCGGGGACCGGCCGCTACTTCAGAGAATCGATCACCATGTCGGCACTTCGCCCCTCCGCAGCCGTCTTCGCAACCGTCGCAGTTTGCCTGTCCCTCGCCGCCGCGCCTCCGGCCGCGGCTGTTCCGGAATGCACCAACACCGGGCCCACCACCACAGTGTGTGAAACCAACGGCAGCACACAGATCAACACTTCGCCCGGCGTCACGAACAACTACCCGTTCGGATGGCCTTTCTGGGGCTCCGGCATCACGATCAGCCTTGGCGGTGGCAGGGGCAGGTAGGCACCGACCTGGTCCACAAGCCCTGTTATTCGTCTCCCGCGAGTCTTTTCGGCTAACCTAAGTTTTTTATTCGCGTGCCGGAAGACCTAAGGGGCGACATTGGCGGTGGAGCAGCACCAGGACGTCGGTCTGCGACGGAACTGGCTCCTGCTCGGCCCGGCGTTCGTCGCCGCCATCGCGTACGTGGACCCCGGCAACGTCGCGGCCAATGTCACCGCCGGGGCGAAGTTCGGTTTCCTGCTGGTGTGGGTGATTCTGCTCGCGAACGTAATGGCCGGTCTGGTGCAGTACCTCTCGGCGAAACTCGGGCTCGTCACCGGGCAGTCGCTGCCGCAGGCGATCGGCGCGCGGATGCGTCGGCCGACCCGGCTCGCATACTGGGCGCAAGCCGAATTAGTAGCGATGGCAACCGATCTCGCCGAGGTCGTGGGCGGGGCCCTCGCGCTGTACCTGCTGTTCGATTTGCCGCTGCTGGTCGGCGGCGCGATCACCGGAGCAGTATCGCTGCTGTTGCTCGTAGTTCAGGACCAGCGCGGCCAGTCGACGTTCGAACGCGTGATCACCGGCCTGCTGCTCGTCATCGCCATCGGGTTCCTCACCAGCCTGTTCGTCAACCCGCCATCGCCCGACCAGGTTCTGGGCGGGGTCGTTCCGCGCTTTCACGGCACCGACAGCGTTCTGCTCGCCACGGCGATGCTCGGAGCGACCGTGATGCCCCACGCCGTCTATCTCCACTCGGGACTGACCCGCGATCGACACGGCCATCCCGAGGGACCCCGACGCGCACTGCTGCTGCGCATGACGAAATGGGACGTCGGGTTGGCGATGGTGGTCGCGGGCACGATCAACATGGCCATGCTTCTTGTTGCCGCCACGAATCTGCAGGGCCGCAAGGACACTGACACCATCGAAGGCGCCCACGCCGCCGTGCGGGACACCCTGGGCCCGACGGTCGCGCTGTTCTTCGCGATCGGTCTGCTCGCGTCGGGTCTGGCGTCGACTTCGGTGGGCGCCTACGCCGGCGCGATGATCATGGCCGGTCTGCTGCACCGCGCGATTCCCCTTGTGCTGCGCCGTCTCGTCACGCTGATCCCCGCGCTGATCATTTTGGCGATCGGCGTCGACCCCACCCGCGCACTCGTGTTTTCCCAGGTGGTGTTGTCTTTCGGCATTCCGTTCGCGCTGATACCGCTGGTGCGGCTGACCAGCGACGCGACGCTGATGGGTGAGGACGTGAACCACCGGGTGACGACGCTGCTGGGCTGGTTGGTCGCCGGGCTTATTAGTCTGCTGAATGTGGGGTTGTTGTACCTGACCGTGGCGGGCTGACGCGGACGCGAGGAGCAAAAGGGAGAGGACGCGAGGAGCAAAAGGGAGAGGATGCACACCTATTTCGCCTACGGCTCGAACCTGTGCGTCAGGCAGATGGCGCGACGCTGCCCCGGCGCCACCAACCCCCGGCCCGCGATGCTCTCCGACCACACCTGGCTGATCAACGAGCGCGGGGTCGCCACAGTCGAGAAGTTCGCGGGCACAGAGGTGCACGGGGTGCTGTGGAACGTGTCCGACCATGACCTCGCGACGCTGGACAGCGCCGAGGGAGTTCCGGTGCGGTACCGCCGTGACCGGCTGACGATTCACTCCGCGCACGGCCCCGCCGACGCGTGGGTGTACATCGACCACCGTGTCGAGCCTGGGCCGCCACGGCCGGGGTACCTGGAGCGGATCATTGACGGCGCCGTCCACCACGGGCTACCGCACCGCTGGATCGAATTCCTCCGCCGCTGGGATCCAGCACATTGGCCGCATCCATTGGCATCAAAAAACACTGGGCCGCAGACATTCTCAGATTTGTTGCAGTTTCCCGGCGTCGTCGAGGAGAGCCGGTTGCGATCCCGCTTCGGCTTCCTGGCCATTCACGGTGGCGGCCTCGAACAGATGACCGACGTGATCGCCGAGCGCGCGGCCTACGCCGCAGATGCGTCCGTGTATGTGGTCCGCCACCCCGACCGGTACCCGCATCACTTGTCGTCTTCCAAGTTCCGCGCAGCGGAATCGTCCACTCTCGCAGAGTTTCTCGAGCATGTAGACGTGGTGGTGTCGCTGCACGGTTATGGCAGGATCGGGCGCAGTACCCAGCTGCTGGCCGGAGGCCGCAACCGCGAGCTGGCGGCCCACCTCACGCGGCACATCGACCTTCCGGGCTACCACCTCGTCACCGACCTGGACGCGATTCCGGCGGAACTGCGGGGCATGCATCCTGACAACCCGGTGAATCAGGCGCGCAATGGCGGGGTGCAGCTCGAATTGTCTTCCCGCGTACGGGGAATCAGCCCTCGCAGCCAGCTCCCCCGCTGTGCTGGATGGTCGCTCGGACAAGCCTCGCTCGGCGACGGCCTGTCGCCGGCCACCTCTGCGCTCGTGCACGGGCTCGCTGCGGCGGCACGAGCGTGGCCGTGACGGTCAAGAAAGCGTTGCCTCGGCGACTTCGCCGATGACGTCGGATATCTCGCCTCGTCGGCGCCACGCGCGTATCTGCCGCATGGCGCCGTTGCCCGCGACGACGATCCGGTTCAGCTCGTCCCGCACATGGGAGTGCTCGCCCAACCGGTCCAACGCCGGGCCAATGCGCGTGACGAAACCCTCGAGCAGACGACGTGTCGGCGCCGACCGACACCCGCCTGCGAGATCAATTGCACTTCCGCTCAAACCTTCTCGGGCCGCCTTCCAATAGGCCGCCCGCAGAGTCTCCGCGGCCACCCTTACTGGAGGTAGGCCACTCTCCAACTCGTCAAGGGCGGTCATCACCGCCGCGCGGATCAACGTCGCGAGCAGCACCGTCTCGGAGACCGTCAGCGGCACGTCGGCACCGCGGACCTCGATCGTCGGGAACTGCGACGACGGCCGAACATCCCAATAGACCATGCCGTCGTCGAGGATCGCACCTGTGTCCATCAGCATGTCGACGGTGGCGTCGTAGTCGTCGACAGATTCGAAGTACGGCGGCGGCCCGGCACTTGGCCACCGGGCCCACAGGATGCTGCGCCAGCTCGCATACCCGGACTCGGCACCGCGATAGATCGCGGAGTTGGCGCTGAGCGCGACCAACAGCGGCAGCCATGGCCGCAGCCAATTGCTCACGTGGATCGCCGCGCCGCGATCGGGCACCGCGACATGGACGTGGCAGCCGCAGATGCCTTGTTCGTGGGCGATCATGCCGAAGCTGTCGGCGATCTTGCTGTACCGCGGGGTGTCGGTGATCGGGAACTGGTGTGGCACAGAAGGCGGCAAGCCGACGGCCAACAGCCTTGCGCCACACGCGGATGCGGACTCCGCAGCGATGCTGCGCATACGAGTCAGGTCAGACCGAAGTTCGTCACTAGTGTCCGCGACGTCCGACGTCGTCTCCACCTGGCAGCTGGTCAGTTCCAGCTGGAGGTCGACACCACGCGTCTTGGCCTCTTGCGCCACAACACGATTCACCGGGACGGGCTCACCGGACTCGGGGTCGACGAGCAGAAACTCTTCCTCGACGCCAACGGTCGGATTTACCATGTCACGACGCTACCGAGTGTCAGAATTGACTGCAGCCGGATGCGCGGCGATTCTGGCGTTGTGGCAGACGAGCAGCAGCGAAGCGATCCGGTATCGCGATTGCTACGCCTGCCCGGGACTACCCGAGGCTTCATCGATCGAATCGTCGCGGGCAGTGTCAACCAGTCCGGCCGGACCACCCTGCACATGCTGATCACCACGTGGGACCTGGCAGGTGGCGGACCATTCGCCGCCAGTGCGATGGCCACGACCGGCATGGCCAAGACGGTCGACATCGTCGAGAAGAGCCTGACCGTTCCGGTGTTCAGCCCGATCATCAAGCGGCTTGGGGCGGACAAGGTCAAGCTGCGCGCGTCGCTGTGCGCGTCGGCGCTCGTCGGCATCGGCATCATGCGCTACGCCGTGCGCTCCGAACCGATCCACTCGATGGAGGTAGACGCCCTGGTCGACGCGGTTGCGCCGACCTTGCAGCGGTACCTCACCGGCGACCTTTCAAGGCCCTGACTTACTGCGGGTGAGACGCCACGTATGTGTCGACTGGAATCGGTGCGTCCGCGGCAAAGCCGATCGGCAGCAGCACGTCACCGGCGGTCGTATAGCAGTAGACCTCCCAACGGTAGTAGGTACCGAACACCGCCGGATCGGCCGCAATCAGCGCCGCGTAGTCGTCGACCGCTCGGACGTATTGAGCCGCGTGGTTGTAGGCGAAGACCGCGCGATCGCGATCAGCGGCAAAGCCGTTCGCCGCGAGAAACCGGCCGGCGGCCATGATGCTGTCGCGCGGCGAGTGAATATCGCCTCCGTCGCCGTACGCCGCGAATGTCGCGGGCAGGAACTGCATCGGGCCCTCGGCGCCGGCGGTACTCACGCCGTTGATGCTGCCCAGCCTCGTCTCGATCAGGTTGATCGCAGCCAGATAATTCCAGCCGACGCCCGTCGCCGCTTCGGCGTCGTGGTAGTAGCCCAGCAGGTCACCGGCCGGCGCTGGCGGCTCGATCCGCCACGCGGGAAGCGTGTCTCGCGTGTGCGCCATCGCGGCGAGTTGCCGGCGGGCGTCGACATTGCGGGCGTAAACCTCACTCAGCGACGAGGGCATTCGGGAACGCACGACCGCGTCCCACTCGGGGTGGCGCCCGATGGCGCGGTAGGCCGCCTGTTGACGTCGCGCCGCCGCTGACAGCGCTGCGTCCGACGTCGCCGCGTCGCGAAGAGCCTGCTCATCGGCAATGAGGTCGTCAGCAAGCTTCACGGGGTCTGACGACAGCCTGGGCTGTGCGCCGGGGGGTCCAGACACCGTCGTCTCGTCCATCGCGGTGGCTCGGACTGTCGTAGGCGCGGCGACCGTCGGCGCGGACGACGTGCCATGCGCGCAGCCACCGAGCGAGCCCATGATCGCGACAAGCGCGAGCGGCGCGCCTAGCCTGCTGAGAATCAACCCGTTCTCCCCTTTTGGCGTCGCCGGAGCGGTAGCGGCACCGCTGCCACCAGGGTAGAAGAGGCCTTGATCACGCTCGCAGCGCGCATTGGCTTGCGTCAGGGATAATTCTTGGGAATCATGACCAGCCCGGCACACCGATCTGGGGGTCGGGACAGCCGGCCTCATCGACACCAGCCGCGCCATCGCCTCCCCGAGCGGGCGGTGAGGCGCCGGCTGCTGAGGGGCGCGCAGGCACTGATTTCCCTGGTCGCGGTCGGCATGATCGTGGTCACCGGGTTCGGATGGGTGAAAACGCACGACATGTTCACCGGCATCACCACCTCGCAGGCGCTGGAGGGCGATCCTGGCTCATCCGGTGGTGAGCAGAACATCCTGATCATGGGACTGGACAGCCGGCTCGACGAGCATGGCAACCCCTTGCCGCAGGAAATCTACGACGCGTTGCACGCCGGTGACGAAACCACGGGCGGATACAACTCGAACGTGCTGATCGTGGTGCACATCCCCGCGGGCAATGGTCCGATCACCGCGATTTCGATCCCCCGCGACGACTTCGTCGACCTCGCCGGATGCCCCACCTCGAGTTGCAAGGGCAAGGTCAAGCAGGCCTACGGGATGGCCTACCAGAACGCGATGGACTCGATGGCCAAGAAGTCCAGCTCCAAAAGCACAGACGACGACCCGACGGTCAACGAGCAGAAAGCACGCGAGGTCGGCCGCAAAGCTCAGATCAATACCGTTCGCAATCTCCTCGGGATCCCGATCGACCACTTCATCGAAGTCACCCTGGTGGCATTCTTCGAGATCGCCCAGGTGGTCCAGCCGATCACGGTGTGCCTCAACGAAGACACCAAGGACACGTTTTCCGGCGCCGACTTTCACAAGGGCACCCAGCAGATCAATGCCTCCCAGGCCATGGCCTTCGTCCGACAGAGGCGCGATGTCAACGACGAGCTGATGTTCACCGACCTGGACCGGACCCGACGCCAGCAGGCGTTCATCGTGTCGCTGCTGTCGGCGCTGCAGCACGGCGGATCGTTATCGAAGACAAGTGACCTGAACAAGCTGCTCGACGTCGCCCGCCAGAACATCGCGGTGGACTCCGGGTTCAACCTGCCGGCGTTCCTCAAAGACGCGCCGTCGTTCACCAGCCGGGGCATCTCCCTGTTCACGCTGCCGATCACGGGATTCAGCCGAGACTCCCTCGGTGAGGACATCAACACCGTCGACGTGCCGACCATCCGCTCGATCGTGCGCCATCTTGTCAACGGTGAATCACCCAAGCCGTCGTCGAGCAGCACGGCCGGAAGTTCGTCGTCGTCGGTGGACAACGCGGCCGCGACGACGACGAGCGGCATCGTCCTGAACGTCGTCAACGCTTCGGAGTACTACGGTTTGGCCACCCGGGTGCTGGCCGCGCAGACCAAAAAAGGCTTTGAGCCAGGGGACATCACGACAGCGGACACCGTGGCCGACGAAAGCACGGTCACGTACGGGTCCGGCGCGCAGGAAGCGGCCGAGGCGCTGGCCCGTGAGCTGAACATGACCGCGACCGCGTCAGAATCCGTAGCCGCAGATAGTGTGGAGCTGACGATCGGTACCGACTTCCCGAGCAGCGACTTCGCGTCGGGAACGGAGACCACCGGTAGCAGCGCGGCGACGACGACGTCGTCGACTCCCGTGGCTACCGTGTCAGCGACCGCCACCGGCACACAAGCACCCGCACCAACGGATCTCACCCGTATGACGATGGATAAGGCGCCCTGCGTCAAGTGACGGGCGGGGAGGACACTAGAGGACATGGCGAACGATCCGGGGTACGCGCCAGGCCCTGATGGACCCGGGTCCCCCGACTGGCGCTGGCGGCATCCGGATCCGCGCCCGCCTCACGCCGGCTACCGGCAGCCGTACGACTGGGGCTATCCTCCGCAGCCGCAAGACCGCGGCGTTGCTGGTGAAATGCCCACTGCGCCAAATGTTTTGCCGAAAGCACCTAAACGCGGTCGCGCGTCATGGCTAATCGTGGGCGCATTGGTTCTCTGCGTGGTGTCCGCCGCGCTCGGAGGCGTGGTCGCGCTGACGGTCCGTTCGCCTCACTCGATGATCAGCAGCTTTGTCACCGCGCCTGCGAACAGCAGCCCACCGCAACGCTTTCAGCCCGGATCTGTCGAGCAGGTCGCCGCCAAGGTCGTGCCCAGCGTGGTGAAACTCGAAACGAAATTGGGAAACAAGTCCGCCGAAGGCTCCGGCATCATTCTCAATGCCGACGGCCTGATCATGACCAACAATCACGTGGTCTCGGTGCCCGATTCCAGTGCCGGCGGCAAGACCGACTCCTCGGTGACGTTCAGCGACGGCAGGACAACCACATTCGCCAAGGTCGCGGCGGACCCGACCACCGACATCGCCGTCGTTCGCGCCGAGAACGTCTCCGGTCTCACGCCGATCACCATCGGGTCGTCGGCAAATCTGCACGTCGGCCAGAGCGTCGTCGCGGTGGGTTCACCCCTTGGCCTGACAGGCACCGTCACCACCGGGATCATCAGCGCGCTCAACCGCCCGGTGTCGACCGTCGGTGAGGCCGATAACCAGAACACGGTGCTCGATGCCATTCAGACCGACGCCGCGATCAATCCCGGAAACTCCGGCGGCGCGCTCGTCGATATGAGCGGCACGCTGGTCGGCATGAATTCGGCCATCGCCACCGTGGACGCCGACAGCCGCGCCGCCGGCGAAGCCGGATCGATCGGACTCGGCTTCGCGATACCCATCGATCAAGCCAAGCGCATCGCCGACCAGCTCGTCACCTCCGGCAAGGCCACGCACGCGTCACTCGGCGTACGGGTCGGAAGTGATGCGACCACGCACGGTGCCAGGATCATGGGCGTCACCGGCGACGGCCCGGCCGCGTCGGCCGGCATCCCAAGCGGAGCCGTGGTCACCAAGGTCGACGAGCGCGCGATCGACAGCGCCGACGCGTTGGTTGCCGCGGTCCGATCGAAGGCGCCCGGAGACAAAGTCACGCTGACCTATCAGGATCCTGCCGGCGCGACGAGAACTCTCTCGGTGACGTTGGGGACTGCTCCGCAGTAACACGATGGCCCAGAAATCAACGTGGGCGTTGGACGCCTCGGATGGTCAGCTGGTGATCAAGACCGGCGTCAGCGGCCGCGCCGCGCGGATGGGCCACCGACTCACAATCGCACTGAATTCCTGGCGCGCGGAGGTCAATTGGACCGGCGACGAGCCGTTGTCGGTGGATCTGAACATCGATGTCGATTCGCTGGAGGTTCTGCGCGGGGACGGCGGGGTCACCCCGCTGTCGGGGCCCGAGAAGACGTTGGCCCGGTCCAATGCGTTGAAGTCGCTGGGCGCGGACCGGTTTCGGACCATCAGCTTCCGCGCTGACGTGGCGGAGCCGTCGTCGGTCGGGTACCGCCTCACAGGGACTCTGGAGATCCACGGGGTGAGTCGCCGCCACGTCGTGGAGCTGAGGGTCGACGACCTCGGCGATTCGTGGCGGATGACATGCGAGGCGCAGGTCCGCCAGTCCGAGTTCGGCATCAAGCCGTATTCCATGTTCATCGGCGCCATGAAGGTTTCCGACGACGTGACGGTCATGTTCGAGGCGGCTCGGGCCAAAGACGGCTGAGCCATTGTTACCGGGTGGCCAACTGCCCGAGTATTTTTCGCCACGCCGG
>NZ_JAVHWM010000008.1:0-5548 GCF_032159765.1 Mycobacterium sp. | reverse complement strand
CAAACTTCGTGGACTGAAGACGATCAACCTGGCCCGTGACGAGGCAACGTTCGCCGAGCTCACGGCAATCGGGGCCGACGTGGTCCACGTCGACGACGCCGATGCGGTCGGCGATGTTCGAGCAGTGATCGGCGACGCGCGAGTGGCGCTGGCAGTGGAAGCCGTCGGTGGTCCGGGGGCGGCGCGGCTGCTCGAATTGCTTTCCGACAGTGGATGGTTGGTCAGCTATTCCTGGGCCAGGGACGAACCCATGTGGGTCGACACCTCGACACTGGTCGCCAAGCACCTCACCGTCCGTGGATTCTTTGTCGGCGACTTCGGCTATCGCGACAAGGTGGTGCCTGTCATTCGTGAGGCGGCACCGCTGGTGGCCGACGGCACCCTCGTTGTCCCCGTGGCGGGCGTGTACCCCTTGGAGCAGATCGAGGACGCGGTGCAACATCTTCTCCGTGGCGGCAAGATCCTGCTGAAAGTGGCGGGACAATGAACGCGCGCAAAGCGGGCGGCTGAAGATTGGGCACTTTCGTCAGACAAACGTGAGACAAAAGCTTTGTGGGGCGGGCGGGGCTCGAACCCGCGACCAACGGATTATCGACCTGGCGTTCTCGGCGATCCCGAAATAAGCCGACTTCGACTGTAGCGCAGAGGGATTCGCGTCAGTCTAAGTCCTGACGGGACCGAGCTATTCCGGTCCATTCCTACTCATAAAGGGTGAACAAACAACAACCGAAATCGCACCCGCAACATCGCCATCGGTGTAGTAAGTTTTGTCGCCCGCTTATGCGCTCATGGAAGCACTTGCCGAACGCCGGCCTCCCTCCGGACCCGAGGCGATCGAACTGGACACGCCTGTGATGGTGCTGGTGGAGCAGCACCTGCAAGCGACAACAGAAGATGGTCGCTCTCCAATCACGCTGTCTACCTATACATTTGCGGTTGGCAAGCTCACCAGATTCATGGGCGGCGTGCGAGTCGGGGAAGCATCGACGGCGCGGCTAGATTCAGCGCTCCGGTCGATGCGCACCGCGCACGGGGCGACAATGGCTAAGCAGGCGAAGACAGTCTTGCGGGGTGCTCTGCAGCTCGCCGTCATGGCCAACGTGCTTGGCGCCAATCCGGTGAGAGAGATTTCCAACCGCTACGTGCCCAGATTCGCCCCAAGGGTGCTGTGGCGTTGACTGCCGACGAACTGCGCGCTCTGTTGCGCAAGCTCGGAGCGTCCCCGTTCTGCCGGGATCACGAATCTCGTTGACCCGATCACACTGTTAATCGCAACCGGCCTTCGGCGCTCGGAACTGTTGGCACTGTTCTGGACTGACTTCGATGCTGATGCACAGACCCTTACCGTTACCGGCAAGCTAGTGCGGGTCACCGGCAAGGGACTAGTACGTGTCAACGACACCAAATCGGCCGCAGGGCGCCGCACCATTCCTCTCCCCCGCTTCGCGGCCGACATGTTGCGCATCCGCCGGGCGGCACCCTGTGTCGGCGAGCAGACGATCATCTTCCCATCCTCAGCGGGCACGCTCCGCGATCCGAACAACTTCGGCAAGCAGTGGCGCGCCGTCCGCGAGGACCTAGGGGTGCCAGAGGTAACGACGCACAGCTTCCGGAAGACCGTCGCAACCCTTATCGACGACGAAGGCCTCTCAGCCCGAATCGGAGCCGACCACCTGGGCCATACCAACGTCTCGGTGACGCAAGACCGATACACGACCCGCGGCCGGGTCCACACTGGCGTTTTCGACCGATCCTAGCTGTGCTGCAACAGGTTTGAGTAAACCAATCTGAGCAGTTAAACCCGTTGTCTTTCAATCTGTTTCGTTGAATCAAGGCATTCAAAACATGAGATTGAATCATCGGCGCTGGTCAGACGCACCAAGGCGGGGTTGCGTAAGACTTGCGTAACGGAACGCTCGCCGGCGGGTTTGCCGGCTAGAGAGCTCAAGCTGGTGCGACGGTGCGACCTTGCCAGCGCAAAACTGTTGCAGCGCTTGGGAAACCAACTCAGTATTGTTGTCCATACACAGCACCTTCGGCGGGCCGCCGGCGGCGATGAAGACGCCTTCCAACTCGGTGACGAGCCGCTCGGCGGTGATGGAGCGTTCCACCAGGTGCACCATCGACAGCCGGGTGTGTTCGTCGATCATCGACGCGATTTTGATCGCCTTGCCGTCGATCCATCTTCCTTTCCTAACTTATTGCATCCTGCACCGATGTATCGGACATTAGATTTGAGCTTGGCTCCACTACAAGTCGTGAGCCAAGATTCGGTGGCCGCGCGGCTTTGACGCCTGCCGCTATGCCTCGGTCAGACAGTGACCTGCGCGATGAAAGCGAGTTGCAAGAGCTGTTGCAGTACAACAGTATAATTCCAGGCAGGCCGGGCCTGCAGCGGGGGTCGCGGGGACCGCCGGCGGGCCAAAACGACCGATCCACGTTTGCGCCAGCAGGTGGTCGTCCAAGCGGGACGCATGGACTCTGGTAAGAAGCATCCGTCACCACAGATATATCGGATACCGATGTAGCTGTGGTATACATGGGGTATGGAACAGTCATCCCGGGTTGCCGACCGAGAGGTTATCGCCGAAGGGCTAGAGCAGGCGGCGATCCTCATGGTGCGGCACATGTCCGATCGCACAGCGCTGAACTTGACCACCTCCATGGTGCTGGACACGCTCAATCGGGAAGGACCGGTCCGGGTAACGACGCTGGCCGCGGCGGCGGGCATCGGCCAGCCGTCGATGACCGAACTGGTTCAGCGATTGGAACGACAGGGTCTGGTGACCCGGGTCGATGACCCCGAAGACGGGCGGGCCGCTCTGGTAGCCATCACCGACGCCGGACGGGCGCCGCTGAACGATCAGCGGCGCGACCGGCGCCACCTATTGGCCCAGCTGCTGACGAGCCTGCCGGCAGAAGACGAGGCCGCGCTGACCCTGGCCATGCACGTGGCTCTGCCCATCATCGGCCGACTCATCCACGACGCTCACCGATCCCGCACTCAAGGAACCGCCGATCGCCGCGCCCGCGTGGCTAACCATCAAACATCGAGGACATCCATGAAGGCGCGCGTCAGCCGCCCGGTACCGCCGAACACAAAGGAGCCAGCATGACTGTCACCACGCCGATCACCACGCCCTTCAAATGGGAAACCACCGCCGCCGAGGTTGTCGCCGGGATCGACCTGGCCGGCAGCCGGGTCATCGTGACCGGTGGGGCATCCGGTATCGGCCTCGAGACCGCGCGTGCACTCGCCACCACCGGCGCAGAGGTGACCCTCGCGGTTCGCGACACCGACGCAGGACAGCGCGTCGCCTCGGAGATCGAGGCCACCACCGGCAACACCCACATCCTGGTCGCGCCAGTGGACCTCGCCGACCCGGCATCGGTCGCGTCGTTCGTCGCCGCGTGGGACGGACCGCTGGACGTCCTGGTCAACAACGCCGGAGTCATGGCATGCCCGCAGACCCGCACACCGCAGGGCTGGGAGCTTCAGTTCGCCACGAATCATCTCGGCCACTTCGCGCTGGCCGCCGGGCTGCACCGCGCGCTCGCAGCCGCCGGGGGAGCCCGCGTCGTATCGGTGAGCTCCAGAGCCCACCTACGCTCGCCGGTGGTCTTCGACGACATCCATTTCCTCAACCGCGCCTACGAGCCGTGGGACGCCTACGCACAATCGAAGACCGCCAACGTGCTTTTCGCGGTGGAGGCGACCAAGCGCTGGGGAGGCGACGGCATCACCGTCAACGCCCTGCAGCCCGGCACCGTCCGGTCCAACCTGCAGCGCTACATCACCGACGCGGACCTGGAGCGAACCCGCGGACACATCGAAGACGACACCGGGAGCTTCCACTGGAAGACCCCAGAGCAGGGAGCCGCAACCTCGGTGCTGCTCGCGACGTCACCGCTGCTCCAGGGAATCAGCGGCCGCTACTTCGAAGACTGCAACCAAGCAGGACCAAGCCAGCCAGGCACCGGTCAGGGCGTCGCCCCCCACGCGCTCGACCCCGACGCGGCGACGCGGCTCTGGGAGATCTCCCTCCAGACGCTGTCATCCTGACAACAACCGCAGCAGCCAGCCGCGTCGCTTACGACCCCGCCAGTCTGACCTGAGCACCAACTGCTAACCCGAAGGGAACACAAATGGCCACCGCTAAGCAGAAAACAGCCCGAGCGAAGTTCGCCGTCAAGGCGCGTTCCGGCAGAGGCAAGATCGGGCGTGCCGCCAAAAGCACCGTCACGCCCCGAAAGAAACGCAAGCGCAAGTGGCCCCCTCTTTAGTCCAGTGTCCCAGGCTGGATCTACGGGGTTCGCAGTCCCGCGCCAAGGCTCGGGGTCCTTCTGGCAAACTTTCCAACATGATCTCCGCGAAGGGACACAACGGCACAGTCCACTTCGACGGCCGATTCGTCACCATCGAGCGGACAGGCTTTCTTGCTCGCGCATCAGTGGGCAAAGGCACTAAGCGAATTCCCATCACTTCGATTCAGGCGATCCAATGGAAGCCTCCCGGCATGCTGGTAAATGGGTATATCGAATTCACGCTGGGACGGATGCCTCTTGACAGCTCTCATCCAGTCACCAGCTTGCGTCCGTCATCCAGTTTGGTGGCGCGTCATCGACGACGGTCCACGCCACGACGCGCACGCGGAGTCGAACCCACGACCGGGCAAATGCTGTGTCGCGGTACACAAGACGCTCAGTAGTTGTCCGGTTTGTCTCGGACGTTTACTGATCTCGCTGGAATGTCTCGGCGATGCGAGTGTGAAGTTCCAGGCCGCGGGCGTCGTCGGGAACCCGTGGTGGTTCCAACGTCAACGTTTCGCCGCTGGACGATGCGCCCGCGTCAGTGCTGATGGCCTTGTCCCGGCGCTCGGATGCTTGCGGTGTGGCGCGCTCCAGAAATCGGAGCAGTTCGACAGGGAATGGAAGTACCAATGTGGAATTCTTTTCTGCGGCGACCTCGACGACGGTCTCCAAGAGTCGCAATTGCAGCGCGGCTGGGTGCTCGGCCATGACCTCGGCTGCTTGGGCCAACTTTTCGGACGCCTGAAGTTCGCCTTCGGCGGTGATGACCCGAGCCCGTCGCTCACGCTCCGCCTCGGCTTGCCGTGCGATCGACCGCTTCATCGAATCGGGCAGCACTACATCCTTGATTTCGACACGGTCGATCTGAACACCCCAGCCCAGCGCGGGACTGTCGATCATCAACTCCAAACCCTGATTGAGATGCTCGCGGCTGGACAGCAGGTCGTCCAGATTGCTCTTGCCGATGATCGAACGCAGTGATGTCTGTGCAACCTGACCAATAGCCGACACGTAGTCCTGCACGTCGACAGCCGCACGCACCGGATCCGAGACCTTGAAATAGATGACAGCATCCACACGGACGGTCACATTGTCGCGGGTGATGCCATCTTGGGCGGGCACGGGCATCGTGATGATCTGCATGTTCACTTTTTCGAGGCGATCGGCGATCGGAATCAACATCGTGAGACCGGGTCCGCGGACGCCGGGTTGCACACGGCCGAACCGGAAGACGACG
>NZ_JAVHWM010000124.1:0-16507 GCF_032159765.1 Mycobacterium sp. | reverse complement strand
GGCCGCCGGCGGGGTCTTCGTGGATCCGGCAGCAGAGCATTGGCTCGACGATCCCGCGCTGATCGGGCCTGACGGCATCCATCCGACCGACGCGGGCCACGCATACCTCGCCGATCGGATCGCGCCGCTGATCAAAAGCGAGCTGGTCCAGCCGTAGCTACAGCGCGCGAGTGAGCCAGCTCTGGACCATGGACATGTCTCGGGTGTGGGTGAGTAGAGAAAGGTCCTCGTAGAGGCTGCCGCCGTTGAGCTTGTCCCCCGTGAACAGCACCTCGACCTCTCGGATGCCACGACGGTAAAAGTCGGTTCGGTCAACCTGCCTGCGCTGCCACCCGGACTGCTCGGCGAGTTCTGCCAGCGCCTGGCGGTCGTTGGTCGCGCTCATGGTTGTCCTCTCGGCCGAGTGGTCCGCCGTCGGCGGGCCGTGAATACACTATGGCGTCGCATCGGTGTCATATCGAAGGCGATCGCGATCAGCCCGCGCAACCCGGACTTGTTAGTCTCCTTCCCGAGGCCATCTGGGTACCTGGGGATGAAGACAATTTCTCGTGAACACGTAGGAGCAGCATGAGCGAGCGCATGCTGACCGAGCACACTGCCCCCGAGCGCCTGGTGGTGGCCAGGGGACTGTTCGGCGGTCCGAGCGCCCGGGTCGCCGACGACATGTATGCGCGCATTCGTCGCGGCAAGGCCCATCGCGAACGCAACGCCGTGCACCTTGAGAAGGGCGCAACGGTCGACACCAACACGTACTTCGGGCGGCTGCCCGCGAGCTACTTCCAGCGCTGGACCACCGCGTCGGAAGTTCAGCTGAAGCTGGTGTTCGACACGTCCAGCCCGGTGCGTTTGGTGCTGTGCGGGTCCGACATCCACGGTGGCGACCGGGCCATCGCGAGCACGGAAGTGGACGGCACCGGCACCGCGGTGCTCTCGGCGCCACTCGACGCGTACGTCGACGGCGGCGCGCTGTGGATGGAGTGCACCGCGGTGGGCGGCCCGCTGACGATCACCGATCTCGAATGGACCGTGGCGGCGCCGCCGACGATCCGCCCGGCGGCAATCGTCATCTGCACCTTCAACCGGGCCGACGACTGCGCGAACACCGTCGCGGCCGTCACGGGTGACAAGACTCTGCTGGCCGGGATCGACGCGGTTTACGTGGTGGACCAGGGAACCGATGCCGTCGAGACCCGGCCGCTCTTCAACGACGTCGCCGCGCAGCTCGGCGAAAAGCTTGTCTACCTGCGCCAGCCCAATCTTGGTGGTGCGGGCGGCTTTTCGCGGGGGATGTACGAAGTGTCGAGCATCGCAGATCACGCGAACGTGATCCTGATGGACGACGACATCCTCTGCGAACCCGAAGCCATCTTGCGGCTGAACGCGTTTGCCAACCTCACACCCAAGCCGACAATCGTCGGCGCGCAGATGCTGTACCTGAAGAACACGCGTCGGCTTCACGTCGGTGGGGAGAAGACGCAGCTGCACAGGCTGCGGGCCGGCCGATGGGCCACCAACGCGCTTCAGAACGAAGACATGACTAAACACCGTCAGCACAAGCGTGTCGACGCCGAATACAACGCATGGTGGTCGTGCCTGATCCCGTCCGAGGTGGTCGCCGCGATCGGGCTCCCGCTCCCGATGTTCTTCCAATGGGACGACATCGAGTACGGACTGCGCGCAGCGGACGCGGGTTTCCCTACGGTCACACTTCCCAACGCCGGTGTGTGGCACGCCGACTTCCATTGGAAGGACCGCGACGAGTTCATGCGCTACTTCAGCGTGCGCAACTCGCTGATCACGCACGCGCTGCACGGCACGATCGATGCGCGTGTCACTGGCAGATGGCTGGCGCGTGAGATCACCGAAGCGCTGGTGTCGATGCAATACGGCATGGCGTACACGATGATTCGGGGGATCGAGGATTTCCTCGAAGGCCCGGGAATTCTGCACGACGGGGGACGTGCGGCGCTGGCTGCGATCCGCGAGGAGCGAAAGGCCTACCCCGAGACGGGCGTGACGCCGGCGTCGAAGATCGGTGAATTGACCGACAGGACACCACTGATCACGCCGACGGGTCACAAACCCCGCAAAGACAGGATCAACCTGGTGCTGGCCAAGAGGGCGGTCTACCAGTGGCTCGGGCGCACCATCCCCGGCCCGGTCGCGATAGCCGCCGAGGACAACCAGTGGTGGCATGTCTCCCTCTTCGACAGTGCTGTGGTGACCGACGCCTCCCAGACGGGTGTTCGGCTCCGTCGACGTGACAAGCAAAAGCTCAAGACGCTGATGCTGCGAATGCGCCGCACGCTCAAGCGGTTTGAGGCCCACGCGCCCGCCATGCAGGCCAAGTATCGCGACGCGCTGCCACAACTGGTCGGCCGGGAGAACTGGGCGCGGCTGTACGACAGCTGATCAGTGCAGCCGGACCACGACCTGCTCGCTGTTGCCGGTGTAGGCGAGATACTCGAAGGCGCGCCCCGTCGCGGCGACGAACTCCGTCCACGCCCGGAACTCGTGGGCTTGCCACCCCGGATAGTTGAAGAACTCGTCGAACAACAGGATCACGTCGGGCGCAAGGCGGTCACCGGCGAGGTCAAGCACGGTCTTCGTGGATGAGTAGAGGTCGGCATCGAGGTGGACGAACGCGATCGGTTCGTCGTTCTCGGCCAGGAAATCGGGCAGGGTGTCGTCGAACAAACCCGGGACGATCGTCGCGCCGGGAACGTCAGCCGGCGGGTCTTGAGCGAACTCGCCGGCCGGGAATCCGGTCCGCCACGCCTCGGGCAGCCCGGTGAACGAGTCGAACCCGACGACCGCGCGATCGGCGGCCACCGCGTCGGCGATGATCGCCAGCGTCGTTCCCGTGGCGACGCCGAACTCCAGCGCGAGCCCCGGTCCCTTGATCTCGCCGAGTGCGAACCGCAAAGTGTCGTGCGGATGCCAGAACACCGGCGCCTTGGGCATGTGTTCGAGGACGAACGCTGCGCTCTGCCTGGCCGCGAGAATGTCCTGGGAATGGGAGATGTCCCGACGAACGCGCTGCTCGAGTTCGTCGAGGTAGCGGTTGACTGCGGCGAGGCGGGCCGACATTTCGTCGAACTGCCTGGGCAGCTTGTCGAGTGCAGCCATCGTCTCGTCGTGCAGATCCCGCTGGTGTTGAACCGACCGGTTGTGCTCGGTGTCGACGGCCTCGGCGACGATCCCGGGAACGACCTCGGAAACGACCTCGGCAACCGCACGCTGCAGCTTCTGCCGGGCCGCCACCTTCATTCGGTTGACAACGCCCATGCCTCGACCTTACGAGGTGTGCTGATTGCACAGGTTCTGCAATGCCGCATTCAGTCGGGCGAGTCCCCGCAGAGCTTCCGGCGGCTGGATAGCCGGACGGCTAGGCTGCAGAGGTGCTCACCGAGAAGCCCGCGGCCAGGGGCCGCCTCGGCGGTGCCACCCGCACCGCGGCGCAGACCCGAGTACTGGACGCAGCGCTGACGTTGTTCAGCGATCACGGGGTGAGCGGTACCTCGTTGCAGATGATCGCCGATGCCGTCGGTGTGACGAAAGCCGCTGTGTACCACCAATTCAAGACCAAGGAAGATATCGTCATCGCGGTCACCGATGCCGAATTGGGGAAGCTTGAAGACGCGCTGGAGGCAGCCGAAGCCGAGGACGATCCGCTGCGTGCCCGCAAGGTGTTGCTGACCCGGGTGATCGACATGGCCATTGACCGGCGCGGGGCGGTGAGGACGTTGCAGAGCGATCCCGTGATCATCCGGCTGCTCGGCGAGCACGCGCCCTTCCAGCAGTTCATCAGCCGCTTGTACGGAATCCTGCTGGACGAGCACGACGACACCGAAGCGCGGATATCGGCAGCACTGCTGTCCGGAGCGATCGCCGGCGGGATCGTCAGCCCGATCGTCGACGACATCGACGACGAGACGCTGAAAGCGGCGGTCATCCAGCTGACCCAGCGGATGCTCAAGCTGCCCGACTGACGCCCTATTGTCACGCAACTAGCCGATCGGCTAGCCTCGCGTAGAGCAACACGGAATCGAGGGGCAATGCAGATTCTTGCTGAGGCCGAGGACCTACCGAAGACCGCGAATATCAAGACCCAGCTCATCAGTCTGTGGTGTGTGCCGGTCTTCGGCATCATCCTGGTGATCGCCTTTGTCGCGTTCCCCGGTTTCTTCCCCCCGATGTCGCCGAACCTGCCGGCCGAACAGGTCGCCACGTTCTACCGCGACAACGCGGCGATGGTCCGCTTCTCGATGATCACCTTCAACATCTGCGGGATCATGCTGCTCCCGTTGTTCATGGTGATCGTTGTGCAGATGAAGCGAATGGCCACGCAGAGCCACGTTTTCGCGTACTGCTACCTCGCCGCCGCCGTCAGCGGTGCCACCCTGTTCGCGCTCGCCGACATTTTCTATCTCGTCGCCGCCTTCCGGCCCGACCGCGGGCCGCAGCTCGTGATGCTCCTCAACGACATGGCGTGGATCATCTTCATCGCGCCTGTGGGTGCATTTGTCGCGATGAATCTCTTTCTCGCAGCGGCGATTTACTTCGACACCGGCAATCCTGCTCCTCGCGTCCGCAGTGGACCGTCACCGGTGTTCCCCCGCTGGGTAGGGCACTTCTCGCTGGCCACCGGGCTGGCAATCGCACCCGCCGTCGGCGCGGCCATCTTCAGGACCGGGCCGCTGGCGTGGGACGGCTTGATCTCGTTCTGGCTGCGAAACGGCGCAATTGCGTTGTTCGTCTTCGTGATGTTCTTCGTGCTGAGAGGGGTGCTACAGCGCGAGGCTCAGGAGGAAGGGGTCGCGGACGCGACGAGCGAGCGGGCCGGCGTCGCATGAGCAGCGTGGTCTCCGCCGATTCAGCGTCGAGCGCGACGGTCGCGCCGCCCGGCCCTGAGCGAGTGGGCAAGCGCGACATCTGGATCGTCTTCTGGATCGTGCCCTTCTTCTACACGGCGTTCGGGATCATCTTCTTCATGCTGGCCAGGGTGATGCCGCCGCCCAGGCCGGACGTCACCACCGCCACGATGGTGCACTTCTTCGACGTGCACAGCACGACGATCAAAATCGGGTTCGGGCTTCTGGTCCTCATCGTCGGCGGCGCCGGGGTGGCCAACGGCATTGTCGTGTACCACATGAAGCGCATGACCACAGGTTCGGTCCTCGCATATGCATACATGGGCGCACTAGCAGTCGGCGCGCTGCCCGGCTGCCTATTGGTGGCGTTCTGCTTCCTCACTGCCGTCTACCGCCCCGACCGCGATCCCGAACTGATCGCCCTACTCTACGACCTCGGATTGCTCTCGTACGTAGGGTCTTTGGGCTGCTTCACCACCGCCTGGATTGCGTTGGCGATCGCCATCCTCTACGACAAGAACCAGATCTTCCCGAAATGGTTTGCCTACGTGACGATCTGGCAGATCGTCACCGAGATCATGGCGATCCCGGTGTTCGTCTCTAAGGCGGGCCCGTTCGCGTGGAACGGTTCGATCGCGTTCTGGGAGGGCACCGTCATCTTCGGTGTCTGGATTTCGTGCCTGATCGTCTTGCTCAAGAAGGCCAACGAACTTCAGCCCGCCGACGAAGCCCCCCTCGACTGAGGCCGCGTTGGATGACTAACACCGAAGAGAGCACCCGCGCGTCAGTCCCGCGGGAGTCCGAAGCCACCGCCCACCTGCCCGGCGACGGACACATGTGGGTGATGGTAATCGGGGACCTGGTCGCATTCGGCGCCTACTTCATCATCTTCACGGTCCATCGGGCCATGAAGCCGGCCGAGTTCCTCGCCGCCGAACAGCATCTGAACCTCAACATCGGTGTTGTCAATACGCTTGTGCTGCTAGCAAGTTCATGGTTCGTCGCTCGCAGCGTGCAGTTCGCGCGCGGGGGCGATCATTCCCGGGCGCTGAGGTTCACCTACCTCGGCGGGCTCTGCGGCGTCTTGTTCATCCTCATCAAGGTGTACGAGTGGTCGGACAAGATCGGCCAGGGCTACACCATGCCCAGCAATGAATTCTTCATGTTCTACTACATGCTCACCGGGGTGCATCTGTTCCACGTCGGGCTTGGCCTGCTGATCTTGGGAATCGTTGTGCGCGAACTCCGCAACCCGCGCCGTCGGCGGATGTCGATGGTCGAGTCCGGAGCCACCTTCTGGCACATGGTCGATCTGCTCTGGGTCGTCATCTTCGCGCTGCTGTACGTGATGAGGTGAGCACAATAACAACCACCACCGCACGGATGACCACGATTGCATGGATCATCCTGTCCGCGATCACGATCGCGTCGTGGTTCCTGGCCCCGGCGCATGGTCAGGGCACAGCCGCGGTGGCCAGCGTGCCGATCACCGTCGCCGTCATCATCCTCGGATTCATCAAGGGCCGTCTCATCATTCGCTACTTCATGGAGGTCCGGACCGCGCCCCGGTGGCTCAAGGTGACCACCGATGCGTGGCTGCTCGTGCTGTGGGCCGGTGTACTGGGGATCTACCTCTACTGAAGGTGATGACACTGTGCGCGGAGGTCATGCATGCGCAAGAGCGCGGCAACCACTGGGCCGTACGTCAAAGTCGTGCGCGGCATACGCAAGCTATGACCGCGCGTCGGGAGAACAGCCGAATATGCCAATGATCGATCTGACGTTTGTGCGCGGTTCGCTGGACAGCGACGCGCTCGAGCGGCTCACCGACGAACTCGTCGCCGCGCTGCTGCGAGCCGAACGGGCCCCTGACACACCGTTCATGCGCGATAGCACCGTGGTTTATCTTCACGCTCTCGAACCGGAGGCACAGTCGGTGGGCGGGAGGGGTCCCGCCGAGCCGCGCTTCCGCGTCGACCTGACCGTCTTCTCAGGGGCGCTGACGCAGGGCCGAAAGGAACAGCTCGTCGCCGACGTGCACGCAGCGGTGTGCGCGGCGGCGGGCATCGACCCGACCGGCGACCGCGCGTATCACGTGTGGAGCCTGATTCACGAAGTCCCCGAAGGGAATTGGGCTGGCGGCGGCAAGATCATCTACTACGACAAGGTCAAGGGACTGGTCGAAGACGATTCATCGGAGGCCTCCGACTAACGTCGTGCGGATGGAAGGTGTCGCTGAGCTGGTGCCGGTACTGCCGGCGCACCGGTTCGATGAAGCCGCGCTCATCCGGTACCTGCGCGAGCAGCTGCCGGGGATTGACGGCGAGTTGGAGGTGCGCCAGTTTCAGGGCGGGCAGAGCAATCCGACGTTTCACTTGCGAACTGCCGACGCGGAGTACGTCTTGCGCAAGAAGCCGCCGGGCAAGCTGTTGCCGCGCGCCCATGAGGTCTCGCGCGAGCACCGTGTGATGGCGGCGTTGGCCGACAGCGACGTTCCGGTGCCGCGGATGCGGCTGCTGTGTCAAGACGAATCCGTCATCGGCACAGAGTTTTTCGTGATGGACTATGTACCGGGCCGGCTGTTTCCGGATCGCGTGATGAGCAGCTGCACGCCGCAGGAGCGCGCTGCCGTGTACGAGGATCTGGCGCGTGTGCTGGCCGCGCTGCACCGAGTGGACTGGCGCGCCGTGGGGCTCGAGGGCTTCGGCAAGCCCGAAGGCTACATGCAGCGTCAGGTCGCGCTGTGGACGCGGCAATGGGAGTCCTCACGCGTCGAGGACATGCCCGCTATGGACCAATTGGCGCGCTGGCTGCCAGAACACCTGCCGTCCGACGACGAGCCTGCGTGTATCGCTCACGGCGACTTCCGCCTGGGCAACGTCTTGATCCATCCGACCGAGCCGCGCGCCGTGGCGGTGCTCGACTGGGAGTTGTCGACCATCGGCCATCCATTGGCCGACCTTGGTTACACCCTTCTCGACGTGGGCGGCAAGAGGGGCGTCGTCGGCGACAGCTTGGACTCCCCCGGTGTGCCCGACGAGCCCACGTTCGTCGCGAATTACTGCCGGCACGCCGGGCGTGACGTGCCGGACTCTTTGGACGTCTACGTCGTCTTCCAACTGTTCCGCAGTGCGTCGATCGTCGCAGGAGTGTGGCGACGGGGACTCGACGGCAATGCATCGGACTCTCGGGCGGGCGGGTCGGAGTTCCGCGATCGCTACCGAGGGCTGGCTGAGGACGGCTGGGAACTGGCGCAGCAATTGTCCGGGTAACAATTCGATCACGTTGGATATCACGATCACTTAAGAGTCCGGCGCGAAATCTGAGAACGATAAATGATCGCGTATCGAAATCGCGCCCAATTGAGGCGAACGTCACCCGTCTGACGCGTAACGCCCGCTGCCAGGCACGGCCGGTAGCGAATTCACCAGGCTTGGGCTCGTTGGCCGTGCGCTACTTTGGGTTTCGGGGCGGGGGACTGTACGACCCATTCGCAGTGAGAAGGAAGTAAAAATGAGAATCAGTGGTATCACCGCGCGCGCAGGAATTGTCGCGGTATCGGCGGCCGGCATACTCGGGGGCCTTGCCGTGGGAATCATCGGCGCACCGACGGCGGCGGCGGCTCCGGACTGCAGTGCCAGCGGCGTTGCGAACACCGTGAGCACAGCGACGGGCTCGGCCAGGCAATACCTGGACAACCACCCTGGCGCGAATCAGGCCGTGACGTCGGCGCTGAGCCAGCCGCGGCCGCAGGCATCGGCAAGTCTGCGCAATTACTTCACCGCAAACCCGCAGGAGTATTACGACCTGCGCGGCATTCTCTCGCCGATCGGTGACACGCAGCGGTCCTGCAACATCACCGCGTTGCCGCCGGGATTGGCTTCGGCGTACGACGAATTCATGGCCGGCTGATCGGGGGCGCCGCCGAGACTACGGTTGGTGGCAGACTTCAGCCGAATTCCGTCACAAACCGTAGTCTCGGCGCGCGGTTCGTCAGCCGACGAACGTCAGCGTCGCCATGAACAGAAAGACCGCAGTATCGGTAGGCAGCAGGTCGACAGGCGCGCCGTCCGGTGTGGTGTCGCCGGTTGCGATGACGTGGTCGGGGTAGTTGGGCCCGCACGGGATCCCGCTGCATCGCATCCAGAAGCCAGGGCCGTTGAACCACCCCGGAGCGACATCAGCGCGATACCTGCCGGGAGGGATGAAGGCGGTCACTTGGTCGCGGCTTTGTGGGCCGACTCCGAAGATCCCGTTGCTGCCGTAGCGCGGCGGATAGAGGGGCGGATCGGCGTGCACAGGCGCGGGCGCGGGAAGAGAAACAGCTAGCAGCAGGGCAGCAGCCGCAAACAGCGGGACCTTCACCATGGTGTCGATTAGACGCCACCCGACCGTATTTAGGGAGGGTGTCGGCCATCCGCCGCTGGCAGTATCTGGCTGTGAGTAGAGATGCCGCCACACCGGATAACATCCTGCCACGTGCGGACTAAGCCTCTCAGCGCTTCCGTTAGGCGTGACAGATCGGTAAACAGAAACCAAACAGCCGGTCGCGTCGCGCCAGACCCGCGGACTCCAGCCCGCGAGCCTCCCGCAGGAAAATAAGGAGGCACCCGAAATGAAGAAAATGTCCTTGGCCACCCTGGCCTCGACAGCGTTTGCAGCCCTCGCCATCGGGCTGGCCGCGCCAGCATTTGCCGCCGACGGCACTGTGGCGTTGCCACCGGGTGGACCACAACCCGTCTACCTGCAGGCACAAGACCTCGGCGGGGCGAATCCGTACACACCGTTCGGAACCAACCCGTATGTGCCTTACGGAGCTTGGCAGCAGTAACAGCTGACCGACGCGCAGACACCGCAAGCGTGCCGCCCGCCACCGAGTCGGGCGGCACGCTTGCGTTTTCAATTAATGACGCCGGGTCGATGAGCCGTGCAATCGCCCTGCGCGGAGAGGTTTTCCGGCGTTGTGGAGAGCGCGTGCCGACCGTTCATCGGGAGTTGTGATTTTGCTGAGAGCGTCACCTGCGACTGGTATTCTCGCGGCAAGGTCGGGTCCCCGCCAGATTTATGAACGAGCCAAGGAGTCAATATGTTTGATGTGAATGCCGAAGTGAGTTCCACCGAGGACGCGCATTCTTCCTACCGGGCGCCGAAGGTCGTGGCAATCGGGAAGGCAGTTGACCTCCTGCAGGGTGCGACCGGAAAGCACTACGACGGTTCCACCGGTTACTACTGGAGCGAAGAGGGCTGACGTCTCGAACTTCCAAGGTGCGCATGCGAATCTGACCATGCGCATGCGCATCTGAGTTTGACTTTGGAAACCTCACGGATCACTGAGATCCTCGACTCGTCGTGGGGTGATCCGCAAGGCGAGTTCGCGCTGTCCCCGAGTGTGCTGTTTGTGGTGGCGCCCGACGGTAGCGGTCGCCTCTTCGACCTCGAGGACTCCTTTTACGCCGTCGACGCGGTCGGTGCGGACATGCTGCGTCGCGCCTTGCGCGAGGACCGCGAAACCACGACACAGGCGATGGTGCAGCGGTTCGGTGTGGATGTCGGGCGCATTCGCGGCGACTACGGTGCGCTCTTTGCTGATCTCGAACAGCGAAAGCTCGTCTATCGCCAAGGCTTCGGCCCGCCGGCAGCGCCGCCGCGATGGCGACGGCTGGCACGGGTGATCCCTGTGTTGGTCGGTGTCACGTGCCGCTTGCCGTTGCGCGTACAGGCGCCGATTCTGCTGGGCCTGGCACGCGCGTCGATCACGTTCTTCGGGTGGAACGAGACGCGGCAAGCATGGCTTCGTTACTCCGGTCCCAGCGCTGCTGTGCGCGGCAAAACCCACGAGGAGATCGGCGACCTCGTCCGACGCTCCGCTGCGGGGCACCTGATGGGCGTGAGTTGCAAAGAGCGCTCACTGTGCTGCATGGCTCTGTGCCGCGCTGCCGGGATTCCTGCGTCGGTGGTGTTGGGTATCAGCCTGTTTCCCCTCGCTTCGCACTGTTGGTGTGAATCCCCGACCGGCAGCCTCACTGATTTCGCGGACCGTTGCGAGGGCTACACACCTGTTGCGGCCTACGCGTGAGCCAGATTGGCTTCGCGGTTCAATGCGGCCCGCGCGTATGTGAAATATCAACCTACACAACGGTTCTCGCGACGACCTTTGTCGCAGACGACGTGGCGGTTGCGCTCATGGGGCGGCTCTACTACCGAACGGATCGCAAGCCCGGCCGGTCCGATGCCGGCTATGTCGCGGCGGTGTACGCGGATCGGGGCGTCGACGGACTGCTTGACCTGGAGGGGGATTTCGCCCTGGTCGTGGCCGATCTGCGCAGGCGGACCGTGTTCGCGTTGCGAGATCCCATGGGAGCGTTTGCGATCTACTGGACGCAGCAGGGAGATGAACTGACCGTCAGCACCGCGATGCGGCCGGTTCTCGACCGGCTGCCTACGCGCGAGCTCAACCTCGACTACCTGGCCGACTATCTACTCGTCGAAGGTTCCCAAAGTGAGCTGCCTTCAGAACAATGCGTCTACCGAGGGGTGAACCGCCTACGGCCCGCGGTCCTGCTGTCCTGGGGCGCTGACAGTCGCACCGTGCGCCGCCACGGGGAATGGAACTGGCTGGAGCACCTCACGGACCCCGGCACCGATAGCTATCAGCACGCGGGCGACGCTGTCCGCGAGGTGCTGGAATCCGCTGTGCGCGAACGGATGCGGGGGATCACCGCAGCGCATGTCTCGGGCGGAATGGATTCGACTGCCATCGCGATGCTGGCGCGCTTGGCCGTTGACGGAAACGGGCCGGTGCACGCGATCTCGATGCTGTACACCCGCCTGGAAGGGCTGAGCCGGGAACGGCCCTATGTGGAGGCGGCGCTGGCGCACGCGCCAGATCTGGTGCCGCATGAGATCGACGGCGACAACCATCTCGACTACGACAGCTACCGCGATCCGCCCGTCCACGACGAGCCCTACCCGGGTCTGTGGCGGTTGGCCATGGACCGGGCTACTACCGACGCGGCGGTGCAAGTTGACGCCACGACGCTGCTCACTGGTCTCGGTGCCGACGAGACCTTCGACATTCAGCCATATCACGTCGCCGACCTGCTGGTGAAAGGCCGTGTGCTGCAAGCGTGGCGGGAATCCACCGAATGGGCCTATGCGTATCAGTGGAACGCTTGGCAAGTGTTCGTCCCGTTCGGGGTGTCCAACGTCTTTCCAGCATGGACCCGCACCGGGTCGGGTCGATTCCTACGCCGACGCAGAGAGCTGGCGAAGGCGAACCCGTGGGAGCTGCCGTCGTGGCTGCTGCCGTCGTTCGTCGAGCGGTACAACTTGCGTGACCGTGCCCGGGACAAGACCCAAGACGTGTACGCCTCGTGCAGGCCGACCGCGCTATCGGTGGCGCTCAATTCGGTGAAGCACAAGGCGGGCAACGCCGTTGGCTGGAGCTTGGCGGCACCGCATGGGCTTCTGCTGACGCACCCTTTCTTCGATCCGCGGGTGATCAGCTTGGGACTCGGTATTCAGCAGCGGTTGAGGCCGACCCCGGATCGCATGAAGCCGGTGTTGGCGGCGGCGATCGGCGACTTGCTTCCCGAGCGTATCCGAGACCGCCGCGGCAAAGGTCATTTCAATGAGCTGTATTACCTTGGCCTGTCGCGTAACACCGAGATGCTGGAAGATATGATTCTCCAGGCACCCTGCGAAGACATCGGGCTGCTCGACAAGGGTTTGCTCATCGAGCATCTGTACAAAGCCGCGTTGGGTGGAGCTGGCGTGCGGCCGCTGCAACATTTCAACCTGATGGTGGCCTTCCTCAAGTGGCTGAGCATGCAGGAGGCTTGGCTGCAATTGCCCTGCACGCCAGAATCGTCCGAGACAGTCGGGTGGATCTGACCCAGGACCGGAGGAACAATGACCGAGGTGTCCTACGACAAGGCCATCACCGCGCAGTTGATCATCGATCCGTACAACGACTTCATCTCCGAGGGCGGCAAGTTGTGGGACCGCCTTCGCGGTGTGGCCGAGGCGAACAAAGCCCCTCCGCGAGTCTCGCTTCGCTCGAACGAGGCGGGCAAGGCGCGACTAGGCGATACCGGCCGCAGACAGGATCAGGCTGGCCACCGGTTGAGGCTGGGTGATCAATGAGAGATGCGAGGTGTCGAGTTCGACGGTGTGGGCTCCCATCCGTTGGGCGAGAAACCGCTCCAGGTCGGGGTTGATGGTTCGGTCTTGCTTGGAGACTTGGTACCAGCTCGGCTTGTCGTGCCAGGCGGCAGTGGTGGTGCGCTCAGCAGGAAGTGTGGCGAGGTTGCGGCCCTGAACCGCATAGAGGGCACGCGCCCGCGGGGCGGGCACGCCGCCGGCGAAGTCGCGCAGAAACGTAGGCTCGTTGAGCTGTGCGTAGCCGTCAGGTGCAACGACTATGCCATCTGATGCTGGCGGAGTGGGGAACTGCTTGGCCAGCGCCGGAAAGTCCTCGTCGGCGTCGGGTGCCCGCGCGGCGATGTACACCAGTGCGCTGATCGAGGGATCGCCGCCGACTTCGCTGACGAGCGTGCCCGACCACGAGTGCCCGACCAGCACAGTGGGACCGGTTTGGAGAGCCAGAACCCGTCGGGTTTCGGCTGCGGCATCAGCCAGGGTGGTCAGGGGGTTCTGCACCACGGCGACGTCCAGCCCGGCGTTCTGGAGATGCGGCACCACGTCAATCCAGGACGACCCGTCGGCATACAGACCGTGCACCAAAACCACACTGTGGGCACGGATTTGGGCCACAGGTGCTGCGGGTGGGGCTCCGTACGACGGCGCGCTCAAGTGTCCAGCCAGCGCCGTTGCTGCTGCCCCGGTTAGTCCGACCTTCCCAAATGATCTGCGTGACAATGACATCGGCTCTCCGTCGGTCTAAGGAACGCGATTGCGGACAACCCCGCAGTCCGAACCGTGCGGCGGCCTTTTTCGCCAGCCGCGGTTAGCAGGCTACCGAGCCCGATGACAAATATCTTGCTGCCGAAGCGCCCGCGGTGCCCACTTGCACCGGCAAGAAAAAGGCCAAAACCCGATGTCCAGCCCGGCCGCCCAGCGCACACTACGCAGTAGGTCGGGGAGCCGCGATGAGCAAAAGGAAACAGAACATGACCGCCACCCACACCCGAAGACGAGGGAGCGTCGGGTTAATAACGCCCGTGTTGGTGTCTGGCGGTTTGGGCCGACGCAAGAATCTTCCAAGCTGTCAGTTGCACGCTGTCGTTACCAACTAACAGAGAGCTCAGAACATGAACCGACGAATCGCAGTACTGGCATCCGCCGTGTTGGCTAGCTGTGGTTTGGGGCTGGCAGCTCCTGCCCAGGCCCGGCCCCTACCACCGCATACGTGGTGCCCAGGGAATTCCATGGTGTACTCCCGCTACGACATGTCGTCGGGACCAGGGGTTGCGTACCAATGGGACATGAATGTCTGCCACACGTGGTACTGGGTCCAGAACTCGGCGGGCAACGTTCCGTACAAGGGCCAGCTGCCGAGCGATGTGTGGGACGGAGACAATCCGCCTCCCGTTAAAGAGGATTCATGCAGCTTCTGCTCGTAGTCAGAGCCGGATGGCGGTGGCGGAGGGATTTGAACCCTCGGACGGGGGTTACCCGTCACACGCTTTCGAGGCGTGCTCCTTAGGCCGCTCGGACACGCCACCGCGGGTCAGTTTACCGGCCGATCGTCCTCTGCCTCACGCTGCCTCTGGCTCGCGAGACGGGCGGAATACCACCCACCGCATCGCGCAGTACATGTACACCGCTTCGCAACAGCCCGCCACTAACCGAGCGATGCGGTATTCGACTCCGGCCATCGTCAACATCGTCGACACCGCGAGAATGAACGCCAGGTAGTTGATGATCACGACCACCACATACACCGCGATCTGCGGTCCTGCGGGTGCATGCGAGCGGAAGTTCATCGTCCGGTTGAGGAAGTAGCTCAAGGCGAACGCGCAGGCGTATGACACCGTGACCGCCACTGGCACGGGCAAGAGCAGGCCGCCGTGCAGCGCGCTCAGGAGCAGCAGATCGACGCTGAACGTGAACCCGTTGATCAACGCGAAGCCCACGAACGTCGGCGCCACGATCGACGACAAGCCGAACGGCAGGCGCGCGACCGCCTGCTCGCAGAACCGATGGAACCGTTCCACCACCCCGCCAGCCCGGCTCGGTTCCGAATCGATGGACATGTCGTGAAGTTGCCATGGCCAGGTATCCGGATTGAGATGTGTTGGCAAACTCGACGTGCCATGTGCCCTCTCTTTTCGGTGGGGCTGGACTTGTCACGGGCCCAAACCTTGATCCAGGTGCGGAATACACGCAGTCAAACTTTTAACCGTGATGAATTAGGGAAAACTTCTATAAAACGGCCTGAATTCCGCCCAGAGATTTCCGAATGAGCTACTTAGTAGTAGATCCGTAGTCAACTTCTCTGATGAGATCGAAAACCGGGATTCCGCAGGCCCAAGCCTGACACTTCAACCGCATTAGCGCGTTGTGGCAAAGCGATATCGCGAATTCGGCAACATATACCTGACGCAGGCGTAAATTCCGTTTTTAGACCGCATTCGATCGCCCCATGAAAGGGGACGGCATGGCCGCCAGCAGCCCGTCGAAGCCAGAGCGCAAGAGGAACCGGTCGAGCAAGAGCGGCGGTGGACGCAAGTGCGCATCCTGGCTCGGTGCTGGCGCTGTGGTCGCGGGAGTGAGCGCCGCGGTGGCCGGCGGCGGCGTCGCCTACGCCGAATCAGGTGACGGCGGCGCCTCACCGGGCGACGGCAAGACCTCGACTTCAGCTCCGGCGTCAGACGGCACCGGCACAGCTACGACCGCTTCAGTTGAGGCTCAACCCGGCAAGAAGGACACGCCGACGCCGGCGTCGGCCACACATCCCTTGGCCGCTCCGGACCGGTCGACCGCGGACACACCGAAGGTTGTTCGGTTGAAGCCACCCGTTCCGCCAAGGTTGTCCAGCCGCACATCGACACCCAGCGCGTCGACCGATGCTGACTCCGCGCCCGCTGCGCCGTCGGATTCAACGCGAGCGAAGGTGAGCCCGGAGCGCGAGACGACACCGCGTCTTCGTGCGGTCGTGGCGAAGCGACTCCAGCCCGACGCTGCGATATCGACATCGTCGCCGGCGCCGAGTCCGGCAACCAAGATGGTCGCCCCGGCCGCACTCGCGAAGGCTTCGGCGACAAGCCCGACTGTCGCAGCCTCCGCGGCTGCACCGGGTCCCGTCGTTCCCGGCGCACCCGCCGTCGTCAGTCCCCCCACGCAGGTGGTGCTAGCGGTGTTGGGCCTCTTCGGCTACAACCCCTATCAGGCCGGCGGCCCTGGATCACCGGTCAATCCGCTGCAGCCCCTGCTGCAGCTGGCGTGGACGGCGTGGCAGTCGGTCGACCGCCGCATCTTCAACGTGCACCCGACGCTGAATCCGACCACGTCAAACAGTGCTCTCGACAGCGGCGTCATCACAGGCAATCTTGGTGGCCTCGACGGCAACAACGACCCGCTGACCTACACCGCAACCGATCCTGCGCACGGGACATTGGACCTCAACCCTGACGGGTCGTTCACCTATACGCCCAACCCGACGTTCGCCC
>NZ_JAVHWM010000179.1:0-58439 GCF_032159765.1 Mycobacterium sp. | reverse complement strand
TTGGATCGAACGTGCCGCCCCACGCGTCCGCCGCGGCTGGGCCAACCTTTTCGATGGTGTCCTTGCATGTCGCGCCCCGCTCGTCCGGCGACGTCAACTCAGTGGAAAGTATCGCTTTGCCACCGTTTCCTATTGCTTCGAGAATCGTGTGCCCGTCCGTCATCTTCGGAAGCACGTTGAGGGAATCCGGTACGACGACGGTGAAGCTGCCGTCGTATGCCTCAACAGTCTTGCCGCTAGGCGGCGGTGTCGACGCACTCGACGACGTTGCAACCGATGACGGCGCACTCGCCGCGGCCGTGGTCGTGTTGCTTGAAGGCTGAGATCCGCCACCGCCCGATTTACTGCATCCGGCAACCGCGCCGCCGATGACCGAGGCAGCAAGGGCCGCGCACATCGCCATCTGAATTCGTGTGCTCGCCACGCGCGTAAGTTACATCAGCGTCGGCATACCCGTTGCGTTTTCAATTATCTTGCACGGCCGCATCTCTGACGATCAGGTCCACTTCCACGAGCTCTTGATCGCCTCGAAGTCCGCCTCGAAAGAGGGAGAAGCCGTTGCGTAAAACAGGCCGTACTGGGTGTCGCCGCGCTGCACGCACAGGATCTGGCCGCTCCGATCGCCAGGACGCTCCGCGGTACCCGGGAAGCTGAGGCTGGACTGCCACGCGGGCTCGCCATCGAGGGTCGCCGGTTTGATGTTGGCCGGATCGAACGTGCCCTTCCACTCGTCGGCAAAGCCCTTACCCCCCTTCTCGAGCGATTCGCGTGGCGTGTTGCCCCGGTCGTCCCCGGTGATGACTCCCGCGATGAACATCGCGTCGTCAGCCTTGCCCACCGCGAAGATTCCCGGTTCCTTGTCGGTTGCGTCGGTCGGCATGACTTCCAGGGATTCGGGAAGCACCACGGTGAACTTTCCGTCGGGCGACTTTTCGGCCTTTCCCGCCGGGGTGCTGGTCGGTGCCGAGGTGCTCGACGAGCTGCTGGCCGACGACGACGCAGTGCCTCCGCCGCCAGACTTGTTACACCCCGCGACAGTTCCGCCAATTGCCACCGCCAGGACCGCACACACAGCCATCCAAATTCGATTGTTCACCATGCAAACAAGTTAGCCCCGCTGTACGTCGCTCACAGATTTTTCACAGAATTGTGACGCACCGGACAGCTAGTCGCGAAGCGCCGACAACGCCGATTTCCAGAGGCTTTGGTCCCGCGCCTCGCCGGGCTGCTTCATCTCCGCGAAGCGGATGACACCTGACGGGTCGACGACGAACGTGCCGCGATTGGCGAAGCCGGCGTCGTCATTGAACACGCCATAGGCCGAAGCAACTGCGCCGTGCGGCCAGAAATCCGACAACACTGGGAAAGTGAACTCATTCTGCGTCGCCCAGACCTTGTGCGTCGGAGGCGGGCCGACCGAGATCGCAAGCGTCGCAACGCCGTCGTTCTCGTAATCGGCCAAATGGTCGCGTATCTCGTCGAGCTCACCTTGACAGATGCTGGTGAAGGCCAGCGGGAAGAACACCAGCAGCACGCTGCGGCGGTCACGGAAATCGCTCAGCGAAACCTCTTGCTGGTTCTGGTCGCGGAGCGTGAAATCCGGTGCGGCAGCGCCTACCTCGAGCATCAGTGCCCTTTCTTGGCGGCCCGAGACTTCGGTTGCACCAATCGACTCGCGCTCCAGTCACCGAGATTGGCCGAGGAGGTTTGCATCAACCCCGCAGTCGGCGCCGATTCCGAGATCTCGGCTGGCTGAACGTGACCGGGCTTGCCCGTCTTAGGAGTAAGCACCCAGATCACGCCGTCGTCGCCGAGCGGGGTGATCGCGTCCATCAACGCGTCGACGAGGTCGCCGTCATTGTCGCGCCACCACAGCAACACGACGTCAATGACTTCGTCCGCCTCCCAATCGAGCAGCTCGGCGCCGCAGGCTTCCTCGACATCGGAGCTGATGTCGACGCCGGAGTCTTCGTCCCACCCCAACTCCTGAACAACCTGACCTTTCTGGATGCCCAGCCTTTGGGCGTAGTTCGGGGCGTCACCCGCCGCGACCACCGTCGGGACCTCCTTCGTCCGTGTGCCTTCGTTCCTATCGTCGCACGCTACGGCGTTGCGCCGTAGCTTCAATGCTTGGGTATATCAGCCCGAACCTCCGCACGTATTCAACGCATCGTTGTTGGCCTGGTTGAACTTGTCGACATCAGCGTTGAATTCCGGCTGGGCGTAGCGCTCCCCGATGGCTTTGCTGACGGCACGGGTGGCGTCGACCCATCGCCGGAACGCATCGGCCATTGCAGGCAACAGCGGCGTGTTCAGGCTGCTCCCAACAGAGTCCGCCGCTCGGTTCAGCACATCCACTGCGGCTTGGGCCTTGGTCTGCACGTCGGCCTCGTCGCCCCGACCTGACGCGTTCACGTAAGCATTGATCGCGGTCACGACATCCACGCTGGAGGAACTGAACAGCTCGCACCCATTGGCGACGGCCTCGGCGGTCATCGAATCCCTGCGCGTCGATTCCCGCGCGCTTGCCTCCGACGCCGACCGCGACGACGAATCAGCCGCCCATGCGCGGTAGCTGGCGGCGTCGCCGCCGTTCACGGCAGGAGCCCCTGCGGTAATGCTGGTGCAGCCCACCACCACCAGCAGTGAGGCCGCGGTCATGCCGACTGCCTGCGCGGCGATGCGCGAGCGCTCATTGCCGGCCCCCAGCACAGCCGATGACGTTACGCCACCGTGGGGGGTGCAGATGGGGCACGATAGGGGACGATGGTAGATGCCATGCACCGCCTGATGAGGAGCGGAAGTTGACCACCGAGTTCGCGCGCCGCGATCTGGCCCAAACATCAATGAGCCCAAACGAATCCGACCGGGTACGGGTGATACGTGAGGGCGTCGCGTCATACCTGCCGGACATCGACCCGGAAGAAACCGGCGAGTGGCTGGAATCGTTCGACGATGTGCTGGCCCGGTCGGGCCAGGCGCGGGCCCGCTACATCATGCTGCGGCTGCTCGAACGGGCCGGCGAACAGCGCGTCGCAATTCCCGCCCTCACGTCAACCGACTATGTCAATACGATCCCCACCGAGCTGGAACCCTGGTTCCCCGGCGACGAGGACATCGAACGCCGCTACCGGGCCTGGATCCGCTGGAACGCGGCGATCATGGTGCATCGCGCCCAACGCCCCGGCGTCGGCGTCGGGGGCCACATCTCGACGTACGCGTCGTCAGCGTCGCTCTATGAGGTCGGGTTCAATCATTTCTTCAGGGGCAAGTCGCATCCCGGTGGTGGCGACCAGGTCTTCATCCAGGGCCACGCCTCGCCCGGAATCTATGCCCGCGCGTTTCTGGAGGGGCGGCTCACCGCAGACCAACTCGACGGCTTCCGCCAAGAACACAGTCACCCCGGTGGCGGCATTCCGTCCTACCCCCACCCGCGGCTGATGCCGGACTTCTGGGAATTCCCGACGGTGTCGATGGGCCTGGGACCTCTCAACGCGATCTACCAAGCCAGGTTCAACCACTACCTGCACGATCGCGGCATCAAGGACACCTCCGACCAACACGTGTGGGCGTTCGTCGGCGACGGCGAGACGGACGAGCCGGAGAGCCGCGGCTTGGCGCACGTGGCCGCGTTGGAGGGACTGGACAACCTCACATTCGTCATCAACTGCAACCTGCAGCGCCTCGATGGCCCAGTACGCGGCAACGGCAAGATCATTCAGGAACTCGAGTCGTTCTTTCGCGGCGCGGGATGGAACGTCATCAAGGTGGTGTGGGGTCGCGAGTGGGATGCACTGCTGCACGCCGACGGCGACGGCGCCCTGGTCAACCTGATGAACACCACGCCCGACGGCGACTACCAGACGTACCGGGCCAACGACGGCGGATTCATCCGGGAACACTTCTTCGGCCGCGACCCGCGCACCAAAGAACTGGTGAAAGGCCTTTCCGACCAAGACATTTGGAACCTCAAGCGCGGTGGTCACGACTACCGCAAGCTCTACGCCGCCTATCGCGCGGCGATAGAACACAAGGGCCAGCCCACCGTGATCCTCGCCAAGACCATCAAGGGCTACACGCTGGGCAAGCACTTCCAGGGCCGCAACGCCACCCACCAGATGAAGAAGCTTGCGCTCGACGACCTGAAGGCGTTCCGCGACACCTCGAGAGTGCCGATTTCCGATGCCCAGCTCGAGGAAAATCCTTATCTTCCACCGTATTACCATCCCGGACCAGACGCACCGGAGATTCGCTACCTGCTGGACCGTCGGCGCACTCTGGGTGGGTTTGTTCCCGAACGACGCACGAAGTCAAAGGTTTTGGCTCTGCCGTCGCGGGACACGTACAAGTCGATCAAGAAGGGCTCCGGCCAACAAGAGGTCGCGACCACGATGGCAACGGTCCGCGTCTTCAAAGAATTGTTGCGCAACAAGGAAATCGGCCCCCGGATCGTCCCAATCATCCCCGATGAAGCGCGCACCTTCGGCATGGACTCGTGGTTTCCGTCGCTAAAGATCTACAACCCGCACGGCCAGCTGTACACGTCCGTCGACGCCGAGCTGATGTTGGCGTACAAGGAAAGTGAGTCCGGACAGATCCTTCACGAAGGCATCAACGAGGCCGGGTCCACCGCGTCGTTCACCGCGGCAGGCACGTCGTACTCGACGCACAACGAGCCGATGATCCCGATCTACATCTTCTATTCGATGTTCGGATTCCAGCGCACCGGCGACGGGTTCTGGGCCGCCTCCGACCAGATGGCGCGCGGATTCGTGCTCGGCGCCACCGCCGGGCGAACGACCCTGGTCGGCGAGGGGCTGCAACACGCCGACGGCCACTCGCACCTACTCGCGTCGACGAATCCCGCTGTGGTGGCGTACGACCCGGCGTTCGCCTACGAGATCGCCTACATCGTCGAAAGTGGTCTTGCCCGAATGTTCGGCGAGGACCCGGAGAACGTCTACTTCTACATCACTATCTACAACGAGCCGTATGTGCAGCCGGCCGAGCCGGAGAACGTCGACGTGGAGGGTCTGCTGCGGGGCATCTACCGATACCGGCCCGCCGGTCAGGAACGGAAGTACGGCGCGCAGATCCTGGCATCCGGGGTTGCGATGCCCGAGGCGTTGCGTGCGGCGGACCTGCTGGCCGCGGACTGGGACGTGGCAGCCGACGTCTGGTCGGTCACCAGTTGGAACGAACTCAACCGCGAGGGCGTGGCGATCGAAAAGGAAATGCTGCGCCATCCCGACCATTCGGCGCGGACGCCGTTCATCACACAGGCGCTTTCCAACGCACGGGGTCCGGTGGTCGCGGTGTCGGACTGGATGCGGGCGGTGCCAGAGCAGATCCGCCCCTGGGTGCCTGGCACCTACGTCACGCTGGGCACCGACGGCTTCGGGTTCTCCGACACCCGGCCCGCGGCCCGGCGCTACTACAACACCGACGCAGAATCCGTCGCGGTCGCGGTCCTCGAGGGACTGGCGCGCGACGGTGAGATCGACAAGTCGGTCGCCGTAGAGGCTGCGAACACCTACAAGATCGACGACGTGCTTGCGGCGCCGGAGCAGACATCCGACCCGGGCGTCGCATAACCGTTGGAGGTAATGGCCAGAAAAGTGGCGTAGGTTTTAGGGATGACCAACAATGGTCCAGCCCCTGCCCCTCCGAAATCCACCCTCGAGCTGCTTGAGAACGTCCCCGAGTCGCTGCTCAAGAAGCTCAAGCACTATTCGGGGCGGTTCGCCACCGAGGCTGTGGCCACCATGGAGGACAGGCTGCCGTTCTTCGCGGACCTCGAGGCGTCACAGCGCGCGAGCGTCCACCTGGTTGTGCAAGCGGCGGTGGTCAATTTCGTCGAATGGATGGCGAACCCGCACAGCAACGTCGCCTACACCGTGCAGGCCTTCGAAGTAGTTCCTCAAGAGCTGACGCGGCGTATCGCGCTGCGCCAGACCGTGGACATGGTCCGCGTGACGATGGAGTTCTTCGAGGAAGCCGTGCCGCTGCTGGCGAAGTCCGAGGAACAGGCGACAGCGCTGACAACAGGGATCCTGCGGTACAGCCGCGATCTCGCGTTCACCGCGGCGTCGGCCTATGCCGATGCCGCCGAGGCACGCGGCGCATGGGACAGCAGAATGGAGTCCAACCTCGTCGATGCGCTGGTGCGAGGCGACGCCGGACCTGAGTTGCAGTCGCGCGCGGCCGCGTTGAATTGGGACACCACCGCGCCCGCGACCGTCGTCGTCGGCGTGCCCCGCGCGGAACGCATCGACCTCGCCGCGGACGACGTCCGCGAAATCGCCGGGGTGCACGGCAGATCGGCGCTGTCAGACGTGCACGGAACGTGGCTCATCGCGATCGTGTCAGGGGCAGCACTGTCGCCCACCGACAAGTTTCTGCGCGACCTCATCAACGTCTTCGCCGACGGTCCCGTCGTGATCGGGCCGACGGCCCCGACCTTCACCGCGGCACACACCAGCGCGACCGAGGCCATCGCCGGGATGAACGCCGTGGCCGGCTGGCGCAGCGCGCCGCGACCGGTTTTGGCCCGCGAACTGCTTCCCGAACGCGCGTTGCTCGGGGACGCCTCGGCCATCGCGGTGCTTGACGCCGAGGTGATGCGCCCGCTCGCCGACGCGGGGCCGGCGCTCACCGAGACGCTGGACGCCTACCTGGATTCCGGCGGGGCCATCGAGGCCTGCGCACGGAAGTTGTTCGTTCATCCAAATACCGTCCGCTACCGGCTCAAGCGGATCACCGATTTCACAGGCCGCGATCCAACGACGCCGCGAGACGCGTACGTCCTGCGAGTGGCGGCGACGGTCGGGAGGCTGTCCTCACAGGCAGCGAATCCCACCTCGGTATATTCTCCTGTCGCGTAGATCACACTGTCGCGTGGTGAGCATCGCGCGGGTGAGGGTTGCAATTTCATTTCGATGGAGTCGCATCACATGCCGATTTGTGGGTCCTCCACAAAAACATAAGACGAGGTTCATAATCTCTTACACCGCGTAAACCCGTTCTCACAGTGTTTTCTTAGAGATGTGATCGCGCTGCTCGCTCCCGGACAGGGTTCGCAGACCCCCGGCATGCTCGCCCCATGGCTCGAGCTGCCCGGGGCGTCCGAGCAGCTTGCCGCATGGTCCGAGGTCGCCGGCCTGGATCTGGTTCGCCTGGGCACCACCGCATCGGCGGACGAGATCACCGACACCGCGGTGACCCAGCCCCTTGTGGTGGCCGCGACGCTCCTGGCCCATCAGGAGCTGACGCGGCGCGGCCTGCTGGCCACCGCCGACATCATCGCCGCAGGCCATTCGGTCGGTGAGATCGCGGCCTACGCGATCGGCGGGATCCTCTCCGCCGACGACGCCGTCGCGCTCGCCGCCACCCGCGGCGCAGAGATGGCCAAGGCGTGCGCGCTGGAGCCGACCGGCATGTCGGCGGTGCTCGGCGGCGATGAAGCCGAGGTGCTGGCGCATCTCGAAGACCTCGAGCTGGTACCAGCCAACCGCAACGCGGCCGGTCAAATCGTCGCGGCGGGTCGCATCGAGGCGCTGGAGAAGCTGGCCGAGAACCCTCCTGCCAAGGCACGAGTACGTCAGCTCGCCACTGCCGGGGCCTTCCACACCGCCTTCATGGCGTCCGCACTGGACGGGTACGCGGCCACTGCCGCCGCCGTCGCGACCAGTGAGCCGAGCGCGGTCGTGGTGTCCAACGCCGACGGACAACCAGTAACCTCGGCGTCCGACGCGATGACCAAGCTGGTGGCCCAGCTGACGCGGCCCGTGCGCTGGGACCTGTGCACCGACACGCTTCGTGCGCGCGGTGTCACGGCGATCGTCGAGTTCCCGCCCGCGGGAACGCTCGTCGGCATCGCCAAACGAGAACTTCGGGGCATCCCGACGCATGCCGTCAAATCGCCGGCTGACCTGGACGGACTTACAGAGTTGTAGTCCGCGCCGATAACCGCAGTACCTAAGTAACACCATCACTAAGAAGGAGCCAGAGTGTCCACCTCGCAAGAAGAAATCATCGCCGGTATCGCCGAGATCATCGAAGAGGTGACCGGTATCGAACCGTCGGAGGTCACCCCCGAGAAGTCGTTCGTCGACGACCTCGACATCGACTCGCTGTCGATGGTGGAGATTGCGGTCCAGACCGAGGACAAGTACGGCGTGAAGATTCCCGACGAGGATCTTGCAGGCCTGCGCACCGTGGGTGACGTGGTCGCCTACATCCAGAAGCTCGAGGAAGAGAACCCGGAGGCTGCCGAGGCCATCCGGTCGAAGATCGAAGCTGACCGCACATGACCAAACCCTCCACTGCTAACGGCGGTTTCCCCAGCGTTGTGGTAACCGCCGTCACGGCGACGACGTCGATCGCCGGCGACATCGAGAGCACGTGGAAGGGTCTGCTGGCCGGCGAGAGCGGCATCCGTGTCCTCGAGGATGACTTTGTCGAGAAATGGGATCTGAACGCCAAGATCGGCGGGCACCTCGCTGAGGCGGTCGACGACCAGATGACTCGGCTGGACATGCGGCGCATGTCCTACGTGCAGCGGATGGCCAAGCTGCTGGGTGGCCGGATATGGGAGGCCGCGGGTACGCCCGAGGTCGACCCAGACCGGTTCTCAGTGGTTATCGGCACCGGTTTAGGTGGCGGCGAGAAGATCGTCGAGATGTACGACGCCATGAACGAGGGTGGCCCCCGCAAGGTGTCGCCGTTGGCCGTTCAGATGGTCATGCCGAACGGTGCTGCCGCTGTCGTCGGGCTCCAGCTCGGCGCGCGGGCCGGGGTCATCACGCCGGTGTCGGCGTGCGCGTCGGGCTCGGAGGCCATCGCCCACGCGTGGCGCCAGCTCGTCATGGGCGATGCTGAGATCGCCGTCTGTGGTGGCGTCGAGGGCATGATCGAGGCGCTGCCGATCGCGGCGTTCTCGATGATGCGCGCGATGTCCACCCGCAACGACGATCCGGAGAGCGCTTCGCGGCCCTTCGACAAGGACCGCGACGGCTTCGTGTTCGGCGAGGCCGGTGCGCTGATGACCATCGAGACCGAGGAGCACGCCAAGGCCCGCGGCGCGACGATCCTGGCCCGGCTCATGGGTGCGGGCATCACGTCGGACGCGTTCCACATGGTCGCGCCCGCGGCCGACGGCCAACGCGCCGGACACGCGATGAAGCGGGCGATGGAGACGGCGGGCTTGTCCCCCAAGGACATCGACCACGTCAACGCGCACGCGACGGCCACTCCGATCGGTGACACCGCGGAGGCCAACGCCATCCGCGTGGCCGGTGTGGAGCATGCCCCGGTCTATGCGCCGAAGTCGGCGCTCGGCCACTCCATCGGCGCGGTGGGAGCGCTCGAGTCGGTGCTCACTGTGCTCTCGCTGCGTGACGGCGTCATTCCGCCGACATTGAACTACGAGACCCCCGATCCGGAGATCGACCTCGACGTCGTTGCCGGCGAGCCACGGTACGGCGACTACAAGTACGCCATCAACAACTCGTTCGGGTTCGGCGGGCACAATGTCGCGCTCGCGTTCGGGAAATACTGAGGCACAGACGGCTTTTGAAAGCTGAACCCGCGGAAGGAATTTCGGAGCAATCATGACACGGCTGTCTACGGGGAATGGCTTCCCGAATGTGGTCGTCACCGGGGTTGCGATGACGACTGCTCTGGCAACCGACGCCGACGGCACCTGGAAGAAGCTGCTCGACGGGCAGAGCGGCATTCGCAAGCTCGACGATCCGTTCGTCGAGCAGTACGACCTGCCCGTGCGGATCGGCGGCCATCTGCTGGAGGATTTCGACTCCGAGCTGACGCGCGTGGAGCTTCGGCGGCTCGCGTACATGCAAAAGATGGCCACGGTGCTGAGCAGGCGGCTCTGGACGAGCGCCGGCGACCCGAAGGTCGACACCAAACGATTGATGGTGTCGATCGGCACCGGATTGGGCTCGGCCGAGGAACTCGTCTACGCGTACGACGACCTGCGTACCAAGGGCATGAAGGCGGTCTCGCCGCTGGCGGTGCAGAAGTACATGCCCAACTCGCCGGCCGCCACTGTCGGTTTGGAACGCAACGCCAAGGCCGGCGTGAACACGCCCGTGTCGGCATGTGCTTCGGGCTCCGAGGGTATCGCGCAGGCGTGGCGCAACATCGTGCTCGGCGAGGCGGACGTCGCGATCTGCGGAGGCGTCGAGCAGCGGATCGAGGCGGTTCCGATCGCCGGGTTCGCGTCGATGCGCATCGTGTTGTCGACGTCCAACGACGATCCAGCGGGTGCCTGCCGCCCCTTCGACAAGGACCGCAACGGGTTTGTCTTCGGCGAGGCGGGTGCGCTGATGCTGATAGAGACCGAGGAGCACGCGAAGGCACGCGGCGCCAACATCCTCGCCCGTCTGATGGGAGCGGCGATCACCTCCGATGGCTTCCACATCGTGGCGCCGGATCCCAACGGTGAGCAGGCCGGGTATGCCATGACACGGGCCATCGAGCTCGCGGGCCTCTCGCCCACGGACATCGACCACGTCAACGCTCATGCCACGGGCACTTCAGTCGGTGACGTCGCCGAGGCGAAGGCGATCCGCAACGCCCTCGGCCGCCACGACGCCGCGGTGTACGCGCCGAAGTCAGCGCTCGGCCACTCGGTCGGCGCGGTCGGGGCCGTCGAGTCGATCCTGACGGTGCTGGCCCTGCGTGACGGAATCATCCCGCCGACGCTGAACCTCAAGAACCAGGACCCTGAGGTCGACCTCGACGTCGTCGCAGGCGGCGCGCGGCCGGGCAATTACAAGTACGGGATCAACAACTCATTCGGATTCGGCGGGCACAATGTCGCTCTCGCCTTCGGGAAGTACTGACTAGGAGACACCGATGACGATCATGGCCCCCGACACGGTTGGGGAAACGCTCGACCCGCGAGACCCCTTGCTGCGCCTATCCAACTTCTTCGACGACGACACCGTCGAGCTGCTCCATGAGCGGGACCGCTCGGGCGTGCTCGCCGCGTCCGGCACGGTCAACGGTATGCGGACGATTGCGTTCTGCACCGACGGCACCGTCATGGGCGGCGCGATGGGACTCGAGGGCTGTCGGCACATCGTCAACGCCTACGACCTCGCGATCGAGGAACAGAGCCCGATCGTCGGCATATGGCATTCGGGCGGCGCCCGACTGGCCGAGGGCGTAAAGGCTTTGCACGCCGTGGGTTTGGTGTTCGAAGCGATGATCCGGGCGTCGGGGTACATCCCGCAGATCTCAGTGGTCGTGGGCTTCGCCGCCGGCGGGGCCGCCTATGGGCCCGCCCTGACCGACGTGATCGTGATGGCCCCCGACAGCCGGGTGTTCGTCACGGGACCCGATGTGGTGCGCAGTGTCACCGGCGAGGACGTCGACATGGCCTCGCTGGGTGGGCCCGAGACGCATCACAAGAAGTCGGGCGTGTGCCACATCGTCGCCGACAACGAACTCGATGCGTATGAGCGGGGCCGCCGTCTAGTCGGATTGTTCTGCCAGCAAGGCCATTTCGACCGCAGCAAGGCCGAGGCCGGCGACACCGACCTGCACGCGCTGCTGCCCGAGTCGGCGCGGCGCGCCTACGACGTGCATCCGCTGGTCGAGGCGCTGCTAGATGACGATTCGCCGTTCGACGAATTTCAGGCCAAGTGGGCGCCGTCGATGGTGATTGGGCTCGGCCGGTTGTCGGGTCGCACAGTCGGCGTGCTGGCCAACAACCCGCTGCGGCTGGGCGGCTGCCTGAACTCCGAAAGTGCGGAGAAGGCAGCGCGTTTCGTGCGGCTGTGCGACGCGTTCGGCATTCCGCTGGTGAACATCGTCGACGTGCCGGGGTACCTGCCGGGCGTGGACCAGGAGTGGGGCGGCGTGGTTCGCCGCGGCGCCAAGCTGCTGCACGCGTTCGGGGAATGCTCGGTGCCGCGTGTCACTCTGGTAACCCGCAAGATCTACGGCGGTGCGTACATCGCGATGAACTCACGGTCGTTGGGCGCCACGAAGGTGTTCGCGTGGCCGGACGCCGAGGTGGCGGTGATGGGTGCGAAAGCCGCGGTCGGGATTCTTCACAAGAAGAAGCTGGCCGCCGCGCCGGAGGACGAGCGCGAGGCGCTGCACGAGGAGTTGGCGGCCGAGCACGAGCGGATCGCCGGCGGCGTGGACGCGGCGATCGAGATCGGCGTGGTTGACGCGAAAATCGACCCCGCGCATACGCGCAGCGCGCTGACGCAGGCGCTGGCCGAGGCTCCGCCGCGGCGCGGCAGGCACAAGAACATCCCGCTGTAGCTCGCGAAGCGGTGTCGACGTCGATGAAGGTGTTCGTCAGCTATTCGCGCCACGACGACGCCGCCGTCAGAGCGCTGGTGACCGACCTGGGCCGTGCGACCGTGCGCCCGTGGCTGGACCAGGAACTGGGTGGCGGCGACGAATGGTGGAGCGCGATCCTCGCTCACATCCGCAAAGCCGAGGTCTTCATCCTGGCAGTGTCCGAACGTTCGCTTGCCTCCGAGCTGTGCCGGATTCAGTTCAAGTACGCCAAAGCGCTCGATGTACCGATCGTGGCCGTGCAGCTCGGCGACGTGGTCAGCTATTCGGTCGAATCCGTCCTGGGCACACCGGCAATCGAGTACCGCATGCCCACTCCGACAGCGGCGTTCATGCTGATGGGTGCACTGCTTGAGGGCGCGGCGAAGCGAGGCGGTCTCCCCGATCCGCTGCCAGAACCGCCGGGATTGCCCTACGAGTTCCTCAAGACCGCTGGACCACAGATTCACAACCCGGCGGAACTGGGGGCGGCCGCCCAGGCGGAGATCTTCGCCGAGTTGCGCGACGCGTTGCGCGACGCGGAGGCGCCGAGCATCGTCGCCGTGGCCCGGGAGCAGCTGCTCGCACTCCGGACCCGACCGGACCTGATCCACGCGATTGCCAACGACATCGACGTCATCCTCCACGAGGACGGAATGACCAGAGGACAGTCGAGCCAACCGATGAGCCCGCCGGCGTGGCCCACGCAGTACTTCTCCAGCCCGTAGGTTCTATATCGCCGCGGCGAGGAGTTCCTCCGCCACCGTGACCACACGGTCGCGGTCCTTCTGGACGAGGCCGATCCGGGTCCTGCGGTCGAGGATGTCGTCGATGTCCAGGGCACCTTCGTGGCTGATCGCATACTCGAATTCGGCTCGGGTGACGTCGATTCCGTCGGCCACCTGCTCCGACGGGCGCTCGCACGTGGCCTCTGCGATGACGTTCGGTGCCTCGGCGCCATAACGATCAACGAGTGATGTGGGCAACCGGCCCGAAACATGCACAGCAGAGCCAGGATTCGCGGGTGCGCCGATCAACGGTAGGTTGCGGGTTCGGCACGGCCCAGCGATCAATCCGCGAGACTCGATCACGCGATCCAGCACGTCTTCGGCCATGTGCCGGTACTCGGTGAGCTTGCCGCCGATGATACTGATCACCCCTGCGTCAGACTCGATGATCGCGTGGTCGCGGGAAATGTCGGCGGTCCGGCCCTCCCCTGTATCCACCAACGGCCGCAGCCCCGCGTACGCGCCGATCACATCCTTGGGCTCAAGGCCGACCTCCAGCGCCGTGTTCACCGTGTCGAGCAGGAAGCCGACTTCATCTGAAGTTGGTTGTGGCACATCGGGAATCGGGCCCGGGGCATCCTCGTCAGTCAATCCGAGGTACACCCGGCCCAGCTGCTCCGGCATCGCGAAGACGAAACGGTTGATCTCGCCCGGGATCGGGATCGTCAGCGCAGCGGTCGGATTGCCGAACGCTGCGGCATCGAACACCAGATGCGTTCCGCGGCTGGGCCGCAACCTGATCGAGGTATCGATGTCCCCGGCCCACACTCCGGTCGCGTTGATCACGGCGTGCACGTTGACCTCGAACGACTCACCGGAGCGCAGGTCGGTCAGCCGGACCGACTCCCCGGTGACGTCGGACGCCTCGACGTAGGTGAGGATCCGGGCGCCATGCTGGGCGGCGGTGCGGGCGACGCCCACCACCAACCGTGCATCGTCGACGAGTTGGCCGTCATAGGCGAGCAGTCCGCCGTCCAGCCCGTCGCGGCGAACCCCGGGCACCAGTTGGGCCGTGCGCTTCGCGTCGACGCAGCGTGAGCGCGGCAACACGGATCCGGGCGTGCCAGCCATCCGCCGCAGCGCGTCGCCTGCGACGAACCCGGCGCGCACCAACGCCCGATTGGCCCGGCTCATCGCCGGCAGTAGCGGCACCAGCTGCGGCATCGCGTGCGCCAAATGAGGAGCGTTGCGCGTCATGATGATTCCGCGCTCAGCCGCGCTGCGCCGCGCGATGCCGATATTGCCTGTCGCGAGATAGCGGAGGCCGCCGTGCACCAGCTTGCTGCTCCAGCGGCTGGTGCCGAACGCGAGATCGTGCTTTTCCACCAGCGTGACGGTCATGCCGCGGGCGGCGGCATCCAGCGCGATTCCGGTTCCGGTGATGCCGCCACCGATCACAAGGACGTCGACGGTCGGGCCGTCAGCGAGTGCAGAGATGTCGGCGGCGCGGCGGGCAGCGTTGAGCGCTGCGGGGTTAGCCATGGCGAAGGTATCCGTTCAGCGAGTGGGTCAGTTCGCGCGCTAATGCGTCCTCGTGGAGGATCGAGCGCACGATCTGGGCGGACTGGATGGTCGACTGGGTGATCAACAGCACCATCGCGGCAAGCTGACGCGGGTCGCCCTCGCGCACGCTCCCGTGTCGTTGTGCCGCTTCGATTTCCGCGGCCGCGGCATCGATCAGCAGCTGCTGGCTGGTGCCGAGCCGTTCGGTCACGTAGACCATCGCCATTTCCGGCGACGAATGCAACACGGACATGATCAGCTCGTCGCGGCGTAGCCGGCCGGCCGCCGCGACGATCCTGTCCACCAGCGCTTCCCGGCCCACGCCCCGCACCGGCAGGTCTCGCCACGCTCCGACAACGCGCCGGGTGAGCAATGCGGCCAAGATCCCCCGGGTATCGGTCCAGCGCCGATACACCGTAGGGCGGCTGACGCCAGCGCGGCGAGCGATCTCGGCGAGAGTCACCCGGTCGACGCCGTAGGCAGTGACACAGCTCGCCGCGGCATCGAGGATGCGCTCCCCGATGTCTAGGTGGATGTCGTTACTGGTTGACAGCATGTGTAATACTGTAACGCATGTCGACGAACTCCGCACTCCTGCCCCCGATGAGATGGAACGGCTGGGGTGACCCGGCCGCTGCGAAGCCGTTGTCCGACGGAATCCGCTCGCTGCTCGAGCAGGCGCTTTCAGTGTCGGACACGGAGATTGCCGCACCGGAGATCGACGAGGTGCACGTACGTCCGTCGGCGTTGACGGCCGCAGACCGCGACGCGCTTTCGGCGATCGTCGGCGACGAGTTCCTCCTCGTCGACGACGAGGCCCGGCTGCTGCATGCGGGCGGCAAGTCAACACTGGACCTGCTGCGGCGCAAGGACATTGAGCAGGACGCGCCCGACGCGGTCGTGGTCCCGGCGGACGAGGACGAGATCAGTGCGATTCTGTGCCATTGCTCTGCGCAGCGCATCGCGGTCGTGCCCTTCGGCGGCGGCACCAGCGTGGTGGGCGGGCTGGACCCGCTGCGCAACGGATTCGACGCCGCGATCACGTTGGACCTTCGCCGCCTCGACGAGCTGCACGCACTCGACGAGGTGTCGGGGGAAGCGACACTCGGCGCGGGCGTCACAGGTCCGGATGCGGAACGCCTGCTTGGCGAGCACGGGTTCTCGCTCGGGCACTTCCCGCAGAGCTTCGAGTTCGCCACGATCGGCGGATTCGCCGCGACTCGGTCGTCGGGCCAGGATTCAGCGGGCTACGGACGGTTCAGCGACATGATCCGCGGCATCCGCGCGGTCACTCCCGCGGGTGTGGTGGACTTCGGCCGAGCGCCCGAATCGGCGGCCGGGCCTGACCTGCGGCACCTGATCATCGGCTCCGAGGGCGTGTTCGGCGTGATCACGCGGGTACGTCTGCGGGTGCACCGGGTACCGGAGTGCACGCGTTACGAGGCGTGGTCGTTCCCCGACTTCGACAGCGGCGCAGCCGCGTTGCGCGCCGTCGTGCAGACCGGCGCCGGGCCCACCGTCATCCGGCTCTCCGACGAGGCCGAGACCGGGGTCAACCTCGCCACCGCCGACAGCATCGGCGAGGACCGCATTACCGGCGGCTGCCTGGCGATTACCGCGTTCGAGGGCACCCCCGACCACGTGGAGAGCAGGAGCACAGAGACCAGCGCGGTGATGCGGGCCCATGGAGGCACGTCACTTGGCGAGGGTCCGGCGCGCGCGTGGGAACACGGCCGGTTCAGTGCGCCCTATCTGCGTGACTCGCTGCTGTCAGCAGGCGCATTATGCGAGACGTTGGAGACGGCCACCACGTGGTCGAACATCCCTGCATTGAAAGCTGCTGTCACACAGGCGCTTACCACGTCGCTCGCGGAATCGGGAACACCCGCGCTCGTGCTGTGCCATATCTCGCACGTGTACCCCACGGGCGCGTCGCTGTATTTCACGGTCGTCGCCGGCCAGCGTGGCAACGTGATCGAACAGTGGCTGGCAGCGAAGACCGCTGCGACCGATGCCATGGTCCGGACGGGCGCGACGATCACGCATCACCACGCCGTCGGCGCCGACCATCGGCCGTGGATGCGCGACGAGATCGGCGACCTCGGCGTCGAGGTGCTCAAGGCGGTCAAGGCCACGCTCGATCCCGCGGGAATTCTGAACCCGGGCAAGCTAATTCCGTCATGAACCGGCACGAGATCGGCTGGGTGACGCTGCTGACCAATCCCGCGTCGGGGCACGGCCATGCGTCGCACGCTGCGGAGCGAGCAGTTGCGCAGTTCCAGCGCCGAGGCGTCGACGTTGTTCAAATCGTCGGCCGCGACGCGGAGCACGCCCGTCGTCTGATTGACGAAACGATGGCCAAAGGCACCGATGCGTTGGTGATCACTGGCGGCGACGGCATCATCTCGATGGCACTGCAAGCGTTGGCGCGCAGTGACGTTCCGCTCGGCATCATCCCGGCCGGCACGGGCAACGACCATGCGCGCGAATACCGGCTTCCCACCGACAGTCCCGAAGCCGCAGCCGACGTCGTCGCCGACGGCTGGGTTCACACGGTCGACCTCGGAGTCATCCGCGCCGACGACGGTTTCCAGAAGTGGTTCGGCACGGTGATGGCCGCAGGGTTCGACTCGTTGGTGACGGACCGCGCTAACCGAATGCGCTGGCCGCACGGACGGATTCGCTACAACATCGCGATGCTCGCGGAGCTCTCGCAGTTGCGGCTGCTGCCGTTCCGTCTCGTGCTCGACGGCGAGCGGGAAATCGTCGCCGACCTGACGCTTGCCGCGTTCGGCAACACCAGAAGCTACGGCGGCGGAATGCTGATCACCCCCAAGGCCGACTACACCGACGGGCAGCTCGACATCACGATGGTGCATACGGCGTCACGCATCAAGCTGATTCGGCTGTTCCCGACGATCTTCAAAGGCACACACATCGACCTCGACGACGTGACCACCGACCGCGCGAAGACGGTGACGGTCGAGTGCCCGGGCATCAACGCCTACGCCGACGGCGAGTTTGCCCGCGCACTGCCGGTCGAGGTGTCCGCGGTCAGCGGCGCGCTGAAGGTTCTTGCTCCGGCGCGATAGCGGCTGGCGCCGGGACAATCGCGCCGAAATCTGCACCAGGGTCGTGGTTCTACAAATTCAACAGCCCTAGTGCAGAAATCGACGATCACGGTGCGCTGCTAGCATCCCCGGGTGGTCCGCACCCTGGCATTACCCGTGACCCTCGCCGCGATCGCACTGGCTGTGACGCCGGCGGCGGCCGTCGCGGATCCGCCCGCGACCACCACCTACGCGATCGGCAAGTGCGTCGTCAGTCAGGATCAGCCGGCCCAGGCGCGGCCCGCCCGGTTCGACTACAACTGCGACGGCACCGGCGTGATGGACACGATGACCTGGACGTCGTGGAACAGCGACGGCGCGAAGGGAACGGGCACCGACACTTCCGTCGAGTGTCAGCCGAATTGCGCGCAGGGCGCCAAGCTGACGAATCCGATCGTCGTGCATGCGTGGAACGCGATGCCCGCGTCCGACCCCGCATGCCCTCAAAACGTCAACTTCTACTCCGACATGACCATCGCGTATCCAAAGGCGGCCCCGCCGTGGATCAAGCCGGGCACGAACTGGGATGTCGGAACGGACTTCGCGACGGTCGACGGCATGCCCGCGGTGCACTTTTCAGGGCTGAAGCCCAACTGCCTATCGGGCTAACCCACTCCCCTGTTCAGCCAGCTCACCTCGGCACCGTGACCGCCATCGCGGTACGGCTCCAACGCGTCGTCCCACGCGGTTCCGAGCACCGAGTCGAGCTCGGCCAGCAGCGTGTCGGCGCCTGAGGCCATCAGCGCGCGCAGCCGCATCTCCCCCACCATGATGTCGCCGTTGGCGCTCATCGGCCCGCTCCACAACCCCAGCTGCGGGGTATGGCAGAACCGCTGTCCGTCGACGCCGGCGCTCGGGTCCTCGGTGACCTCGAAGCGCAACACCGGCCAGGACCGCAACGCGTGCGCCAGCCGGCTACCCGTCCCGACCGGACCGATCCAGTTCGTGACCGCGCGGAGTTGGCCCGGCATGACCGGCTGAGGGGTCCACTTGAGGTTCGCGTGTGCATTCAGGGTCGACTGCAACGCCCACTCGACATGCGGGCATACCGCGGCCGGCGAGGCGTGGACATAGACCACACCCGTCGTCGCGTCGGCGAACTGGTTCGACGCACGCATCTTCAGCTCCTTCGGCTCCACGAGGGACGTCTTCCCCAACGACCTGGCGAAACCGGCAAGCTTGGTTCGTGCGTTTCTATTGTGCCCTGTGTGGCACATGTTGCGCTAGTCTGCGGCAAATTCCGCCAGCACCGTGTCTGAGAATCCTGGCCATCGCTCGCGCGCCCAGTCCCCGAAGTCGCGATCCGTCAGCACGACGAGAGCCAGGTCCACGTGCGGGTCCACCCAGAGGAACGTGCCACTCTGCCCGAAGTGACCGTAGGTGGCCTGCGAGTTCTTCGAGCCCGTCCAGTGCGGCGACTTGTCGTCCCTGATCTCGAACCCCAGCCCCCAATCGTTGGGCCGCTGCACCCCGAACCCCGGCAGCACGCCGTCCAGGCCGGGAAACTGCACGGTCGTCGCCTCCTCCTGAGTCGATGGCGCCACCAGCTCCGGACGCAGGAGCTCACCGGCGAACAGGACCAGATCGGCGACCGTCGACACCCCGCCGTAGCCCGATGCTGCCGCGCCACCGTCGAGCATCGAGTCGGACATGCCCAGCGGAGCGAATACGGCGTCGTGCAGATAACGGTCGAAGGCGATGCCGGACTCGTCCCGTAGCGCCTCGGCCATCAATTGAAAGCCGTAGTTGGAATAGACGCGGCGATGGCCCGGCTCGTTGATCCGATCGCCGGAATGCATCCCCAGCCCCGACGCATGCGCCAGCAGGTGGCGGATCGTCGACCCGGGCGGGCCTGCCGGGGTGTCCAACTCGAAGACGCCCTCTTCGACGGCGACGTGCGCCGCGCGGGCCGCGAGCGGCTTCGTCACGGATGCCAGCGGGAATGGGCGGCCCTGGTCGCCGAAGGAAGCCAGCACGCCCGACGGCCCGACGACCGCCGCCGCCGCGTTGTCCACCGGCCAGTCGGCGATCGCGTCGAGAGCGCTCACTTCGTGGCGACGTAGTAGTAATTGATCGGGTCGGTGTCGACCTCCTCGACCCCCACCTGGGTGAAGCCGGCGTCACCGAGCATCGTCAACGCGAGTTGGCGGCCCCACGCCGTGCCCAGTCCCGCACCGTCGAACGCTAGCGAAACGCTCATGCAGTGCATCGTGGACACGGTGTAGATGTACGTCGCCAACGGAACGCCGATGTTGTCCTCCAGCTGGCTGGATGCCTTGATGTCGACCATCAGGAAGACGCCGGCGGGCCGTAACGCCTGATAGATGTTGTGCAGCACACGATCCGGCTGAGCCTGATCATGGATGGCGTCGAACGCGGTGATCACGTCGTAGGCGTCGGTGATGTCCATGTTGGCGAGATCGCGCTGCTCGAAGGTCGCGTTCGTCAGGCCGAGGCGCTTGGCTTCCGCGGCGCCGACGGCCAGACCCTCGTCGGAGAAGTCGAGTCCGGTGAACCGGCTGGCCGGGAAAGCCCGCGCCATCACATTCACCGCATGTCCACTGCCGCAACCGAAGTCAGCAACATCGGCGCCTGCTCGCAGCAGTTCCGGCAACCCGGACGCGAACGGCAGGATGGTGTCCACCAACGACGCGTCGAACACCTCGCCGCTGTTTTCGGCCATCAGCGCATGAAAGCGGGGGTATTCGGCGTAGGACAGCCCGCCGCCGTCGCGGAAACAGCCGATGACCTTCTGCTCGACCTCTCCGAGCAGAGGGATGAACTGAGCGGTCCGCGCAAGATTGTCCGGTCCGGCCGCTCGCGTCAGCAGGGCGGCGCGTTGCGGCGGCAACGAGTACAGGGCAGCCACCGGCTCGTATTCCACCACACGGCCGGACGTCATGCCGCCCAACCATTCCCGCACATAGCGTTCGTTGAGCCCGGCCGCCTCGGCGATCTGAGCACTGGTCGACGGCGGCAGATGGGCCATCGCATCGAGCAACCCGGTTTGATGGCCGATGGAAAGCAAGATCGCCAGGCTCGCGTTGTCAATCGTCCCCACCACGCGGGCGGCGAACTCCTCTGTGGTCTCGGTCATGGGATGAAAACCTACGCCGACGCTGCCGGTAAGTTGACCGGCATGAGCCAAACAGTGCGCGGCGTCATTTCTCGAACCAAGGGCGAGCCGGTCGAAGTGGTCGACGTGGTGGTGCCCGATCCGGGTCCGGGTGAGGTGGTGGTTGACGTCATCGCCTGCGGGGTGTGTCACACCGACCTGACGTACCGCGAGGGCGGTATCAACGACGAATTCCCGTTCCTGCTGGGGCACGAAGCAGCCGGCACGGTCGAGGCCGTCGGGGCGGGTGTGACATCCGTCGAGCCGGGCGATTTCGTGGTACTCAACTGGCGCGCGGTGTGCGGTCAGTGCCGCGCGTGCCGGCGGGGCCGGCCGTGGTACTGCTTCGACACGCACAACGCGCAGCAGAAGATGACGCTGACCGACGGCACCGAGCTGACGCCGGCGCTGGGTATCGGCGCGTTCATCGAGAAGACGTTGGTGCACGAGGGGCAGTGCACGAAGGTCGACTCGGCCGCCGACCCGGCGGTGGCCGGCCTGATCGGGTGCGGCGTGATGGCGGGCCTCGGCGCGGCGGTCAACACCGGGGCCGTCAGCCGCGACGACACAGTCGCTGTGATCGGGTGCGGCGGCGTGGGCGACGCGGCGATCGCGGGGGCGGCTCTCGTGGGTGCCAAGCGGATCATCGCCGTCGACACCGACGACGCAAAGCTCGCCTGGGCCAAGGATTTCGGCGCCACCGATACGATCAACGCCAAGACCACCGACGTCGTCGAAGCCATTCAGGATCTCACCGACGGGTTCGGGGCGGACGTGGTGATCGACGCGGTCGGGCGGCCCGAAACGTGGAAACAGGCCTTTTACGCACGGGATCTGGCCGGAACCGTCGTGCTCGTCGGGGTGCCGACGCCCGACATGCGACTCGACATGCCATTGATCGACTTCTTCTCCCGCGGCGGATCATTGAAGTCGTCGTGGTACGGCGACTGTCTGCCCGAGCGTGACTTCCCCACGTTCGTAAGCCTTTACCTACAGGGACGCCTGCCACTGGAGAAGTTCGTCAGCGAGCGGATCGGAATCGACGAGATCGAAGACGCCTTTCACCGGATGCATCGCGGCGAGGTACTGCGCTCGGTGGTGATTCTCTGATGGCCGGCATCGATCGCGTAGTCACGCACGGAACCTTCGAACTCGACGGTGGCAGTTGGGAAGTCGACAACAACATCTGGCTCGTGGGCGACGACGATGACGTCGTCGTGTTCGACGCTGCCCATGTCGCCGACCCGATCGTCGAAGCCGTGCGCGGCCGCAACGTGGTCGCTGTCGTGTGCACGCACGGTCACAACGACCACGTAACCGTCGCGCCTGCGCTTGGCGAGACACTCGACGCGCCAGTGCTGATGCATCCGGCGGACGAGATGTTGTGGCGAATGACTCATCCCGACAAGGAGTTTCGCGCGCTGGAGAACGGCGCAGTGCTCAACGTCGGCGGAACGGAACTGCGGGCGATCCATACCCCAGGCCACTCACCCGGCTCGACATGCTGGCATGCACCCGAACTGGGCGCGGTATTCAGCGGCGACACCCTTTTCCAGGGCGGACCCGGGGCGACGGGACGGTCGTACTCCGACTTCCCGACGATCCTCGCGTCGATCTCCCAACGGCTGGGTCAATTGCCTGGTGACACCGTCGTATACACCGGTCACGGCGACACCACGACGATCGAAGGCGAGCTGGTGAACTACGACGAGTGGGTGGCGCGAGGACACTGAACGACATGGCCGGCGACGCCCCGGGCCGACCCGCCCCGCTGGAGGCGACGGGAACCTGGACAGGCAGCTCACGAGTGCAACCGGCGTCGCTGCCTGCCGTAGAGCTGCTGCAGCGCGCAGCCCATGACGTGGAACTCCCGCAGTTTCCGAACACGATCGTGATCGCCGACTACGGCGCCTCGGCCGGGCACAACTCGCTGCTGCCGATCGGCGCCGCGATCTCCATCGTTCGCCATCGAGCCGAGTCCGGCCGGGCGATATATGTATTCCACGCCGAGGTCGCCGAAAACGACTACGAAGGACTGTTCCGTTCACTGAAGGCCGACCCGCAGAGCTACCTGCGTCACGACCCAGCCGTGTTCGCGTCGGTCATCGGACAGTCGGTGTATCAGCAAGTGGTACCGACCAATATCGTCACGCTCGGCTGGAGCTCCTGGGCCGTGCATTGGCTCAGTTCTGTGCCCACCGTCATTCCGGACCACGTGCACATTGCGGGCAGCCGCAACGAGGAGGCAATCAAAGCCTTTGCGCGCCAAGCCGCAGACGATTGGATCTCGTTCCTGTCCGCCCGCAGTCGCGAGCTGGTTCCCGGTGGTCGGCTCGTAGTGCTGACCATGGCGCGCGACGACGGCGAGGCTGGGTACCAGCCGCTTCTCGAGGCCCTTGCCGAGGAGCTGGGGGTGATGGTCCGCGAGAGTGTGGTCACCGCGAGTGAGGTGCTGAACATGGCGATACCGTCTGTCGGTCGCACCGAGACCGAACTCACCGCGCCGTTCGCGCCGAAGAACCGCTTCGCGGGGCTGACCGTCGAGCATATCGAGATCGTCGACGCCGACGACCAGTACTGGACCAGGTTTCAAAAGCACCGCAACGCAGATACTTTCGCAAAACAATGGACGGCATTCGCCCGGAAATCAGTGTTCCCCACCCTGATGACCGCCCTCGAGGCAGGGCCGACCGGTGCGCGCGCCGAGGATGTCGTCGCCCGCCTCGAGTCGGGCCTTCACCGACGGCTGGCGGGCAATCCGAGACGCATTCGCATTCCGCTGGCGATGATGCTGTTGGACAAGAGCAGTTGGCCGCGCTGAGTCTCTGCGGACGCGAGGAGCAAAAACAGTTTCTGCGGACGCGAGGAGCGGGACAGTTTCTGCGGACGCGAGGAGCGGGACAGCTACTGGCCGAGGATTCTGCGCTTCTCCGTCTCGAACTCCTCGTCCGTGAGTGCCCCTGATTCATGCAGTGATGCAAGGGTTTTCAGCTGTTCAAGACGGATTCCCTGATCGGTCGGCACATGGGGGTCCGCCGCGGGTGGCGGCAATGGCGGCCCGACCGAGAAGGTCGTGCCGACGCCGAGAGCCGACGGCCGGCGCGAGGTGCGCCAGAAGAAGATGGTCGCCAACAGGGCGAGCAGGCTTGCGGCGCCCAGGCCGCCGAAAACCCACGGGAGGAATCCGTAGGAGCTGTCGTGCCCGAATGCCAGCCGGGGGCTGATGAACGCGGTAACCGATCCTTTGGTCCGGATTGCGTAGTCGCCTGCCTTGGCGACGTGCACGGTCCATAACTGGCGGCGCGCGTCGTTGTTGACTGTGGTTGTGCCACCGACGGTGTCGCTGACTGAGGGATCTGTAACACCTTCTGGCGGAACGATCACGAACTCGAGATTCGATGGAACGGGCAGGCCGCCGCCGCTGGTGCTGCCGATGATCTGCGTGTGAAAACTCACCGTCACGTCGCCTGCGGGCAGTGTCACCGTGCCAGAACCCGGAATCGGCACCTCGCCATAGGCGTCGTACTTGTCGAACACGAACGCGTTGAGCGCCAGCGAGACGACGAATCCAATGATCGAGACGACGAGCAGTATCGACGTGACGCCGATGACGACACCCTTGCGCATGCCGTTATCTTGCGGTGCGGCTAGTGATTGCGCGAGGGATTCGACAGACCTGGGATCTTCGGGATACGCGGGATGGTCACCGTGACGGGTGACTGTGACGGCGGCGCGGCTGGCTGGCTCGCCGGCGGCTGCGAGGCAGGCGGCTGTGAGGCAGGCGGCCCCGCGAAGGCGGGCGGCTGCGCGGGCTGCGTGACGGTCTCGGTGACCGGCGCTGCCGTCACGGTCGTGGTTTCGGCGGGGGGCGGAGGTGCCTGCGAACTGGGCGCCGGATCGGCGGCCGCGGGCGGCGGAGCCTCGGCGGCGGGAGCGTCCGCTGGCGGCGCGGCAGGTGCTGCCTGAGGTGCTGGCGCCTGCTGTTGAGCCACCGGCGCCTGGAACCCCGCGGCAGGCGGGTCCGCCGGAGGAGCGGCTTCCTGAACCGGCCCAGCGGCGGCGGCCGGCGCCTCGGCGCCGCTGGCCGGCGCGCTCGCCGGCGGGGTCAGCGGCGTCGTCATCACCGTCTTCTCGGACTTCCCGAACGCGACTACCGCACTGGCTGCCAGCAGCAACAGCGCGGTCGCGCCGACCCCGGCCAGCGTGGCGCCACGCCGGTACCACGGCCGTTCGACGACGGATCGCTTACTGCGGCCGGCCGCGAACTCCATCTTCGGGCGCGCGCTGGACAGACCCGTCGGCTCCTGCTCGGGCACGTCCTCGGCGACCGCGACTTCCGGCTCAGGCACAAGTGGGGCGAGTGGCGGCACGTCGTGCGCCTCTGACCAGGCCAGCGCCTTGAACGACGTCGAGCGCGCGTCGGCGTCGGCGAATGCGGGAGCGGCCACGATGGCCGGCGCGGCCACCGTCGCCCTGTTGTCGGCAGGGCCCCGTGCTACGCGCAGGGCCGCCCCGGTCGCGGCGGCCAGCTCGGGCCTGGGCATGGTGATCACGGGCACGCGGAAGTGCTCGGACAGCGTGGTAGTCACCAGCGGGATGCGGGCGCCGCCGCCGGCGGACGCCACAGCGACAAGCTCATCGGAGTGAATCCCATTGCGGTCCAACGTTTCTTGCACAACGGCGACGAAGTCGGCCAGCGGTTGGCTAATCACGTCGTCAAGATCGGCTCTGGTCAGGCGGACGTCGCCGCGGAAGCCGGGAAGGTCTGCGGTCAACGACGTCACAGTCGCCCCCGACAACCGCTCCTTGGCGACCCGGCACTGTGCGCGCATCCGGTGAAGCGAGCCCAGCGCCGAGGTACCGGTCGCCTCGGCCGGAGCGAAGCCAGGCAGGTCCGCAACCACGCGGCTGAGGAGGGCCTGGTCGATGAGGTCGCCCGAGAAGTCAACGTGGCGAACCGTGGGTGCCAGCGGCGCGTAGCCGCGCGACGCGTCCAGCAGCGTGAGGCTGGTGCCGGATCCCCCGAAGTCACACAGCGCGATGACGCCCTGCGCAGGGACGCCGGCTTCCGATTGCAGCGCGGTGATCGTCGCGGCGGCGTCGGAGATCAACGTGACCGGTTCGCCTGTCCGCGACCATTCGGGCAGCTGCCGCAACGCGGCGCGCAGCGCGTCGACGGCGCTTTCCCGCCAATGGGCCGGATAGGTGACCACGGCGGGTTTGGCTGGCGGCTGGTCGCCGGTCGCGGTGTGAAGCAGCTCGCGCAGCGCGTCAGCGACCAGCAGCTCACCGCGGTAGACGGTACCGTCAGCGGCCACGATGCCGACCGGATCGCCCACCCTGTCCACGAACCCCGTCATCACCAGACCGGCTTCGGTCAAGCGCGGGTTCTCGCCCGGAACGCCCAGCTCGGGCGCCCGGTGCTGAAAGAGGGTCAGCACAGCTCGCCGCGCCACCGGCGTACGCGCCAGTTGCACGCCCGCGAACCGCGTTGCTCCTATGGACAGACCTGTGGCCTGCGGATCAGCCTTTGCCATCTCCCCATCCCAGATTCAGCGCGCCGCACCGACGCATAACCCTTCGATAGGTGAATCGCCGGCGGCGGCCGATCAGTTACTCAGCGAATCGTTCCCGCTCCGGGAATCAATGGCAAGTCGAGAGGTGTGACCCAGCCCGGCGCCAGGTCGTTGACGGCAGGCACCGCGTTCAATGCGCGCAGGCCAGTGGCCAAACACCCTGCTGCGGCGGCATCTCGGCCGGACCCGTCGGTGAATCGAAAAGCCGTCTCTTGGAAGATACTTGGAGTTCCCTCGATATCTACTCTGTACACGTCGTCCTCGGTGCCCGACGGCCAGTCGGGCGCGGCGTCGTGGCCGATCCTGTTGACGTGCTCGAGCTGAATTCGGGTCTCGCCCCTGTACACGCCGTTCACGGTGAAGCGGACCGCAGCAACGTTGCCGGGTGTGATGACGCCCTTGGCCGTCTTGCGTTCGACCGGCGTCACCCACTTCTCCCAGGTCGTGGTGATCTCGTCGAGCATGATGCCCGCGGCGTGCGCGATCATCGGCACCGTCGCCCCCCACGCGAAGACCAGGATGTCGCTGTTCTCGAGCAGCGGCGTGAACTCCGGCGGCTTGCCGATCCCCATCTCGTTGTCGTAGTCGCCGTCGTAGTTCGTGTAGTCCAAGAGCTCCGAAGCGCGCACCTTGCGGACCTCCGAGCACAGGCCCATCAATGTCATCGGGAACAGGTCGTTGGCGAAGCCGGGGTCGATGCCGGTGGTGAAACACGACGACTCGCCCAGCTCGCACGCCTCGGTGATCGGGACGATCCAGCTGGGCGGGTTCAGGTGCATGGTGGGCCACACGAACGGGGTCATCGACGTCGAGCAGACGTCGATGCCCGCACGAAGGAACCGAGACATCAGCCGAATGTTGTCGTCCGCGTGGGCAGCGGTCGGGCCGTAGTGCACCAACGCGTCCGGCTTCAACGCGATCAGGGCGTCGACGTCGTCGGTGGCGGCGATGCCCACCGGATCGACGCCGCAGATCTCACCCACGTCGCGGCCGACCTTGTCGGGGTTGCTGACTCCGACGCCCACCAGCTCGAAGTTGGGGTGCTTGACGATCTCGGGAATCACCATCTTGCCGACGAAGCCCGTACCCCACACCACGATCCGCTTGGTCATCGCTTCACCTTAGGTTGTGACGCTCAGCGCGCCCGACGGGTCTAGGCTCGCGAGCATGGGCATCGCGACCCGGCGCAACGGTGCGCCACCTTCCGACGTGCCACTGGCCGACATCGACCTTGCGTCATGGGAGTTCTGGGCGGAGGACGACGACTTCCGCGACGGCGCCTTTGCGACTCTGCGCCGCGAGGCGCCGATCTCGTTCTGGGCCGAGCCTGAATCGCCGGGCTTCGAGCCGGGCGCCGGGCACTGGGCGCTATCGAAGTTCAACGACGTCCACTTCGCCAGCCGGCATCCCCACCTGTTCAGCTCGGTACCCAGCATCGTGATCAACGACCAGAACCCGGACCTCAACGAGTTCTTCTCGTCGATCATCGTGATGGACGATCCCAGACACCTGCGTCTGCGCAACATCGTCAGCCGCGCGTTCACCCCCAAAGTCGTGGCCCGCGCGGATGAATCAGTACGGCAACGGGCTCGCCGGCTCGTCGATGACATGATCCGCAATCACCCAGACGGCAAGGGTGATGTCGTCTCCGAGCTCGCTGGGCCGCTGCCGCTGCAGGTCATCTGCGACATGATCGGGGTGCCCGAAGAAGATCACGAGAAGGTCTTTCACTGGACGAACGTGATCCTCGGCGCCAGTGATCCAGACCTCCTCAAGGACTACGACGATTTCATCGCGGTGTCCACGGAATTCGGCGCCTACTCGATGGCGTTGGCCGAAGACCGACGGGCCCATCCGCGCGACGATCTGACCACGGCACTCGTGCAGGCCGAGGTCGACGGTGAGCGGCTGACGTCAACCGACATCACGTCGTTCTTCATGCTGCTGGCGATCGCCGGCAACGAGACCACCCGCAACGCGATCAGCCATGGCGTTCTCGCGCTGACCCGATACCCCGAGCAGCGCGAGAAGTGGTGGGCGAACTTCGATGCGTTGAGCCGTACCGCGGTCGAGGAGATCGTGCGGTGCGCGGCGCCGGTGGTCTACATGCGCCGGCGCGTGACCGAGGACATCGAGCTGAGCGGCGTCAAGCTCAAGGCCGACGACAAGGTGACGATGTGGTACTGCTCGGCCAACCGCGACGAGGACAAGTTCGCTGACCCGCACTTGTTCGACGTGGCCCGCGACCCCAACCCGCATCAAGGCTTCGGCGGCGGGGGGGCCCACTTCTGTCTCGGCGCGAACCTGGCACGCCGGGAGATCGCCGTCATGTTCGAAGAACTTCACCGCCGGGTGCCCGACATCGTCGCTACCGAAGAGCCGGCGCGGTTACTGTCGCCGTTCATCCACGGGATCAAGCAGATGCCCGTGGAGTGGAGCGTCTGATTAACCGCCCGGAATGCTCATCCCCGGCTGCGGTCCGACCGGCGTCGGCGTGACGGTGGTGACGCCGTTGGACCCGACGTGCGGCGGGCCCGGCGGCTGACCCGGAACCCCTTGCCCCACCGGTGTGTTCTCCCCCGGCGCGGGCTGCGCGGCCTTGGTGCAGTTCAGCATCAGCGAGACGCGGTACATCGGCAGCATCTTCTGGCTGTCGACGATGCATTGGGCCTGTGGAACGTCGCTGCCGACGGAGCCACCGAACACCGGCCGGTAACGCTGCGACTTCAGAATCTTGACCGCCTGGGCGTACGTCTGTCCCGACACGTCGAGGGTGCCGTTGTCGCTGCTGGCCTGGCTGGCGCAGACGAACGCCATGGAACCGAGAGCCACCGATCCGGCGGCGATGGCGACGATCTTTTTCACAGGACCTCCGTAGGTGGCTGTCGGTGCGAAGATAGCGTACAAACGCGGGCAGCAAAACCGACAGACCCGTGCAGTGACCGGTTCGTCACCGGGCGCACTGGGACTCTCCCACCCAGCCGCCCCTAGACTAAGGCCGTGCTCATTGGTTCGCACGTCAGCCCCGAAGACCCGCTCGCAACCGCCGAATCCGAGGGCGCGCAAGCAGTACAGATCTTCCTCGGAGATCCGCAGAGCTGGAAGAAGCCGAAACCCCGCGACGACGCCGCTGCGCTGCGGGAATCACCCATTCCGATCTACGTGCACGCGCCCTACCTGATCAACGTGGCATCGGCCAACAACCGGATACGCATCCCGTCACGAAAGATCCTGCAGGACACCTGCGACGCGGCCACCGACATCGCGGCCCAAGCCGTGATCGTGCACGGCGGCCACGTCGACGACGACGATCTCGATGCCGGTTTCCAGCGGTGGGCCAAGGCGCTCGACCAACTCGAAACCACAATCCCCGTGTACTTGGAGAACACCGCGGGCGGTGACCATGCGATGGCCCGCCACTTCGATGTCATCGCCCGGCTGTGGGACCACATCGGCGACAAGGGCATCGGCTTCTGCCTCGACACCTGCCACGCTTGGGCCGCGGGCGAGGGGTTGATCGACGCCGTCGAACGGATCAAGGCGATCACCGGCAGCATCGACCTGGTGCACTGCAACGACTCCAAGGACGCCGCAGGGTCGGGACGCGACCGCCACGCCAACCTCGGTGCCGGCGAGATCGACGTGGATCTACTGGTCGCGGTGGTCGAGGCGGCGGACGCCCCGGTGATCTGCGAGACGGCAGACGAGGGCCGCAAGGACGACATCGCCCTGCTGCGCGATCGAACCTCGCGTCAGTAGCCGTACGGCGCCGTCGCGAGCGCGGCGGTGCGCTGGCCGGTCTTAGCCATCATCGCCGCGATCAGCGCAACAACCGACACCAGCGTCAGCACACCGACTGCGATGCATTGGATGATGAAGTTGGTGTTCAGGGTGTCCATGACCTCTTTCGGCGGCGGTCCCTCTGCATCTGCCGCCTTGCGAAAGTCGCCGCTAAACCACCAGAAGACGCCGTTGTAGGCCCACATCGCGTCGGTGAACAGCTGCTTCGCTGGACCGACTACTTTGTCGATCACTTCCTGCTCAATATCGCCCTGACTTTTCGCCTCGGCTATTTGTGAGTTGAGTTTGTCCAACATCGCATTACGCGCAAGGAAGCCGATGACAGCGGAACCGACGGTGATGCCGATCAATACCACCAGCGACAGGCTCGCCAGCACACGGCCGCTCCCGCGCCGCCCGATCAACAAGAACCCGGCGATCAGCAACAACAATCCGAACGCAACCTGCACGATCGAGGAGGTGAGCAACCACGTCCAATGCCAGTCGCTCCTGAAGTCCTTGAAGATCAAGTGCTTGGTATCGTCTGCGTGCTTGAACCGCTGAATCAAAAACGGCACTGACCACGCCGTGTGCGCGAGGCCGGCCAAGATGGCCAGAATTCCTGCGAACATGCCGCCGCCGCCCCCACCCGACGAACCGGGCTGGTAGCCGGGCGGTGGAGCCGAATACTGCTGTGGCGCTTGCCCATACTGCGGTGGCGCTTGGCCATACTGCGGTGGCGGCGCGTACTGGGCGGTGGGTTGTTCGTACTGGCCACCGGCGTATGGATCAGGTCCTTGCGGATACGTCGGGTATGCGGTCGTCGGCGCGTTTCCCGGGCCGGCGTCGTATGAGGGCGGCGGGGGCGGCTGCTGGATCCGCTGCGTCGGTTCCGGCTGATCGCCGCCGTAGGTGTAGCCGGCACCGAACTTGCTCGGTGGTAGTTGGTCGCTCATTTGCTCTCCCGCTCTCCCGCTGTCCCGCTCAATAAATGTGGTCAGTAGGTGTACTGGGCAGGCATGGCGCGTTGACACCATCGCGACGTGGACGGCGTCAAAACCAAGATGAAAATGATCAGCTCCACAACCAACGGTAATCCATACGCCAGCAACGCTATCCGAGTCACTTCTGACTTCGTATCGGCACCGAACGACGTGCCGCCGCCGACGGTATCCCCGAACGATGTCAGCGCCTTCATTGCACCGTAGATTCCAACCAAAACGAGTGCGTTGTAGGCAATCCCCAGAATGGACGCAATGGCGATCATGGTCCTGCCGCTGCCGCGGTGGCGGAACAACTGAATAGCGCCTATCAAAGACAACAGGCTGACGAGGATAACTCCGACCCCCATCGCGATCAGGAGGAAGACGGATCCGTTGTTCCCACCCGAGTATCCCGACGTCAGAATCTCTATTGCGTACCTCAGAACTTGTACCCAGCTCACCGACAGATATCCGAACCAAAGTGCGATGACGAGGCTCAGCACCGCGGCGGTAATCGCGGTGCCGCCACCGCCGGATCCACTCGCCGCCGATGGCGTGGAGTACCCGCCCTGGGGTTGACCGTAGGACTGCGGTTGACCGTAGGACTGCGGTTGTACATACGACGAGGGCGCGCCATATTGGCCACCGGCGTATGGAGTAGCCCCCTGCGAGTACGTCGGATACGCGGTAGTCGGTGCGTTCCCGTGGCCCGCGTCGTATGAGCTTGGCGGCGGGGGCGGCTGGTGGATTTGCTGCGTCATGTCAGGTTGATCGCCGCCGTAGGTGTAGCCGGCGCCGAACTTGCTTGGCGGCAATTGGTTACTCATCTGCTCTCCTGATCGGTTTAAGAACCGTACGGCGCGGACGCAAGAGCCGCAGTCTGGTTCCCCGCCAGGGGGGACGCGCTCGGTGGAATTTGATTGCTCATTGCATCCCCCTGCTTGCTGAATTCTGCGCGCGATCGCTCGTCACCACAGCTCCGGTATCTGGTTCAGCGGATCCAGGATCACCGGGATCGGCAGCGGTTCTTTGAACGTGAGGGTGAACGGATGCCTGGTCATTCCGGGGCGCAGCCCGCAAACGTCACCGTTGGCCACCGTCAGCGAGCCTGCAAGCGTGGCCTGGTCCCAGGCGTAGGTGTAGTTCACCGGCGCCCAGGTGCCGTCCGCACATTTCGCGCCCTTGTCCTTCTTGATCGGCAATGTCCACAGCCCGTTGACCTTGTGCGCATCTTGGACGTACGGGGGGAAGTCACTTGCTGGCCCCAGGTGTGGAGAAACCATGGTCTCGGTGTGCAAGACGCACCCCGCCACGACACATGTCGGATATATGGTCCACGTTTCGTCGGGTGCACCGTCTTGGTGATAGGTGTAAATGCCCTGCATCGGCTCCTCGACCGCCGAGGCGGGGCTGGCGTTTGCCACGGCACACGCACCCGCAATGATGATCGCGGCCAGCACTCGTGTAGTTCGCACGACGCTAAGTATCACAGCGTTTGGCGTGCCTTGACAGGGAATCACAGATTGATTGGATTCGCTGGATCGGTGGCTCTGGTCGTGTCCTTCAGCGAAGCCGTGAACTGCATTGCGCGATAAGGCCACCCAGTGGTGGTATTCCATTGCGACACCACGAGGCCACATCCTCCGACGACGTCGAATCGCGAACCCGGCAGGACATATCCGCCATAGAGCTGGGCGACCTTGCTGGCCTCGTGGTCCTTGTCCGCCCACCCTGAACCGATGATCGGCATCTGGATAGGGGTCGTGTGCATGTTGGCCACGGGCGAATCCACCACCCGGTACCCAAGGGCGTATTTGGACGAGAGGAAGCCGCCGAGGATCCAGCTGCCCTTCCCTTGCCTGCGGAACGTCAGCTCCCCCCAGGTCTCCCCGCCCGGCGTGATCGGGGTCGGATCCCCTCCGCCCCATTCCCATTGCCCGCCGGCGAACCGCCAGGCCACGTATCTGGACATGTTGCCGATGTCCTCGGGCCTGACGCGTCGCAGAATGATTCCCTTGTCCCGCTGAACCGGTGAGCGCCAATCCCCTTGTCCCACTGAGCGACCCGAGAAGGTATCGCCGAAAACGGATACCAGCTTCCCGTTCGGGGCGAGCGTCGAAGCGCTCAAGTCCGTGGACGTGACACCCCAACGCTCGGTGAGGTCCGGACCCGTCACATCCGCCAACTTGCCTGTGAACATAAGGACAATCCTTGCATCACAGGGCACGATTCGAGAGATGATCTCGACTGGCGGCCGCACGGGCGCCAGAACATTCACCGTCGTTGGAGGTCTCCTTGGCTCGGATCTTCTTGAGTCACTCGAGCCTCGATTCGCGCGAGACAGTCGCGCTGTACAAATGGCTGATCGAGCAGGACCCATCGCTCGACGGTGAGATCTTCCTCGACCTCGACCCGAGGACCGGAATCGCGACGGGTGCGAACTGGCGCGAAGAGCTGAAGCGGGCCAGCAAGCGCTGCGAGGCCGTCATCTGTCTCTTGTCGGCAGCGTGGGACCGATCCGAAGAGTGCCGCCGCGAGTACTGGATCGCCGAGCAACTGGACAAGCAGATCTTCTGCGCCCGCCTGGAACCATCGGCCGGCGAAGAGCTGATGGCCAAGTGGCAATCGTGCGACCTGTTCGGAGGCACCGACAAGGTGTCGATCGAGGTCCCCGGCGGCGAGCCCGTCACATTTGCGCGCGAAGGGCTGCGGCGACTGAGCACGGGGATTCGTCGGGCCGGCATCAGCGTCACGACGTTCCCGTGGCCGCCGAACGACGATCCGAACCGGGCACCCTACCGGGGCTGGGAGCCGTTCGAACCCGTCGACGCCGGCATCTTCTTCGGCCGCGACGGCGAACTCGCCCGTGCGATGGACGAGTTGCGCGAGATGCGCTCCTCAGCCGAGGAGACCTTGTTCGTCGTGCTCGGCGCGTCAGGGGCCGGGAAGTCGTCGTTCTTGCGCGCGGGCATCGTGCCCCGCGTCCACAAAGACGATCGCCATTTCTTGGATCTCGGGATACTGCGCCCCGAACGGCATGCACTGACCGGTGAAACTGGTCTGGCGCAGTCGATTTGGACTACTCGGAATCGACTGGGCATGACGAGCCCGCCGTTGGGCGAGATCAAGGCGGCCTGCGTCAACGCAGACGCGGCGCAAATCCGTGGATGGCTGGTCGAATGCCGCGACGCGGCGGCGGCCCGGCTTCTCAACGTTCGCGAAACCGACACGCCGCCAACCGTCGTGCTGCCACTCGACCAAGCCGAGGAGCTGTTCGCGGTCGACGCCGGGGCCGAGGCCACGCAACTACTCGAGCTCATTCGCGAGATCGCGACCGGCGAAGACGGGTTCCCGCTGATCGTCGCGGCGACAATCCGGACCGACAGCTACCCCGTCATGCAGACAGCCCCAGAACTGGAGGGACTGCTGACACGTCAGTTCGACCTGTTGCCGATGCGAACGGTCCAATTCAAAGAGGTGATCACCGGACCGGCACGGCGACTCACTGCCGCGGGGTTCCGGCTGGCCGTGGATGACACGCTGGTTGAACGCCTGCTGAGTGACTGCGCGTCCGGCGCCGACATGCTGCCGCTGCTGTCGTTGATGCTCGCCAGCCTGTACCGCGACTACGGCTCCACCCACCGTCTGACCGTCGCTGCTTACGAGGCGCTGGGCGGGCTCAACAGAGTCGTGCAGATGAAGGTCGATGAAGTCCTGTCACCGGATCCCGGGCAACGTAAACGTCAACTCAACTCGCTGCGATCGGCGTTCATTCCATGGCTGGCGACGATCAACCCCACGAGTAATCAAGCGATGCGACGGATCGCCCGATACGCCGACCTTCCCGAGCCCAGCCGCCCGCTGATCGACGCTTTTGTCGCTCAACGACTGCTGGTCAAGGACGTCCACGGCAGCGATGTCGTCGTCGAAGTAGCTCTCGAGATCCTGCTGCGGCAATGGGATGACCTCGCGTCATGGCTCACCGAGGAGCGGGACAACCTCAAGGCGGCCGACGACCTCGAGTATGACGCCGCCGAATGGCGCAACAGCGGACAGGACACGTCGTGGCTGCTCGAGGGAACGCGGCTGGCCAATGCCGAAAAGCTGCTCGCCACACCGGGATTCCGCGAACGACTCGTCCCAACGAATGACTACGTGCAGGCCTCGCGGGACAAGGGGCTCGAGGAAGCACTCGAGAAGCAACGCGCCGCCGAGAAAAGCGCCCGCCGGTTGCGGTCGTTGCTGACCCTGACAGGATTCGTGGCACTGCTGGCGGTGGCAGGCTTGGTATTTGCATTGATCTCGCAACGGCACGCCCTCGCAAGCCGCAACGACGCGCTAGACAAGAACAGAGACGCGACAGTACGGAACTTGGTGCTGCAAGCGCAGGCGATGCTGGCGGACACAGCCGAGGGCAACGACAGACGGGCATTCCAGCTGTTGCTCGCAGCAAACAAACTGGCGGCCAGCGACGGAGTGCGCAAAGACAGCACCCGCGCAATGGCCGACGCACTCGTCCAGCGGTTCAGCACAGTGCGCATCAACACCGATCCCGTGCCCGTGATCGGCGCCGCCGTGTCTCCGAACAGTCGCTGGCTCGCTGTGGCCACCGGCAACGGGCTGATCCGTATGTGGGACACGGAGTCTGCAGCCTGGGGTGACAACCCACTTGACGGCGCGCGCCTTCTTCGCGCCCAAGTGCCGCTGGCCAGCGTCGCCATCAGCCCCGACGGCACTCGGGTGATCGGCGGGACCGGGGACGGCAAAGTGCTGGAATGGAATACGACCGAGACGAACCCATCCGATCACATCGTGGGACGCCATACCGGCACCGTGACGAGCGTCGTGTTCAGCCCCGACGGCAAGCAGGTCGCCTCGGCGGGCGCCGACGGGTGGATCCACATCTGGCGCCCCGGCGAAGAGCCCTACCAGTCGATCCGTACCGGCGGCCCCACGTTCTCCTTGGCCTTTGACCCGGTCCGAAACCGCCTCGCCTCGGCGAACACCGAGGACACCTTGAGGCTGTGGAACACCGACACCGGTGAGTCTGAGGCCGAGGTCCATGCGGACACCGCCGGCGTCATGAGCGTGGCGTTTAGCCCCGACGGAGCGCTCATCGCGTCGGGTGGCGCCGACGGCACCGTCCGGTTATGGGACGCCCTCTCCAGGAAGGACATTAAAGACATTGGACCGCTGACCACCGCATCCGGCCATGGGCACACGGAGGCGGTGATGAGCGTGGCCTTCAACGCCGACGGAACTCGACTGGTGTCATCCGGCGTCGACCTCACGGTGCAAATGTGGGATGTAGCCCGCCGCGAACGGATCGGAGATCCGCTGACAGGACACGAGGGCGTGGTCTGGAGCGCCGTGTTCGTCGACCGCGGTGACCAAATCGTCAGTGCAGGAAACGATCACGAAATCCGAGTATGGAATGCCGCTGTGGGACAGCCGATTTCGGTGCCGCTGGCACCCAAGCGTGGTGCGGTGTCCAGCGTGGCGACCAGCGGCAGCCGGATCGCGTCGGCAACGGCTGACGGCACCGTCCAACTGTGGGACTCGCAAACAGGGAAGCTGATCGCGACCCTTCCCCGCGATGACGGGGTAGTCAACACGGTTGCGTTCAGCTCCGACGGGGGCCAGCTGGCGACCGGCAGCACCTCCGGAGCGATCCGGCTGTGGCATGCCGGCGACGGTGCACCCATCAGCGAACTGCACACCGAGGGACCGGTTTACGCCGTGGCCTTTGCCGGGCAGGGCAACCGACTGGCTTCCGCGAGCGGCGATGGCCAGCTGACGATCTGGGATGTCGGGTCCGGGTTGCCGAGGAGACTCGAGAACAAGGATCACGCGGTGATTTTCGGGATAGCGTTCAGTCCCGACGGCAAGCGTCTCGCATCGGGAGGCGCAAGCGGGATACTGCGCCTCTGGGATGTCGACAACAGCAAGCAACTCTGGGAGCGGGACGTGGTCCAAGAGTTGCCCACCGACAAGCGACAAGCGTGGGCCACCGGCAGGCCCGGTGTCATCACGGGTGTCGCATTCAGCCCCGACGGCCGTCATCTCGCGTCCGGGGGTGCGGTGTGGTCTCCGCCGGACGGGTGGGCACTGGGCGTGATCCAGCGCTGGGACACGTCATCGGGCAAGCCTGTCGGGCAGCCGATCAAGGCGGTCGACAAGGGTGGCGCGGTGATGAGCGTGGCGTTCACCCCTGATCATTCCGACACGACCGGCGACCGCATCGTGTCGGGCGGCGTCGACCGTAAGGTTCAACTGTGGGACGCCGATTCGGACGCAGGCGACCCGATCAACAGCGCGCTTCTGGGCCACAGCGACACCGTGGGTTCCGTGGCCGTCAGTCCCGACGGTCACCGGATCGTCACGGGCAGCGCCGACGGCACCGTGCGCATCTGGCCGGATCCGCCGGCGGTGAAACCCACGGATGCGTTGTGCAAGAAGCTGACAGACAACATGAACCAGACCCAATGGCAGAACGCGGCAGGCAAGGATATCCCTCTCCCCGAAGGATGTCCGGGACTGCCCCTCAGCCCCGACAAATAGCTCGGGTCTCACGGCCCCCGGTTGTAGAGGTAGATGATCGCGCCCTGGCCGCCGGTGCACGTGATGTAACCGGTAGCGCGGAAACATGCGACGGTGTATCGCTTGCGGGTGGCCGGGCTCACGACGTCGACCTGGACTGTTTGGTCGGGCGGGGACCGCGTGGCCGCGTAGGCGCGCCGCACCTCTTCGACGAACATGCACGACGTCATCGGGGTGCCCCTCGCGCCGGCGTTGTACGTGTTGTACGAAGTCCCGAGGTCCGTGTACACCGACTCGCATGCCGCCGCTCCGGGAGGCAGGCCCGGTACGGGCGGGATCGGGACGGCCGCCTGCGCAGTGCTCGGCTCGCCACCCGGGGTGGGACGGGGCCACAGTACGATCGCGACCACGATGACTAGCGCGATTAGGCCCCCGAGCAAGACTCGTGAGGCCGTGCGGCTGATCTTGACTGCTGGCATCCCGACGCATCATGACATGGGATCGCTGTGCCGTTGCTGAGTTGGTGGAAGTCCCGCACCGAACGGACGGTGGATCAGTTCGTGCCCGCGTCGGTCGAGGAGGTTCGCGCCTTCTACGTCGATCTGGACAAGATCAAGCTGGTCCATCCGCTCGTCGTCTCCGTGCGAACCGTCGCGAGGACCGAGAGGCGTGACGGCTACGTTCAGACGTATCAGATTCGTGATCGAATTCCCTTGGGCCCGTTCACATTGAACACCCGATACGTGGCGGTCTTGGATGTCCCGGTGGCCGGTGACGTGATCGCCGATTCGCGCCAGTCCCCCGGCGTGCGGCTGCATACGGTGGTGTCGTTCGACGACGTCGAAGGGGGCACCCACGTCACCGAGAAGATGCACATCGAGGCGCCGAGACCCCTCGCCGCATTCACGGTTCGCGAGGCGGTCCACGCGCACGCCGAGATGCTGTCGAACATCGCTCGCCACTTCGCCTGATCGGGGGCGCCCGGCGACTACGCTGCGATTGACGCGACGGAGCGCAGGAGGTCTCGTGATCGTTGACGTGGCAGAACAGTTCGCGAAGATTGTCGGGGCAGGGAATCTGCTCGTCGACGACGCGATCTCGGAGGATTACGCGCACGACGAGGCGCTCGGCGTGACACCGCAACAGCCTGGGTTCGTCGCCAAGCCGGCCAGTGCGGAGGAGGTGGCGGAGCTGCTCAAAGTTGCTACCGCGCAACGCATACCGGTGACGGCGCGGGGGTCCGGATGCGGACTGTCAGGGGCCGCGCAGCCGGTGACTGGCGGGCTGGTGATCTCGTTCGAACGCATGAACGCCGTCCTCGAGGTCGACGCCGACAATCACGTCGCCGTGGTCCAGCCGGGGGTGACGCTGACCCAGCTCGACGCGGAAACGGCCAAAGCGGGACTCTCCTACACGGTCTATCCGGGCGAATTGTCGTCGAGCGTCGGCGGAAACGTCGGGACAAACGCGGGCGGGATGCGCGCGGTCAAGTACGGGGTGACCCGCAACAACGTGCTCGGTCTGCAGGCGGTCTTGCCCACCGGCGAGATCCTCCGCACCGGCGGCAAACTGACGAAGATATCGAGTGGCTACGACCTGACCCAATTGATCATCGGTTCGGAGGGCACGCTGGCACTGGCCACCGAAGTGATCGTCAAGCTCGTTCCCCGACTGGCGCACAGCGCCACCGTGCTCGCTCCTTTCGGCGATTTCGAACAGGTGATGGCTGCCGTCCCGAAGATCATTTCCAGCGGGCTCGGGCCGAGCATCCTCGAATACATCGACACCATCACGATGGCAGCGCTCGTCAACCGCGAGAATTTGGAGCTCGGCATTCCCGAGACGATCAGGGACATCTGTCAGGCGTATCTCGTTGTCGCACTGGAGAACCGGGATTCGGAGCGGTTGTATTCCGACGTCGCGAGCGCGGGCGAGCTGCTGACGGAGCTGGGCGCGCTGGAGGTCTACGTTCTCGAGGGCGGCTCGGCGCGCAGGTTGATCGAAGCGCGCGAGAACACGTTCTGGGCGGCGAAAGCGCTCGGCGTGGACGACATCGTCGACGTCGTGGTCCCCCGCGCCTCGATGCCCGAGTTTCTTAGTAAGGCAAGGGATTTAGCGCTGGCCGTCGGCGCCAACGCGCTGGGCTGTGGGCATGCCGGCGACGGCAACGTGCATCTCGGGATCTTCTGCAAGGACCCAGACGTCCGCAAGGCGTTGCTCACCGACATCTTCGCCTGCGCGATGGAGCTCGGCGGCGCGATCTCGGGCGAGCACGGGCTCGGGCGAGCCAAGTCGAGCTACTTCCTCGAGCTGGAGGACCCGGCAAAGCTCGCCCTGCTGCGCCGGATCAAAGAGAGCTTCGATCCCGCGGGCATCCTCAACCCGGGGGTGATCCTGGCTGGCGGCTGACCCTGCCAAAAGTTTGAGTCAACACCGCCTGATTTCGCCCAGATGAGGCGAGGCCTCAGATGGTGTCCCCGGACGCGATAAGCTCCTCTGGATTCTGTTATATGAGCTAATCTGTCAGTCAACTGTCGCGACCGAAGGAAGGGGGTGAGTAGACATGGCACGGACAGGCCCTGACACCTGGAACGTTGCCAGCTCTGTCGAGCCTACGACGCCTGAGGCACCGGCCGCGCCTCGACCTTCGCCTCGTCGCGCATCGCGGCGCCGCAAGTGGACCGCCATGGGCCTGCTGAAGAAGATCTGGCTGCCGCTGGTCATTGTGTTTGCCGTGGCTGTCGCGACATTTTGTGTCGACCGTCTGCACGGGCTGTTCGGCAGGACGGAAACCACGCGGGCGGGTAGCGGACTGGCCAACGACACCAAGCCGTTCAACCCCAAGACCGTGAAATACGAGATCTTCGGGGAACCGGGAGCGACGGCGACCATCAACTACTTGGATCTGGATGCGCAGCCGCAGGAAGTCCTCAACGTGACGCTTCCCTGGGACATCACATTGACCACCACAGCTCCGGCGGCCAGTGCCAACATCGTGGCCCAAGGCAACGGGAGCAGCATCAGTTGCCGGATCACGGTCAATGGTGAGGTCAAGGACACGAAGACCACCGACGGGCTGAACGCGCAGACGTTCTGTCTGGTCAAGTCCGCATGACGGAGAAGTCCGCATGACGAACACGCACGTCGGCGCACATCCGATGATTCCTCGCTTCATCCGGCTATTCGCGGTGCCGATCCTGTTGGGATGGCTTGCGGTCACCGTCCTGGTCAACGTCTTCGTACCGCAGATCGAAAAGGTCGGCGAGGCGCACGCGGTATCGCTTGCGCCCGACGATGCACCGTCCATGCAGGCGATGAAGCGCGTCGGCAAGACTTTTCAGGAGTTCGACTCCAACAGCTCGGTCATGGTGGTGCTCGAGAGCGACAACCCGCTGGGCGACGACGCCCACCATTTCTACGACGAGTTGGTCAAGAAGCTCGAGGCGGACAAGAAGCACGTCGAGCACATCCAGGACTTCTGGGGCGACCCGCTGACCGCCGCAGGTTCCCAGAGCGCCGACGGCAAGGCCGCCTACGTCCAGCTTTACCTCGCCGGCAACCAGGGCGAGAGTCTCGCCAACGAATCTGTGCAGTCGGTCCGCGACATCGTCGCGGATGCACACCCGCCGCCGGGCATGAAGGCGTTTGTCACCGGTCCTGCCGCCCTCACATACGACCAGCACAAGGCCGGCGACAAGAGCGTGCAGCTGATCACCATGGTGACGATCGGCGTGATCTTCCTCATGCTGCTGTTCGTCTACCGGTCGATCTCGACGGTCCTGCTCGTTCTCGTGATGATGTTCATCGAGTTGGCGGCAGCTCGCGGAATCGTCTCCGCGCTGGGCTATTACAACCTGATAGGCCTATCGACGTTCGCGGTCAACCTGCTGACCACGCTCGCGATAGCTGCGGGTACTGACTACGCCATATTTCTCGTAGGGCGCTATCACGAAGCACGCGGGAACGGCGAGGACCGCGAAACCGCGTTCTACACCATGTATCACGGTACCGCGCACGTCATTCTCGGCTCCGGGTTGACGATCGCCGGTGCGACGATGTGTCTGCACTTCACGCGACTGCCGTACTTCAAGACGCTTGGTATTCCACTAGCAATAGGAATGCTCGTCTCGGTATTCGCCGCGCTCACCATGGCGCCCGCGTTGCTCACCATCGCAAGCCATTTCGGGCTGATGGACCCCAAGCGGGTGATGAAGAAGTCGTTCTGGCGCAGGGTGGGAACGGCCGTGGTGCGTTGGCCGGGGCCGATTCTGGTCGCGTCGATGGCGCTGGCTCTCATCGGCCTGCTCGCGCTGCCGGGATACCAGCCCAGCTACAACGACCGCGAGTTCCTGCCGCCTGACATTCCTGCCAACGTCGGGTACGCGGCCGCCGACCGGCATTTCCCGCAGGCGCGGATGAATCCGGAACTGCTGCTGATCGAGACGGACCACGACGTGCGCAATCCGGCCGACATGCTCGTCGTCGACCGAGTTGCCAAGAACATCTTCCATGTCCCGGGCATTGGGCGCGTTCAGACCATTACCAGGCCGCTGGGTACGCCGATCGAACACACCTCTATCCCGTTCCTCATCAGCATGAACGGGACCACTCAGACGATGAACAAGACGTATCTGAAGGACCGCATGGCGGACATGCTGGTTCAGGCCGACGAGATGAACAAGACCATCGACAACATGCGCCACATGCTCGCGTTGATGACTCAGCTCAACGCGATCACGCACTCGATGGTGCAAAAGACGGACCAGACCGTTGCTGATACCAACGAATTGCGGGATCACATAGCGGATTTCGACGATTTCTTCCGGCCTGTCCGTAACTACTTCTACTGGGAGCCGCACTGCTTCGACATCCCGGTGTGCTGGTCGATTCGGTCGATCTTCGACACGCTCGACGGGATCGATCTGCTCAGCGACGACCTCCAGAGCCTCACGGGCGACCTCCACAAGCTCGATGAGCTTATGCCCCAACTGCTTACGATCATGCCGCCGATGATCGAGACCATGCAGACCATGCGCAACATGATGCTGACGATGTATCAGACGCAGAACGGCCAGCAGAACCAGATGGATGCCTTGCAGCAGAACGCCACGGCGATGGGCCAGGCATTCGACGCGTCCAAGAACGATGACTCGTTCTACCTACCGCCTGAAGTGTTCGACAACCCTGACTTCAAACGCGGCCTGAAGATGTTCGTCTCCCCGGACGGCAAAGCTGTCCGGTTCATCATCTCCCATGAGGGGGATCCGGCGACGCCTGAAGGCATTTCGCACATCGACAAGATCAAGAACGCCGCGTTCGAGGCGATCAAGGGCACGCCCCTCGAGGGCTCGAAGATCTATCTCGGTGGCACCGCTGCGACCTACAAAGACATGCAGCAGGGCTCGAACTACGACCTTCTGATCGCCGGAATCGCGTCAATCTGCCTGATTTTCATCATCATGCTGATACTCACGCGAAGTGTGGTCGCGGCGGCCGTCATCGTCGGTACCGTGCTGCTATCGCTGGGCACGTCGTTCGGGCTTTCGGTGCTTATCTGGCAATACATCCTTGGCATGCATCTGCACTGGATGATCATCGCGATGTCGGTCATCATCCTGCTCGCCGTGGGATCCGACTACAACCTGCTCCTCGTGTCCCGGTTCAAGGAAGAGATCCACGCCGGTCTGAAAACGGGAATCATTCGGTCGATGGCGGGTACGGGCGCCGTGGTGACGTCGGCCGGGCTCGTCTTCGCGTTCACGATGATGTCGATGGTGGTCAGTGATCTGCGCGTGGTCGGGCAGGTCGGCACGACGATCGGTCTCGGCCTGCTGTTCGACACGCTGATCATCCGGTCCTTCATGACGCCGTCGATCGCGGCTCTCCTGGGAAAGTGGTTCTGGTGGCCACAGCGGGTGCGGACTCGACCGGCGCCTTCCAGGCACCTGCCTCGCCCCGACGACACGGCTCCGATCCCCGCCGGGAGTCCGGGAGGATCGCAACCGTGACGGCGAGCGGCCTACAGCTGGCCTGAGGGGCCGTAGATCACGTGGTTCGGATCGGTTCCGTCGGGCACGCCGGGGTCGGCGCCCGGTGCGCCGGAGTCCAGGTCATCGGCGGGACCACCGGTGATGTCCTGCGTACCAGGCTCAGTGCAGGTGCCTTCTGAAGTCACGGGCGCATTCTCAGGGCACGGTGTCCTGCAGTTGTCTTCCGCCGGGCTCTGGTCACCTTCGCACAACGGGAGTAGATCGTTTGGGTCGGCAGACGCCATCGGTGCCAGTGCAATGGGCGGTACCACGGCGAAAGCCGCCGCGATCCCAGCTGCCGCCAGTACTCGGGCAATAGTCGTTGACATGGGTGTTTCCTCTTTCTCCCCGAAGTCAAGTTAACTCGTAGGGACGGGTTAATGCTGCGAATTCACTTGGAAAGTGCCGGGAGCGCGGCGGGTCAGAAATCGATGACAACAATCTCGCGACGTTCTGTCACCGGCCTCGCAAGGCCCTGCTCGTCGCAGATCAGTTGCAGGTGGGCCAGCGTTTCATCCAGCCCTGGACCAATTCTCGGGCCGGGCGTAAACGTCGCGGGCAGGTGCCGCATGCCCTGGATCACGCCGATCGTCTCGTAGTGAACAGCGCCGTCGGAATCGCACCGGTAGTCCGGCATCCGTTCGAGAACGGCACTCAGCATCCGCTTGAAAACCGTTCTCGCCACGTTGGATCCGATGCATCGGTGAATGCCGAGCCCGAAGCTGAAATGGCGATTCGCCCCGCGATCCAGGCGCAGGCAGTCAGGCTCGTCAAACACCCCGGGGTCGCGATTGGCCATCGCCCATGACAGCCAAAGACGCTGGCCCTCTTTGAGTTTGAGACCATCGATTTCGAGGTCGGCGTTGATGGTGCGGCCGTCGCCGGGCGCGGGAGTGAAGAACCGGAGAAACTCCTCGGTCGCCGAGTCGATCAGGCCATCGATGTCACTGATCAGACGGGCACGCTGATCCGGGTTCTCCGAGAGCCATTCGAGCGAATGGGCAGTCAGCGCGGTGGTGGTGTCGAAGCCACCACCGATGAGAAGGATCAGCACGCCGAGGATCTCGAGCTCGGGAGCGGGCTGACCGTCGATCCGCAACTGCATCAACGCGTCGACGAGCCCCGGGCGCGGGCTTTCCCGGATCTCGCCCATGTGGGTCATGAGGTCCATCGCCATCGTCGCGTACATCTGCGCGACTCGCGGCTCGTCAGGAGATCCCGCGGGCGTGTAGACCTGCGCGTGCGCGGGCTCGTTGTACAGGTCCCACTTGTGCAGCGGGACGCCCATCAGCGCCAGGGTGAGCACCGCGGGGACGATGTTGGCCAGATCGTCCACGAAATCGATTCGGCCGCTTTCGATTTTTTCGTTGATACAGGCCCTGACGACTTCGTCGACAACCGGTGTCCACCGCCGCACCGCGGCGGGCGACAGGTAGGGATTGAGCACGGACCGATAGATCCGGTGTTCTGGATCGTCCATTTCCAGGAAGCCGCCGCGGATGCCGCCGCTCTCGTAGTCGTGCGACGGGATCTCGATGCCGGTGTAGCCGTTGCGTTCTCCCTTGAGGTCGTTGTCGTTGGACAGATACCTGCCACGGGCGAGCTCGAACACCTCGCCGGCGCCTGCGGCCACCCAATGCCCGCCATATGTGTCCGTCCACGCGAGCGGGCACCTGGAGTGCATCTCCTGCGTGATCGCCTGGAATCGTTCGCGGTACTCCGGGGTGTGACGGTCGAAGTGGTACGCGACGTTGTCCATCGTTGCCTCGCTTGCGCTTCTCAGGGCAGCTAGTGAGGCGATCGTAGCGCTTCGGACCAGCTCAGATCAGGCGTTGGCGGACAGCCCTAGACCTCGTCGGCCCACTGGGCCTGCTGCCTGCCCATGACCATCGCTCCGCTCCAGCCGCCGTCTGTCGACAGCACCGCGCCGCCGACGTAGCTCAGCCGTGGGCTGCCCAAGCACACGAGCGGCCAGGCCTGCTCTTCGGGCGTCGAGTAGCGCCCGACAGGTCCTATGGCCGTGTCCACCAGTTCCTTGCCTGCCGAGGCGTGAAACGCCGGCATCATCGCGGTGTCGGTGGGGCCGGGATTGATGCAGTTGACCCTGATGCCGCGCCTTGCCAGGTCCGGATACCACCAGCCGACCCATGCGTCGATGACGTACTTCGAGTACGCGTAGCCGCTCCAGGACCAGGCGTCCTCGTGTGCGCCCAGCCATTCGATCGCTTCGTCAAAACCCTTGGTGGCCAGCAGTTCTGAGATCACCGGAATGTGGTTCTCCCATCCGATCGCCGCCGACGACGAGATGACGCTGATCGCCGATCCTTCGGCCATCTTCGGTACCAGCGATTCCGCGAGGTGGCGTGCACCGACGAAGTTCACGATCATCGTGTCCAACTCGCTGAACGGCGCCCCCGGAAGGCCCGCGCAGCTGAATAGGCCGTCGATGGGCCCGTCGACGGACGCGGCGACCTCTTCGATGTTCGGGCGGTCGCGGAGATCGATCTGGAGGCTGCGGGCGACCGGGACAGTGGTGGGGTTGATGTCCAGCGCGGTGACCGACGCGCCGAGGTCCACGAGGATCTGAGCTGCCGCCTGGCCCATTCCAGAGGCGGCTCCCGTTACGACGACGGACTTGCCCTGATAACCGAGCACATCATCCATTTCGCTGTCCTTTGCTCAACCACATGGATTGGTGGGGCCACCGCAAGTCTTGCCGCTCGTGGAACCCGACGAGGACCCACTACTCGTCGACCCGCTACTCGTGGACCCGCTGCTCGTCGACCCGCTGCTCGTGGACCCGCTGCTCGTCGACCCGCTGCTCGTGGATCCACTACTCGTGGACCCACTAGTCTTTCCGGTCGTCTGCCCGTTCGACGAACCTGTCGTCTGGCCAGTCGATGCGCCCGTGGTCGCCCCCGTCGTCTGGCCAGTGGTCTGCCCGGTGGTGGGCGTCCCGGTCGTCTGGCCAGTCGTTGTGCCGGTCGTGGTCTGAGGCAGCGGGTCAACCGGGACCGGGTCAACCGGTACCGGGTTGACAGGGACGGGTTGCGGAATCACCACAGGAGACGGTGGCGGCCCATTGTTCGGCGCGATGGCGGGTCCTGGCCCGGTGTTGGACGATCCCCCGCCGCTCGGAATAGGGGCCGGTCCGGGGGCAGATTGCCCGGCGCCGTTATCGCCGGGCGCCGGATCCACGGCCGGGGCCGACGGCGGATCCCCGGTCACCGGTGCCGCCGGAGACTGAGGCGCGTTCTCGTTTTGCGGGGGCACGGGCTTGGCCACGGACGCCGGTGCCGCCGGCTTGGCCGGGGGTTGTTCGCCGTTGTAGAAGTCAACGAATACGCAAGGCCGCCGCCCGCGAGGGCCACGACGATCACGCCGGACGCGACAAGAGTGGACGTCCCGCGGTACCAAGGCATGCGCGGCCGCGCGCCGTCGTTCCATGGACCATTCGGAGCGAAAGGCTGGCCTTGCGTCGACTGCGGGTACTGCTGGTACGCGTCGCTGCCGAAGTACTGGGTAGGTTGCTCGCCGCCCCAATCTTGCTCGCCCACATACTGAGTAAGCTCCTCGCCCTGCGCGGGATCCTCTTGGGACCACGCCAGGGCATTGGCCTGGCTGGTGGCGAGTTCACTCACGTCGGCTTGTTGTGTCGGCGGTTCAAAACCGTCGGCTAGTTGCGTTGGAGGCGCGGAATCGTCGTCGTAGTGCGCATATCCCATCTGGGTGGGCGCGTTCTCGCTGTGCTCGAGGTCGGGCGAGTTGGCACCTGACACGGGTCGATCAGTCATCCGAAGTTTCCTTCAATGGTTATTGCCGCACTGCCGCTTTCGCGCCGGCGAACGTTATGGATCAGGTGGTTACTCGCGAGCCAGCATAGAACGCCCAGGGACCGATCGCGACCAAGTTGCTCAGACCCACCGACTCAGACGAACACTGCGCAGCCGGGACATGGCATGTTTGCCCATGTGGGCGATCAGGGAAACCAGCCAGGCGGTATTGGCCTGGGACATCCCGAAGGTATCGGTGCAATGGTCACAACGCGACACGTGATTTCGCTTCTCGCCGTCATCGTTTTGTGCCTTGTCGGGTGTTCGACCGGCCGACACGTCAACCTCGGCGACGAAGCGTCGGGCAGTCTCATCGCAGCGATCGCCGGTGAGCCAGACCAGCTCGACCCGCAGAAGACCAGCGCCTACTTCTCCTTCGAGGTTCTCGAGAACGTTTACGACACCCTCGTCGAACCAGACGCCGACCTCGAGATGCGCCCGGCACTCGCCGAATCGTGGGATGTCAGCCCCGATCAACTCCACTGGACGTTTCACCTGCGCAAGGGAGTCGCCTTTCACGACGGCAGTCCGTTCTCGGCGGACGACGTCGTCTATTCGTATCGGCGCATCATCGACGAAAAGCTCAGCAACTCTTATAGGTTCAGCTCGGTCACCGCCGTGGACGCGATCGACCCAGCGACGGTCAGGATCACGGTCAGCAAGCCCACCCCCAATCTGCTGGTGAATATCGGCGGGTTCAAGGGAATGGCGATCGTGCAACGCAAAAACGTTGAGAGCGGCGCGATTGCGACGCATCCGATCGGTACGGGGCCATTCGCTTTCAAGGCCGCCAAGAGCGGTGACTCGATCACCCTCGTCGTCAACAAGAACTACTGGGGAGGTGCGCCTGCGATTTCCGGCGTCACGTTCAGGTTCATCCCTGAGGCCTCGACCGCACTCTCTGCACTGCAGGCTTCAGAGATCGATTGGACGGATTCTATTCCGCCGCAACGGGTTGACGAGCTCAAGGGCGACGACTCGATCACGCTGGGCGTGACGCCCAGCAACGACTACTGGTATCTCACCCTCAACGAAGCACGCCCACCGTGGAACGACGTGCGCGTGCGGCAGGCCATCGCCTCCGGGATCGATCGCGGTGCAATCGTGCAGGCGACCAGCTACGGCACGGCCACTGCCAACCAACTCGCGATCCCGGCGGGCAGCCCGTGGTTCACCGAGTACCACCGCTATTCCTACGACGTCGACAAGGCGAAAGAGCTTCTCGCCCAGGCAGGCGTCAAGAATCCGACGCTCGACATGATGGCGACGACCGAGTATCCGGAGACGGTGACCGCGGCACAGATCATCGCGGACAACCTTGCGCCGTTGGGTATCACGGTCAAGATTCGCACTGTGGACTTCGCGACATGGCTCGACGAGCAGAGCAAGGGCAACTTCGACATGCTGATGATGGGCTGGCTCGGCAACATCGATCCCGACGACTTCTACTACAACCAGCACCACACCGGGGCCAAGAGCAACGCGCAGAAGTTCTCGAACATCGACGTCGACGCTCTCCTCGATTCCGGGCGCACCGAGACCAACCGAGAAGTGCGCAAAGAGGACTACGCGAAGGCGGCCACGATCATCGCGGACGAGGTGAGCTACATCTATCTGTACAACCCATCGGTGATCCAGGCGTGGAGCAAGCGCCTGTCGAATTACGCGGCGCGGCGCGACGGCGCTGTCCGGTTCAAGACGGCAAGGCTGAGTTCGTGATCATCCGCTTTCTTGCGCGCAGGCTGCTGTACTCCGTCGTCGTCCTGTTCGGGGTTCTCGTTCTCGTCTTCGCGCTGATTCACCTCGTCCCGGGCGACCCGGTTCGGATTGCGCTGGGCACCCGCTACACCCCTGAGGCCTACGAGGCGCTGCGGTCGGCCAGCGGGCTAGACCGGCCCCTTTACCAACAGTTCTTCAGCTATCTCGGCTCCGCGCTGACCGGCGATCTTGGCGTGAGTTTCCGCAACGGCGATCCGGTGACGGTGACGCTTCTCGACCGGTTGCCTGCCACCGTGTCGTTGGCCGTGGTCGCCATCGTCATCGCGTTGGTGATCGCACTGCCTGCCGGAATTTTCGCTGCGCTGCGTGAGGGCAGGTTCGCCGACGTAATCATCCGGATTTCCAGCCAATTCGGGGTGTCAGTGCCCGATTTCTGGATGGGCATCCTGCTCATCGCGTTGTTCGCGACGACGCTGCACTGGCTACCGACCTCCGGTTACCAACCTCTCATGGACAATCCTGTCGGCTGGTTGCGTCACGTGATTCTGCCCGGGTTCACCGTGGGCCTCGTCGCGGCAGCGATCATGACGCGCTACATCCGGTCTGCGGTGCTCGAGGTCGCGTCGATGGGCTACGTGCGCACGGCGCGGTCAAAGGGGTTGTCCCCAGCGGTCGTGACGGTGCGCCACATTCTGCGCAACGCGGCAATCCCCGTGCTGACCATCACCGGAATCCAACTCGCGACGATCCTCGGCGGAGTGATCGTCGTCGAAGTGGTATTCGCGTGGCCGGGCCTCGGTCGCCTCGTGTACACCGCCGTTGCCGCACGGGACTATCCGCTGATTCAGGGCGCAGTGCTGCTCATCGCCCTTCTGTTCTTGCTGATCAACCTGATTGTCGACGTGCTCTACGCCGTGGTCGACCCGAGGATCCGGCTGTCATGACAAAGATCAGCGCCGTCGTGCTCGCCGCCATCGCCATAATCGCGGTGACGGCCCAATGGATCGCGCCGTACGGGGTCAACAAGACCGACGTCCCCGATGCGCTCAAACCGCCCAGCGGACAACATCTTTTCGGCACCGACGAGCTCGGCCGTGACATCTTCTCTCGGGTTCTGGCGGCCTCGCAGTCGTCGCTGCAGATTGCGGTCGTTAGCGTTGCGTTGGCGTTCGTCCTCGGCGTGACGATCGGCATCGTCTCCGGCTACCGCGGAGGGTGGCTGGACACAGTCCTAATGCGAGTCGTCGATGTGATGTTCGCATTTCCCGTGCTGCTCTTGGCCTTAGCCATCGTGGCGGTGTTGAGTCCGGGCACCACGACGACGATCCTGGCGATCGGCATCGTCTACACGCCGATATTCGCTCGAGTCGCCCGCGCGAGCACGCTGGGCGTGCGGGTGGAGCCGTTCGTCGCGGTGTCGCGGACGATCGGCACCGGCGACACCTACATCCTCGCCCGGCATATCCTGCCCAACATCGCCGGCCCGGTGATCGTCCAGACCTCGCTGTCGCTTGCGTTCGCCATCCTCTCGGAGGCCGCGCTGTCGTTCTTGGGGCTCGGCATCCAGCCGCCCGAACCATCTTGGGGCCGAATGCTTTTCGATGCGCAGGGCTTCGTCCATCGGGCGTGGTGGATGAGCGTGTTCCCGGGGGCGGCGATCTTCGTCACCGTGCTCGCGTTCAACCTGCTGGGTGACGGGCTGCGCGACGCGCTCGATCCCAAGCAGCGCACGCTGATCGAGGCTCGGAGCGATCAATGACCCCCGCGCTCAGTGTTCAGGATCTTCGCGTGCGAATCGGCCGGCGCGACATCGTGCGTGGCGTTTCGTTCGACGTGTACCGCGAGCAGACGCTCGGCATCGTCGGCGAGTCCGGATCCGGCAAGACGATGACCGTGCTCGCGGCGACCGGGCTGCTCGACGCCCCGGGCGCGACGGCGACGGGAGCCAGCACGCTCGCGGACGGCATCGGACTGATCGGGGCGTCACCGCGAATGCTGCGACGAGTGCACGGCGACCGGATCGGGTTCGTGTTCCAGGACCCGGGGACGTCGCTGAACCCGCTGCTGACGCTGGACCGCCAGATCACGGAATCACTTGAGGCACATCGCGGTCTGACGCGGCGCCAGGCGCGGGCGCGGGCCGTCGAGTTGTTGGAGGCGGTACGGCTGCCCGATCCGCAGGCGCGGCTGAACAGCTATCCGCACCAGCTGTCGGGCGGCCAGCGCCAGCGCGTGATGATTGCGATCGGGTTGGCATGCGAGCCGGAGCTGTTGGTGGCCGATGAGCCGACGACCTCGCTCGACGTCACCACGCAGGCGCAGATCATCGAGCTCGTCGAAGATCTCCAGCGCGACCACGGAACCGCCGTGGTGTGGGTCAGCCACGACCTCGGAGTCATCGGGCAGGTGGCCGACACCGTCACGGTGCTGCACGATGGCCAGGCCGTCGAACAGGCGCCCACGCTCGACGTCTTCGACCACCCGCACCATGAGTACACCCGTGACCTATTGCAGGCTCGGCCCCTCATTGCCGGCGACGGTCCCCCGCCGCCGCCCGACGACGCGCAAGCACTGCTCATCGTCGACGGACTCGACGTGCGGTACCCGGTCAGCACGCCGGTCGGCACCTCGACAGTCCATGCGGTCAAGGATCTTTCGTTTGAAATCCGGCGTGGCACAACGCTGGGTCTGGTCGGCGAGTCGGGATCGGGCAAGTCGACGGTCGCAGCGGCACTCACCGGCCTGGTCAAGCCCCACGCAGGCACCGCATCGCTGGACGGAGTCGACATGTTCGCCGTCCGCCGACGGGACAAGAAATCGCTGCGGCAACGAATCAGCCTCGTCATGCAGGACCCGTACTCGTCGCTGAACCCGCGGATGCGAGTCGGTGCGTCGATCAGTGAGCCTGTGTACGTGCACCGACTTGCCGACGGCGCACAGGCACGTCAGCGCCGGGTGACGGAGCTTCTCGAAATGGTTGGACTCTCGGCCGATTTCGTGTCCCGGTATCCGCATCAGCTGTCGGGCGGACAACGTCAACGGGTGAGCATTGCCCGCGCACTCGCCGTCGAGCCCGAACTACTCATTCTCGATGAATCGACCGCGTCGCTGGACGTGTCGGTGCAGGAACGTGTGCTGGAGTTGCTCGCAAAGTTGCAGCGCGAACTGGGACTGACGTACCTGTTCATCGCGCACGACCTTGCGGTGATCCGGCAGATGAGCCACGACGTCCTGGTGATGCGCAACGGCGAGGCAGTCGAATATCGCTCGGCAACCGACCTTTTCACAGCACCAGAGCACGAATACACCCGTGCCCTGCTTGCGGCGGTACCGCCTGACCGGCCCCGAATGAGACGTTGATCGCAACATTCCTGGCAGTTCACTGCAAGCGAATTCAGTAAGTGCTGAACGACTTTCGCTGTGTTTGGTTCGAGGGCGGCCGGGTATTGATTATGAGTAGACCCCGCCGACGAATGCGACAAGTCCTCAAAGCCAGGCGACGCCGCAGTGGCATGCAAGCCCAACGCGTTGGACCGCAGGGAGCACCGAGCGAAACTGATCTGACCGACTCGAACTCGGGCATCGACTACAGCCCGAAAGCTCCGCCAGAGAAGTAGTCGCAGGCTGCGGCGAAACCTTCGCGGCAACGGCAGTTCGATGCCACGATAGGTGCGGCGGACGGTCGGAAGGGGACGTTTCATGGCGCCTCCACCTGAGCTTTCGACCGTCCTGGTGGTATCGCCGCACCTCGACGACGCGGTTCTCTCCGCAGGCCAGTTCCTCGCCGGCGCGCCTGGCGCGGTGGTGGTGACCATGCTGGCCGGCGCCCCCGACCCGCCTGTCACGACGCCGTGGGACCTCAAGAGTGGATTCGAGACGTCGCAGGAAGCGATCGCAGCGCGTAGAGCCGAGGACGCCGCCGCGCTAGCCCTGTTGAAGGCGACGCCCGTCCACCTCGATTTCCTCGACGGCCAGTACGCGCCAGTGGATTCCGCTGCCATGGCCGAAACACTCACCGAATTGGTGGCACAGCACCGACCCGCATTCGTCGTCGGCCCACTGGGTGTGCATCACTGCGACCATGAACGCGTCCGCGACGCGGTGCTGGCAGCCGAACTCGACGTGCCGCTGTGGCTGTACGAAGACCTGCCCTATCGCGTCTACACACCCGAGGCCGCAGCGGCAGCCGTCGAGACGATCCGCCGCCGCGGCTACGCGATGGAACTGGGGTTCATCGGCAGCGGGCCGGCTGCGTCAAAGACCCTGGCCCTGTGGTGCTACCGATCACAGATGCGGCATCCCGAGTTCGACAACATCCACAGCATGCTTGTTCCCGAACGATTTTGGCGGGTCGGCTGACCGGGTGCACATAGCCCCGCGGTGGAACCACGGAACTGATCCGTGATGCACTGTCGCATCAAGCGACGAAAGGGGGACCATCACCGATGGTGACAACAGCGAAAACGCCTCTTCAGCCGCCGCCGGTGACGGGTGTGCGAGCGGTGATGGGGCGCAGCGTGCCGATGCTCGGCGCCGTCCGCCTACCGGTCGTGGCCACGATCGTGCTCGGGCTCGTCGTTTCGGCGCTGCCGTACATCTCCAACGCCGTGTTCGGTCCTGTGATGGAAGCCATTGCGCACGCGGGTTCGGCCGGAAACCTCGCAGGAGTCTGGGACCTCTACGGCTCGTTGCTCAGCCGCCGTGATGGCACGTCGCCCTCGCTCCTCGGTTGGCTGGCGACGCCGCTGCCGTTCGCGCTGCTGCTCGGCATCTGGGCCGCGTCACTGGTGGCGGCCCAGATCGTCGCATTCGTCAAGTCCTGGATCGACTCACAGCTGCAGTGGAGGCTGCTGACAGAGGTGCGTCAACGCGCCCACGATCACATGCAATCCCTGTCGCTGGACTTCTTCACCGGCGCGCGTAGTGGCGCGCTGATGCAGCGGGTGCAGTTGGAGGCCTCCAGTGTTCAACGACTGCTCACAGATTGCCTCATCGCACCCACCGTCGACGCTGTTGTGCTCGTGATCGCGCTGGTTTATCTGCTGGTGCTCTCGTGGCAGATGACGATCGTTTCGCTGATTCTCTCCCCGTTCGCGTTGATCGCGCTTCGATTCGCCGGCAAGAGACTCCAGGCGGCGAACCACAAGGCGTTGCTGTTGCACCGCCAGATGGCCGGCGAGCTCGAAGAGTCGATCAGCGGCATCTCCGAGATCCAGGTCTTCAACGCCCAGGCGCAACGTGGCGAGCTCTTCCGCAATGCATCCAAATCTGCCGCGAAAAGTGTTGCGCAGATGATGGTTTGGATTCAGGCGGCCACCACGAGCGCTCAGGTGTTCATCGCGCTGAACACAGTGCTCGTGTTGATCGCGGGAGTCGCGTTCAGCCCGAGCTTCGGCCTGAACTTCGCCAGCCTAGTGGTGTTCGTCGGGTTCGTGCCGACAATGTTCGCCTCGGTGCAGCGAATCATCACCGCCTACACGACATACAACTCGATCCTGCCGAGCGTGCTGTCGACATACGAGTTGCTCGACACGAAGCCAACCGTGCACGAGCGCGCCGACGCGGTCCCCCTCGGCGACGTCCGCGGCCACGTCGTGTTCGAGGACGTCGCGTTCGGCTACTCAGCTGAGCAGAACGTGCTCGATGGCCTGTCGTTCTCGATCCGAGAAGGCGAAACCGTGGCGCTGGTCGGCCCGATCGGGTCTGGCAAGTCGACCATCTTCAACCTGATGCTGCGCTTTCTCGATCCGCAGGGCGGCCGGATTCTGCTGGACGGCCATGAGATCAGCGCCGTAACGCTGGAGACGTTGCGTGAACAGGTCTCCAAGCTCGCTCAGTTCCCGTTCTTCCTGAAGGACACCATCCGTGAGAACGTCCGATTGGCACGAGAAGATGCAAGCGACGTTGACGTCGAGGAAGCCTGCGAGCTGGCCCACATCCACTCGATCATCGTCGACCCGGGCAAGGTGCCTAACGGCTACGACACCATCGTGGACGTCCAGGTGCCGTCGGGAGGCCAGAAGAGGTTGATCGCCTTGGCCCGCTGCTTGCTGCGCAAGCCGGAAGTGCTGCTGCTCGATGAGCCGACCGAGAATCTGGACGCCGACCAACGAACCCGGTTGACGCGGGTCATCCGCGAATACGCACGCGATCGAACCTGCATCGTCATCAGTCACGACATGGATTTCATTGCGGCGGTATCAGATCGGATCATCGTGCTGGATGGCGGGCGGGTGGCCGAGGTAGGCACGCACGAGAAGCTATTGGCCGACGGCGGCCTCTACACCAAGCTGTACCGGGCCCAGGACGTCGACCCAACACTCGTGCGAAGGCCCGCGACGCCGCCCGCACTCGGCCCCAAGTAGTGGCTCGAAGAATCAGCGCCGAACAGCCTCTCAAGACCCTTCGGTTGTCTACAGTCAGTTGCGTTCAGTCAGCTCGTAATTCGTCACGTCGGAGCGCAACTCATGATCATCGCAATCGGCCTGTACCAAGGCTTTACCACGCTCGACGCCATCGGGCCCTATGAGGTGCTCACCTACTTGCCCGACGCCGAGGTCGTCATCTGTGCCGAGCACACCGGCGTGGTCGACGATCAGTACAACCTTGTGCACCTGCGCGTCGACACATCGTTTGCCGATGTGCCCCGCCCGGATGTGCTGCTCGTGCCCGGCGGCCCCATCGCCGCCCAGTACGCCGCCGACGGGCATCCGATCGTGGAGTGGATACGCCAGGCTCACCCGCACACCACGTGGACGACCTCGGTATGTACCGGCTCACTGCTGCTGGGCGCCGCCGGGGTGCTCAAAGGCGTGCCTGCCACCACCCACTGGAGCGCCTACGACGACCTGGCCTCCTACGGCGCCGAACCAACCGAAGAACGGGTAGTCACCTCCGGGCGCATCGTGACGGGAGCCGGCGTCTCCGCAGGCATAGATCTCGCGCTCACCCTCGCCGCAGATATCGCCGGACCTGAACTGGCGCAGACCATTCAGCTCGCGATCGAATACGACCCTCATCCGCCATTCGACACCGGCTCCCCGTCGAAGGCCCCAAAGGCGATCTACGACACTGCCGTTGCGGCGCTTGGCAGTTGATCCGGTTCTTAGCCGCCGCCGGTGTTGATGTTCGACGACAAGGTGATGAACATCCCGTTGATCCACACGCCCCAACGGCCGCCCCAGCCCGAGGTCCACACCACAGGCTGGCCGTCCCAGCGCTCGGCTGGCTTCGGCGGAGCATTTGGTGGCGGCACCTCACCCTGTCCGGGCGCCGGAGGCGGCGGTTCTGCGCTCGCCAGCGGAGCGCCCACACCTAAAAGCGCGGTCGCGACTGCCAGAGCGGACAGAGCGGTCTTGACGGTCATCGGTTGACGGGCCATGCCCACACGGACATGTCGCCACGCGGGTAGTTCATGCACACGTCGGTGGCGTGAGCGACGACGCCCTTGTTGTTGAAGAACACCTTCGCCCAGTTGCCCCAATGCGTGGCGACCTGTTCGTAGTAGACATTCGTCGCGGTGTCCTCGGAGTACTGGCGCCGCGCCGTCGCGTCCAACGAGAAGAACCAATGGATGCGGTCCTCAGCCATTTGTTGAATGTCTGGCGGGCGGTTGCTCTTGTCGATCATGTACCGCTCGAAGTAGATCGGGTTGGTGTCCCGCACGGCGGCGAGGTATTGCTCGGCGTCGCACTGCGTCTGGATCATCCGCCGTGGGATGGGGTAATCGTCCCCCGCGTCGGCCGATGCCGGCGCGGCCAGGACCACCGCGGAAGCAATAGCCAGGCCCGCAAGACCACTACGAACTATCGACCTGCGCATATCCATCACGGTAGTAGGCCCTCCATACTCACTACAACCTTAGCTCATTTAACCTTATGATGGAGAACCACCGCAGTGACAAGTGGAGGACGCGAGCCGCGCATGAAGACGATCCGCCGAATGGCATCCGCGACGATCATCGCTGCGTTCGCGCTGGCGGGTGCCGCGCCCGCGAACGCCGACCCCGATACAGACTTCGCCAATGAGCTGCACATCTACGGGATCTACGGCCCGAAGGACAAGAACGCCTGGCTAGGCAAGATCATGTGCAAGCGGCTGGGCACGGGGCTGGACGCCAATGCCGCCGAATCGGCGACATTCCTGCACACCAACCTGGCGCGGGGCTCGAGCGAGCAGCAGGTCTACGAGTTCATGTCGGCAGCGATGAACTACTACTGCCCCGAGCAGCGGCCCGTTCTCGACAGACTGGCGGGAGTGAACCCGGCGCCAGCGCCTGCAGGGCCCCGCCTTCCCGCCGAGCAGTAGTTCTCCCGCCCGGGCGTAGTCACGGGCTGCGAGGGCTGCCGACTTCCGGGTCTTCCTGGCCTACTGCGGTGGCCAAAATGTTCTTACCGAGCCGCGCTTCGATTTTGCAGAACCAACCCCATGGGGTGACACGGGCAGAATCTCTCGATTCTTTGGACTTACCACCGAACCTGCCTTGGATATCGAATCGGCGGCGCAGCAGTATGTCGGGCGCATCCCCGACGAGACCATTCCGGTCGCAGCCGATCCCGCCGATAACCTCGTTCTCCTGGGCGTGGAGGGGATGGTGCGCAACCGCGTGATGTTCTGGGACCACGAACATCGAGAGCTGCGCCGGTCAACTGCTGAGATGGCCGACGATCTCGAGGCCGCGGGCGAGGACCTCGGACGCGCAGATGTCGATGCGATAATCGCCCTGTGGCGCAAGCGATTCGGCGACCGAAGCAATGGCTACGAGAATGTTTACCGTGTCGCTGCGACCTTCTCCGACTTCTTGGCTCACCTGGCGCAGTGAGGCCCGTCACCGCATGCAATTGCGGCGAGGGGCGCAGTTTGTTTCCTTTTCAGACGCGACGGGTATGTCTCGCAACGCCACACATTGTCGAAACTAGGACAGCAGGATGGTTCAACGCTTTTCAACGCTTTCACTCATCCTCAATGTCGTGTGTGTCATCGCTGCGGGGCTGTGCGTCATCGGGTTGGGGATTGAAAACCCAGCGGTTTCCACTGTTGCTGGTGTCGTTGCTTTGATGACGTTCGTAGGAAGTTTGCACCTCGTGGTGTCTGGCGACAGAAGAATTTCCAGCTCTTAGGCGCGTACCGCGATCATCGATAGGAG
>NZ_JAVHWM010000111.1:0-2641 GCF_032159765.1 Mycobacterium sp. | reverse complement strand
CACCGGTGCGTGTCGGACGGGCCGTCGTACACCCGGAATGCCCGGACCTCGCGAAAGTACCGCGAGAGCAGCACATCTTCGGAGATGCCGAGCGCCCCGCAGATCTGCACGGACCGGTCGACCACCCGGTACGCCGCCTCGGCGACGAACACTTTGGTCATCGAAGACAGGTGCCCTGCACCTGAGTCGGTTGCGGACTGGTCCAGCTGCCAAGCACTTCGATAGATCATCGCGCGGCTTGCCTCGATGTCGATCTCGGAATCGGCGATCTGCTGCTGCACCATGCCTAGATCGGCGAGATAGCCGCCGAATGCTTTTCGGGTGGTGGCATAGCCTAGCGCGATGTCCTGCGCACGCCGGGCGATTCCCAGCCAGCGCATGCAGTGGGTCAATCTGGCCGGGGCGAGTCGCACTTGGGCGTACTCGAAACCCCGGTCGACCTCGCCCAGCACCTGATCGTCGGGTACCACACATTCGTCGAACACGATCTCGCTGTGACCGGCGAACAATCCCTGATCCATCGTGTCGATGTCTCGGACGAGCTTGAAACCCGGAGTACCCGCATCTACCAGGAACATGGTTGCACCGCCCGCATCCCCGGCCACCCCGGATGTGCGGGCCATGACGATCGCGAATGCCGCGCCCCGGGCACCGCTGATGAACCATTTGCGGCCGTCTATCCGCCACCCGCCGGCTACCCGGGTAGCGGTGGTCGCCAGCGCCCGCGGGTCGGCGCCGGCACCCGGGGCGGGTTCGGTCATCGCGAAGCAGGACCGCGTGTCACCAGCAGCGAGGGGCTTGAGGTACCTCTCGCGCAGGACCGGGCTGCCGACCACTTCGAGCAGGTGCATGTTGCCCTCGTCCGGCGCAGCACAATTGGTCGCAAGCGGGCCGAGCAGCGAGTACCCGGCCTGCTCGAAGACCACCGCCTGACCGCGCATATCGAGGCCGAGGCCGCCGTACTCCGGCGGCATCTGCTGGCAGAACACGCCGGCCTCCCGCGCGGCCTGCTGTACCTTCGCCCGCACCGACTCGTCCCCGTCGTGCAGCGCCCCGCGGACGCGTATCTCGACCGGGATGACGACCTCGCGGACCAGCGTCGCAGTGCGAGCCGCGAGGTCCGCCACCTCGTCGGGAACGGTGAACTCTATCGACACGGTCGCCCTTTGCTCACGGTAGCTAATGATCATTAGCTATGTCCATCGAGGAATATAGCGCCCCTGTGACCTCATGCGCTAGCGCTCCCTAGCCGTATGATGGATTCGTGCGGAATGACGGGACAGGGCGCGGGACTACCGACTCCGCGATCGTGGACGCCGCGCGAGAGCTGTTCGCCGAACACGGCTACCGGACGACCACGATGACCGACATCGGTTCGGCCCTCGGTATCCGGGGACCGAGCCTCTACAAGCACATCGCTTCCAAGCAGGAGCTTCTCGCCACGATCATGCTAGGGACAATGCGGGCGCTGCTGCGGGATCAGCAGTCCGCGCTGGCGGCGGGCGGTGACCCCGGGATTCGAGTGCGCAGGATGGTCGAGGCGCACGTGCGCTACCACGCCAGTCACCGCCAGGAGGCGTTCGTCGGCAACCGCGAGATCGGCAGCCTCACGCCGGAGAACCGCACGCGAGTATTGACACTGCGCGCGGAATACGAGCAGACGCTGCGCGCAGTCATCGAGGAGGGTTGCCGAACGCAGCGGTTCAATGTGCGATCGGCTCGGCTGGCGTCCTACGCCATCCTCGACATGGGCATGGGTGTTTCGGCGTGGTTCCGCGCCGACGGGGAGAATTCCGTCGACGAGGTCAGCTACGTCTACGCCGATCAGGCCTTGCTTCTACTTGGCGCGTCAGACTGATCGACGACTCGAAAGGTGAAGCCAGTCGCTCAGCGCTCGGCGGGATTTCAATCTCCTGCCGGGAGCGACCGCTGATGGCCTCGTCGAACCACACTTATCCACCTGGCTTGCAGGCCCGCCCACAGCCCCCTTGCCGATGACCGGCGCGACCTGGTGGTCCCAGTCAACGTCCTCGCGGTCAATGGTGGCCAACTCACCGCACCGCATGCCGGTATCCAGCAGCAGGCGGATGATCGCTGTCCCGACGGTTCACGAACGTATTGCACCTACAGGTGGCCAACAGCGCGATGGTGGCATCGTCCAGTACCGGGACAAGCTGCTCAGGGACTGACGGTGCGGCTCATTCACTCCATCGGAGACCGCTGCGCCTCACCCTCTTCGGTGAGCCATTTGAAAATTGCTGCAGCGATCGGTAGCGCCGCGCCGTGGTAGCGGCCGAGACCCGGTCGTGAAGATCCAGCAGGTAATGCACAAGGTGCTCGTCCACGGCCACGTTCCGCACCTCAGTCATTCAGGGAGATATGCGACTGTCGCTCCCTTGTGCCGTCCGAGGCGTGCCGCACTTCCCGCGAAGGTCAACAAAGTCGCGGTGCGTGGGCCCCGTCGGACTCGAACCGACAACCTACGGATTAAAGAAGAGATGCGCACGGTTCCTGTTGGTTCAGCCGTCAGCATTCCCCTGGTTCGCTGGGGCTAGTGCAACACATCGGCACGCCCGCGTCTGCGTGGGAACTGCAACCAAAACTGCAACTGGCCGGTTGACCACCTGATCGTCGCGGACCT
>NZ_JAVHWM010000151.1:0-8402 GCF_032159765.1 Mycobacterium sp. | reverse complement strand
GTCCTCAGATTGATCGGGCTACCAATGGATTCCGCGAGTGGCCCGCACGAACGCCTCGCTGCGCTTGTCGAATTTCGCTGTGTCGTCTTTCGATTCGTCACCCTGCGCCGCGGCTGAATCGCCGAACATCGTGAACGCCCGATTGCGGACGTAGTCCATGATCATCGGGTTGACGGCGTCGGCGAACGCAGCGAACTGACCGAACGGCGGGCTCAGGCGTCGCGGCCTATGCACTATCGCATCGGCGATCACGCCCGCGGCTTGCTCCGGCGACAGAGTCGGGAATTGGTCATAGACCTTGGTAGGACTGATCATTGGCGTCTTCACCAACGCCATGTAGACCGTCGTGAATCTCACTCCGTCGTGGATCGTTTCGGCCTGCAAGGAATCGCAGAGCGTGTCAAGCGCGGCCTTGCTCGCGATGTAGGCGCCGAAGCGCGGTGCTCTGGTCTGCACACCGGCGGACGACATGTTGATGATCTGGCCCGAGCCCTGCTCTCGCATCCCCGGCACGAACTTGAGTATGAGCTGCACCGCGCCGAGATAGTTGAGCTGCATCGTCCGCTCGTAGTCGTGGATGCGGTCGTACGACAGCTCCAGCGAGCGACGGATGGATCGGCCCGCATTGTTGATCAGGATGTCAACACTGCCCAGATCGGCGAGCACTTTGTCAGCCATCGTGGCGATCGCATCGGTGTCCGACAGGTCGCACGGGTAGACGTGAGCGACGCCGCCGTCGTGCTGTATCTCGTCGGCTACCTTCTCGAGGTTCTCGGGTGTGCGCGCGACGAGCGCGACGTGACCTCCGGCGCGAGCGATCCGCTTGGCCGCGGCCTCGCCGATGCCAGAAGATCCCCCGGTGATCAAGACCGTTTTCTTCTCGACAGCTTCGTCGAGGGTGCGGCCCTGGACCGCGTCGACCACATTCTGCAGGTAGAAGGGCCGGTACCGGCCAGCCGAATTCGGCGTGTTCAGCAGGTTGGACACCGCCGCGATCGGCTTCTCGACGAGTGCCGTGAGGTCACCCAGTTTCATCGTTGATCTCCTGCGTCGGTCGACAGGAGAGCCTGCCCGTTAGCGGCGGTGCTGAAACTTTGCGGTGGCTAGTCCCGGCTACTTACTGGCGATGCCGCTTGCGCGAAGAGAGAATTACTTGAGCAAATCCTTGGCGATGTGCGTCACCTGGATCTCGTTGCTGCCTGCGTAGATCATCAGCGACTTCGCATCGCGAGCCAGCTGTTCGACCCGGTATTCGGTCATGTACCCATTGCCGCCGAACAGCTGGACCGCGTCCATCGCCACATCGGTGGCCGCCTCCGAGCTGTACAGCTTCATCGCCGACGCCTCCGCAAGCGTCGGCAACTTCCCGGCGCGGACGCGCTCGAGCGTCGAGAACACCATGTTCTGCACGTTCATCCGGGCGATCTCCATCTTGGCCAGCTTGAGCTGGATGAGCTGGAAATTGCCGATGCTCTTGCCCCATAGCATGCGGTTCTTCGCATAGTCCACGCACAGGCGGTGGCACTCGTTGATGATCCCGAGCGACAGCAAAGCCACGCCCATGCGTTCACCCGCGAAGCTCTCCCGGGCACTCTCGCGGCCGTCGCCATCGCCGTGCTGTTCCGTCTCTCCGAGGAGCCGATCCCTGCCGAGCCGGACATCGTCGAAGAACAGCTCGCCCGTCGGCGAGGCGTGCATGCCCATCTTCTTGAACGGCTTGCCCTGCGTGAAACCTGGCATGCCCGAGTCGAGGACGAAGGTCAGCACCTGCCGGTCGCGTTTGTCGCCGCCCGACCCGTCGTCCAACTTGGCGTAAACGATGACCGTGTCGGCGTACGGACCGTTGGTGATGAACGTCTTCTGACCGTTGAGGATGTAGTCGTCGCCGTCACGGCGGACGTAGGTCTTCATCCCGCCGAACGCATCGGACCCGGAGTCGGGCTCCGTAATCGCCCACGCTGCAACCTTTTCCATCGTCACCAATGGCGGCAGCCAGCGCTCCTTCTGGGCCAGGGTGCCGCGGGACATGATAGTCGCGGCACCGAGACCGAGGCTGACGCCCACCGCGGCCACTGTGCCGAGGCTGACCCCGGCGAGCTCGCTGATCACGATGCACGCCATCGAAGCCTGCTCCCCGCCAGCGCCCGGGCCCCCGCCGCTCCCGGCTGACGACGTCTCACCGCTTTGCAGCTGGGCTCGCTCGCGGTCCAGCATGTTCTTGACCGCCTCAGCAGCGAGCACGTCAAGGCCGAACTCGCTGAACAGCTTTCGGATGATCGGGTAGGGCGTCATCTCGCCGCTTTCGAGCGCATCGACGTTCGGCCGCACCTCCCTGTCAATGAACGCGCGCACCGCGTCACGGACCAGCAAATCTGTCTCGGACCACTCGATCATCGGCGATTCTCCTTGCTGTGGGGCTCAGTTGGGCAGCCGGCCGGCGATGTCGTCGATGGCCCACGGGCCGTCTGTCTCGATGGTCTCGACGTCGTGCCATCCGCCCAACCGCGAAATCGCGCCGCCCTGAACGGCATACACCCGGCCGGTGATCGGGCACTTCTCCGTCGCGAGATAAGCCACCAGCGGTGAGATGTTGGCTGGGCTGAACAAGTCGAGCTCACCGTCCTCCGGTTCACTCATCAGCGTCCCCATCCCGGGGGTGGCGAGCGTGAGCCGGGTCCGCGCGATCGGCGTGATCGCGTTGACCCGCACGCCGTACCGTTCGAGCTCCTCCGCCGCGACCAGTGTCAGCGCGGCGATCGCCGCTTTGGCCGAACCGTAGTTCGCCTGGCCCGGGTTCGGAATCGTCGTGCCTGACCCCGATGCCGTGTTGATCACAGCGGCGTTCGGCTGATCGCCCGCCTTGCTCTGCGCCTTCCAGTATTCGGCCGCATGGCGGAGCATCGCGAAGTGACCCTTCAGATGCACCGCGATCACCGCGTCCCACTGCGACTCCGCCATGCTCGCAATGAACGAATCACGCAGGATCCCAGCATTGTTCACCAGTACGTCGAGCCGCCCGAACTCGCGAATGGCTTGCTCGACGATCTCTTTCGCATCGTTCCAATCCGCCACGTTTCCTGAGTTGGCCACGGCCGTGCCGCCGGCGGCAGCGATTTCGTCGACGACCTCGTGCGCCGGGCCGGAGTCCGCGCCCTCGCCGGTGTTGTCGCCGCCGAAGTCGTTGACGACGACGGACGCGCCTTCCTTGGCGAAGAGCAGCGCATGCTCGCGCCCAATGCCGCGACCTGCTCCGGTGATGATGGCGACCCGACCTTCTAGCACTCCCATGGTCAGCTCCCGTCTGCGATCTCGGCGAGTCCGTCGGTGATGACGAAGTCCTCGCCGCGGGCGGTCTCGAACGCATACCCGGTCACACCATCACTGCCGCCGGACTTCCAGATCCTGGTCTCCAGGTCGTCTCCGGGAAGCACCATCTTCGCGAAACGAACCGCGAACCGCTTGAGGCGCTTGGTATCTGACGAACCCACCTCGGTCAGCACGCCCCACGACGTCATCGCCATCGTGCACAGGCCGTGCGCGATGATCCCGGGCAGCCCCGCGCTGAGCGCAACCTCCTCGTCGAGGTGGATGGGCATCGGGTCACCAGAGGCAGGCGAATACCGGAACGTCTGATCGAGGTCGACGTGCGCGTGGGCCTTCGCCAGCGGAGCCTGCTCGTGGAGCGCGTCGTCGAACTTGTGGCTGGGGCTGAGCTCACCTACCGCCTTGGCGGCGTTGAACCCCCGCACGAACGTCGTGACGTACTGCTCGTTAACCAGTTCGCCGTCCTCGGTGCGGCATTCGAGCTTGATCGCCGAACGGGTGCCCTTCTCCAACCCCTCGTAGCCGATCATCATGGCCCGCGATACCAGCTTGTCGCCGGGGTAGATCGGCCGGTGGAAATGGAAGTCCTGCTCGCCGTGCACAATTCGCGGAATCAACTCGACCGGCATCACCTCGACCGCAGGCACCAATAGCGCCTGGAATACCGGTACGATCGCGAATACCGGCGGTGCGATGTCGCCGGCGCGATGGGCCTCGATCGGATCGTTGGTGGCGGCGGCGTACTCGGCGATGCGTTCCCGGGTGACCTCGAAATGCTCGGGTTCACTCCACTCGTCGAGATGACTGTCGTCGAACGCTAGCTCCTCATCAGGCATGGGCGGCCGCCAACTCCGTCAACTGAGCGAGCGTCTTGTCAAGTTGTTTGGCGCCGTCCTTCTCGACGGCCTTACCGAGAGCGCCCTTGATCAGCGCGCCGTCGAAATCCCCCGACAGCGTGAACTTCGACGCGGCGTCGCCGACTGGCTCGAGGTTGAACGTGAAGGCGCACTTCACATTTGCCATGCCTGTGCCGCTCATGGACAGCGAGCGTGGCGCATCGACGCTGTTGACCGTCCAGTCGATCTTGTTGGCCATGCCCAGCATCACGATCTTGGCCGCGAGCTGCGTACCTGGCGTCAGCGTCGTGGGCACCTCGGACATCCACTTATCGTGGATGCTGAACCAGTCCGCCCACGTCGATGGGTCGGCGATCAATGCCCAGACCGCGTCGACGGGGGCGGGCAGCTCGCGTTCAGCCTCGATATGTCCCATGGTCAGTTGCTCCGATCGGCGCGCTGGTAGGCGGTGACGACAGCGGCGCCGCCGAGTCCGATGTTGTGTTGCAAGGCGGCGGTGACATTTTCGACCTGGCGCGCGTCAGCGGTTCCGCGCAGTTGCCAATTCAGCTCCGCGCACTGCGCCAGCCCGGTGGCACCCAGCGGATGCCCCTTCGAGATCAGCCCGCCGGACGGGTTGACCACCCACCGTCCGCCGTAGGTGGTATCGCCGTCGTCGATGAGCTTTCCAGCCTCACCCTCACCGCACAGCCCGAGCGCCTCGTAGAGCAACAGTTCGTTGGCTGAGAAGCAATCGTGCAACTCGATGACCTGGAAGTCCTCGGGCCCGAGGCCCGACTGACCGTAAACCTTCTGCGCCGCAGCCTCGTTCATGTGGTGGCCGATGATGGCCTTGGCGGTGCCGTCGTAAGTGGTCTCGAAGTCGGTGGTCATCGCCTGGCCGACGATTTCGGTGGCCTGGCCGGCAAGCCCGTGCTTGTCGACGAACGCCTCGGAGGCCAGGATCGCCGCCGCTGACCCGTCCGATGTCGGCGAGCACTGCAGCTTGGTCAGCGGGTCGTAGATCATCCGCGCGGCCAGGATGTCCTCCAGGCTGTACTCCTCCTGGAATTGGGCGAACGGATTGTTCACCGAGTGCTTGTGATTCTTAAAGCCGATCTTCGCGAAATGCTCTGCGGTGGTGCCGTATTTCTTCATGTGCTCGCGACCCGCGGCGCCGAACATGTAGGGCGCCGGCGGGAATGCGAACTCCTCGATTTCGGCGATCGCGACGATCTGCTTCTCCATCGGGTTGGCCCGGTCGCCCCACGTCGATTCCAGCGAGCCTGGTTTCATCTTCTCGAAGCCCAGCGCGATCGTGCAGTCGGCCAGTCCCCCGCGGATCGCCTGGGCGGCCATGTACAACGCCGTGGAGCCCGTCGAGCAGTTGTTGTTGACGTTGACGACGGGGATGCCGCTGAGTCCGAGTTCGTAGAGCGCCCGCTGACCGGACGTGGACTCGCCGTACACGTAGCCGACGTAACCCTGCTCGACCTCGCTGTAATCGATACCGGCGTCGGCGAGCGCCTTGGCGCCGGATTCCTTAGCCATGTCCGGGTAGTCCCAATTCTCCCGGCGTCCGGGCTTTTCGAACTTCGTCATCCCGACGCCCACGACATAGACCTTGTCGCCGATCTTGTTGGCCACAGCTACCTCCGGCTCCCTCGTTGGATGTGAATTAACATACACAGCGGTACGTAAATGGGAAAGTTCGAGTCAGGGGCGCAGCGCCGCCCACAGTTCGACCAGCGGTTCGGCCAGCCTGCGGAGGTTGGCCGACGCCCGGTCCCATCGTCTCCTCGCACGCGACGGGTCGGTGTCGACGAAGCTGGCGATCAGGATTCCTCGTAGCGCGTCCATCGCGATGTAGAGGAAGTCGAGCATCGACTTGTGGATTTCCTCCGGGACGTACTGTCCGACCGCAGCCATCAGATTGCTCGCCACGATCGACTCGAACTTGGCCACTTCGCGTCCCAGCGCGGGATCGGTGCGGCCGGCGACCCAGAGTTCGACCGCGGCGATGAACAACGGCCCTTCGTGCACATCCCACAGCAGCGCAAGCAATTTGCCGACAGGATCCTCCGTGGACGTGAGGTCACCGACGGTCGCCACCACGGCCGCAGCGCGTTTGGATGCGAGATGCTGAAGGGCCGCGATCACCAGATCGTTCTTCGACCCGAAGTGGTGCACCTGGGCGCCGCGGGTGACACCGGCCATCTCGGCCACCCGCGGAGTAGTGGTCCCGTTGTAGCCGTACTTCACCAAACAGTCGATTGTCGCGTCCAGCAGCCTGCCTCGTGTCTCGGCGCTGCGCTGCTCCTGCGTACGGCGCACGGCACGGGCGGGAATGGTCACCATAGATACATACCAGAGTGTACGTAAGTTGTCCCGTGTCGGCGGTCACCCGGCCACACTGCGGTGGTTTCTGACACGATTGCGGTGAGTGAGGACAAAACGGGGGAGTCTATGACCATGGGTGATCTCAAGTTCGTCGAATTGCACGGTGACCGCGTCGCGTACCGCGACCAGGGAAGTGGCGAGGCGTTGCTGCTGATCCACGGGATGGCCGGGAGTTCGGAGACGTGGCGCGCGGTGATGCCGCGGCTGGCCAAGAACTACCGGGTGGTGGCGCCGGATTTGCTGGGCCACGGCGAGTCGGCAAAGCCGCGCGGCGATTACTCGCTCGGCGCGTTCGCGGTCTGGCTGCGCGATTTTCTCGACGAGCTCGGCATCACCCAGGCGACGATCGTCGGGCAATCACTTGGTGGTGGCGTAGCGATGCAGTTCGTCTATCAGCATCCCGACTACTGCCGGCGCCTGGTACTGATCGCAAGCGGAGGCCTGGGGCCGGACGTCGGACTGATCCTTCGGCTTCTCTCTGCGCCGGGCGCCGAGCTGATATTGCCGGTGGCGGCGCCGAGGCCGGTGCTCCGGGCGGGAAACAAGGTGCGCGGCTGGTTGAGCAGCGCCGGTATCCATTCACCACGCGGCACCGAGATGTGGACCGCGTACTCGTCGCTTTCGGACCGCCAGACGCGGCAAGCCTTCCTTCGAACTCTGCGTTCCGTGGTCGACTACCGAGGGCAGGCAGTCAGCGCGCTCAACCGATTGCAGATGGTGGCGGACCTGCCAATAATGGCGATCTGGGGAGACCGCGATGCGATCATCCCCGTCGACCATGCCTACGCTGCGCACGACGTACGCAAGGAGACCCGCCTCGAGGTGCTTCCTGGGATCGGACACTTCCCCCAAGTAGAAGCTCCGATGGAAGTGGTGGATCTGATCGAGGACTTCATGTCCACCACTGCCAAGCAGCCTGTGCCGAGCAAGGAATCCAAGGCCTAAGCAGTCGGCTCGTCGCCCGACCCTTTCTTCGGTTCCTGCTCGCGGGCGCTGGGTTTGCCCGGAACGTCGTCGGCCTCTCGCTGGCCCTTCACGCTCTCGTCCAGCTCGTCGACGATGTTTTCCAGCTTTTCATTGCGGTCGGACGGTCCCGATGTCATGGCGTTCGCTTACCCGGGCCGCCTGTCGTTGAACCGCCGCTGTGAGTCACCGCACGGTGTCCGCGGCGCGCGCTTCGAGCCCGGCCAGCGCGTCGTCGTCACGCCATTTCTTCAGGATGTCTGCGTATTCGGTGGGTCCGCCGATGAAGAAGCTGCCCTGTTGTGTCCGGTGATCCAGCCGGCCCTCCCGGTTGTAATAGCCAGGCGTGCACGCTTTTCTGCGCTGCGCGATCAACGCAGATCGTTCCATGACCGTCTGCACCCAGCCGGCTTCGGCGGAAGCCGACGCCTCGATCTCGACGATCCCGCGGCCGAGTGCCGCCGCGATCAGCCATGCCACATGCGTGGCCTGCACATCGAGCAAGTATGGGAAGTTCACTGTAAAACCCGACTGCGCAATGCTTTCCACGAAGCAGTTCGGGAACCCACGCACATGCAGACCGTGGAACGTCCGCACGCCGTCGGCCCACTTGTCTGTCAGTGTCAGCCCGTCGCGCCCGACCACCTCGAAGCCGGTGCGCTGCGCGTATTCGGTCCCCACCTCGAAGCCGGTCGCGAAGATCAGGCAGTCGAGTGCGTGCTCGACTCCGTCGACGACGACCCCATGCTCAGTGATCCGCTCGACCCCGAGACCGCCTGTGTCGACAAGGATCACGTTGCCGCGGTTGAAGGCTTGCAGATACTCATCATGAAAACAGGGCCGCTTGCAGTAGTAGCCGTACCACGGCTTCAGCGCCTC
>NZ_JAVHWM010000141.1:0-9878 GCF_032159765.1 Mycobacterium sp. | reverse complement strand
GGGTTCAACGCTATCCGCTGACGCATGTTCGGGGAAGCCAGGGGAGCGATAGGCTTCGCGCCATGCGCGTCTACCTCGGTTCAGACCACGCTGGATTCGAACTCAAGCAGCAGATCATCGAGCACCTGAAGCAGACCGGCCACGAGCCCGTCGACTGTGGCGCATACGTCTTCGACGCCGAGGACGATTATCCGGCGTTTTGCATCTCGGCCGCACTGCGCACGCTCGGTGATCCGGGCAGCCTCGGCATCGTGATCGGAGGCTCCGGTAACGGCGAGCAGATCGCGGCCAACAAGGTGCCTGGCATCCGCTGCGCGCTGGGGTGGAGCACCGAGACCGCGTCGCTTGCTCGCCAGCACAACAACGCACAGGTGATCGGCATCGGTGCGCGCATGCACTCCGTCGACGAGGCGCTGGCGATCGTCGACGCGTTCGTGGACACGCCGTGGTCGAAAGCCGAACGCCACCAACGCCGTATCGACATACTCGCCGAGTACGAGCGGACGCACGAGGCGCCGCCCGTGCCGGGCGCGCCGGAATAGAGCGTGCCCGAGGGTCACGCCCTGCACCGGCTGGCCCGGCTGCACCAGCGAAAGTTCGGCCGCCATCCGGTGGCCGTATCCAGTCCCCAGGGCCGGTTTACCGACGGTGCCGCGATCGTCGACGGCCGGGTGCTGCGACGCGCCAGCGCGTACGGCAAGCACCTGTTCCACCACTATGACGGTGGCCCGATCGTGCACGTGCACCTCGGGTTGTACGGCTCGTTCACCGACGCGGATGTGCCTATGCCGCTACCGGTCGGTGAGGTGCGCATGCGGATGGTCGGCGCCGACTTCGGCACCGACCTGCGCGGGCCGACGGCCTGCGAGGTGCTCGACGAGGCGGAGGTCGACGCGGTGATCGCGCGGCTGGGTCCCGACCCGTTGGAACGCGATGCCGACCCTGCGCGGGCGTGGAAGCGAATTGCCAAGTCGCAGAGACCGATTGGCGGATTACTGATGGACCAGGCGGTGATCGCGGGTGTCGGCAATGTTTACCGCAGCGAGCTGCTGTTCCGCCATGGCATCAGTCCCTACCGGCCGGGCAAGGACCTCAGCGCCGACGAATTCGATTCGCTGTGGGCCGATTTGGTCGAGCTGATGGCGATCGGCTACCGCCGCGGCAAGATCGTCGTCGTCCGTCCCGAGCACGACCACGGCGCTCCGTCGTATCGCACGGGCCGCCCGCGCACCTACGTCTACCGACGGGCAGGCGACCCCTGCCGGGTCTGCGGCACGCCTGTGCTGACCGCGGTGCTCGAGGGCCGCAACGTGTTCTGGTGTCCCACCTGTCAGACCTAGACCGAGGGCGCGATGCGGTGTTGACTGTCGCCAGTGACTGAACGCGTCGACACCCAAGAAGCTGAGCCCGATTACCGGTTCACGCTGGCCAACGAGCGGACATTCCTTGCCTGGCAACGCACTTCGCTCGGCTTGCTCGCTGCCGCGGTGGCGATCGTTCAGTTCGTGCCTGAGCTCGGCGTCCCGGGGGCCCGCCACATCATCGGCGCTGCGCTAACTGTTCTGGCCATGATGTGCGCGGGGCTAGGTCTTCGGCGATGGCGCGGTATCGACCGCGCGATGCGGCGCGGTTTACCGTTGCCGGCCTCGCGCGCGCCGGTTTACCTCGGCCTCGGGCTTGTTGCGATCGGTCTGCTGGTGCTTGCCATCGTGGTGATCCGGGCCGTCGCCCAGTGACACGACCCACCGAGAGGGGGCTGCAGGCAGAGCGGACGGCGCTCGCCTGGAGTCGGACGTCGCTTGCCGTGCTGGCGAACGGGGTGTTGCTGATCCTGAAGCATCCGGGTGAGTCACCGCTGCGGATCGCGGCCGCCGGTGTGGCCGCGGTGTTGACCGCCGCGATCTTCCTCGTCGGGCGCACGCGTCAGCAGACGCTTGCTCGTCGCCCGCTTCCGGCCCGTGTCACGCCGGAACGCGAGGTGACCTTCGTTGGAATCGCGGTGATGGTGCTCATTGTGATCACCGCGCTCGGGTTGTTCGTCTGAAATCGGCTTGGGGAACACTGTCAACTGTGTCTGACCAAACTGACGCCGGCCACGATGTGTCGAGCGAGAGCCTGCGCACGGTGGTGGTCGCCTTCGCTGCGAATGCTGCGATCGCGGTGGCCAAGACGGCGGCGGGGGTGTTATCCGGGTCGGCGTCGATGGTGGCTGAAGCCGCTCATTCCTGGGCGGACACCGGAAACCAGGTGATGCTGTATGTCGCGGACCGACGCAGTCGGCGCCCTGCCGATGCGCGTCACCCGCTCGGGCACGGCCGCGAGGCCTACGTCTGGGCGCTGCTGGCCGCCGTCGGACTGTTCGTCGTCGGCGCGTCGGTGTCGATCTGGCACGGCGTCACCGAAATCATCCATGGCGAAGAGGGCTCGGGGGATTATCTGCTCTCGTACGTCGTCCTGCTGATTGCGCTTGTGCTGGAAGGGATTTCGCTTGCGCAGGCGGTGCGACAGCTTCACCGAGAAGCGCAAGAGTACGACCGCGACCTGCTTGAGCACGCGCTGGCCACGTCCGATCCGACAACCCGAGCCGTCTTCGCCGAGGACAGCGGGGCGGTGATCGGAATCGTGATCGCATTCGCGGGGCTCGGACTGCACCAGCTCACGGGCAATGCGGTGTGGGACGGCGTCGGGTCGATTCTGATCGGCGTTCTGCTCGGGGTGATCGCGGTGTTCCTGATCGACCGCAATCGGCGGTTCCTGACGGGCGAGCCGGGTTCCGACGACCTGCGCAACGCGGTGATGGCGAGAATCCGGGAGTTGCCCGATGTCAACGATGTGCGGTTTGTCCGGTTGACGTTCGTGGGACCGAAGCGGCTGTTCTTGGTCGCGAGTGTGGACCTCGTGGGTGATCCCGTCGAATCACATGTGGCACGCACGCTTCGACGGTTGGAATCGGAGCTGGAGACGGATCCGCACATTGCGGACGCCGTGCTGACGATCGCCGATCCCGACGAGTCCGGCTTCTAGACCGGCACCGGCTTACCAGCCGCCGAAATCGCCGCCGCCGAAATCGCCGCCGCCGAAGTCTCCCCAGCTGCCGCCATCTCCGCCGCCGTCGCCGCCCCAGCCGCTGTCCCACCCGCCGCCATCGCCGCCGCCGGTGTCGCCGCCGCCGGTGTCCCACCCGCCGCCATCGCCGCCGCCGGTGTCCTGTCCGGCGTCGTACCCGCTGTCGAATCCCTCGCCGTAGCCGTTTTCGAACTGGGCGGCGTTGTAGCCCACACCGCCCATGCCGGAGAACAACGCGTCGAACACCAGCACGGAGCCCACACCCCAGGCGCCGGCGACCAGTGCGGTCTTCCACCACGGTTCGGAGTACCAGCCGGCGGGCACCGGGCGCCCGGCGACTCTGCCACCGGGGTAATAGTTGGGTGTCCGGTTCGACGGAGCGGGTGATGCCTCGATCTCGTGGCCGTCGACTTTGACGCGACGGTCCTCGGTGACGGCGCCTGCGGACTGCTGCCCGGTCAGGCCCTCCAGCGCCGGGCCGGGATCCATGCCCATGGCCTCGCGTGCGGCGCGCACGTAGTAGAGGCCTTCCAGCGCGCTCTCCTTGGCGAGCTGCGCCTGCTTGGCGGAGGTGGCCTGTTCGATCTGCGACGACGCCGCCGTGTACCGCTCGGACGCGTCGGCCAAGGCTTGCTTGGAGGCGTCGTCGGCGCCGGACAGTCCCAGCACTTGGCCGCCGAGCCGCTCGATGACCCGGCGGGCATCAGCCTTCGCGTCCGCGAGCGAGGCCGCGGACCGATTCCGCGACGCCCGCCACGAGACGACCACCCCGAGCGCTATCGCCGCCACCACGATTACGAGGATCACCACGAACGTCGTATTCATGATGCTCAGCCTACCGAGGGCAAATTGGCAGGAACCCGGTTCGACCAGGGTCGCGCTCGCCGAGGTGTTCTGCCCAGTGCGAAATGGGCGCAGCGAATCTGTCCCGCCGGATCGGCTCTGGTGCCGATAATTGACCTTCGACGCCGAGTCCCGAGGGGAGGGGTTACGTGACGCGTTTCCGGGTTATCGCTGCGCCGGCGTGGGCTCGCTGGCTTATTTATGGAGGTTTGTTCGCTGTCATCGAGATTGCCCTCGCGCCGTTGCTCATGAGGGAGCTGGTCAGCGAGTGGCGCTGGCCCATGTACGTGATGTTCGCCGTAGTCGTCGGCGTGGCATTCGGTGGAGTCATCGCGGCGATAACGCAGCCGGCGCACCGCACGTACCTGTCGGCCGTCGCAGGACTCGGCCCCGAGGACAGGCAGCGCGCGGCCGCGGCCCTGCGCACCGGTGAGGCCCCGACGAATCCAGCCGTGCTCGCAGCGGCGATAAAGCTTGGCCAGAGTTTCCTGAACGCGGGCTCGTCAACGACTCAGCGGCTGGTCCTCAACGTGGTGGTCACCGCTGCGTTTCTCGGCGCGGGCATCGTCTACCTCACTCACGACGATGCACCCCTGGGCGGATTCTGGATCGGCCTTTCGGTGCTCTACCTCGCCGCGACGCTGTGGGAGCGGTACAACCGGCAGCGGATGCAACGCAACGTCGAGAGGTTGCGCGCGGCCAGTTCGGGCGTCACCCCACCTTGATCGACAGCGTGACGTTCTGGGTGCGGGCGGGCAGCCGGGACGTGTCGACGAACAGGATCTCGCCCGAGTCTTGTGTGCCGTTGGGCAACACCTTCGGCTTCAACGTGAAGGGCGGCCCGCTCGATTCGATTCCGGCGAGGCCGAAATCGCTGTCGTTGGAGATGACGATGGTCTTGCCTCCGTCGGGTGTGGCCAGCCCTTCCAGCTTGTCGTGACCGAAGAAGTCGCCGCGCGGGTTGAGTTGCGTGAGCAATGCGCCGACGTCAAGCTTCAGCGTCTTGCCCACGACGTTGATGCCGTTGGATTTCAGCTGTTGGACGGCCTTGGCCTCGCTGGTCACTCCGATCAACGTTTCGATCGGCTTGCCATCCACCAGCAGCCCGCCGGCCTCGGCGCGGTAGCTGGTGTCCGCGACCGTCGAGGCGGGGCCGACATCCGTCGCACCGGAGATATCGGCGAGATAAATCTTCTTGTTCGCGCCGGGCTGCAGCTCTCCGTCGCGCTCGACGACCAGAAACGAGGTGGCGCTGAGCGCGGTGATCTCCGAGACCACCACTTTGGTCTTGTCCGGATCGCCAAGCGGGTAGAGGTATTCGTGCGCAGCCTTGTCCGCCAGGTTCACCGTCAGGATGCGGGTCAGGGGAACGGCTTTGGCTGATCCGTGTAGGCCTGGCGTAGTCAGTGCGCTCTGCATGATGCCCACCAACGTCGAGCCGTCGGGCGTGATCGTCAAACCCTCCAGCCCCTGATTCGGGGTGCGCAGGGACAATTCACGCGGCAACGCTCCGTTGTAGGGCGAAAGCCGTTGCAGTTCTTGGCCGTTCGCGTCGAAGTGCACTATCGAGGGGCCGTACTCGTCGGAAACCCAGAATGTCCCGTCGGCGAGCGCCACGAGACCCTCTGTGTCGAGTCCGTGGTCGGACGTCGGCAGCGCTGAGCCGTCGAGGGTGACCAGCGTCTCGCCCGTCGGCGCCCCGGGATCGGACAGCCCGTTGATCGGCGCTCCGTCAGGCCCGGTCAGCAAGATCGTGCGTTCGACGCTTGCGGTGCCGTCGCGGAGGCGGAACTTCTCGATCCGAGGCTGATAGTCCGGAACCGGCAGCACCTTCTCGTTTTCGGTGCGGCCGTCGACATTCGGGCCGCGGTCGGTCAATCCGTACAACTCGTCGGGACTTCCCGGCACCAGGGCGATCGCCGACCCCGCGCCGCTGCTCTGGATGGGGACATCGCCGACGATCGTCAGCGGCGGGGTGTCCACGGCGAAGAGTTTGACCGCGTCGGTGGTGGTGACTTGCAGTTGGTCGGTGCCGGTGAAACCTCTGTTGGGGGTGTAGACCATCGTCCCCCTGGGGCCGTAGGCGATGACGCCGTTGGCGGGCTGGGTGAATGCCACCGGGGTTGCGCCGTTAGTAGCCGCCAGCAGTTGGCCCGGTGTGAGCTTGAGGGTTTGGTCCTTCCCGGTGCTCACCTGAGGGGCTTGTGCAGTCGACGATGTGGTGCTGCGTGAGGAATCCGGACTGGGCGAGCAGCCGGCAGACATCGCGACCAGGATAGCGGCACAAACCAGCGTCACGTGCCGGAAACCCACGGGGAAAGGCTACCGTCGGCTCAACGGCCGGCGGTGACGGTCGTCGGGAGTGTCCCACTCGGCAACGTTGACCAGCTGGTAACGCGCATCGGGTGAAAGGGCTCGATACAGCCGAAACGAACGAAAGCCGCGCTGGGCAATCGTCGAACTCTGCCAACTCTCAGTGCAGGACAGCCGCTGAGTCGGTACGTGTTTGCAACCCAAGGGTTTTCCGCATGTGCCACGCAATGTCGCCCTCGTCGCCCTTTTCGGGGTGCGCGAAATACTCGGTGTGCGCCGAGCCGCGCTTGAGCCTTTCGGGGGTGTTCCCTTGCACCGCGATGTCCTGGATGCCTTGGCCGAACAACGGGCGCAGCGCTCCGCCGAACCAGTCACCGCGCAGCTCACCGCGAATCACGGGAAACCACAAGTTCGTCCACCGTGTCACGGCGAACAGGGACTGCGAATCCAGAACCTCTGCGGCCCGAGGACTTTCGTCGCTCTCGACGGGCAGCGTGTCGGGTCTTGGTGGGCAGGAGAGGAGCGCGCCACGCTGGACGAGCTCGTCGAAAACCTGGCGTCTCTCTGTGTGATCGGTCTTCTTGAATCCGCTGACCAGACCCGGCCGGGTAACCAACAGGTCGGCGAGGGCCAGGGGCGACCCGACGGTGATGAAATCAGTAGTGCGCCAGGCGCTTCGCCGAGCGTCGGCATGCTGTTCGTAAATCTCCGACCAGAATGCCATCAGCGCATCGTAGGCGATGTAGGTGCCCACACCGTGGGCCACCACGAGGATGCGCGAATACCGGCCGTCGTGCAGCGCGCGCAAGAGGTCGACCAGACCTCTCCGGATAGCCCGTCGCGCTTCATACGACTGCGGCGTGTTGTCAAGGTAACGGGCAACGTCGACGAGTGAGCGCGTCACGCGGTTCACCAGCAACCTGCCAAACATCCGGAACAGGCCGAACCAGAAAATCAAAATCACTGCGCTGCCGATCAATCCGACGAACCAATGGGGCACGTCGGTGTCGAGCAAGTACCCGACAACGAACAGGGCGGGAACCGTCAACAGGATCGCGATGATCACCCTCCAGACGCGCCGCCAGATCCCGAAGAGGGGATCGGGGACGTTACTTGGCCGTCGCAGCAGGATCCGCAGCGCCATCGCCATCGCGCCGGCGGACCGAGGGGCGGTCATCAGGAATGACCAGTGGTACTCGAAGATCTCGGCTTCGCCTTGGATGGGTTCGCCTTTCGCGACGAAACGGCGAGCCTCGTAGGTATCCGTGATGACTGCCGGTCGCGGGTAGTAGTAGTCCCATTTCGGGTCGTCGCGATTGCCACGTGGGCGCAGAGCCGTCCTGACGAAATCGACAAGTGTGTCCATCGGACGCCGCTCGCCCATGCCGTGGACCAACACCACGGCGGTTCGACCGCCGTCGCTCTCATGCGTGGAGCCCGTTGTCTCCGCTGCCATATCGCTCTCCCGACTCGTCTTGCGCGCCGGGTTTGAGTCTGCGGGGCGACCGCTCGAAACAACGGGAATTCGCGAAATCCGGTGCAGTGAGGGTTGCGATGAGGTCACATCTTTGCTGCGGCTGTAACGCTTCGTACGTATTCAGGCGATAGTTCGATCAGATGTGCGGGTCGGAAGGGGAAATTGGTGATAGGTCGTCTTTGTCCAGCCATCGCGATGGCCGCGATGGCGGTTGCCGGCGTAACGAGCGGTACTGCCGCGGCCGAGCCCGCATGTCCTGACTTCCATTGGATCGGGGCGGCCGGATCGGGCCAGCGCACCGGTACGGACCTCACTGCATACGCAGGGATGGGCAAAGTGGTTTATCAGTCGTATGACGAACTGCGCAGCGACCTCGCCCAGAGTGGAAAGACGATCACGGCCGAAGCCGTCGAGTACCCTGCGGTTGACGTGCCGGCGGACGGGTCAATCGGCGGATGGCTCGGTTTCCTCGGCAGTGTCGGCAGCGGCACCGATGCCACCGCAAAGCAGTTCGCGACGTACACGGCCCAGTGCCCGGACACCATGGTGGTGTTGGCCGGGTACTCGCAAGGTGCGATGGTGATCCACCGCAACCTGTACAAGCTCGCCGATGACCCGCATGTTGCCGCTGCGCTGCTGATCGCTGATGGCGACCGCCTGCCCACAGACACCACCGTCAACATGGGGACAGCCGCACGCGTGTCCGGTGTCGGCAAAGGCGTGGCGCAGGAACACGACATCCTGGCGAGGACGAACACCTCTCCGTTGCCGAAGTCGATTGGTAGCCGGACGATCAGCGTGTGCGACATGGGCGACCCGGTGTGCGACTACAACCCCGCCACCAGCTCGCTAACACCTGCCGCGCTCGCCGTGCACACCGCCTACGCGCCCACGCAGACCGGTCCGCACGCCTGGGGCAACCAGCTCTACGGCATTGTCGCGACGCACGATTCGCCGTCGTCCGCGCACCTCCAACAGACGTTGGGCACCCGCTAACGGCCGACCTGGAGCACGATCGCCGTCGCGTTGTCGCGCCCGCCCGCGGCCTCCGCCAGAGCCATTAGTACGCGTACCTGCTCGCTCGGCGTCGCTCGCAGCCCGAGTGTTTCTTGGATCTGCCGATAGGTCACTTGTTCGGCGATGCCGTCGGTGCAGAGCAGAATCACATCGCCAGGGCACAGGACGACGCTCATGACGTCCGGTTCCGGTTGAGCGGGGTGTCCGACGTAGCGCGTGAGTCGGTATCGGTCTCGGGCCGCATGGGGTGAGTCGGCGGAATACCAGCCGTTGATCGCGCCGAGCCACGCCATGGTGTGGTCGACCGTCAGCAACTCCAACAGACCATCGCGCAACCGGTAGGCGCGCGAATCGCCAATGTGCACAAGCCAATACCCGGACACACTCGACACCAACGCCGTCAGGGTGCAGCCTGCCAGGGCGCCTTCCCGTTCCCCGAACTCGCGGGCCTTCTCACTCGCCTCGGCCACCGCGGCCCGCAACGAATTCGGGTCCACCGCCGCGGAGCGCGCACACGCCACCAGAGTGTTGACGGCGGTGCGGCCGGCCATCGCGCTGCCCTCTCCGTCGCCCATGCCGTCCGCGACCACCGCGATGAGCGGGTCGTCGGAAAGGTGGGCGACGTCGAAGTTCACTTGATAGCGGTGCCCGATGTCGCTGCCGACGTCACCAAGCACGACCGGGTCCGTCATGAACGGAGCGTAGTACCGGCGAAATCCTGAGGGAGGCCGCGAAAACCTACATTCCGAGACGCTGGATCGAACGAGGTCGCTACCCGGTGTTCCAGCAGAAGCCGCTGATGCAGCCGTTGAAGTGGCCCGGTCCGGCGTTCGCGTTCGCACCCGGCACGAAGACGCTGGCACTGTCACGATCGGCGCTCGCGCCGGCACCAGGGATGTTGATCCCGGCGTTGTCGCGTCCGGCGCTGGCATCCGCGCCGGGAATGCTCACGCCGGCCTTGTCCGGGCCGCAGTCATCAGCGCAGCCCGGGTCAGCGGCTGCGAGGGGTGCGGCTGTCACTGCAGCGGCCGCGACGAAAGCCCCGATCGCAAGATTCATTTTTACGAACATGCCTCTTGCGTACCACTTTTGACGAGCAAGGAACAGTAGGCGCGCCTCGCCCGTAACGAATGCTTAACCCGGACTGCCCGCGCTTCCGCTG
>NZ_JAVHWM010000120.1:0-21973 GCF_032159765.1 Mycobacterium sp. | reverse complement strand
GGAGGCGATCCCGGCGATGGCCTCGGCGCCGAGGTCACTGACGGTGTAGGCGCTGTACTCGATCACGAAGAACACGCCGAGCGTCATCGCGAGCGCGGCCGCGACGCCGAGCCAGACCCATTTGATCGCGTCGCGCCGTTCGGATTTCACCAGGAAAGCGATGAGGATCATCACCACGATCGAGGTTTCCAGGCCTTCGCGCAGACCGATCAGCCCGCTACCGAGCAGCTGAGCGGACAGATCGGGCGTGTCGGCGGCGAGCACGCTCACCGTCGCGTCGGCACCGAGAATCATTCGCCCGTCCTTGTCAGCTTTGGCTAGCCAAAGTTATGTGTGGCTCACCTTAGCAATCTGACCAGCCCAGTGGTACACGTCCGTCGAAGCCCGCCACGCTCGGGCCGAGGACCTCTCCACGCATGGGACGATGGCAGCGACACAGAGTTGTTTGAGGAGAACGGTGCTGGGGGTTCGTTGCCTGCGGGCAGTCGCGGTCGTTGCGGCAACCGGGGTGCTGATGGCTTCCAGCTGCTCCTGGCACCTGGGCACGCCGATCCCGGAGGGCGTGCCGCCTCCGGCCGGAGATCCCGTTCCCGAGGTGGACACTCACGCAGCGGGCAGAGCGGCCGACCAGCTGCATGAATGGGCCGCGGCGCGTGCGCCGGCTCTCGCCATCCCGGTCACCTCACTGGAGGCCTACGCGTATGCGGCCAGGGTCGCGGAAGTGGAGAACCCGGGGTGTCATCTGGCGTGGACGACGCTCGCCGGGATCGGCATGGTCGAAAGCCACCACGGCACCTACCGGGGCGCGACGATCGCTCCCAACGGCGACGTGACGCCACCGATTCGCGGCGTCCGCCTGGACGGCTCCAACGGGAACCTCAAGATCGTCGACGCCGACGCGACGGAGGTGGGCGGCGACTCGGCCTATGCGCGGGCCATGGGCCCGATGCAGTTCATCCCGGAAACGTGGCGACTGTACGGGGTCGACGCCAACAACGACGGCGTCATCAACCCCGACAACATCGATGACGCTGCGCTGTCGGCAGCGGGCTATCTGTGCTGGCGGGGCGGCGACTTGTCCGAGCCGGAGGGGTGGATGAAGGCGCTGCGCGCATACAACCTCTCCGACCAGTACGCCCGTGCGGTGCGCGACTGGGCGACGGCCTATGCCAACGGTCACCCACTGTGACGCACTGAGCGTTGGCACCCCATAGGGTTATTGCGACAAGGATGCCGACACGAACAAGGAGACGCTGTGCCCATCATCGAGCAGGTCGGTGCCCGAGAGATCCTTGACTCCCGCGGCAACCCGACGGTGGAGGTCGAGCTGGCCCTGTCCGACGGGACGTTCGCTCGCGCCGCCGTTCCGTCGGGCGCATCCACCGGTGAGCACGAGGCCGTCGAGCTGCGTGACGGGGGCGCCCGGTACGGCGGCAAGGGGGTGGACAAGGCGGTGAACGCGGTGCTCGACGAGATCGCCCCCGCGGTGATCGGAATGTCGGCCGACGAGCAGCGGCTGGTGGATCAGGCTTTGCTCGACCTGGATGGCACAGCCGACAAGTCGCGGCTGGGCGCCAACGCGATCCTGGGTGTCTCGCTGGCGGTCGCCAAGGCGGCCGCAGATTCCGCTGCGCTGCCGCTGTTCCGGTACATAGGCGGCCCCAATGCGCACATCCTGCCGGTGCCGATGCTCAACATCCTCAACGGTGGCGCGCACGCCGACACCGGCGTCGACGTCCAGGAGTTCATGATCGCCCCGATCGGCGCGCCGAGCTTCAGGGAAGCCTTGCGGTGGGGCGCTGAGGTGTACCACGCGCTGAAATCGGTTCTGAAGAAACAGGGTTTGGCAACCGGTCTCGGCGACGAGGGCGGGTTCGCCCCTGACGTCGCGGGTACCAAAGCGGCGCTGGATCTGATCCTCTCGGCGATCGAAGCCGCCGGCTACAAGCCAGGCGAAGATGTTGCACTCGCTCTCGACGTCGCCGCCACCGAATTCTTCAGCACCGACGGCGGTTACAGCTTCGAGAAGCAAACTCACGACTCCGCGCAGATGACGGAGTTCTACGCAGGACTACTCGATGAGTATCCGCTGGTATCGATCGAAGATCCTCTGTCAGAAGATGATTGGGACGGTTGGATTGCGCTGACGAAAGCGATCGGCGACCGGGTTCAGATTGTCGGCGACGACCTGTTCGTCACCAATCCCGAACGCCTCGAGGAGGGCATCGTCAAGGGCGCGGGCAACGCGCTTCTGGTCAAGGTCAACCAGATCGGCACTCTCACTGAGACGCTGGATGCGGTGGCGCTGGCGCACAGCAGCGGCTACCGCACGATGATGAGCCATCGTAGCGGCGAGACCGAGGACACGACGATTGCCGATCTCGCGGTTGCCGTGGGCAGCGGTCAGATCAAGACCGGCGCACCGGCCCGCAGCGAGCGCGTGGCGAAATACAATCAACTGCTGCGGATCGAAGAGACTCTCGGCGACGCCGCGCGCTATGCCGGCGACTTGGCGTTCCCGCGCCTCTCACTGGAGACCGACTGACCGGTGCCTGACGCGAAGCGGCCGGACCCCAGACGGCGTTCCCCGGGCACCAGGCCCGGAAGGAGCGACGCGGGCAGGGGTCGGCCGCGATCCGCACCGCGACGTGAGCGTGTAGCCGAGGCGCGGGAAAGCGAACCGGCGACCGAGTCGATCACCGAATCGATCAAGGCTGCGGTCGCGCGGCAGTCCGAGCAGCGGCTCGGCCTGACGGCACGCCGAGCGGCGATCCTTGCGGCGGTCGTGTGCGTTCTGACCCTGACGATCGCCGGGCCCGTGCGGACCTACTTCGCGCAACGCACGGAGATGACACAACTGGCGGCCGAAGAAGCCGAAAAGCGGTCGCAGATCAAGCAATTGGAGGAAATGAAGATCAAGCTGTCCGATCCTGCGTACATCGAGTCGCAGGCGCGCGAACGGCTGGGCTTCGTGATGCCCGGCGAGACTCCGTACCAGGTGCAGCTCCCGCCGGGGGCGGGCGGGCCGGCCGGGCAACCGGGCGCGTCGTCACCGAGCACGGCGTCGAGCGATCCGTGGTACACCTCGCTGTGGCATACGATTGCCGACTCTCCGCACAACATTCCGTCGCCCCCGTCGGTGCCCGTACCGGTGCCGCCGCCACCACCGGCACCGCCGTCTCCCGGTGGTTGACCGAGCCGACCTCGACGCCGTCGCAACGCAATTGGGCAGAGAGCCTCGCGGCGTGCTGGCGATCGCCTACCGCTGCCCTAACGGCGAGCCGGGTGTGGTCAAGACGGCGCCGCGGCTGGCCGACGGTACGCCGTTCCCCACGCTGTACTACTTGACCCACCCCACGTTGACGGCGGCAGCCAGCCGGCTGGAATCCTCGGGATTGATGAAGGAGATGACGGCACGACTGGCCGAGGATGCAGAATTGGCCGCGGCCTACCGGCGCGCCCACGAAAGTTATCTCGCCGATCGTGACGCCGTCGAGCCGCTGGATACTCGTGTCACCGGTGGCGGCATGCCCGACCGAGTGAAGTGCCTGCATGTACTGATCGCGCATTCGCTGGCCAAAGGGCGCGGCGTTAATCCATTGGGGGACGAGGCATTGGCGCTGCTCGCCGACGACCCGGCGATGGCCGGAATCCTGGTAAGCGAGGCGTGGAGGTGACGACCGTGCGGGTCGGCGCGATCGACTGCGGGACGAACTCGATCCGGTTGCTGGTCGCCGACGTCGCCGACGGGCGCCTGCATGAGGTGCATCGCGAGATGCGGATCGTTCGGCTCGGCCAAGGTGTCGATGCCACAGGCGAATTCGCCGCGGATGCGATCGCGCGCACGCGTGCCGCGCTGCTCGACTACGCCGCCCTGCTCGCTCGCTTGGAGGTGACCAGGGTGCGAATGGTTGCGACGTCGGCCGCCCGTGACGTGGCCAACCGCGACGAGTTCTTCGCGATGACGTCGGAGGTGCTGGCCGAGGTCGCACCCGGTGCGGTCGCCGAGGTGATCACCGGCGAGGAAGAGGCGGCGTTGTCATTCCGCGGGACCGTAGCCGAATTAGATTGCGCCGAAGCGCCTTTCCTGGTCGTCGACCTCGGCGGCGGCTCGACCGAACTCGTGCTGGGCACTGCCGACGTCGACGCGAGCTTCTCAGCGGACATCGGGTGCGTGCGACTGACCGAACGCTGTCTGCACTCCGACCCGCCCACCGCTACGGAGGTGGCTGCCGCCCGCGAGGTCGTCCGCGAGCGACTGCGTGAGGCGCTGCGGGTGGTCCCAGTTGACCGCGCGCGCACGTGGATCGGAGTGGCGGGCACTATGACCACTCTGTCGGCGCTGGCGCAGAACATGACGACGTACGACCCGGCAGCGATCCACTTGTCGCGCATCGGTTTTCCGGAACTTCTCGAGGTCTGCGACGGCCTGATCGGGATGGCACGCGCGCAGCGCGCAGCGCTGGGCCCGATGCATGAAGGCCGCGTCGACGTCATCGCCGGCGGGGCGATCGTGGTGGAGGAGCTGGTTTATGCGCTACGGCAGCGCGCGGGCATCGACCAGCTGGTCGTCAGCGAGCACGACATCCTGGACGGCATCGCGCTCTCGGTCGGCTAACGCTTGCCGTAGAACCGCTGGCAGCCGGCGCCGTAATTGCCGCAGTGCTGACCGGATTGACACTTCTGGCACCGACAGGTGCAGGGCTTTTCTTCTGGAGCGCTCATGGTTTTATTGGACGCCCATTCGCGCACAAGCTCAAGGGCTTACGGGATGCGGTAAAAGGGGTCGGGCAGCAGAAACGTCTGCTCGGCGTGGCCACCGTCGAGATCCGAGGGTTGGTCGCCGATGTTCGCGACGATCGTGTACCCCTCGGCTTCGATCCCGGCGCGCTGCGGCGCCTTGAAGTCGGCAGCGGACGCATAGTGCGCCCCGGGCGGCGTCATGATCAGGCGGGTGTATCCCGTGTATCCCGCGGCGTGCAGATTCCTCTCGGTGGCCGCGCGCTGAGGCTCGTCGCGACCGGTGATGAAGAAGGCGGCCACGCCGAGGCTTTTCGCCATGTTGTAGGTGTCCAGCGTCGGTTGGATGACCACCGACTGCGCTGTGAGGTCCCACGCCCGCCACGCGCACGCGTCAGGCAGGTTGCATGGTCCGACGATGAAACGCCCGAAGTCGTTGGCCTTGATCACTTCCCAGTTGGACAGCGCCGTTTCGTCGATGTCGAACACGACCGCCGCGCGCGGCGTGGTGGGAACCGTGTTCCCGATCCAGACGATAGCTTGAGCCGCCACCTCGGCGAGGTCGTGTTGGTACTGACCGCTGTCGTGATAGGCGCGCGCCGCGATCTTGGCGTCGCCGACGTTGGCCGGCTCGCCGGTGGTGTCACCGACGGGGTCGGCCACCGCGAAGCCCCCCGGTCCGACGAGCGCGACGAGCACGCCTGCAACCACTGCGCGAACTCGAGCAAGCATGCAGCGAACCCTAGACCCGCAGATGAGCTCTGACCATGCTTTGAGTTCGTGACCGGCGGAAACTCTGTGCGAGTGACGAGTGAGTGAACGAGTAAACAGAATTTCGCCTTGCGAACCGATCGGCTGTGTACGCTGGCGTCGCAAACCTGTGTCGGTGCGGAAGGTCGGACGAAACCGGCTGTCGAAAGACCGGAGGTCATGGTGGATTGCCCGAATTGCTCTGCGTCGCATGTGGAGGCCGCTCGCTTCTGCCACCGGTGTGGAACACCGCTGCACGGCGGGATCGATCGCGCGGACTACTTCGTCGCGATGCCCGACGAGCCCGTACGCGCATCTATTGTCATCAGCACGGTGATGCCGCACCTGTCGGGCGCGCGGATGTACGTGTATCGAGAAATGATCGGCGTGGTGTTGTTGGCGTCGTTGGTGGCGTCGGCGTTCGGCTGGTTCGCGGTTGCGCTGGTGCTCGCGGCGGTGGCGTTGCCCGCGGCGGTGCTGACGTATATCTATGACCACGGCGTCTGGCGCGGAGATCCGATCACCACGATCGGGTTGGGGCTACTTCTTTCGGTGGTGCTGGGCGCGTGTGTCGGCGAGGTGCAGAACTACTTCTATTCAATGCCCGAGGCATCTTCGATAGTTCGTCAGTTCCCGACGACAACGACGCTCCTGGAACTCGGCATTCTCGTGCCGGTGCTGATCTATGTGGCGGTGGTGGTGGCGCCGATCATCGTGACGGCCCGCCCGACGATGCGCAATGCCGTTGACACGGTGGTGATTTCCACTCTCAGCGGTGCCGCGGCGTCACTGGGCTTCACGGTGCTGTCGCAGTGGGGAGCGTTCACCGGCGTCACAGCAGGCGATCCGACTTCGGTCGCGTTCGTCGCGATCAACAACGGGGTTGTCCAGCCGGTCATTTTCGCTGCCGCCGCGGCAGTTTCGGTGATGGCGTTACGCCGGACCGGCACCAGCACCATTGTCGGTGTAGCCGAGGGCCTGGCGCTGGTGGTGATCTACAAGTTGGGGACCACGATGCTTTCCCCGTATGGAGCGCGAGGTGTCGTGCTGACGACAGTGCTGGGCATCGTCGTGGCCGCGGCGGGACTGGTATTGACCAGGGTCGAGTTGCAAAGGGCGTTGATGGCCGAGGCGCAGGAAGCGGTTTCCGGCGGTGCGCTCTTGCGTGCGCCCGCGGGGGACCGGGTCTGCCCGCACTGCTCGGCGACGGTAGGCGGAGGTGCGGCTTTCTGCCAGTCCTGCGGGACGGCGACGGCCGCGTTGGGGTTGCCCGCGGCTGGCAAGACGGTAAGCCACGAGTGATTCATCAGAGACAAGCCACCCTAAGCGAGGTATCACAATGACAACTGCATCCGAACCATCCGCCGATTCCGGCCCCTCGGCGGTGACCTATTCAGAAAGGCACGACACCGACAACCGTTGGGGCCCAATGGTTGTCGTGGCGATCATCGCAGCGATCGCGATAGTGGCTGCCGGAATCACTGCAGGCGTGGTGTTGGCGAACAAGACCAATGTGCCCGAACCGCCGCACCCGTTGATGCCCAATATGACTAAGCCCGTCGCCGCGGCGCCCATGCAGGCCGGACGGTCCGGAGGGATGGGTGTTGAGTTGATGTCAACGCAGGTGCCGTTGGCCAACGGGACGGTGATGGCCGCGGGCGACAGCGTCGACCTCGGAGATGGCATCAAGTTCGACGCAGTGGACGGTTGGAAGGTCGCCAAGAGCAGCAAGGGCTTCGCACTGCTCGTCAATGACTCCTACGGGGCTTCTTTCGCGGTGTCCACAGGCACAGCCAAAGGAAAGGATACCTCGTCGCCGATAAATGCCGCGGATGTGCTGACCGCCGAGATCCAGATGATTACGAAAGATGGCAGCGTAGTCATCGAGAAGATGACGAAAATACAAGGCGGCCAGCTGAACCCGCAGCAGCAAGTGAACTTCGATCAACTCGCTTATATGAACTGGGCCGGCTCAGTGGCGACGCAGAGCGGAACGACCCCGAAGTTCGGCGAAATGGATGTGCTGTTCAACAGCGGCAGTAACAAGAAGGTGACAACTCCTGAGGGGTTCTTTGTGTTTGCCACCTTGGACGCCGCGGACCAGGAAAAGTACGCAACTGCGGGTCCCGACGTGCAGAAGATGTTTGCGCAGCTCGTCGGGGTGCCGCCGACGTCGTAGGCATGCGAGCAGGGGTCCGCTCGCCAGGCGCATACAGTCGAACGTGTTTGGCGGCGGCCCCCATAGCCCAATCGGCAGAGGCAGCGGACTTAAAATCCGCCCAGTGTGGGTTCGAGTCCCACTGGGGGCACGGTAAAAATCATGGTAGAGGCGTTTTCGGGGGCGAATGGATCAGCTGCCTCTTCGGGCAGTCGGGTGCGCACCAAAGGTCGTCCGTTGTGGGCTGTCGGGGTGCCGCGTGGGGGCGGACGATGACGAGGTGCCGGCAAGCGAGCGCCAGTCACCCGACGCTTCGCACGACGACGACGCGTCCCGAGCCCGCCGTGGCGCACCCGGGCACAGCGAAGGACACGCTGAGGGCCAGGCCGAGCTGGCCGCCCAGCTCCCTCGCCCCGACGGAGCCGTGGCGCCGGTCGAGCCCCGCTTCCGCCCCCGAGCCCTCGTCCGCCTCCAATCCATGGCCGGCAACCAAGCCGTCAGCCGCCTCCTCGACCGCCCCCACCTCCCCAAATCCATTCAGCCGCCACGCGGCAGTGAGCCCAGTGCCCCTGCGGTGCAACGTGCCCCGCCGAACCAGTCGGTGAAGCCGCCGCCAGAGCCGAATCAAAGTGTCCAGCCACCGCCCGCGAAGGTGCGGAACAACGGCATTACCTACCAGGGTGAGACGATCTATCCCGAGCAGGACAAGAGCAAGGCCATCCTGAAGAAGCTGCTGCCGCAGAAGGGCGCGAGCATCACGTCGTCGTGGGGCAACTCGATGGTCAAGGCCGACGCCGTCCAGAAGGCGTCATGGCAGGTCGTCGCGGACGACGATTACATCGCGCGCTGTCAATCCTCCATGGATGCCGCCGTCAAGGAGTTTGACGAAGAGAATCGCATCTTCATGGAGAAGTTCGAGACACAGGCCGGGAACCTCACCGATGAATTGCTGATCAACGCCAAGCAGCAGATCGAAAAAGAGCAGCAGAAGCTTGGGATGACCTCGAAGACCGAGAAGGATCTGGACACCGGCACCACCACGACCTACTCCGCGTCCAACAAGGGGTATCTCAACGAGGCAAAAAAGTCAGCTGGTGTGCTTGCAGAGCTCCGCTCGACGGCTGACTACCGGGCCGGCGTCTTCAAAGAGGCGCAGAAGCGATTCCAGCAGACCGCCGCGGCCTTGCCGTCGAACGTCGATCCGAACAATCCGCTCGGGGTAAACACGCCTGGCGGTAAGGGCCCCGCGATCCCTCCGGAGCATGAGGCTGCCAGGCTCTCGTGGCAGGAGGCCCAGGAGGCGTTCGCCAAAAAGGCGAAGGACGAGACGTCCAAGTACCCCTTGCTCGCGCCGCTCGTGGCGGGCGGCGAAGAGACTATCGAGCGTCTGCGGGAGTTCTCCAAGGAATCGACCGAGTGGTCAGCGCAAAACCTCGGCGAGCAGTTCGCGAAGAAACTGGAGAATATCCAGACGGTGCACGACGAGCTCGGGGGACGCTTTTCGATCTGGAAGCAGCCGACCATCATCTCGATGATGCACAAGCAGATGCAGTCCGACGCGGGCCAGCAGAAGATGGTCAGCGACAAAGTCGGCGACGTCAAGGCCAAAGACGAAGACTCGAAGAAGATGTACGCCGCCGTGGCGCTCGGGCTCGGGCTGCTCGCGGCGATCCCGACGGGCGGCACCAGCCTGCTGGCCGGCGTGGCGTTCACCGCCGCCGCGAGCGGCGCGGCGCTGAGCGCCTATACGGCTTATCAGGAGACTCAGGACTTCCTGTTGCAGAGCGCGGCGGCTGACACATCGCTTGACCGGGCGTTCCAGATCTCGACCGACGAGCCGTCGCTGCTGCCTCTGGCCATCGATATCGCGGCCGCGATCCTCGACCTCGGCGCGGCGAAGGCGGCGTTCACGACGCTCAAGGAGGCGATCGCTGTGGCTCGGGCCGCGAAGTCGGTCGAGAAGCTGCCCAGCGTCATCACCGCACTGCACGAGGCGAAGATCTCACCGGGCAAGCAGGGGCAGGTAATCGCCGAGATTTTCCCGGAGGGCGGCAACATCGAGGAGGCGCTCAAGGCGATCAAAGCCGGATTCGAGAGCCTCAATCCAACTACGAAGGGCGACATACTCCTTGCCGAGACCATGACGAGCGTCGCGACGAAAGCGATGGAGGGTGGTCACGTGATCCCGTTCCCGGCATCCAGGGCAGCGGCCGAAGATGTGCTGACGAAGGCGCTCACTGGTCGTGATCTGAAGGGCAAGCCTGTCAAGGAGTGGGTCAGCGCGCTGGTCGAAGAGGCGTTCAATCCCACGAAAGAGGCAAGCCTGGGCGGCTTCTACGAGGAGAATCTCAAGCTCATTTTCATTCGTGGCAACGTCAGCAAGGAAGTTGCCGCCTCCGTCCTCGTCCATGAGACAGTCCACTTTGGACAGGACGCCAAGAACATGCTGGACACGATGAAGACGTTCGAAAAGGAGCTTCAGGCGTTCAAGGCGCAACAATCGTTCCTCAAAATGCTGCCTTCAGAGGTCAAATTGCCACAGGTGTACGCCGAGATCCGAGCGATGACCGATACGGAGCTTAAGCAGTACGTCAAACAGGGGTACAAGACGAAGATGACCAATGTCGATCTTGATGAGATCGAAGGCAAAATCTTCGGCATGTTCTTCGCAGCTGGTAAGGCGATGTAGCGGCCGTCATCGATGGGCCACCGACGCAAGGAATCAACGATGTCGTCTGCTCCCGAATCTGCTCCACCAGGACTCAACCGTTGGGGCCCCACCGTTGTCGTCGCGATAGTGGCGGCAATCGCGTTGGCAGCTGCCGGGATGGCTGCCGCGGTCGGAGTGTCAGGCAAGCCCAAAACGCCTGAGCCGCAGCACCTTTTGATGCAGGACGCCGGGATACCCGTCTCGGTGGCCCCCGTGAACTTCGGGGGGCTCCGCGTCGAGTTGATGTCCACCCAAACGCCTCTGGCGAGTGAGACGTTGCTGGCCGCGGGCGGCAGCGTCGATGTTGGAGACGGGATCACGTTCGACATTCCCGGCGGCTGGAAGATCCTCGGTTACGAAAGGGGTTTTGCGCAAGTCGTAAACCTGTCCAACTCCGCTTCTTTCGCGGTGTGGACCGGCATCGCTACGCCAACGAACCCATCGAAGCCAATAACTGCGGCGGATGTGCTCGCCGTCAAGGTTAAGGATCTTCAGAACGCGTACGGCAGCGGCCTACGCATCGATCAGACGTCGACAGCGCAGCAGGTGGACCTGAAACCCGAGCTTCAAGTCAACTTCGATCAGTCTGCGGCGACGACGTGGACGGGCACGCTGACTACACAGCAGGGAAGCAATCCGAAGGTCGGTGAACTTGCCCTCCTGTTCAACAGCGGCACGAACAGCAAGCTCAAGACCCGGCCGGGATTCTTTGCGTTCGTCGTCACCGAAGCCCCCGACGACCAAAAGTATTCAGCCGCCGCTCCGGACCTGACGAAGATGTATGCGCAGCTATTGGGCGCGTCGGCAACGTCGTAGCCGGTCAGCCTCGAGATTCGTTCTGGTACTGGGCAATTACCTGCGACAGCCGTTCACGTAGGGCAGCCTCAGGCTGATCGCCGTGCGGCGCCGCCTTCAGCGCTGGCGCCAACTTCTGCGCGAGTTTGGGCGGTAGTGCGGCGAGTATCGCCTCGACTGGACCGCGTGGAGGCACCCGACCGATGTGACCGCCCAACCGGACAAGCCCGCCCGCGTCATTGATGACGCCGGTCAAGATCTGTGCCTCGAGCTCTTCCGACCAGTGCGCACGGGGGAGCGGCACCGCGGCGGTCACCCGAGCTTGCATGCTGGAAACTCTGTGGTGAGTGGGTGTCTCGTAATGGTGTGTCGACCACCCGGTATCTGTACGCAGCCACAGGTGTTTGCACGCCCCGACGGCCGGAGGGCCGTACGCGACCACGAATATCGACGAGCCCGGCGCGGTGTACGAGACCGTCCACGTAAAGGTGTCGGGAACTCCAATCCGTAATCCCGACAGCGTCTTCTGAGACTCCCCGGGGTCGATCGCAAGGGGTTCGCTTTTGTAGAACACAGTTCCGGGAGCGCCCTTAACCCCATCGTTCGCCCGGAATCTCACAGTGGCCTTGATGCCTGGGCCCGGGCCGGCGACGCTGTACCCGAAGAGAAACCCGGTGACGATCCGTGCCGTGCCGGCAAGAGTGATCTGGTTCCCGATCTCCTGGGCAAGACCGGGGGCAACTCCGGGTTGCACGCCAAGAGCTTCGGTCGTGTTGTCATACACGATCTGCGCAACCGGGGACGTCATGGGACGTCCACCTTCATGGCCATGGTTGAGCAGCTTATCGCCTCGAACCGGGCAGCCCGAGGACTTGCATCGATTTCTGCTCCTGGGCTGTTGGATTCGCCGGAACCACGACCCTCCTGCAGATCTCGGCACGTGTCACGCCCCGTCACCTCGCGCGACTAGTGTCGGTTCGAATCCGATTGGAAGCAACGACGCGGAGGACCTCATGCTGCCGGTGATCAGCCCTTGGGTTTGGCGCAGAGGGGGTCACGGGGATCGGGGTGGTCTTTGCAGTGTTCTTCGAGGCCTTTCTTGATGCTGGTCCTCATCTCTTCTTGCTCGTGCTCTTGTGCGCATGAGCTTCCATACAGGGCGATGGCGACGACTGCCACGATGATGCCTCGAATTGCTTGAGCAGGAATGAACTTCAATTCCCAGCCCCTTTCCTGTGAATTAGGTGACAGGATGCTGAGTCCCGTCGTGCGCTGTCTCCCCAAACTCGTCCGACGCTCGTACAACGGGTCAACGCGATGAGCGAATCGCGGCTGTGGTCATGACGCTGGCAAGTAACGTCATCGCCATGGCCGCAGATTTTGACGAACTCGACGCCAAGATCCAGGACGGGATGAACTCCCACGCAATACCGGGTGTGGCGGTCGCTGTCGTGGCCGATGGGCAGGAATACATCAAGGGCTACGGCGTCACAAACGTCGACCATCCTGTCCCCGTCGACGGCGACACTGTCTTTCGAATCGGCTCCACGACAAAGACATTCACGGGCACAGCGGCGATGCGACTCGTCGACCAAGGGCGGCTCGAGTTGGACGCGCCGGTGCAGCGCTACCTGCCTGACTTCGCCGTCTCCGACCCGAAAGCGAGCGCCGAGGTGACGGTCCGGCACGTGCTCAACCACACCCCAGGTTGGCTGGGCGACAACCTGCAGGACTTCGGGCGTGGCGACGATGCGCTCGCTGAGTACGTCGCGTCGATGGCGCTGCTGCCGCAACTCACCGCGCCCGGGTCTGTATTCGCGTACAACAACGCCGCTTTGGTCGTCGCCGGGCGCATCATCGAGGTCGTCACCGGGTCAACCTACGAAGACGCGGTGCGAGAGCTGGTGATCGACCCGCTCGAGTTGGGGCACACGCGGTTCTTCTCCGACGAGATCATCGGCTTCAACATCGCCGCCGCTCACAAGGTGACCGACGGCAAGCCCGTCGTCGACAACGCGGCGTGGGAATTTCCGCGCAGCTGCAATCCCACTGGCGCGTTGATGTCTAGCGCGCGTGATCAATTGCGGTACGCGGGGTTTCATCTCGGCGACGGAACCGCGACCGACGGAACCCGATTATTGAGCCGCGACGCGCTGGTGGCGATGCGATCCAACCCGGGTCCCGGCGGCACACTGCAGATTGAACTCACGGGCATCGGAATCACGTGGATGCTTCGTCCGTCGGCCGAAGGTCCGACGGTCGCGCAGCACGGCGGCACATGGCAGGGACAACAATCCGGTTTTTTCATGGTGCCCGACCGCGGCTTCGCGATGACCGTGCTCACCAACTCCGACGGCGGGGCGCATCTTCTGGCCGAGCTGTTCGCCGACGACTGGTCGCTGCGCCGATTCGCAGGCGTCAGCAATCCGCCCGCGACGCCTGCGAACCTTAGCGCGTCAGACCTGTCCGAATTCGAAGGGCGTTATATGACCTCGGTCATCGCTCCGGACGGAAAGACGCTGGAGAGCACGATCGAATTGCACACCGATGACGGCCGACTCGACGGCACCATCACCACCTGCGACCCTTCGTCCGACGCCGAGCCCCTGGAGAACAACCGAGTCGGGTTCGCTTTCTACCGGCCGGATTTCGCGCTCGACATCGGTCAGGACGGAAAGCCCAGCGGCACCCGCTCGGACTTCGTCCGCAATCCAGACGGCGCGATCGCGTGGCTGCGCAACAGCGGGCGGTTGTTCAGCCGCCAGTGATTCACGAAAACACCATAGACTCTCCGTAGTGCGATGAGGAGAAGGACTGATCCCGTTGGCACGTCGCCTTGTTACTCGATTACCTCGAACGGGTCAGAGTCGCCGATCGGCTTTCGCAGTTCGGTGATTTCGTCCTCGAGCGACGCCGACGCGTCGCGGGGCCATGTGTAGGTCGAGTCCCGGTCCTGACGAAGCCGCTCCCACAGGTTGATGCGTAGCGCTCGCGCGAATGAGACCTTGGGGAAGCCGAGCGAGGTTCCGTCCACCTTGCTCGTGAACCCAACGCCGAACTCGCCCTCGGCGAAAAGGCCGACGCTGGTGAGCGACGGCTGCCAGAAGTTGGCCGAGCCGATGACGACGAACGCGTCGTCGGTGTGGTCGTCGAAGATCCATGTCTTGGAGTGCACGAACTTCTTGTCGTTAGGCACCTGCAGCAGAACCGCAGGGTTGGTCCCACCTTTCAGCATCTGGACAAGCGTGTCGCGCAGAGAAGGGTTAGGCGGCCCGACCGACCTTTTGTTGGTGACGACCACCAATTTCACACCGCGGCTGATGGCATCTTGCAGCAGATGTTCCAACGTGTCAGGAACGTCGGGCACATCCGAGCGCAATCTCGGCGACGATCCACCGGCAGGGTTGGCTCTGTTCGGGGCAGGCCCCATCGTCTGGAAGAACTGCTCCTCGATATAGATGGACTTGGTCGCGCCGGCGATGGCCCGGGACAGCAGGCAGTAATAGGTGTGCTCGCCGTCCTTGGCGTAGGTGCGTTTCCAGTTCGTCGTGTCCGCGGGGAAGGGCGGGTAGGTGCGGACAAACTGCACTTTATGGGCGTCTCCCGTCCCTTGCGGTATTGACTTCTGCGTCGAACTGAGCCCGCCTAGCGGCGGATTTATCGATTCCCAACGCTCCTCCAGCGTTTTGCGCCCCAAATGTGCTCCCGCACCGATGATTTCGGCGTGCACGTCGAACCAGCCCGGGTCCTTTCGCCTGCCCAGTGTGACGTCCATACCCCCGACGAACAGGTGCGTGGTCTTCTCGAGCTTGATGAACGCGGCCTTCTGGTGCTGCGACGTGTCGGGATGCAGCTGGTCGTCGATCACCGCTTCGGGGACCTTCTCCTTCTTCGCGTCGGCCACCTCTTGAGCGTTGTCGCTCCACGAATGTGAGCGTGTCAACATCAGGCGAACACGCGCCTGTCGCCCGAGCGCTCCCTGCATGAAGGTGATCGGCTGTTGAATCTGGCCGAACTTCTGAGTCATCACCATGAACACGCTGAAAGCCCAACCGGCCAGGAACACTTCGTCGTTGTCCTTGGCTTGCGACATCAGCCCGGCGAGGCGGTCGTAGTACGCCTGGTAGTCGGTATAGACCTTGATGTCCGCGGTCGTCATCGTCTGAAAGCACCATTCGTCGGACGAGCCGGGACCTCCGGCGGGCAGGAACCAATCGGTCAAACCTGCCGTCCCGTCTTGGGGTCGTAGGCAACCTCGACCGGCACCACCTGGTCGGTCGGAAGCACCTCCACCCACTGGTCGAACACCTCGAAGTCCTCGGTTCCCTGCGTCGCGCGAAAGCCGCCGTCGAGGGGATAGAACCCGTGCTCGTAGACCTTGTCGATCGGTGTGGCCGAGACCCGGTTGTCGTCGTCGATCTCTTCGGTCGGATAACGGCCCACCTTCACAGAGTCGTTGTGCTTCTTGGCCACAACGTCACACAAATGGTTGATCGCGTCACGCACCGTGGCCGATTGACCGGCATGGGGAATCTGGGCGAGCTCGTCGGCCGGCGCCACATACTGATCATCCAGGCCGTCGGTGCCCTCGACATGAAGGCGCTGCAGCCAGTTCATCGCCGCGCGTTCCTTCCCCGGGCGAACGGGTATCACCGCTTTCACCCACGGCGCGTTGAGGAATGCGTTGCGCAGGTTGTCGCCGTCGAGCTGAAGCAGCCAGCCCAGCGACGCGCCCAGCTTGGCGGGATGGGACTCCTCGGTGATGTAGTAGTCGTCGACGCGGTTATCGGCGCCTCCCCACGTCACGGTGTCCATGGACGCGATCTGGGCGTTCTGGCTCACCGTGGCCGCACTGCTGATCACGTTCTTGACTGCCTCGGACTTCAGCTCGCCGAAGATCGAGCCCGACGCCGCGGCGTGCAATGCCGGCGATGCGGAGACGTCGGACGGCGTCCGCAGGCCGCCCAGCGACTGGTGGCTGTGGTGCAGGCGAGGACGCCACCATTCCGGCGCCACGAAATACAGCATCTTGTCGACATCGAAGATCGTGTTGAGCAGCTCAGAGACGACGTGCCGGGTGCGGTCGTCGGGCATCGGCAGGTCCTTGGTCAGCATCTCCTGAATCAGGTTGCGGTAGACGATAATTCGTTCCTCTTCGCGAAGGTCTTCGAACGGGCGGGGCTCGATGTTGCTGGCCTTGTTGATCCGGTCGCGGGCCGCTTCGACGAACGCCTTCTCGAATTCAAGGCGGGTCGCCTCGTTGAACTTGTCGGTCGCCGCCGTGTTCTTCGCGTTGACGTCGTCGAGCGTGGCCTGTGTCGGCTGCCAGGTGACCTTGGCGGTCACCCGCAGCGGCGAGACGCTGCGGAAGTTCACGTGCTCGAGGTGGATGCCGAAGGAGATGTTGCCGGGCGAGTCCTCGACCAGCTGACGAACCGAGATGTCGATGTCGTTGCCGCCGTAGTCGAAGTCGATGATGCCCTTGTCCACCTTGCCGTCCGGGCCGAACTCGTAGCCCGGCTGGTCGCACACGGCGATGAAGCCGTCGAAGTCAGCCTTGATGCGCTCGGGGTCGCCCTCGTTCGTGTCGAGGTTGACCTCCCTGCCGTCCTTGTACGCCTCGTCCATGTCGTCTTCGGGGATCGTGTCCTCGGTCATCGGCACAAACGGGATGTCGATCGGATGCTCGGTCACGAACGGCGTCGGCATCGGTATGGCCTCTGGCGGTGGAATGCTGCTCAGCTCCGGATCCTTGGCCAGATGCACGAGTTTGGCGATGCCGAGCTGGCGGCCGGGATCGTCGACGTAGGTCTGCCAGCACAGGTACGTGCCGATGTCCTGGACCTGGACGCCGACCTGACGCATCTTGCGGCGCAGTTCGTAGTTGATGAGCTTGTCGGTCTGGTTGGCGAGAACGTAACGGCGGCTTGACGTGTCGGTGGTCTCGGTCACCGTGCGAAACGTCGTCTTGTAGTTCTTGCGGATCTCCGTGGACAGCTTCTCGGTCTGCTCCCGCATGCGCTTGTGGGTGACTTCGCGCGCCGTTGACTGCGTCTTGCCGATGTCGATTTTGGCCGACGCGCTCGCGCTGCCCCCGATCCAGCTCTGGTTCGCGGTCGTGTCGACTCCGAACTTGGTGTCTGACTTGTTGTCGGTTTTGACGGCGTCGGAGAGCTCGTCCTGCTCGGTGGTCGACTTCTCGGACTTGACGACGGTCTCGGTCGAGCTCTCCGTCGTTCGCTCCTCGAGCGTTTTGCGAGTGCTGATCTCGACGAGTTCCACCGTCGAGCCGGGGCTCATCCACACATGGCCCACGGGCGGTCCCAGGAACGTGTCGAATTCGAAGAAGTACTGACGGAACAGGTGAACGATCCCCAAGGGGGACAGGCTTACTCGATCCAAGTCGCGAAAAGGGTCCATGTAATCGAGCGGGTCGCGGAACTTGAGCAGCGCCAACAGCCGGGCAAGGCTCTTGTCCGGGCGGTAGAACAGGTTCTTGAGTTCGTCGAAGTGCTGGTTCGCCTTGAGGTACATGATGAAGCCGGCGACTGCTGATTCGCGGTTCAACTGGTCTGCCACCATGTGGGTGACCGCCTCGGGCCGCCGACCGGACTCGGTGCCCCTCGCGTCACGGCTCAGTGCCGCCGTGTGCCACTGCTGCGTTCTCGGAATCACCACCTTGTCCAGGGTCTTCTGGATTTCGGCCGGGACAATGGCGCGGTCCCACACGGACGGCTCGTAGTCGGCCAGGGAGGGCAACGATTTTGCGATGCTCTCCATCACAAAGCTGCCCCCGAAACGTTTCTCGGATGCGTGTAGCTGCGCCGGCTTGAGATTGGCGATGTGAGCCAGGGGCTTTCGTTCATCGAGCGTGAGCTCGAACTGGCTCTTGAACTTCTTGTACAGCGACCCGAAGGCAACTGCCTTGTCGACGGCAAAGCCCCTGTCCCATCGGCTAGCCATGCGCTTGGCGCGCCATCCCAGCATCGGCTGGTACACACCGAAGATCTCGCTGGCGTAAGGAAGGATGTTCGCGTACGAGGAGAAGTCCGTGATCCTTTTCATGACGAAGATGGTAGTTAGCTGTGACTGAGCTGAGTGGCCTTTTCGATGATGGAGTGCCATGTCATCTGCCCGAAAGGGCAAGTTTCTCTTCCCTTTCGGGTGTCCTGACGCCCCGCTGATCCCTCGGCGGGGGCTCGTAGAGTCATGCGATGGCGCCAGGGCGACTGGCGGGGCGAGCACGCGGCCGGCCTCGGGTCCGTCGCGACGCTCACGACGATCGGCAGTCGGAAGCAGACGAGTACGCCGCACTTGCGCCCGCGATCGGCGTCCACAATCCCGCCGCGATGTCGGCCGGCCACGTCATCGCGCTTCAGCAAGCCATGGGCAACAAGGCGGTCGCGCAACTTCTTTCGATTCAGCGTGACAACACGAGCGACCTGACCGAGCACGCCGCCGAGCACGTCAACGTCATCGACTCCGTGCATGAACTACGGCGGGCGATCGATCAGACGGAGGAAAACGAAAAAGACCACACCCGCAAGGTGGAATTCAAGATCGTCGAGAGGGTGCTGACAAACCTGGCGCCGAGCCAGATCGCTGCCATCAAAGCGGAGTATCTCAAAGAGACCAAACACGACCTCGTCGAGGATCTCTTTAGTACGAGGGAATACACCGAGTACGTGAAGCCGAAGCCCAACATCAAGCCCAAGCTGGGCTTCCACAGAGATGACGAGGATGAGGAACCGACGGTGCGGCACTTCGTCGTGCGAACGACCCTGACCCAGACCGAACGCGCCCGGTTGCGCGCGCTGCTCGCCGGCACCGCGTTGGAGCCGACGGGCGCGACGTCTGCTGCCGCGGCGGCGGGTGAGGTGCCGGTCACCGAGATGTCGACGCAACTTCCGGGCGACCAAAGGGAGACCGACGCCTCGGGCAAGTCCTACTGGGTTAGGAGGCCGGATGACGCCAAGACACAGAAGCTGAAATCGTTGCCGGACAAGGACGCTCCGCCTGGCACACTGTCCGAGGCGGCGTTGGTTGTCCGCCGCAACCGGGCCGCCGCCGACGCGGCCGAGCTGAAGCTGTTGCTGGAGGCTAAGGACGAGCCGAGCACCCAACGGATCATGCAGGTCTTGCGCAAGAGCGCGGCATCCAACGACTTCATCTCGGAGATGTACAAGAAGCTTTTTAACACCGAGCTGGAGACCGAGCTGGTGGCGCTCAACGACCGCAAACTCCTCGGCATCGGCTACCAGGACGGCGATCGGGCGCTGGCGCTGCGCTACGGCATCTGGGACCGCGCCGACGCGCTCGCGCTTCTGGGGATGTCTCGCTCAATCAACGCGCTCGATAAGGCGGTGGGGTCCGACAGGTTGCGTGCCGCGGAAAAGCTGACGGCGTTGTCAGGCGTGAAGGCGCCGTTCGTCCTCGGTGATCTCGCCAAGGTGCGTACCAAGCTTCGCACGCAGATGGAGCGGCTGCTCGCCACTATCGGGTCGGAGGCGGCCGCTGAGACCGGAGGCGGCCGGGCCGCGATGGCTGTCCGACTGCAGACGCTGATGGCGATCAACGTCTCAGGCGACAACCTGCCTCCGCTCAATCTGGAAACCGCAATGGCGGGAATGCTTCCGCCCGCAGATCTGGCGGTCGTCAAGGCGATGGTCGCCGGCGAGCCGGTGGACGAGGCTGTGGCGCGGCTGACACGGGCGGGCGAAGGCGGCATCCTCAACCCGAAGGAGGTCTCCGATGTTCTTCGCGGGCTTCGCGCCAAGGCCGAGGCAGAGGTTCGCCATGAAGCGAAGGCGGAAACGGAGACGCTGAAGGCGGCGAACGTTCCCGCCGAGCAGGTGATGTCGGCACTCGAGCTGATCCAAGAGAAGGCCACGGCCGAGATCGACACGCGCGCAGAGCGCTACATCAATTCGACAATCGCTCGTTTCGACCAACAAGCCGACGCGAAGGGGCCCGGCCACGCGCATTTCAAGGCACTCGTCGACGGAGCGATGCACCAGCGGGACAAGACCCTTATCGACCAGCTCATCGCGGAGGGCGGTAAGCCCAAGCCGGTCGACGAACTCGTCTACGCGATGAATGCGGACAAGCCGGACCTCATCGCGGCCGCGTCGATACTTCGGGCGCTGCCGGTTCCGGCGCGGCGCGCCGTGGTCGCACAGTACGACGCGCTTCAGAGCCAAAGCCCCTCCGGACGCCCGCTTGCCGAGCAGGTCGCCGGAGCGCCCACCATGCGGGGCGCATATCGCGGACCCGGCAAGGTCCCGACGGGAGGGCACGAAAGGCGCACCGACGAGGAAGCCGCAGTCGCCGAACTGATCAACGCGCCGGAGCCCGGCGGCGAATCCGAACTCAGCTGGACGTTCAAGTGGACGCGCGACACGTACGACCGCGCGATCGCCGAGGGCGGCATGGCCGGCAGGCTCGGCGACACCACCGTCGGCGGCGTGCGCGAAGTCCGTCAGATCCTCGACGACAGCGCAGACCAGCTTCTCGATGCGATGAACGAGTTCCGCAACGCCACAACGCAAGACGCAAAGATTGCCGCGCTGCTCAAGGCGCGCGACGCGCGGGCCGCGATGTCGGTGGACAAAACCGCGTACGTCGCCGCCACCGACGCGTTGCGCGCTTCGATCGCCAACGCGGTGGCGATCGCCGTCGACATCGCGCTCACGTTTGCGGTTCCGGGTGTCGGTGGCGTCGTGGCGCACGCGGTAATGTCGCTGGCCGTCAACATCGCCACCAAAGTGGCGATCCTTGGCGATCAGTACAACAGCGAAATGCTCACCGGCGATATCGTCGGCGCCGTCGTCGGCATGGGCTTCGGCGCGCCAAGCAAGCTCGTCGGTGAGGGGGCCGCGAAGATTGTGGGACGCCGGCTGGCAAGCGCGGCAGGCGAACTCGGATACGTCATCTCCCCCGAACTGAAAGCGTTTGCCGCCGCAGCCACTAGAATCGCCGGTCAGGCCGCGGAGACGGCGGGCAGCACGGCCGCCACCAATGTGGCGCTGGGCAAGGATGCGACCGAGGGAATGGCCATCGCGTTCGTCGTCGCCGGCGTCAAGCTGCACATGATCCCGTTGATCAAAGGCGCCGCCAAGGCGGGAACACCAAGCAGCACACCAGATCCCGACGACCCCACCGCCGGCTCGCCGCGCGCGGGCTCACCGGACGAGGAAACAATTCGCATCGACGACGAGGACATCATCGAGGAAACCCCGATGGCGCTGCCCGAGCCGGGCTCGACAACGAAGGTCGGGCCTGCCCCCACACCGGCCACCAAACGGGCCGTCGGGCAGTCGAAAATATTGGGAGACAATGAGGTTGAGGCCTGGCGCGAATACAAGAAGTGGCGCACCGACGACCCTTCGCGCGAGGTCGCGTTGATGTACAACCACGCGGAGAAGAAGTGGGCCGTGGTGCAGGGGTCGTCCGACGCGGTCGATCCGATCGCGGCGGCCAAGGCGTTAGGCTGGGATCCGAAAGAGACGATGGTCCTAGGGCGCCACAGCCATCCGCCGGACAAGTCAGGAGTGACCGAGGCGGAGAGCCTGCAGCCCAGCGGACGCCAGCGCGACCTAGACCTGATCAAGGGCGACGCCAACAAGGTCGACAGCGGCGACGGCGTGCACTGGAGCGCCATCGACGTCACCACACAGCACGGCACCGACTCGGTGTATGTGTTCTACGACCGCAAGACAGGCACGTTCACCGTTCGCTCGCCCAACCCGTCAGCGGGACCTGGCCAATACGAATGGAATTCGTTCCCCAACATCACCTACTTCCACGCATGGTACAAGAAC
>NZ_JAVHWM010000113.1:0-15453 GCF_032159765.1 Mycobacterium sp. | reverse complement strand
GGCGCGCAGAGCACGTCACCGCCGAGAACACGGTGACGCGGCCCGAGACCTTGGCGGTCGAGGAGCCGCTGGAGATCCGGATCAACGGCAAACCGGTGACGGTGACGATGCGCACGCCCGGGGCGGATGTCGAACTCGCACAAGGCTTTCTGCTCACCGAAGGCGTCATCGGTAAGCGCGACGACATCGTCACCGCGCGCTACTGCCGCGGCGCCGCGGAAGACGGCCTCAACACCTACAACGTCATCGACATCACCCTCGCCCCGGGCGTCGCCGCCCCGGATCTCGACGTGACCAGAAACTTCTACACAACGTCCTCGTGCGGCGTTTGCGGCAAGGCATCGTGGGAGGCCGTGAAGTTGATCAGTCGCTACGGCCCCGGCGACGATCCGGCCGCCGTTGCAGCCGACACGCTGACGGCGATGCCCGAGCAGTTGCGGGCCGCTCAACGGGTTTTCGCGAGCACCGGTGGTCTGCATGGCGCCGCGCTTTTCAATGCCGACGGCACGATGCTCGCGACGCGTGAGGACATCGGCCGCCACAACGCCGTCGACAAGTTGGTCGGCTGGGCACTGGAATCCGACCGGATTCCGTTGACCGGCACGGTGTTACTGGTCAGCGGCCGCGCCTCGTTCGAGCTGACGCAGAAGGCCGTCATGGCAGGCGTCCCGGTGCTCGCGGCGGTGTCGGCGCCGTCGTCGCTGGCGGTCGATCTCGCCAGTCAATCCGGGCTCACGCTCGTCGCGTTCCTACGCGGTGACTCGATGAACGTGTACACGCGGCCGGATCGCGTTACCCGTTGACGCCGTTGTCACAGGTCGCCGAACCTCTTCAGGTCCGTAACAACCTTGTCCGCATAAAACTTCTGGCCCATCGCGTTGAGGTGAATGCCGTCGGTCCAGATGTAGGGCGTCAGGTCAACGCCGTCATACCAGTGCTCGGCAATCGGATCGATGACGTGAGCATGGATGCGATCCGCCGCGATGTGGACCGCCTGGGCCCACACCTCGTACGTGTCGCGTGAGCCGTCACCGAGGAACTGTGTTGGCGACACTCGAACCGCCACGGTGACGATGAACTTCGCGTTCGGGTACGCCGCACGCACGCTGTCATAGAACTCGTTCATGGCCTTCAAGGCTTGTTCCTGCGGCTTGCCAACATCGTTGCGCCCGCCGTCGATGATTACGTAATCCACCACCGGGTGCTGCTTGATGACCTGGGACAGATTGCTCGAGAATGGCTCCACGGTGAAGGGGCCAATCGTGCCGGGTAGGAATCCGCGACCCGACACGGCATCGATGGCCGCCGACCATCCCATCTGGTCGGCGACGATCGTGGGATATTGTTTGCCGGGCTCATTGCCATTGGACACCAATGACACTGAGTCGGTGATCGCAAGCAGTGCCGGGATATGAGGTCCGGGCCGCGGTGTCGCCACAACAACGCCTGCCAGCGGGCGGCTCAGCGCCGCCCCGTCTTTGCGGTGCGTCCAGTAGTCGTAACCACCCGCCGCCGCGAGCAGCACGACCGACACGATCGCCGCGACAACCTTCCACCTCACGACTCGACCTCGTCCATCGCCTGGTGGTAGGCAGGCGGGTCACCGCTGGAGAGTCGTCCAGGATCTGTGACGGTGCAGCCGTTGGCGCGAGCCCCTTCGTGGAACTCCAACAGTTGGATGCTCACCCTGCCGTCGGTGTCATCGACAATCGCGTCTGCCAACTTTTCTCCAGGTACGTTTGCTGCCATCTATAGATGGTCTCCACTATAGGCCATCTATAGATGGTCGACGCACCCGATGAGCGTCGGCATCTTGCGGTGGTGGCCGAGTCTGCGATCGAGCGCAAGTTAGCGGCGGCGTTAGGCCAGCGGCTGATCGACCTCCGTCAGGCAAGGGGCCTTACACAGGAAGCAGTCGCAGAAGCGGCCGGGATCAGCCGCAACCACTACCAGCTCTTGGAGTACGGCCTGGTGCGGCGGGGAACCCGAAAACCTGCGAATCCACGCCTGTCCACCCTGGTCGCTTTGAGCGAGGTTCTCGGCACAACCGTCCCGGAGTTGATCGACGCGATGTTCGGTGCGCCGCCACCGGCAGAGAACCGCCGACCATAGAGGCCTGCGTGGCGACTGGATGAACGTTTACACGCGGCCGGATCGCGTCGTGCGGTAGGCGCGCCACAGCCTCAATGGCAACAGGCCGAGCAGCGGCGCGCGCTTGCCGAGGTCGGCCGTATCGCGCCGATTGAACGAAGTGGCATACCGCCGAGCGACCTCGGCAGACGGATAGCGTTTCGACCCCAGCTCCTTGCCGCATCCCCGGTCGCACTCCCACCGCATCATGCGCCCGTCTGTGCTGAACGCCGGGCGGTGGCCGAAGATTCGGCACGACAACGGTGTCACGGCCGGCCTTCGGCGTCTTCGGCAGTCAGCGGCAATGCGATGTCCTCCAACGACTTCTGTTCTGCATCGACCCCCAACACGAGTTCGACGAAGCCCCCGATCGCCATCACCACCGCGCCGGCGACAAACGACCACACCATCAGACTGCGGTCGCCGGTGTTCACCAAACTGCTGAACAGCAGCGGGCCGGTGATGCCTCCGATCGCGGTGCCGACCGCGAAGAAGAACGCGATCGCCAGTGCGCGCGTCTCCATCGGGAAGATCTCGCTGACCGTCAGATACGCCGCGCTGGCACCCGATGAGGCAAGGAAGAAGCACACCACCAGGACCGCCATAAATCCCCAGACACCGCCGAGTTGGCCGACGAAAACCCACGCCAGGACACCAGCGAAGGCCGCAGAGCCGAGATACGAGATCGCGATCATGCGTTTGCGTCCTGCGGTATCGAACAGCTTTCCGAGAACCACCGGCCCCGCGAAGTTACTCAATGCCCACACCACGAAGAACACGGGCACCAGGCTGGACGTGACGCCGTAGAACCCCTTCAGCAATGTGCCGAGATTGAAGGTCACGCCGTTGTAGAGGAAGGCCTGCCCGATGAAGAGTGCCAGGCCGAGAACGGCTCGTCGCGGATATTTCTTGAACGCGACGTGGGCGATCTCCCGGAACGAAATCGACTTGCGCTGACGCACTTTGAGCGAACCGTGCGGCTTCTCGAGCGCCTGGCCCGTCTGCTCTTCGACCTGCCGCTCGATGTCGTCGACGATGCGCTCGGCCTCGTCTTCGCGTCCGTGGATGAACAGCCAGCGGGGGCTCTCGGGCACCGACCGGCGCACCACAAGGACCGCCAGGCCGAACACCGCGCCGATCCCGAATGCGAGCCGCCAGCCGATGTCGGTGGCGAAAATCGATTGGTCAAGGAACAGGAGCGCTCCGGCCGCACCACCGGCAGCCCCGAGCCAGTACGAGCCGTTGATCGCGAGGTCGACGCGGCCGCGCACCCGTGCAGGGATGAGTTCGTCGACGGCGGAGTTGATGGCCGCGTACTCGCCGCCGATGCCCGCGCCGGTGAAGAACCGCGCGAGGAAGAAGTACCAGGGCGCGAATGCGAAGGCCGTGGCCACGGTTGCCGCGAGGTACAGAATCAGCGTGACCATGAACAGCTTCTTGCGCCCGAAGCGATCAGTGAGCTGGCCGAAGAACAGTGCGCCCAGGCAGGCGCCGGCGATGTAGATGGCTGCCGCGACGCCGATCTGAGCGTCGTTGATCGCGATGCCGCTGCCCTGCTCGGTCAACCGCGCGGCAACGTTGCCGACCATGGTGACCTCGAGCCCGTCGAGAATCCAGACTCCACCCAGCCCGATCACGACTCGCCAGTGGAACCTGCTCCACGGCAACCGGTCCAAGCGCGCGGGCACCTGAGTGGTGATGGTGCCGGTCTGCGCGCCGGTGTCCATGTGGGCTCCCTCGCCGTGGTGGCGTAGGAGTTACCGCTCAAGTCGGCTTTCAACCCTGCGAAATGCGCCGAGATTCACGTTGTGGCGGCCTCTACTCGAACTTCCCCGCAGTAACGTAACTTTCGGCGCGCAGCCGGGCGAAAAAGAGCTACGCGCTCTTGTCGCGACGCTCCGGGCGCGACGGCTTGCGCGGCACGATCGTCGGAAGCACGTTGTCTTGCACCGTTTCCTTGGTGACGACAACCTTCGCGACGTCGTCGCGGCTGGGGATGTCATACATCACGGGAAGCAGAACTTCCTCCATGATCGCGCGCAGCCCTCGAGCACCGGTGCCGCGATGGATCGCCTGATCGGCGATCGCCTCTAACGCGTCGTCGGTGAATTCCAGTTCCACGCCGTCCATTTCGAACAGCCGCGTGTACTGCTTCACCAACGCGTTCTTCGGCTCGGACAGGATCTTGACCAGCGACTCTTTGTCGAGGTTGGTCACCGACGCGACTACCGGCAGCCGGCCGATGAACTCGGGGATCAACCCGAACTTGATCAGATCCTCGGGCATGACATCGGCGAAGTGGTCGGCGGTGTCGATCTCGGCCTTGCTCTTGACTTCGGCACCGAAACCCAAGCCGCGCTTGCCAACTCGATCGGAGACGATTCTCTCTAGCCCGGCGAACGCGCCGGCGACGATGAACAACACGTTCGTGGTGTCGATCTGGATGAACTCCTGATGCGGATGTTTGCGGCCGCCCTGCGGAGGCACCGACGCCTGCGTGCCCTCCAGGATCTTCAGCAGCGCCTGCTGCACACCCTCGCCGGACACGTCACGGGTGATCGACGGGTTTTCGCTCTTGCGCGCGATCTTGTCGACCTCGTCGATGTAGATGATGCCGGTCTCGGCACGCTTGACGTCGTAGTCGGCGGCCTGGATCAGTTTCAGCAGAATGTTCTCGACATCCTCACCGACGTATCCGGCTTCTGTCAGCGCGGTGGCGTCGGCGATCGCGAACGGCACATTGAGCATCTTCGCCAGCGTCTGCGCCAGGTAGGTCTTGCCGCATCCGGTCGGGCCGAGCATCAAGATGTTGGACTTGGCCAGCTCCACCGGTTCGGCGCGGGAGTCGCGCATCTTCTCGCTCGCCTGGATGCGCTTGTAGTGGTTGTACACCGCGACAGCCAGCGTGCGCTTGGCGGTGTCCTGCCCGATGACGTAGCCCTCGAGGAAGTCGCGGATCTCGGCGGGTTTGGGTAACTCGTCGAGCTTGACGTCGTCAGCGTCGGCCAGTTCCTCTTCGATGATCTCGTTGCAGAGGTCAATGCACTCATCGCAGATGTACACGCCGGGACCAGCGATGAGCTTCTTGACCTGCTTCTGGCTCTTGCCGCAGAACGAGCATTTCAGCAGGTCACCGCCGTCTCCGATGCGCGCCATGGTGGTGGAGTCCTACTTTCCTCTTCGCTTCGTGGTCTTCGGTCTGCGTCGTCAGCCCCGACGCTACCCGCTCTGTCGGCCGAGGTGCGACCGATAAGGGCGAATCGCGTCCGTGGTATTTGCCGACGCAGGCCGCCCCTGCGTCGCAAGAGAACATATCGCCTATGGATGCAATCCGTCGCGAGTAACGCACCACTGTGTCCCTGGCGTGTCGCCGACGTGATCCAACCGAGAGGCAGCCCGGCTCAACTCAGGCGGTCTGCGCCGACAGTTTGCGGTATTCCAGGACGGTGTCGATGATCCCGTAGTCCTTGGCGTCCGCAGCCGTTAGGATCTTGTCGCGGTCGGTGTCCTTGCGAATCGTGTCGGCATCCTTGCCGGTGTGGTGCGCCAGCGTCGTCTCCATCAGCCTGCGCATTCGCTCGATCTCTGCCGCCTGGATCTCCAGGTCGGAGAACTGGCCCTGGATGACCCCCGCCAGCGCGGGCTGATGGATCAGCACACGCGCGTTGGGCAGCGCCATCCGCTTGCCCGGGGTACCCGCTGCGAGTAGCACCGCCGCCGCCGACGCAGCCTGGCCCAGACACACCGTCTGGATGTCGGCGCGCACGTATTGCATCGTGTCGTAGATCGCCATCAGCGAGGTGAACGAGCCGCCTGGCGAGTTGATGTACATGGTGATGTCGCGGTCGGGATCCTGCGACTCCAGCACCAGGAGCTGGGCCATCACATCGTTGGCGGACACGTCGTCGACCTGGGCACCGAGGAAGATGATGCGCTCGTCGAACAATTTGGCGTACGGATCGACGATCCGCTCGCCGAGATGGGTGCGCTCGCTGAACTGCGGGAGGATGTAGCGGGCCTGGGGCTGAATTGCTCCTTGCGTCCGCGATGGCTGAATTGCTCCTTGCGTCCGCGATGGCTGAGCGTTCGGGTTCATCAATCTAGTCCTGCTCCTGGTCCTGATCCATTGACTGACGCGCGGGTGATGATGTGATCGACGAAGCCGTAGTCCAGCGCCTCCTGGGCGGTGAACCAGCGGTCGCGGTCGGAGTCGGCGTAAATGCGCTCAATCGGCTGACCGGTGAACTCCGCGTTGAGCCTGAACATCTCCTTCTTGATCAGCGCGAACTGCTCGGCCTGGATCGCGATGTCCGAGGCGCTGCCCGTCACGCCACCCAGCGGCTGGTGCATCAGGATCCGGGCGTGCGGCAGGGCGTAGCGCTTGCCCTTGGTGCCCGCGGCGAGCAGGAACTGGCCCATCGAGGCTGCCATGCCCATCGCGTAGGTCGCCACGTCGCACGGAGCGAGGACCATTGTGTCGTAAATGGCCATGCCGGCGCTGATCGAGCCGCCCGGCGAGTTTATGTAGAGGTGGATGTCCTTGCTCGGGTCCTCGGCAGCAAGAAGCAGGACTTGCGCGCACAGCCGATTGGCGATGTCGTCGTCAACCTGCGAGCCGAGGAAGATGATGCGCTCGGACAACAAACGCTCGTAGACCGAGTCGACAAGGTTGAGCCCTGGCGCGCTCGACCGCATTTCAGTCACGACTGGCACCTGCTTTCTGTGTTGCTTGTCCCCTGACACTAACCAACTTGGCACCCCTGGCACTCCCGGCGACGGACGGGTTCGCTCTCAGCGTTAATCGTCGTCGTCGGGGGCTTCTGTCTCTTCGTCCTCTGCGTCGACGGCCTCGGCTTGCGCTGCCGGCTCGGGCTGCTGTCGAGGACCGAAGTACTCCTCGGTGTCGATGGTCTCGCCCGCGGTGTCCTTGACCGTCGCGCCGTGCACTACCGCGGCCAGCGCCTTGCCGCGCCGGACGTCGGCGAACATCGCGGGCAGCTGGTTGTTTTCTTGCAGGAACTGCAGCAGCTGCTGTGGCTCGACGCCGTACTGCCGCGACTGCAGGACGAGGCGCTCGGTCAGGTCCTCCTGGCCGACCTGGATGTCAAGTTTGTCGGCGATGGCGTCGACGAGAAGCTGAGTCTTGACGCCCTTCTCTGCGTTCTGACGGGCCTCGGCGTCGAACTCGTCGCGGCTGCTGCCCTGCTCAGCGAGCGCCTCGGCGAGCCGGTCCTCGTCGTGATCGAGACCGTGCAGCGCGTTGTGGACGGCCTCGTCGACCTGGGCCTGCACGACGGCCTCCGGCAAGGGCACGTCCACCTGGCCGAGCAGCGTCTCCAACGCGGCGTCGCGGATCTTCTCGGCCTGCTGCACCCGCTTGAACCTGCGCACCTGATCCTGAAGGCTGGCCTTCAGCTCGTCGATCGTATCGAATTCGCTTGCCAATTGGGCGAATTCGTCGTCGAGATCGGGAAGTTCACGTTCTTTGACCGAGTTTACGGTGACGGTCACCTGAGCGTCCCGGCCGTCATGTTCGCCCGCGGCGAGCGTGGACGTGAACACGCGAGTATCCCCCGCCTTCAGTCCGTTGATCGCCTCGTCCAGGCCCTCGATGAGCTGACCGGAGCCGACCTCGTGCGACAAGCCTTCGGTGGCGGCCTCCGGCACCGGCTCGCCGTCGATGGTCGCCGACAGGTCGATCGAGACGAAGTCGCCGTCCTTTGCGGCACGCTCGACCCCGGTCAGGGTGCCGAACCGGGTGCGCAGCGATTCGAGTTCGGCGTCGACCTCGTCGTCGGTGACCTCGATCGGGTCGACGGTGATCTCCAGTGCGTTCAGGTCCGGCAGCTCGATCTTCGGGCGCACGTCGACCTCGGCGGTGAACACGAGCTCGTCGCCGTCTTCGATTTTGGTGATCTCGATCTCGGGCTGACCGATCGGCTGCACGTCCGAGGAGGTGACGGCCTCGGAGTAGCGGGCAGGCAACGCCTCGTTGACAACCTGCTCGAGCACCGCGCCGCGCCCGATGCGGGCCTCGAGGAGCTTGGCCGGCGCCTTGCCGGGCCGGAAGCCGGGCAGACGCACCTGGCGGGCGAGCTCCTTGTAGGCACGGTCAAAGTCGGGCTGCAGCTCGGCGAACGGCACCTCCACATTGATCTTGACCCGGGTAGGGCTCAACTGTTCGACAGTGCTCTTCACGACCTTCGGCTCCTTGAAATAGTTCGGTCAGGTCTGGTCGGGGTGACAGGATTTGAACCTGCGGCCTTCCGCTCCCAAAGCGGATGCGCTACCAAGCTGCGCTACACCCCGCGACATCGCGTAACCAGGCGATCCTACGGCCCGCTTGGCCTGCTGCGCGAAAGCACCGTACAGTGCCTAATTGCTATTCACGCGGGCGTAGCTCAGTGGTAGAGCCCTAGTCTTCCAAACTAGCTACGCGGGTTCGATTCCCGTCGCCCGCTCCAGCAGGACCACCCCTCGGTCCCATCGGACATTGGCTGACGTCGAGCAGTAATGCAATGCGGCATCTTGTCGCCCTGCCACCGCTCCACGCGTTCAACGGGCGTCGTCTGGTGAGGAAACTCGGCCAAGGCAGATCATTTGTTGTCATTTTCTTGTTGTCCTCCGTGTAGGAATTGCCTGTCGTCATGGCCCTCGGGGAACAACCAAAAGCGCACGCGCCAAAGGTCATTTGCCTTATAAGACGTGCGCATGCCCGGCCCGCATGTCCGGATCGATTAGCGCCTAGCTGCGGCCAGCTTGTTTATTCGCCCGCGTCGTGAAGCTGCGGTCCATGCATGCCTCGCGCAAGGCTCTCAGCCGTTCAGCCCGTAGGGGTTGCCACGGCCGATCCATCCGTTCCCCTTCGACGCGCTCGGCATCTCACCTACCCCTCGCTGAGCGGCTCGCGCGAGGTCGCCTAGAACCTCGGCCGGACCGGGGAGCCGGGACGTCATCTCCGCGGATGCAGACATCCGTGCCGAAGTGAAGGTAGCCCGCTGTCGACATCGGAAGTTCTTCGGCCTTTAGGTGCATATCCAGCGAATTGGACACGGCGGGCCGGAGTTTACCGGCATATACCCGCGCGACAAGACGTCAGTCGCCTCATCGACATCGGTCGTCTCTATCCGCGGCGACGAGTCAAAGATGTCCTCTATGAGCATGGCAACCGCCGCCTGTAGTCGCTTCAAAATCACTCCGAGCGTAGTCAGCGCCGCTGGCCGCTGGCAAAGAAGTCAGCCGGGCACCGCCCGCAGCGCTGACAGGTTTTGGACGGCACTCCGACGTCAGCGTCTACACGCTGATGAAACTGCTGGGCCGCGAATCCTGGTCACCTCCCAGCGCTACGCCACTGCGGCGGGCACCGAAACCCGCAGTGCTGTAGCCCAGAACGGGCTGGACGGTCTCTTAGCGGATGATCGCTAACTGAATGGGCGCGATGTCTGGGAACACGGCGTCCATGATTGCGCAGCGATCACTAGAGGGTGCCCTGCGGTAACACCCAGCGGCGCTCGAATGCCAATATCGTTGCGGCCGTTTCGAAGTCGGAGTCATAGTGCACCACCGTCAGGTTGTGTGCAGCGGTCGACAGATCGTGCACACCGACCGATCGATGTCGGCCTGTTCGTGCCAGCTCACGTTGTGCGTTCAACGCAACCTGCCAGTCTTCAATCTATCTGCGCCAGAACGCGGGTCTGACCTGCGCCGCCTGGCTCGACCACATCTGGACGAGCCTCGGTGAGTGGCTCTGCCAGCACCTGGCGCACGTCGATATCGTCAACTGTGGTCCTCCCTTAGGCAAGGACTGTGGCGGTTCCCGAAACGGATACTGGTGGGGCGGTTTCTGGATATACACATCGGCCAGCAAAGCATAGTGTGTTAGGTACCTAGGTCTTACAATTATTTCAATTGGCAGGCCCACCCCGATGTTTATGGCTGCAATGAGGCTCAGTTACGACAGAAATCCACCGAGCGCGCCCAGGTTTCTCGTGTCGGCCGTGGGTCATCGCAGCCGGTGTGGTGATGCACCTGATGATCGATATCGGGATCATTATTGGGACCTTCAGCTACGCGATGTTTGCCTTATATCGCGCGTGGGTCCCGCCCGGCACTGTGAAGCGACTGCCAGATACCTCTCAAACACGCCACGACTGAGCTGCTGGCGCGTCTGCACCGCGGGCGCTTCGACCCGACTACTGACTCGGCCCCCGGCCGAGCCGAGGTTCCGGAGATGCGACCAGACGAGCAGGTCAGTACTTCAGAAGTCGTCAGCGGCGCGGACGCCGTTAACGGATTCCAACACCCGCGGCCGACGTCGACATTTTTCTTCTGGTGTGTAAAGCAGTCGAGGGCGACCGCCTCCAATGTGAATTGATGAGCGCGGCGGTGATGTATCGCGGACATAGGGAAGGGTCATGGAACGGCGAGTCGTCGGTGAGTTGAGGTTTTGGTCGGCGCCGCCGGTGCAGACCAGCGATGTGGACGAGGCCCGCGAGGTGCTGGAAGCAGCTTATCTGCCGTTGGAGGTCAATCCCGTCGGTCGTGATCCGTTGGACATGCGCATGAACGCATTACAGCTTCCCCTGCTCACCGCGGGCTACATTCATTTCGGTGGTGAGGTAAAGCTTCGCGCACCAGACGTGCGTTCGTATCACATCGACATTCCACTGTCGGGTCACGCGATAAATTCGTGGGATGACGGCCAGCAGCAGATCGCGGCCGCCTGCGTATCCGCGGGGATATTTGTGCCTGGCATACCCACGGATATTGCATGGTCCTCGGGGTGCTACCAGATCTGCCTGATGATCCCCGCCCAGGAGATGCGCCGGCAACTAGAAACGATGCTCGACCGACCCGTGCGCGCCCCGCTGGAGTTTGAGCGCAATCTGGACCTGAAGGCGACATCAGCGGCCAGCTGGCTGGAGCTGGTGACGATTCTCAAGCGCGAGGCCGATCGACCAGATGGATTATTGAGCCACCCGCTCGCCGCGGGCAATCTGCAACGTCTGCTTATCGAAGGCCTGCTGTTGACGCAGCCGCACAACTACACCGGCGCTCTGAGCAACGGCGCCCGCCCGGCGTCACCGGCAGTGGTAACGCGCGCCATTGACCTGATGCGGGCCCACCCAGAAGCGCCGTGGACCACCGGAAACCTGGCGCAGAAGACCGGAGTCGGCGCTAGGGCACTCTTCAAAGCCTTCGAACGCTCTGGTGAGCTGCCGCCCATGACGTATCTTCGGCACCTCCGCCTGAACCGTGTGCATTCCACGCTCCTAGACGCCGATCCGCGGTCTGTCACTGTAGCTGCGGTAGCCAGCCGCTGGGGCTTCGTACACCTGGGCCGCTTCGCTGCGCAGTACTGCCAAGTATTTGGCGAATATCCCTCCGCAACGCTAGGGGTCGGCCGGTTCGCACAGCCTGAACGGCGGGCAGGCCGCCCCACACAGGTCGGTTAGCCGTCGGACAACGTCGGATCACGTCACGTCCGAGCCGACGGGGGAAGTGCCGACCGAGGGCGCACTGCTGGTATCCGACGTTTGCCCGGACCGTTTGGCCGGGGGTGGAACCGATCAGGCCCCCACAGCCGGCCAACAGCCGGTCGCATGAAACATCCGGGTTAGCGGCCGTCGGGGCCCATGGGCAGTTAGTCGCCTTTGCTGATAGGCGGCCGCCGGGAGCATGGTCGCTACATCGAAACTGTTCGCTTCTGGCATCGAAGTGTATGCGTGAGCAAAGTGTCGATCCGCTTGCCTGCTGGGCGCTCACACCACGTCGGTCCGACACCTGGACACCGGGTTTACGCCATCCTTGCAGCGAATGCATCGACAACCATGAACTGACAGAATTGTCCAATTACCGCAATTGAGTGTCCAGTTAACGCCATTGCTTGTGGATAGCAAACGCCGGGGTGCAGTATTGGGTTGTTGCCGTGTGGGATATTCGCTGCACCGCAGGACCGTTCAGAAGTTGCCCTTAGAAAGTCAGGGGCGGGGCCATCGCAATTTAGGGGTTCTGATCTTGAAAGCCAGGGGTGAGGTCATTGTTCGAGACGGATTTCTCGGAGGTAGGCGATCGCATCACTGCGGCTTGCAGTTTTGTGAAGACAGGCGCGGATTCCGTATTGCCGCATATGCGGTGGGAGCTGGAGCAGGTGATGTCGCGGGTGCGGCCCGAGGATCTGTCAGCCGCTGAGATCGCCGCGCTCCTCGCCATCCTGATGCCGGCCCATTCCCGGGTTATCGGCGGACCAACCCGGCGGCCAGTTCTGCGTGTCCTCGGGGTTAGCGGCAAGCATCCGGCGCCGAAGCTCGCTTAACAGCGAATCGATGGACACCCTGGTCAGGTCACCGGTCAGCGTCGTCAGCTCCACCACGCCCAACTCAGTGCTGGACAGGTAGTCCGCGGCCACCAGAGCTTCGACGGGCGACCGGCCGTACACCCGTGCGAAGGCGACAACAGCTTCGGCACTTGGGGTGTTGGTGCCCCGTTGCCAGCGGGAGATGTTGGATTGATCGATGCCGGACGCGGTGGCGATGTCTTTCTGGGCCGCATTGCCAGTCACCGTCATGACATACTGCCACCACGTCACTTGCGTCACCCCGTCAGGGTATTGCATGCCCGCAGCAGCGTTGAAGCGCAGAGCAAACCTCTTTTTGGCCCCAAACCAGCTTCCCAAGCTGAATACGCGGGTTCGATTCCCGTTGGTCGCTCGCTCCTAGTTCACGAAAACTAAAGGCAACACGATCGAAACGGTCTAGGTCGTTACCGCGCGCGAGTGCTGGGTAGCCACCGGCCATCCCGGCTTCGCGATGCAATGCGATTGCTCCTCGCGATGCCGTCGGGGAGTTCCGGAGACGCCGAGGAGAAGTAGTGGTGGACAGGTCGATTGGGCGCACGACCGCGAAGGCCCTTCTCGCGGGGATCGGTCGGCGTGAGTTCGTCCGCGCGGTTGCCGTCATGGGTGCGGGCGCTGGCGCCGTGGGTGTTGCAGCGTCCTGCTCCCGCGCCGGGTCGGGCCCCGCGCCAGGCTCGGCCGGCGATATTAAGGTTCTGCAGCCCGGGCAGGGCGACAAACCCGGCGACCACTACCTTCAGTCGACACCCGACCAGGTGCTGTGGGGTTACGTACCGAACGTGCACGCCGCGCCGGCGCTGCAGATGAGATCGGGCGAAACCGTCACCATCGACGCCGTCTCGCACGAGGGAATCCTCGAAGACCAGGGACGTGACCCCGTCACCTACTTCGGCAGCCACGGCGTCGGCCGCTCAGATGTGTTGGAAGACGCGATCGCCATCGCGTCGGGGTACCGTCGCACCCCCCGCGATTTCGACAAAGACGGCCCGCACGTGGTGACCGGGCCGGTGTTCGTCGAAGGCGCCCAGCCCGGCGACGTGTTGAAGATAGAAACGTTATCCGCGGTTCCCCGCGTCCCATACGGCGTGGTGTCGAGCCGTCACGGCAAGGGGGCGCTCGCCCGCACTGCAGACGGTGGCTCCCCAGCGGGGATCTCTTTGGAAGAGGTGATGCCACCGGTCGGCACCGACGGCAGGCAGACGCGCGACCCCGCAACGTACGGGAACGTGTCGACATTCACCGCCGTCGAGGACGATCACGGCGTAATGACCTCCGGCAAGGCCAAAGTGCGGTTTCCGCTACAAATGTTCATGGGCATGATGGGCGTGGCGTTTTCCCAGGACACGGAGCTGACGTCGCCGAACGCCAACTCCATCCCGCCCACCTTGGGTGGAGGCAACATCGACATCCGACTTCTCGGCACCGGCTCAACCTTCTACCTTCCCGTATTCGCCGACGGCGCACTGTTCTACGTGGGTGACCCGCACATGGCGATGGGTAACGGCGAGGTTGCGCTTACCGCGATGGAAGGATCCCTGCGGGGCACGTTTCGCCTCACGGTCTGCAAGAAAGGATCCGGTGACGCTCCGTCGGTGGCCTACCGGTATCCCTTCGCCGAGACCGCGGACGCGTGGGTGCCGATCGGCTTATCCGATCCGGATGGTGCGCGAGATGGTCAAGTCAATGACCTCGACATCGCGATGCGACGCGCGGTCGTCAACGCGCTGGACTATCTTCAGACAGACCGAGGGATGGATCGTGCCACGGCTTACGCCTATCTCTCAGCGGCGTCGAACTTCTATGTCTCCCAAGTCGTCGACAAAACCGTCGGCATCCACGGTGAGATCTACAAGTCGCACTTCGGCTAGCGTCGCCGAGCATGTTGAGCGCGTTGACTCGACGCCGACTGGGTAACCACGAGCCGTGCCTACAGTCTCACGAACGTTCTCCGTCACAACGCCCCCAGCGAAGGTCATCGACTACCTGAAGGACTTCGCCAATACCGAGGAGTGGGATCCCGGCACACAAACATGCACGCAAGTTGACGGCGGCCCCATCGCCGAAGGCACCACATGGCACAACGAGTCCAAGATCTCCGGAGTAAAGGCCGAGCTGGTCTATGTGCTCAAACAGCTGACGAACGACGAGTTGGTGTTGGTCGGCACGAACAAGGCGTCCACGTCAACCGACACCATCGCCGTCGAGCCCGACGGTGGCGGGTCCACGTTGACGTACCGGGCCGATCTGGAGATGCACGGAGTCGCCAGGTGCTCAATCCCGTGATGAAGGTCGTTTTCGAAAAGCTGGCGAGCGACACCGAGAAGCAGATGGTGTCTGTCCTCAACAAGCTCAGCTGACCATCCGGCGAATACCCAGCTTCGAATAACTCTGGTGATGGCGAAGCCCCGAGTACAGGCATGCGTACTCGTGCTCCCGGGCGGGAAGGTGTTCAGCGAACAGCGCTCGCGGAGTTGGCATCTCGCAAACATGAGGATGGTGTTCGTCGCCGCGGCGTTGCGGCGAAGGTTAGGCCCACCGGTAGAGGTTCGGCGATTGCGATATCGGCTGCGCGGATGGAACAGCCCACGGCAAGACGCGCTTCGCGATGCTACGAAGGCGCTCGACGATCTCAAACGCAGACACGAGCCGAATCAGGTTGCGGTCGTGGGTCATTCGATGGGTGGCCGGGTCGCAGCACACCTGGCTGCGCGAGGTGACGTCGACGTCGTCGTCGCGCTTGCGCCGTGGTGGGTCGGCGATGACGCCAACTTCATCCCGACCGGGACGGCGCTTCTCGTGGTGCACGGACTTCGCGATACGTGGACGGACCCGGCCGCATCTCTCGCCCAGACCCGTCGTGCCGAAGGTCGCGGCCTCGACGCGCGATGGGTCGGCCTGAAGGGCGCGGGTCACTACATGATTCGCCATTGGCGCGAGTGGCACCGCCTCACCTGTGACTTCGTTGCCGA
>NZ_JAVHWM010000095.1:0-5403 GCF_032159765.1 Mycobacterium sp. | reverse complement strand
ACCCGATCGGCCTCGGCGGGGGTCTGCGAGGCATCGACGGTCACGGCGCGCCAGACCCTCTCCCGCGCATTCAGATCGGGCGGCGCGGGGTCCGTCACGTCGACGCGAGCGACGGGCACGACCGACGGTTCTGCGGACTGATCCGAATGCCCGAATTCGAACGAGATGGTCGCCCCAGCAGTACCGGCGATGGACGCGGACAGCCCTGCGCCAGGGGCCGGCGTTGTTAACGTGAACCACTGGCTGGTCAGCGTCGCCGGGCCCGGTCCGGCGTCACGGCTGCCCCACAGATAGGTGGACATCCCGGTGCCGGGGCGATCGGGCGGCGGCGCGTCCCGCGCGAATCCACCAAGCGCCGTGAACCCCGTGGACGACCCGCCAGCGCCGGCCGCCGTCAGAATGTCGCCGTCGGCCAACACTTCTACCGAATCGGCGAACCCGCACGACGGCCGTCCGATCAGCCACCGCCAATTGGATTGGGCGAGAGACCCTTCGGGACGCCGCACTGGAGCGGACGCGAAAGACCCCAGCATGATCACGACTGACCCGCTCAAAGCCACCAGAGTGATCACCGCTGGTCCTGCGGCGATCACGCGGCGGATAGGACCAGTGCCGCGTGCTCGCATCACAGCAACCGGTACAGCGATGCCCACCAGCAGCAGAGCACCCCAGAACACCACCGACTGCAACGGCACTCCAAACGGACGCGGTCCGGTCATGGCCCACGGCACGCGGTACAGCTCCGGCAGCCACCAGGCATTCGGTCCTGCGAATCCGAGCGCCGCCACGGCGGCGGTCAGGCCACCTCCGATCAGGCCGAGCACCACGTCGCCGCGGGCGCGGGGCGATCCGCTCGGACTGACAACGAGCACCACGGCGACGGCCAGAAACGCGGCGAAAGCGCCGGCGAGCGCCCCCAGGTGGTACGACCACTTCGACGGAGCCACCGACATCAGCACCAGCGACACCGCGACGACGCCCGCCAGCCGGGCGGCCGCCGCCGTCACCGCATCTCGTCGTCGGAACGCGATCAGCCCGACAATGGGCACAAAGACAACGCTGAGCAAGACGGGCAAGCGCTTGGCGAAGCTGCCCATCTGATCAGTACCGAGCAGGTACTGGTATCGGTCCAGCTCGTGGTAGGGCGGCAGTGAGGGGCCGAAGAAGCGGTGCCACTCGGTGGCAGTGACGAAACCGTCCCACGTCTGGTCGGCGAACACGACGGTGAGCGACACCGCGGCAACCGCCGCGAGCAGAAGCCCGCGAACGACAAGATCGCCGGGGCGCGAGCAGCCGTCCCGCAGCATCCGGGCGATGCGCGGCGCAAACACCACGAACGGGGCCACCACGATGACGGCGGTCGGACTCACCGCGAAGGTCACCGCGGCGACCAGCACCGCGGCGGCGATCGCGCCGAGCCGTTGTGCCCGCCAGAGCAGCGCCAGCACCGCCGTCGCGCCGAGAGCCACCGCCCCCTCCGGGCGCACGCCGAGATTGAAAGGCATCCACGCAGCCAGGAAGAACACCGCCGCCACCGCACGCATCCGGGTGGTGGACGACACGGTGGGCAACGCCGCGCCCAGCACACCGCGACTCACCACGAACCAGGTTGCAACAGCGAGCACCGTGCTGAAGATGCGCAACCACATCGGTGCCACGCTGACCGTCACGAGCGGGGCAATCATCTGCTCCCACAACGCAAACGGAGTCTCTGAGGCGTTCCACCATCGGTAGTAGTTGCCCGGGTTACCGCTGGACGCGTAGGTGCGCGCAATCGTCGTCGCCCAGCCGTCGTCCACGGCCAGCGGGCCGATCACGGCCCAGGCCGCCAACACCCCGACCACGCCGATGTCCACCACCGCGCCGCCACGACGGGCGCGGCCTGCCGGCGGCGAACCGTCGGGCGGCTCTGCGTCGCGGCCGCTCCGACTCCTCATCAGCAGGGCCACCGCCGCGCCGGCGGCCAGCAGCTGGGCGATGACGAGAGCGAGTTTGGCGAGCGTCGGGCTCGTCGCGAACACACTGGAACTGCGGGCGGCCGCGGAGATCCCCGCCGCCCGGTCGGGCGGCAAGTCGGTACGGAATCCGAATACCCGGGGAACCCGCGCGCCGGGAACCACGAGGTTCGGGCCCGCCGGGTCCGACACCGTGACCCCGTGTTCGTCGGCATGCACCGTGAGGTCTCCGCCTTTCGCGACATCGACTGCGGGCACGACGACGTCGCGGCCGTCGACGCGCACCCGGGGCCCCGCGGCGCCGGTCTCGATCACGAGGCCGGCGTCGGCGGGACCCGTCGCGAACACAGTGACGGGGGCTTCCGACGCTCCTGGGGATACCGCCGTAGCGGGCACTTTGACCGTCAGCTCGGCAGGGCGGTACGGCACGAAGAACGCCGTGGTGGAAGCCGCGGGATGACCCGCGGACGGCCAGGTCACGCTGGCCTGCTCAGCCACGACCGATGCGAACGGCAGCGCGACGGCAGCCACGACACCGATCAAGCCAGCTGTCAGCTCCAGCACACGACGCATCACACCAGACTCGCGGACCGCTGAGCGCGCGATCACGCCCGCTCGAGACAGGCGACCGCGCGCCGACCTTCGGTTGAGACGCGCGCGACGTGGAAGCCGCATTCCCGCGCGAGTTGCTCTGCACTGTCCACCCCCGCCGATGCCCACGGGAACCACGGGCCGACTTGACTGCGTGATTCCAACCGCACGGGGTTTGTGCGAATGCCTGTGACGTGTGTGTCGAATTCGACCAAGCAGTGGCCGCCGTCGTCGAGTAGCTCGCCGACGCGTTTCAGCAGGCGGTGCGGGTCGCCTCCGATACCGATGTTGCCGTCGATGAGCAATGCCGTCTGCCAACGCCCAGTCGCGGGCATTGCGCCGAAGATGTCGAGATGCAGCGCAGGGGCGCCAAGGCGGCGCGCGATCGCGACGGCGGCCGCCGACTGGTCGACGCCGAGGGCGCAGACCCCGCGTTCGGCCAGCGACAGGACGAGTCGCCCCGGCCCGCAGCCCACGTCGATGACCGGGCCGACACACATCTGCAGCACCGCGTGATCGAAATCATCGTCGACGAGATTTCGGCCCAGCCACCGCTCAATCGGCAGCGACCGGATCTCGCCGTGCCGATGACGCACCCAACATCGTTCACCGGCGAGCGCGCGCTCGTACAGCGGACCCATCACAAAGCTTTACCCCCTATGGCAGCCAGAACCACCCCTCAGCCCACGCTGAAGGCCACGGTGTGCCACCCGGTGGCACCGTCGGGCATCGGGTCGGCAGGCTGCTCGACTTGCAGCGCCCCGGTGTTGTCGGTCGCGCGCACCCTGATCGTGTGATCGCCGGACGGGGCGACGTTCCAGTCGTAACTCCACAGCCGCCAGGTGTCATTGGAGTAGGCAGAAGCCAGCTGGGCGGAGCGCCACTCACCGTTGTCGATACCCACCTCGACTCTGCTCACCCCGCGGTTCTGCGCCCAAGCCACCCCGCCGAAGCGAACCGGCCCTGTAGGAACATTCTGAAGGCTCTTCGGCACGTCGATACGACTGGCCGTCTTGACCGGCGCCTTGTCCGCCCAGCCGAGCCCGGTCCAATACGCCTTCGCCCTGTCAAAGCGGGTCAGCTCCAAGTCCACGACCCACTTGGTCGCAGAGGCATAGCCGTACAGGCCCGGTACCACGAGCCGTGCCGGGTAGCCATGCTCCGCAGGCAGGGGCTGGCCGTTCATGGTGATCGCAAGCAGCGCGTCGCGGTCGTCGGTGAGCGCCTGCACCGGCGTGCCGGCGGTGAACCCGTCTACGGAGGTAGACAGCACCATGTCGGCGTCAGGGTGAATTCCGGTGCGCGAGAGCAGATCTCGCACTCGATACCCTGTCCAGGTGGCGTTACTTATGAGGTCCCCTCCAACGGGATTGGACACGCAGGTCAGAGTGACCGTCTTCTCGATTACGGGAAAAGCCGCGAGGTCGTCGAATGACAGCGTGATCTCCCGGTCGACCATGCCGTGAATCCTCAATCGCCAGCTATCTCGCGGCAGCTGAGGGATGTTGAGGGCGGTGTCGATGCGGTAGAAGTCCGGGTTGGGCGTGATGAACGGGGGCAGCGCCACACCGGTGGGTTGCACCTCGGCGACCGGTGGCGGTGCGGGCGCGGCCACCTGCGGAGCTTTGAACGCCGCGCGTTCACCGGCTACCGAGTGGACGGCACTCGCGAGCAGACGGCCGCCGACGCCGCCGGCGACCCCCACTCCCAGCAACACGAGCGCGGTCAGCCAGTGCCGCCGCTGCGGGTCTGTGGGGTGGGTGTCCGGATCCGGTTGGTCCGGTGCCGACTTGACGGTCAGCAGGCGCAGGACCGCCACGCCGGTGGCAGTGCCGACGCAGACCGGGATGACGTCCAGACCGTCGGCGCCGGCCCGACTGAGCACCGCAGCCGCTGCCGCGATCCCGGCGACGACGATCGCGGCGCTGCCCAGGGGGCGGCGGCGCGTTTCAGCCAGCCCCGCGAGCGCGGCCAGTACGACGATGACCGTGATCAGGGTGATCGCGAGGAACAGTTTGTCCGAAGTGCCGAAGGTGCTGATTGCCCATTCCTTGACGGGGCCCGGCGTCAGGTCGATCACCGTCGACCCGACGGCGTTCAGCGCATCGGCGTTCTGCCCGAACAGCACGGAAAGCAGCTCGGTGACCGCCAACGCGACAGCGGCAGCTGCCACCCCTCTGAGCAGGCGGATCCCGATAAGCGCCGACCTCACCGGCGCGTGGCCCGATCGGGCGACGTGTACATGTCAATCCATTCGGAGCCAGCGCAGGCCCGGATGGAAATCAGCGGCTCAGACCGTGTGCTCGGGGTCGCGGCGGCGTGACCCATCCGCATCGGCGCGCGCCGCGAATAGCGGTGATGGGTTCACGTGTTCGTCTAGGAGGCCTTCTCGCGGCAGCTCTCCTCGTGGCTGGCTGCAGTCCTGGGCCGGGCTCTTGTGCCTCGGGATCGCCTACGCCGTCGGGCAAACCCCCCACACCCGCCGCCGAGCCGGCCAAGGCCCCGGCACCGGCGGTGCCTCCGGCGGGCACAGTGGTTGCGGTCGGCGACGCACCCGAAGGCATCGTCGTCGGATCATCGGGCACTGGGGCGATTGCCGTGCGCAACCCCGACGGCATCGCGCTGTTCGACGCCAGCACCGGTGCTGTGCGGCAAACTGTCGCCACCGCTGGGCCCGCACGCCATCTCGAGCTTGCAGGACCCGGCGGGCCCGTCCTGGTGCCTCTGGAATCCTCAGACGAGTTGTCCGAAGTCCAGCTGAACGACGGGCGGGTGCTGTCAACGGCGACGGGTGTCGGCCGTCAACCGCACGACGCTGTCCTCACGTCGAGCGGCACCGTGGTGGTCACCAGCGAGA
>NZ_JAVHWM010000105.1:0-20780 GCF_032159765.1 Mycobacterium sp. | reverse complement strand
CGCCGCCGCATTCCCGTCGTAGTGGTCGACGATTTCGCGGGCCAGTGCCTGGATCCGTTTGGCCATCGATCCCGGAAACCGGTGAACCGCAGGCCGTTCGGCACACAGCGCGGCGAACTTCTCCGGGTCGTAGTCGGCGATCTCGCGGGCATCGATGCCACCGATACGATCCGCGATCTTCTTCGGCCCCGCGAACGCCGTCTCCATGGGCACCTGCTGGTCCAGCAGCATGCCGATCAGCAGGGCCATCGGATTGTCGTCGAGCAGCGCATCGGCCGCCGGATCACCCACAAGCTGCAACTTCGCCACGCGGCAAGTTTAGATGCTCGCTTTTGTGACGCAGGTCTCACTAGGCTGACAGGAGTCGCCCAGTTTCGCCCAAGGTAGGAGGCATCGGTGCCCACGCCCGAACAGTATCTGGAGATTCAAGCAAGCCCGCAGTTCCAGGAATTGCGAAGTCGATTGCGTCGCTTCGTCTTTCCGATGTCAGCATTGTTCCTCATCTGGTACGGAGTCTACGTCCTCCTTGGTGCGTACGCTCACGACTTCATGGCACAGAAGGTGTGGGGCAACATCAACGTGGGCCTGATCATCGGACTGGGGCAGTTCCTCAGCACGTTCGTCATCACCGGCATCTACGTCTGGTTCGCCAATCACAAACTCGACCCTGAGGCCGCGGCGATTCGTGCGGATTGGGAGCACGCCGAAAGCGACGTTTCGTGACGAATTACGTTGCTGCCGAGTCGAGCACGGGCAACCCGTGGGTGAACATCGGCATCTTCGCGCTGTTCGTGCTCATCACGTTGTTCATCGTCATCCGCGCCAGCCAGCGCAACGCCACAGCCACCGAATTCTTCACCGCTGGGCGAGGGTTCACCGGCGCTCAGAACGGCATCGCGATCTCGGGCGATTACCTGTCCGCGGCGAGCTTCCTCGGCATCGCAGGCGCGATCGCAGTCGCCGGCTACGACGGCTTCCTTTACTCCATCGGATTCCTCGTCGCCTGGTTGGTGGCGCTGCTTCTGGTAGCCGAATTGCTGCGCAACACAGGCAAATTCACGATGGCCGACGTACTGAGCTTCCGCCTCAGGCAGCGCCCGGTGCGGGTTGCCGCGGCCACCAACACGTTGGCCGTATCGCTGTTCTACCTCCTTGCGCAGATGGCGGGTGCCGGCGGTCTGGTCGCGCTGCTGCTCAACATTCACGGCCGCTTCGGCCAAGCACTGGTCATCGTGGTCGTCGGGATCCTGATGATTACCTACGTGCTGGTCGGTGGCATGAAGGGCACCACGTGGGTGCAGATCATCAAGGCGGTGTTGCTGATCGGCGGCGCGGCGATCATGACCGTCTGGGTGCTGGCCAAGTTCGGCTTCAACTTCTCCGACATCCTCGGGTCGGCACAGGATGCCGTGCACCACTCCAAGGACAAAGCGATTGCCGCGCGTGACGTGCTCGCGCCCGGCGCTAAATACGGCACAAACGCAACGACGAAGCTGGACTTTCTATCGCTCGCACTGGCCCTCGTGCTGGGCACAGCCGGCCTGCCGCACGTGCTGATGCGCTTCTACACCGTGCCTACCGCCAAAGAAGCGCGCCGGTCTGTGGTGTGGGCGATCGCGCTCATCGGGGCCTTCTACTTGTTCACCTTGGTCCTCGGCTACGGCGCCGCGGCGCTCGTCGGACCCGGAACGATCAACTCGGCACCCGGGAAGGAGAATTCGGCCGCGCCCCTTCTCGCGTTCCACCTCGGCGGGGTAGTCCTGCTCGGTGTGATCTCCTCAGTCGCGTTCGCGACGATCCTCGCCGTCGTCGCCGGGTTGACCATCACCGCGTCGACGTCGTTCGCGCACGACATCTACGCCAGCGTGATGAAGAACGACGACGTCACCGAGGCCGAACAGGTACGCGTCTCGCGCATCACCGCCGTGGTGCTGGGCATCATCGCGATTGCGCTGGGAATCCTTGCGGCTGAACAGAATGTCGCGTTCCTCGTGGCGCTCGCGTTCGCTGTCGCCGCGGCGGCAAACTTGCCGACGATTCTGTTCTCGCTGTACTGGCGGCGGTTCAACACCCGTGGTGCGCTGTGGAGCATGTACGGCGGCCTGATCTCGACGATCGTGCTGATCATCTTCTCGCCGGCGGTGTCGGGCAACCCCAAGACGTCGATGCTCAAGAGCATGGACTTCGCGTACTTCCCGCTGTCCAACCCCGGCATCGTGTCGATCCCGCTCGCGTTCATCCTCGGAATCGTGGGCACACTCTCCTCGCGCGACACCGGCGATCCCGCGATCAGCGCCGAGATGGAAGTGCGCTCGCTGACCGGAATCGGCGCCGAAAAGGCGGTTCCAAAGTAGTCGTGTGAGTGACGGTCGATACGATCGGCTGTGCACTCAAGCCAAGGAAAGCGATTCGCGTTCGCTCTCCTGGCCTATGTATTCGCCGCGATCATGGTTGGCACGACGCTGCCGACGCCGATGTACGCGCTGTACTCCGAACGCATGCACTTCGGCGTGCTGACCACCACCGTGGTGTTCGCGACGTATGCCGGTGGCGTGCTGGCAGCGTTGCTGGCGTTCGGCCGGTGGTCGGATGCTGTCGGCCGCCGTCCGATGCTGATGCTGGCGATCGTGTGCGCACTCGTCAGCGCGATCGTGTTTATCGGCGCGACCGGCGTAAGCGAATTGCTGGTCGGGCGGCTGTTCTCCGGATTGTCGGCGGGTGTGGCCACCGGCACCGCGACCGCGGCCGTCATCGAGGCTGCTCCCGCTAACTGGCGCAACCGCGCGTCGGCCATCGCTACCACAGCGAACATCGGCGGCCTCGGACTGGGGCCGTTGCTGGCAGGCGTGCTCGTGCAATACGCGCCCGAGCCGCTGAACCTGTCCTTCATCGTCCACATCGTGCTGATGTGTCTGGCCCTGGCGTGCGTGCTCTCGGTGCCCGAAACCAGCACTCGCACCGGCGATGTCGGCTTTCAACGACTCTCGGTGCCTGCGGAGGTGCGCCCGGTGTTCGTGGTCGCGGCCATCGCCGGGTTCGCGGGCTTCGCGGTCCTCGGCCTGTTCACCGCCGTATCACCGTCATTCGTCGCCCAGATCATCGGCATTGGCAATCACGCTGTGGCCGGAGCCATCGTCTGCTCGATCTTCGCCGCCTCTGCTGTCGCTCAGTTGGCTTCCGACCGGCTCCCGGCTCGCAAGGCAGTGGCGGTGGGCTGCGCCGTACTGGTCGTGGGAGCGTTGATCATCGGTGTCTCCCTTCATTTCTCGAGTCTGGTCCTGCTCATTGTCGGCTCCGTGATCGCAGGCGTGGGCCAGGGCATCAGCTTCAGCCGCGGCCTTGCGGCGGTCGGCGAGCTGGTGCCACCGGAACGCAAGGCGGAGGTGAACTCCACCTATTTCGTCGTGGCCTATATCGCGATCTCGCTTCCTGTGATCGGGGCAGGCGTGGCTGCACAACTGTGGGGATTGCGAACCGCGGGAATCGCTTTCTCGCTGGCCGTCTCGGCACTGGCCGCGATCTGCCTGACCGCGATTCTGGTGCAGGAGTCGCGGGTCTCGCGAGAGTAGATTTCCTGCATGGCGCTGTTCCCGTCACCAGCGGAAGTTGCGCAGCAGACCCCACCCACCCGCGACCGCGCGATCGACGTCATCCGGATCGTGGCGCTGCTCGCGGTGGTGCTCGGCCACACGATCATGGCCATCAGCACGATTCGCGACGACACGTTCATCTGGGAAAACCTGCTCAGCGCGGTGCCGCCGTTCCAGGCGTTGACGTGGGTGCTGCAAATCATGCCGTTGTTTTTCTTCGCCGGGACGGCGGCGGGCGTCGACTCGTGGTCTCCCGGAAGTAGCTGGGGCGGCTGGCTGATGAAGCGGTGCACTCGCCTGTACCGACCCGTGTTCTATTACCTCGCGTTCTGGGCGGTCGCGCTGGCAGTGCTGCGGCCGCTGATGGCGACGCACGTCTACGAACCGATCGCGGCCACCAGTGTTCAGCTGTTGTGGTTTCTTGGCGCGTATGTGCTTGTGCTGGCAGCGATTCCGCTGCTGTACCGCATCACCACCACCACGCGCCTAGCCGTAAGCGTTGCTGCGGTGTACGGAGCCGTCGCCGTCGTCGACACGGTCCGGCTGAACGTCGACGGCCTGTCGGCGTTCGGCTACGTGAACATGGCTGTCTGGCTGATCCCGGGCATGTTCGGTGTCGCGTACCGACGCCGACTACTGACGTGCCGCGCAGCCGTCGCGCTAGCCGCGACGATGCTCGTCGTCGACATCCTGCTGGTCTGGCACGGGCCGTATGACCTCAGCTTCGTCGGTTACTTCGGTCAGCGGCTGTCGAACATGGTGCCGCCGTCGCTGCTTCTCGCCGGTCACGCGATCGTGCTTTGTTGCGTCGCGATCGCCCTCGCGCCCGCAATCACGCGGTGGGCGCAGCACCCGCGCGCGTGGCGGCTTGTGGCGATTGGCAATTCAGGTGCGATGACGCTGTATCTGTGGCACATGCCGGCCTTGCTCGGCATGCATCTCGCCTTCGACGCGCTCGGGGTGCCTCGTTTCGACGTCCACTCCGGCGACTTCGTCGTGTTGAGCATCGTGCAGGTGGTGTTGATGACATTGATGGTCGCGGTGCTGTTCGTCGCGCTGCGACCGCTGGAGAACAATCCGCTTCCCTTCTGGGACGGCGGATATGTCCGCGGGCCGGGTGTGCGCAGTGTCGCGGTGGGCATGCTGCTGTGTGTGGCGTCGATTGCGACGCTGCTGTCGGTCAAGGCGGGCTTGCAGGACAACGGCCTGGTCTGCGTCGGTGTGCTGCTCGGCGCTCTCGCGTCAGCGCGCGCGCTGGCGAGGGACGTGCCGGCGACGGCGACGGTGGCGCGCTAGCCGCTCTTGCGGCGGAACTCCCGGCGCTGTTCGGCAGGCCCATGGGCGCGCGGCTGCTGGGGGCCGCCGTTCTTGTGCTGTTGGCCGCCCGCCGCACGAGCGTTCTTACGTTCCAGGGCCTCGCGGAATTTGGCCTTGGTGTCGTCTTCGGGGGCGTCGTCGGATGCCATCCTGACAGGCTAACGGGTCAGCGCACTCCGGGCGGCATTCCGTAGAGGTGTGAGATCGGAAGCCGCATGAACACTCGACGATCGGTGACCATCGCACGGCGGTAATCGTCCCAATCCGGATGTTCACCTGCGATGTTGCGGTACAACGCAATCAGCGCTTCGACGCTGTCGTCGTGCGGGTCTGCGGCGGGGGGACTCAGCTCAGCATTTCCTTCTGCGACGGCGTACGACCAGCCGTCGTCGGAGCTGACGAGTATCGACGCGCGCGGATCGCGGCGCAGATTGCGCGTCTTCGCGCGCGGCTCGGTGATCGACACCTCGATCGCCGTCGCGCGCTTGTCGAAGTGGTAAGACACGTTTGACAGCTGCGGGCGGCCGTCGCGCTTGATGGTCGCCAGCACGCCCAGCGAGTTTCCGCTGATGACGGCCAGCAGCTTGTCGTCGAATGCCTGCGGGGCCATGACGTGAAAGCCTACGTTGCCGCGCTGGGTCTCTACGATTGGTGAGGTGACACGCTATGCCGCCTTCCTGCGGGGAGTGAATGTCGGTGGGGTCAACCTCAAGATGGCCGACGTGGCGACGGCACTTTCCGAAGCCGGATTCAGCAACGTCAAGACCATCCTTGCCAGCGGCAATGTGCTTCTCGAATCACGCGCCAAGGTCGACGGGGTGCGCAAGAAGGCAGAGACGGCCCTGCGCGATGCGTTCGGTTACGACGCGTGGGTATTGGCTTACGACCTGGACACCGTCTCCGCCATCTCGGCTGGATACCCGTTCAAACGTGAAGTGGCCGAGCATCATTCGTACGTGACGTTCGTCTCCGACCCCGAGGTCCTCGACGAGCTGGCCGCGATGACTCCGGGCCCCGGTGAGAAAATCGAGCGCGGCGAAGGCGTCGTCTACTGGCAGGTTGCGCGGTCGAAGACGCTTGACAGCACGATGGGCAAGACCATGGGCAAGAAGCGCTACAAGTCGTCGACCACCACCCGCAACCTGCGCACGCTCGACAAGGTGCTCAAGCCGTGAGCGGCCGGGCTGACGCCAGCGCGTTGACCGGGGTGTCCGAGACAGCGCTGCTGACGCTTCGGTCGCGGGCCACCGAAGCCCGCCGACCCGACGGGATCATCGACGATCCTGTCGCGATCGAACTGATGGACGCGATCGATTTCGACTTCTCGAAGTTCGGCCCGACACACGGCCAGGCCATGGCATTGCGCGCGGTCTCCTTCGACAACTGGACCAAGCGTTACCTCAGCGCGCATCCGGGCGCCACGGTGGTGGCGTTGGCGGAAGGCCTGCAGACCAGCTTCTGGCGGCTCGACGAGGCCGTGGGTCACGAGTTTCGTTGGCTGACGGTTGATCTGCCTCCGATCATCGAGCTACGGGAACGGTTACTGCCGTCGTCGCCGCGGATTTCCGTTCGCGCGCAGTCGGCGCTGGACTACTCGTGGATGGACGACGTCGACGCGACGCAGGGTGTGTTCATCACCACCGAGGGCCTGCTGATGTATCTGCAGCCGGAGGAGGCGCTCGGGCTGATCGCGGAGTGCGCTCGACGGTTTCCGGGCGGTCAGATGATGTTCGACCTGCCGCCGCGGTGGGCGACGACGCTCACCCGGCGCCGTTTTGTACGGTCTCTGCGCTACCGGGTGCCGGCCATGCCGTTCTCGATGTCGCCCAGCGAGATCGCAGATCTCATCAAGACGGTGCCCGGCATCCGCGCGGTCCACGACAAGCCGCTGCCCCGCGGCCGCGGAACGGTGTTCAACACGATCGTGTGGACGGCCCAGCGCCTGCCCCAGCTCGACCCGGTGCGCCCGACGAACACGCTGCTGGAATTCGGCTAGATCGCGCCGAAATCGACACCAGGGCTGTCGCGCGGCAGAAACCACAACCCTCAGGTAGATCTCGGCGCAAGCGGCGCCACGCTAGCCGTTTCCGAACGCGGCCTTGACGTAACGCACTGCTTCGGCCGACCCCACCCCGAGGGATTGCGCAGTGTCGACATAGGCGCGCGCAGCAGCGCCCATCGCGGCCGCGGCGGGGTCGACTCCGCAGACGAAGGTGCCTTTCCTGCCGCGTGTTTCGACCATTCCGGCCACTTCGAGTTCGCGGTAGGCCTTCGCCACTGTGTTGACCGCCAGACCCAGTTGGGCGGCGAGTGCACGCACGGTGGGCATCCTCGTGCCCGCGGGCAGCCGCCGGCGCCGGATTCCCTCGATGATCTGTGTTCTCAGCTGATCGAACAGCGGCGCGCTTGCAGCGGGGTCAAGCTGAAGCCAGTCGGCCAACTCGGACACCTGCTCAACATATCGCGGCTGCCAGTACCTTGGACCCGTGCGCGTGACGGTGCTCAGCGGAGCGGGAATGTCCGCAGAGAGCGGCGTCGCGACATTCCGCGACGCGCACACCGGACTCTGGGAGACATTCGACCCCGAGGAGCTGGCCACCCCGCAGGCCTGGCGGCGGCAGCCCGACGTGGTGTGGGCGTGGTATCTGTGGCGCTATCACCTGGTGAGGTCGGTCGAACCCAACGCTGGACATCGCGCGGTCGCCGACTGGGAGCGCGACGCCGAGGTCCGTGTGGTGACGCAGAACATCGACAATCTGCACGAGCGCGCGGGCAGCGGGCGTGTCGCGCACCTGCACGGCACCCTGTTCGGTTTCCGCTGCACGCGGTGCGGCACGCCGTATGAGGGCGAGATCGCCGACATGGCCGAGCCGGTGGTCGCGATCGACCCACCGCGGTGCGAGAGGTGCGGCGGGTTGATCCGTCCCGGCGTCGTGTGGTTCGGCGAGTCCCTGCCAGAGGAACCGTGGCAGGAGGCCGTCGATGCTGTCGCAGGGGCCGACGTGGTAGTCGTGGTCGGGACATCTGGAATCGTCTATCCCGCAGCGGGATTACCGTCGGCCGCCCTGGCCAACGGCATTCCGGTGGTCGAGGTCAACCCCGACAGCACTCCCCTGTCGAACAGCGCGACTGTGACGATCCGCGACACCGCCGCAAGCGCGCTGCCTGGCCTGCTGGACAGGCTGGCCGGGCTGATCCGCTGACTACGCGGGCCGCACCGCGCAACCGAGGGCAACCTCCGCGGCCGGCACCGGCACCCACCGCGGAAGCATCCAATCGCGGCGCGCCGACTGCCGGACGAAGCCCGCGTTGGCGATCGCGGTCTCGGTGTCGCGGTGGGTGTGGCAGTTGCCGGCCAGCCGCGGCCACACGGTCGCATCCGCGACGCGCTGAAGGCGCCCGCGCAGCCCGTCGCTGGCGACGTGTTCCAAGAATCGCAGCTCGCCGCCGGGCTTGACGTGTGAAAACAGTTGCCGCAGCACGCTTTCCTGGTCTGCCACTGAGCACAGCACCAGTGAGCACACCACCGCATCGAAAGGACTGCCGGGATCGAGCTCCTCGACGGTACTGTCCACCACGGTCACGGGAACAGGTGCGGTTGCCGCGGTCCGCTGGGCGATCGCGAACAGCCGAGGCTCGGGTTCGAGCGCCACCACCTCGTCGACCGTCGTCGGGTACAGCACGAAGTTGGTTCCTGTGCCCGCGCCGACCTCTAGCACCCGGCCCGACAGGCCGGCCAGGTTCTCCTGCCGCAGCTTGCGCATCGACTCCGACTCATGCGCCGACAGCACCGTCCACAGCCGGGCGAAGAACGGGTTCTCCACGCGGCTACGGGCCTGGCTCATCGCTGGGTTCCTTTGAGTTTCAACAGCGTGTCCACTGTCTCCTGCGGGCACGTGTCGTATCCGATTATCCCGCCGACGATCTGGCCGCAACATACCGCCCCGAGCACACGATCGGTGAATTCTTCGACATCACCCCACGGGAGATACGGCTTGGCGATCAGCATCGCCGCGACGCCGTGCGCCGCCGTCCACAATTCGAGCGCGACACGGGTCGGGTCGTCGCGAGTGAAAATGCCCTCGTCCATCATCGCCTCGACTCCCGCGCACATGTGTTTGAACGCAGAGCTGTTGAGCGTCATGTCGACGTCGCTGTCGGGTCGGCCCTCGCCCATCGTGGCGATGCGGTACAGCTCGGGGGTCTGCAGCGCGAAGCGGACATACGCCTGGCCGAGCGCACGCATCGTGCCGAGCGCGGTCGTTTCCTGCACGGCCGCGCGTTGCATCTCCTCGTCCAGCTTCTCGAAATACCGGGCGCATACCGCGTCAAGAAGTGCGTCCTTGTCCGTGAAGTGCAGGTAAATCGACGGCGGGGTCACCCTGACCCGTTCGGCAACCGCGCGGATGGACACCGCCTTGGCATGACCGGTCTTGAGCACCAGCTCAGTGGTGGCATCGAGAATCTCCTCGCGCAGCTGGTCGCCGGAGCCGCGCGGGGCCCTTCTCCTGCGATCGGAACTACGGACGGGCGTCGACACGCTGACCATCTTCCGTCTCGGGCACTCGGTGACGTCCTGATTCGGCTTGTGAGCTCGGCCCCGATTCGCTGATCCCGAACCGGGCGTGCAAGCGCGCCAACGGCTTCGGTGCCCACCAGTTCGCCCGCCCCAAGACATGCATGAATGCCGGGACGAGAAACATCCGGACCAGGGTGGCATCGACCAGAATCGCGACAGTCAGACCGACGCCGAACATCCGCATGAACCCGACCTGCGCGGCGATCAGCGCCGCGAACGAAATCGACATCACCAGCGCCGCGGCGGTCACCACCCGACCGGTGCGGGCGAGACCAAGTGCAACGCTCTCGTCGCTATCTGCACGGGTACGTCCCGACTCCAGCCAGAATTCGCGGATCCTGGAGAGCAGGAACACCTCGTAGTCCATCGACAGGCCGAACGCAATGCAGAACAGCAGCACCGGCATGTTGGCGACGAGGGTGCCCGTGGGCGTCGTACCGAACGCGCCAAGGTGGCCGTCCTGGAAGATCCAGACCAGTGCGCCGAAGGCGGCGGTCAGCGATAACACGTTGAGCAGCAACGCTTTCAGTGGCAGCACAACACTGCCCGTCAGCAGGAACAGCAACACGAACGTGATCAGCGCGATGACGGTCAGCACAATCGGTATGCGCGACGTTATCGCTTGGCTGCTGTCGCGATTGATCTGCGCTGTGCCGGTGAGCAACACGTCGTGCCCACCGGGGCCGCGAATTGCATGCAGCCGGTCGAGCTGAGTTTCCGACGCATCGCTGAACAGGGATGCGGTGCTGCCGATCGTCACGAAGGCGCGGCCGTCCCTGAAGTCGGTGGGTGCCGACGCCGGCCCGCGGAGCTCACCTTGCACGTAGGTGCCGTCGGGCGCCGACACCGACGACACATCGGGAACCTTGGAAAGCTCGGCGGCGTAACGACTCAGCTCCTGCGGCGGCGTCGCCGCCATGTCGGGGATCACCGCCGTGACGTTGGTGGCGGAGTCCACGTCGAAGTTCTCCCGCATCTCATCGCCCACTTGACGCGCCGACAGGGAGTGCGGCAGCACGCGGTCGTCGGGGAAGCCCCACCGCGCGCCGAGGAACGGCGCGCCGAGCACAAGCAGCAGCGCGACGATCGCGACACCCACTGGGATAGCGTGCCGCATAACGAATTTCGTGGAGCGATACCAGAAGTTCTGCTCTACCGGCTTTGGTGTCGGCTTCGGGCGCCGGAGTAGCCGGCGGCCCAGCTTCCGCACATTCAATGAGTCGAGGCGGTCACCGAACAACGCGATCGCCGCGGGGGTCACGATGATGGCCGCCGCCGCGGCGAATGCCACCACGGCGACGCCCGCATAGGCGAACGACGTCAGGAAGTACATCGGGAACAGCACCATCGCGACCATCGACAGAGCGACCGTCAGCGCCGAGAACAACACCGTTCGGCCAGCGGTCATCATCGTGCGAACGAGCGCCTGTTCGCGGCCCGAACCCTCGGCGAGCTCATCTCGGTACCGACTGATGATCAACAGCGTGTAGTCGATCGCCAACGCCAATCCCATTGCGACGCTGAGATTCAAGGCAAAGATCGAGACGTCGGTGATGAAGGTGATCGCGTGCAGCACCGCCATCGTCCCGAGGATCGCAAAACCGCCGACGGCCAACGGCAGCGCCGCGGCGATCAGACCGCCGAACACCCACACCAGCACGAGGAAGCTCAGCGGGATCGCAATCGACTCCATCAGCAACAGGTCTTTTTCGCTCTGGCCATTGATCTGGACGTAGATCATTGCTTCGCCGCCGGCCTTGACGGTCACGCCGTCGCGATCGTGGACGATGTCGTCGGTCAGCGCCTTCGCGTGCTTCTGGGCCTCGCTTTCGGTGCCATTGATGCCGGCGACGATCAGACCGGTTTTGCCGTCCTTGCTTAGCAGCGCCGGCGATGGCTGCGACGCCCAGGAGACCACCCGAGCGACGAACGGCGACGCCTGCAACTTTTGCGCGATGTCGGTGCCGGCCGCGATCGCCTGCGGGCTCTGCGCACCGGCATCGGAGGTCACGCTGATCACCAGTTCCATGTCGCCCTGATGGAACTCGTCGGCCAGGAGCTCAGACGCCTTCGCAGACTGCGAAGTCGGGTCCTGGAAGCCGCCCGCCGATAGGCTCTTCATGACCGGGATGCCGAATATGGCAGTGCCGACCATGACGAGCAATGCCACCGCGATGATCCGTCGCGGCGCGGCGATGGCAAGACGTGCGATTCCCCCGAGCACGGTGTTTCCTTCCGGGTGAGCGTCCTATCACCGATAAGTTATCAACGGTAAGTCAGCGGTGTCAACGCTGAGGCTAACCTGCAGGGGGCGCCTTCGGGTTCCCGTTCGCAGGAAAGTGAACGGATGTACCTACCCGCCGGTAAGAATTGCCACAGTTTTCCGAAACGTAACTCAAGATCCTCTTAAGCGTGACCCATAGCCTCACAGCTATGTGGATCGATGACACCAATGCTGACGTCATCAAGGTGGACTTTGAGGCGCTCTACCACGGCGATTTCCTGGTAGAGGGCGACACCTCGGAGCAGCTTGACGACTGGCCGCTAGCACCCGCGGTCTGACAAGTCGCTGAACCAGCGCTGAGGTTAGCCCAGCACTGGTGCCCGTCCGGTTCAGCCGGCACCGTCGAGTACTCCTATTCCGGCCACATCAAATCCCAGTGCAAATTGCGACGAATGGGATCGGCGCGCAGGCGCTCACCGAGAAGTACGGCGTGATGTCACCGTTCCATGCTGGCGCAGGCGGAGGCGGAGGCGGCGCAGGGACGGCCGCGACGCACGAGTTCGACGGCGCGTCGTACACGGTTCCAACGCCGCATTCGGTGGCATGACCAACCGGCGGAGAGACCAGCACAACGAACGCAAGTGGCGTACTCGCCGCCGTGGCGGCCACGGCGAATCGACTCAATTGTTCAACCATCGAGAGTCTCCTCCCGACGACCCGACCCTCTGAGGCCAAATACTAGGAGGCTGGCACGACGGTGTGTGGGGATTTAGACGAGCCCTTTAGGCCGGAACGCTCTCTTCCTCGTTCGATCCGATCATGTTGGCCAACCGGTCCTGGATCAGTTCCTCGGCTTCGCGCACGATTCGCGAGACGAGTTCGCCGACCGTCGGGATGTCGTTGATCAGCCCCATCGCGGTACCTACCGACCAGATCCCGGCGTCCACGTCGCCGATCTCATAGACCTTCACACCGCGCGTCCCGGCGACCAAATCCTTGATGTCCTCGAATTTCCCTCCGTTGTTGAGGATTTCGACGACCTCGCGCGACACCGCATTCTTGGCCACCCGCGCTGTGTTGCGCAGGGTCCGGAATATCAGGTCGGTGTCGAGCTCGGACCCCGCGACGATGGCCTCCTTGACCTTCTGATGAATCGCCGACTCGGCCGTGCACATGAACCGCGACCCCATGTTGATCCCGTCTGCGCCAAGCGCCAACGCCGCCACCAGCCCGCGCGCGTCGGCGAAGCCACCTGAGGCGATCATCGGAATGTCGATCTTCTCCGATGCCGCCGGGATCAGGATCAGGCCCGGAATGTCGTCCTCGCCCGGATGGCCCGCGCACTCGAACCCGTCAATGGAGATCCCGTCCACCCCAAGGCTTTGCGCCTTGACCGCGTGTCGCACCGACGTGCACTTGTGCAGGACCTTGATCCCGTTGTCATGAAACATCGGCAGGTGCGGCGCTGGATTGGACCCTGCCGTCTCGACGATCTTGATGTCCGCCTCGACGATCACCCGCCGGTACTCGTCATACGGCGGCGGATTGATCGTCGGCAGGATCGTCAGGTTCACGCCGAACGGCTTGTCGGTCAGGTCCCGGCACCGGGCGATCTCCCTGTCCAGATCCGCCGGCGTCGGCTGCGTCAACGCGGTGATGAAACCCAACGCACCGGAATTAGCCACCGCCGCAACGAGTTCCGCGCGGCCGACCCACTGCATGCCACCCTGGACCACCGGATGCTCAACGCCGAACGCCTCGGTGAACTTCGTCGTGATGCTCATCGGGGCTTTCTGCTCTTCGCGCGAGCGCTCATCGCGGTGCCATCCGGATCGCGCCGTCGAGGCGGATCACCTCGCCATTGAGCATCGGGTTCTCCACGATATGCACGGCCAGCGCTCCGTACTCGTCGGGCTTGCCCAGCCGGCTCGGGTGCGGGATCTGCTTGCCCAGCGATTCCTTGGCCGGGTCGGGCAGCCCCGCCAACAGCGGAGTGTCGAACAGGCCGGGGGCGATGGTCACCACGCGGATGAGATCGCGTGACAGATCACGGGCGATCGGCAGCGTCATGCCGACCACGCCTCCCTTGGACGCCGAGTACGCCGCCTGGCCGACCTGTCCATCGAACGCGGCCACCGAAGCGGTGTTGACGATCACGCCCCGCTCCCCGCCGATGGGCTCGGTCTTGGCGATGCGCTCGGCGCCGAGCCTGATCACGTTGAATGTGCCGATCAGGTTGATCTCGACGACCTTGCGGAAGGCGTCGAGCGGGAACGGGCCGTCCTTGCCCAGGGTCTTGATCGCGTTGCCGGTACCTGCGCAGTTGATGACGATGCGCAGCGGACCCAGTTTCTCAGCGGCATCGAGAGCGGCGGTGACCGCGGCCTCGTCGGTGACGTTGGTCTCGGCGAACACGGCGCGGTCGCCGAGTTCGTCGACAGCGTGCTTGCCCTTGAGGTCGAGCACGACCACCTGTGCACCCGCGTCGAGCAATCGCCTGGTGGTGGCCAGGCCTAATCCCGACGCGCCACCGGTGACGACCGCAACGGCGTCCTTGATCTCCACTGATCGGTTCCTTTCGTTCGGTCGGCACCGGACCGACCCACTGGTTGGTCGGACTATACCCAGCCCTAATCTGTAGCCATGACTGCCGAGTCCACTTCTGCTTTTCACGTCCGCGACGTCGATTCCAGCACTGACGCCTATCCGACCGTCGACGGGCTTACCGTCTCGCTCGCCGACGGCGTGCTGTCGATCACGATGGACCGCCCCGACAGCCTCAACTCGCTGACCGAAAAGATGCTCACCGGCATCGCGGACACGGTCGAGCGCGCCGGCACCGACGACCGCGTGCGTGCGGTCCGTCTGGGTGGCGCGGGGCGGGGCTTCAGTTCAGGCGCCGGCATCAGCGACGACGACCTGAAGAGCGCGAGCGGGAGCTCACACCACAGCATCATCGCCGAGGCGAATCGCGCGGCCCGCTCGATCGCCGCGCTGCCGAAGCCTGCCGTCGCCGTCGTCCACGGCCCCGCGGCAGGCGTGGGCGTGTCGTTGGCGCTGGCCTGCGACATCGTATTGGCTTCGGAGAAGGCGTTTTTCCTGCTCGCGTTCACCAAGATCGGCCTGATGCCCGACGGCGGCGCGTCGGCGTTGGTGGCCGCGGCGATAGGGCGCATTCGTGCGATGCGGATGGCGCTGCTGGCCGAGCGCATCCCCGCGTCCGAGGCCTACGAGCTAGGGCTGGTGACCGCGGTCCATCCCGCCGACACGTTCGACGCAGAGGTCGACAAGGTGCTGACGACGCTGGTCAACGGTCCAGCCGCCGCGTTGCGCAAGACCAAGGAGGCGATCAACGCCGCCACGCTCACCGAACTCGAGGGGGCGTTCGTCCGCGAGCTGGCCGGACAGTCAGAGCTGATCAGATCCAGCGACTTCAAAGAGGGCACGCTGGCGTTCCAGCAGCGCCGCACCCCGAAATTCACCGACAGCTAGGCGCGCCCTCGCCTTTCCCCCGCGAGCGTGCGTGTCTGCGGCCGACGCGCCGCGAGTTGACCAACCAACACGCACGCTCGCGCATGAAGCGACCGACAGCTAGGCGCCGTACTTCTCGTCGATCAGCGTGGCGAGCAGCGCAAGCTGTTCCGCGTCCAGCTCCGGCTGCGGCAGCACGCCACGCACAAGAGCAGCGCCGTCGAAGGTGTTGATGAGTGTCATGACGAGCACGCCGAGCGTTTTGTCCGGCACACTTTCGGTACCCGGTTGCGCGCGCACAGCGTCATAGATCTTCTCCCCATACTCGGTGAGTACGTCTTGCAAAGTGGCCCTGAGCTTTTCGTCGGTACGAGCTGCGATCATCAGCTCGTACATCACGGCATTCACAGGGTTGCGGGTGACGTCGCGCAGGATGGCCAACAAGGCGTCGAGAGCCGGCCGGTCCGCTGGTATCTCGGCGGCCCGCTTGCTGCCGAGCTCGACCTGCCGGCGCAGCACTTCGTATGCAGTCGCCGCCATGAAGTCGCCCATGGTGTCGAAGTGCCGGAAGAGGGCACCCACCGATACGCCCGCGCGCTTGGTAATCACCGCCGCCGACGCGCGCGCATACCCGACCTCGACGATCGTGTCGATGCTGGCGTCCAATAGCTTTGCGACGGTCTCGTCGCGGCGCTGCTGCTGTGTTCTTGGCACGTCAAACTCCGACTGAGACAGGCTGTCTGCCGGCCCGCAAGAATCGGCCCGACTTCGCCGTCGTGCCATAGCCTTCGCGGAACTCGCCGTTGCGGAACACCACTATTCCACCGACACCCGTCGCGACGACGGTCGCGTCGTTGCGATTGACCATCCGGCTCAGGCCGCCGTAGAACGGCACCGTCTCCTCGTGGTACCCGTCCACCGAGTCATCGAGAGCGGCAGGATCGATCACCACGAAGTCGGCGCGGTCACCCTTGCGCAACGTGCCGGCAGCGAGGCCGAACCAATCGGCCACCTCAGCGGTCAGCCGGTGCACCGCGTGCTGCGTCGTCATGAACGGATCTCCGGCTTTCTCGGCCTCCAGCACGCGCTTGAGCAGTCGCAACGAGAAGTTGTAAAACGCCATGTTGCGCAGGTGTGCGCCGGCGTCGGAGAACCCCATGTGGACGTTCGGCTCGATGGCGAGCCTGTTGAGGTACTTCGGTCGGTGGTTCGCGACGGTGGTGGTCCAGCGGACGTTGCGCTCACCGTTTTCGACGAGCACATCGAGGAACGCGTCGAGCGGATGCAGCCCGCGTGCTTTTGCGATCTGCCCGAAACTCTTGCCCACCAACGATTTGTCGGGGCATTCGACGATGACGGCATCGTGGAAATCGCGGTGCCACAACGACGGACCGAGCTTGATCTTGTCGAACTGCTTGCGGAAGCGGCGCCGGTACTCCTTGTCGGCCAGCAGCTTGTTGCGGTCGAGCTCGTCGCGCAGGTGCAGGGCGGCGGTGCCCGCTCCGAACTCCTCGAATACCGGCAGATCGATTCCGTCGGAATACAACTCGAAGGGAACAGGAAGATGCTGAAAGCGGATGTGGGAGTTGAGAATCCTGTTCAACAGCCGGGTGCCGGGCCCGAACACGTGCACGGCACCCTCGTTGGACTTCGCGTCGGCCGACACGAGCAGGCTCATCCGAACACCCTTGCGGCGCCCGAATATTCCGCTGCTGGTGAGGAAGAACATGAGGGCCGAGATCGGGTTCTTGACGTCGGGCGCGCTCTGCAGAATCCGGCCGCGCTTACGCAACACCTTGATCAGGCGGCGACGCTCACGCCACGTCGCGAATGTCGATGGCAGAGCACGGGACCGGAAGCGCTCGCCGTCGAGCTTGTCGATCGCTGCATCCATGCCCGACATGCCGAGCATGCCCGCGTCCAGGGCTTCGTCGAGCAACCGCGCCATCTTCTCCAACTCGGCGTCAGTCGGCCGCACCCCCTCGGTGGTCGCTCGCTCGAGCCCGAGCACAGAGGTCCGCAGGTCCGAATGACCCAGCATGGACCCGACATTCGGCCCCAGCGGCAACTCGTCCAGCGCGCGGACATAATCACCCGGCCCCGACCACGTCTTCTTCGCGTTCAGCGCGCCGAGTACGTACTCGCGGGGCACCGCTTCGACGCGGCTGAAGAGGTCGGCCGCGTCTTCGGAGTCAGCGTAGATAGTCGACAGCGAGCAGTTCCCCAACAGAACCGTCGTGACGCCGTGCCGCACCGATTCGCGCAGGCCCGGATCGAGGAGGATCTCGGCGTCGTAGTGCGTGTGCACGTCGATGAACCCCGGCGTCACCCACTTGCCTGCCGCGTCGATGACGTCCGGGCAGCCGGTCTCATCCAGCGCGTCGGCGGAGACCTCCGACAGCACGCCGTCTCGGATGCCCAGGTTGCGGGTGCGCGGTGGCGCGCCCGTTCCGTCGAACCACAGGGCGTTGCGAATGATCACGTCGTAGGTCATGACGGAAGCCTAACAAAGATAGTGAGTGCTCGCAATCTTTAATTCCCGGTGAACATCGGCGGCAAGCCGAGCACCATGACCAGACCCCAGATGAGGTGCGTCAACACGGGTGCCAACACTCCTCCGGTAGCGCGACGCTCCAGTGCGCACACAGTGCCGAGGAGGATCGCCGCGAATCCGAGCATCGGGTTCCCGCTTGCCAGCGTCGCACCGATGTAGAGGACGGTTGAGACGACCACCGGGTGGAAGCCGCCTAGGGCGGTGTACAGCGCGCCACGGAAGAACAGCTCTTCGGCGACCCCGTTGACCAGCGTGATCACCACCACCAGCCACAGCGAGCCGTAGTTCGCATACTCCAGGACCCGGGCGATCAGGTCGTGGATGGGCGGGATCTCGCGGACCACCAGGCCGCCCACCACGAACAGGGTAGCCAGCGCCAGGCCGATACTCAGGCCGAGGATCACGGGCCGCTGGTTGCGGCCCCTCCAACGGATGCAACCCAAGTGCACGGGGCCGGAGAGGTACGCACCGCCGCCCCAGACTGCGGCTTGAAGGAAGGTGAGCCAGTAGAACGACGCGTCGCCGGGCTTCCGGGTCAACGAGATCCCGAGAACGACTGCGCCGGCGACGAGCACGATCCCGACGATGATGCGGCGTCGCAGCACCAGCGACGGCGGCTCGTGGTGCGGAACCGCGACGGTCGTCGCCACGGCTCTGAGCTCGTCGAGCAATCCGGGCGAGGCCGTCGTCACGCCGACTTGCCGTTCGGCTTGAATTCGGCCAACAGGTCGAATCCGGTGCGTAGGACGCCCGCGACCGGGCCTGGCACCAGGTTCACCAGCCCGAGCGCCGGCTTCGTGGCCGGCGCCACCGTCTTGGCCAGCCGCTGCAAGGCGAGCACGTCGCCGCCCGCCCAGTCCGGATCGCTGTCGGCAAGATGGTGCGGATCGGCCAGTGCGTTGACGGGCGCAGGCTTGCCCGAGGACAGCGATGCCGCAATCGCGTCTGCGATCGGCGTCCGGCCGCCCGGTGGCTCGGGTAGCACCTGGTCGAGGCTGTGGCCGGAGGCCTGCATCGGGAAGTCCAGCGATTGGACGAGGTCGGCGGCGAGGCCGCCGGGCACGGGCAGCGCGATCGCGGTGACCTTCGACAGCAGGCCGGTGTCGATACCGCGGACGGACAGCCCCGCTCGCCAGGTCTTCCTTTTTCGCGCGTAAGCGAACAGCAGATCGCGGTATGTCGTGGTCTCGGGACCGGCGATGTCGTAGGCGCCCGCGGGAACTCGGTGCGAATCTGCCGCGGCGACAAGGTAATACAGCACGTCCCGAATCGAAATCGGGTCCATCGGATTTTTGGCCCACGGCAACAGCGGAAACAGCACGAACCGATCGCCGACGTACCGCAGCATCTCGAATGACGTCGACCCGGCGCCGATGATCATCGCGGCTCCCAGCCACACCAGCTCGGGGCCGCCGTCGATGGTGAGCGCCTCGGCCACCTCGGCGCGGCCGGCCAGGTGTTCGGAAAGGTCGTCGCCATCGGGCACGAATCCGCCCAGGTAAACGATGCGTTTGACGCCCGCCGCCGTCGCCGCCGTCGCCACGTTGGAGGCCGCCCGGTTGTCGGCTGCGCGAAAATCCGGCTGGCCGATTCCATGCACGAGGTAGTAGACGACGTCGAGGGGACCGGCGTCGGAGAATGCCGTTGCCGTCGCGTCCGGGTCGCTGGCATCGAGCCGGACCGCTTTGACTTCGCTTGCCCAGCCGAATCGCTTGATTTTGGCTGGGTTTCGGGTCGCAGTGACGACGTCGTGGCCCTCGGCCAGCAGCGCTGCGACCAAGCGCGAGCCGACGTAGCCAGTCGCGCCGGTGACGAGGACTCGCACGTTTCCCACGCTAGGGGATTACCCAAGATTGCCGCGATTGGGTATCTGCTTCCTAGGCTGTTGCATAAATCACTAAGAGAAGGAGCGCCGATAGTGGCCACGCTGCACTGCGGGGACCGGGAACTGCCGCTGACGTTCACCAACGAATCGCTCGCCCACCTGCAGGCCGCGGTGCATCGCCGCTTCAGGATGGCCGGCGGGTTCTTCCTCACCGGTACGTACACGGACGACGACGGCAACGACGTCACGGTGTCGCACTGGCTTCACCCCACTGCCCAGCTGTCTTTCCACTACGACGTGCGCGATGACGGCGGTGATCGGATATCCCCGGTCGAGCTCGATTACGAGCGGGTGGACGCCATTTTGGACGCGATGGCGAGGCCGGTCGGCGTGCGTGACGACAGTGATGTGTGGCTGAGTTTCAGGGAGAAACTGTGACCAATCCGGCGACTGCGATTTTGCTGTTGTAGGACCGATGCCCATACCATTCTTGCGACCTGAGATGTTGAGGAGCAGGAAGTGAAGACTCGCACCCATAAAGCAATAGGTGCCGCCGCGGCCATCGCGGCGATCATGGCCTCGGTGCCGATGGCCATCAATGCCGACGCTGACCCGGCGCCCACGGCGGAGTTCCCCGAGCCTGAGGGCCCCGGCTGCGACGCGTTCAAGGCGACGATGCCGACGTACAAGAGCCTGCATGAAGCGCAGACCGGCCAGGCGCTGGCGGCCATCAAGGACATCAGCACGTTCTATTCAGCGGTTTCGGGCCAGCTCAACCCCGCGGTGAACACCGTGCCGATGCTTGACAACGGTCCGTACGTGATCTTCGCGCCCAGCAATGAGGCGTTCGCGGCGCTGGATCCGGCCAAGCTGCAAGCGCTGAAGGCTGACCCGGCGGGGCTGGGCAAGCTGGTCAACTACCACGTGTTCCTCGGCCTGCTGGGCCCGGACGACGTGCACGGTCAGCGGCCAAGCCAGGAAGGCGCCGAGATCAAGGTCACCGGTAAGGGCGGCGACGTGAAGGTCAACGACACCGCGAAGGTCGTTTGCGGCGGCATCATTTCCGGCCATGCACGGATCTACATCATCGACACGGTGCTGGACCCGGCTGATCCCCCGGAGGCGATCACGCCGACCGTGAGCGGCAGCTCCAGCACGTCGACCTCGACGACCACGAGCACGTCCACGTCGACGAGCGCGCCGTCGCCGGTGCCGGCGCC
>NZ_JAVHWM010000066.1:0-32271 GCF_032159765.1 Mycobacterium sp. | reverse complement strand
CTCGCAGGTGTTCCCGTACCTGTCGGTGCACCTCGGGCGGGCACGCGGCACCTCCGCCGATGAGCATCCGCAGCGAGGGCATCAGCAATTCCGTTGTCGGCGCGGCCATCTGGGCCGCCAGCAACATCTGGTAGAAAGCGGTGCTGGCGCCCGTCACCGTCACTTGGTGCTCGGCGAGCAGCCGGGGAAGGTCGTCGGCCGAGACCTTCGGGACCAGCAGCACCGGGAAGTCGCCGAGCAGCGCGGTTGCCAGATAGACCATGCCTCCGACGTGTCCGATTGGGAAGGCGATGGTGCCGACTTCCCGGGGACGGCTGCCCACCCCGAGGTGGGCGATGTATCCGCGCGAGGCGCTGAGCAACGTTGCATCGGTGTGGTGCACGCCCTTTGGCCGGCCAGTTGTGCCGGAGGTGAAGTACATCCACCGCGGTTCGGTTGGTAACGGTGGGTGCAATTCGGGACGCGCTGCGGCCGTTGAGTTCTCGAGCTGTGCGATGAGGTCTTCGGGCACCGTGACCGTCCGCATCCCGGGTGCTGCATTCCCGGCGGTCGAATCGTCGACCAGCAGGATGTCGGCACGGGCGGCCGCGACTGCCGCGCACAGCTCGCGGCGCCGATAGAGGTGGATCACCGGGGCTTGTACGACGGGCATTCGGGCCAACGCCAGCATGACCAGCGCCGCATTGACGTGTGAGGGCAGCTGCCAGGCGACGGTCATTCCCGGTCGGACCCCGACTTCCCAGAGCCATCCCGTGGCGGCCGACGTCAGACCCGCAACCTCGGCCACGCTCCACGTCGAACCCGTGATGTCGCGCAGGAGTGGACGATCCGGCCTGCCAGCGGCACTCGAGTCCAATAGTTCGGCGATGGTCCCAGCTGTCACTGGACGCATCAGCCCGTGTGTCGGCCGGGGGTGAACTTCACCGGCAACTTGTTGACGGCGTAGACCTCGCCCGCATCCGCGAATCGCTCGGGCTCACCGGCGAGTTCAAAGTGGGGCAGGCGTTCGAGGACCTTACCTATCATCACCTGGAACATCATCTTTGCGTGGTGCGAGCCCAGGCACCGGTGGATGCCGACGCCGAATGCCATCTGCTTCTTGGCATTCGGGCGCGCGAGATCCAGCTTGTCTGGGTCTTCGAACATGGCCGGGTCGCGATTGGCAGCCGCCCACATCAGAATCGCTCTGTCGCCCTTGCACAACGACTGGCCGTGGAATTCGGCATCGCGTGAGACGGTCCGGGCCAGGCCAAGAGTGGGCGTGTACAGGCGCAGCAGCTCGTCGGTGCCCTGCTTGATCAGACCTGGATCCGCGATCAGCTGTGCGCGCAATTCGGTGTCTTCGCTCAAACGCAGCAACACATTTGCAGTGAATCCCGAGGCGGTGTCCATCCCGGCCAGCATCATCAGGAACCCATACATGGTGATCTGGGTGTCATCGAGCGGCTTGCCGTCCAGCGTGCCGCGCAGAATGTCGCTGAAGAGGTCGTCGCCCAAACCTTTCGCCCGGCGCTCCTGCAGCTGTTTGGTGACCTCGCCGAACAATTCCATTCCGGCCATCCCGGCCTTCTCTTCGTGCGCTCGTTCATGGACAAGGGTGTGCACCCATTTCACCCAGTCCCGATACCGAGACTCGTCCCATTCGAGGAGCCGCAAGATCAGCCGTGCGGGGAGGGGGGTCGTCAGATCCGCGACAAGGTCGCATGCACCGCGTTCGATGAACTGATCGATGAGCTCGTCGGCGATTTCGGTAGCCAGCGGTCGAGCCCTCTCGGCGGAACCTGGCGAAAACTGCCGAAGAGTCGCCTCGCGCAACTCCTGGGTTTGCGGCGGATCGGACTCGATCGGCAGTATCGGGAAGGGCATGCCACTGGCCGGGACGCCTACTGAGGGGGCTGAATTGAAGAGTTCGTCGTCGCGGGCGGCCTCGAACACCGACGCGTAGTCGGCCAGCGCCCAAAAGCCCTCATAGTGATTCGAATGCGCTACCGGGCAACCTGATTCCTGCATCTGACGAAAGCGGCTGTACGGGTCGTCACCAAAATCGGGCGAGTGATGGTCCAGGTCCACCTCGGCACGGCGCTGGGCTTCGGCATGAGTATTGGTCATTACGCGGACTCCCTTCGGTTGGCTACTTGGACAAGATGGCGACGGCTGCGGTCCCGGGCGCCCCGTACAGCTGAGCGAGCCCGACCCGCGGATCATTGGGGACCTGACGGTCACCGGCGGTGCCGCGTAGCTGCTGCACCAGCTCGTAGACCTGTCGCAGACCCGATGCGCCGACTGGTTCACCATTGGCGAGCAGGCCGCCGTCGGTGTTGATAGGCAGCCGGCCGCCGATCTTGGTGGCGCCGTCGGCGAGAAGTGCTTCCTGCTCGCCGTCTTTACACAGGCCCGTTTCGGCCATGTGGATGATCTCGGAGCCGGAGTCGGTGTCCTGCAGTTGCGCGACGTCGATGTCATCGGGCCCGATGCCGGCCAGCTCGTAGGCGGATTGGGCCGCCTCGGTTGTGGTGCCCGGCACGATGGGCAGCTCGATCGAGGTTCGCAACAACTCGTAAGCACCTTCGCGGCGGCTGCGCAGCGCAGTCGAGCGCAGGTAGATGGGGGTGTCGGTGTACTGCTTGGCCTTGTCGGCACGGCAGACCACCACGGCGGCGGCACCCTCGTTCGGGTTGCAGTACATGTACTGGCGCAGTGGCGCATTCACCACGGGCGAGCCCAGAATCGCATCGATGCTCATCGGCTTGCGGCGCCACGCGTGCGGCGCCAGTGCGCCGTTGTCGAAGTTCTTCGCCGCGACGCCGGCCAGCGTCTTCTCGGTGATGCCGTGATCGTGCATGTACCGCATGATCTTGGTGCCGAAGTAGTGAGTGGTCAGGAACATGCCCTGGTCGCCGTACCACTGTGGCAGTCCAGAGACCGACGGGTCTGCTCCGAACGCGCCGCGTGGGTGTTTGTCCAGCCCGACGCCGACCGCGATGTCGGCCTCGCCGAGTTGCACGTCGCGGGCGGCCAGAGTGAGGAGCGAGTTGCCGGTGGCGCAGCCGCTCAACGTGGCCCGGGCCGGAATCCCGGTCATGCCTGCGAGCCCGGTCACGGCCTCCGGATTGGCCACCTCGAGGCTGCCCGCGTACAGACTGCCGACGTCCGACCAGGGCACGCCTGCATCGCGCAGAGCCCTGCTGATCGCCACCGCGCCCATCTCCAGGGCCGACCGGTCTTCGTACCGCCCGAATGGATGAAGTCCGACGCCGATGATCGCGATCTCGGGCGTGTTGCTCATTGCGTTCCTTCCGGCAGGCGTCGCTGTCGTTCCTACCTTCGGCAGGAGGTGCGGTGATGTAGATTCCGCTAAGCCTCTAACTATATAGCTGATTCTGCGCGTGTCATAGCTGCATTCCGCGGACCGGCGCCGAACTGGTCAGCGGCCACGCGCAGAAGAGGCCAACTTTGCCCCATGGCCTTATCGTTGGCCGAGAGCATTGATCGGGGCTGTGGAAACGTAATCACCCTGCAGCGCAGAATGTTTCGAGGCAAGCCGACGTTAGGCCGCCCAGCAGGTTACCGCGTTGGCCTGCCATCTTTGCCCGCACTCCTCGCCTTGTTCGCGGGCCGCTTCGTACACCTCGGAAAGGCGCACAGTCAGCATCAGGTCACCGATCCATCGGAGGTGCCGTCGAAAACGGCGATCGGGCCGGATGTAGAGCGACCGGCGCCGATGACGCAGCCCCCAGCTGGTGAGTTCGATTCTGCTCACCGCGTCGGCGGCCATGCCGACGGGGCCAGGAACGCCTGCCAGCGGAACGACTGCGATCAGGAGATCGGCCTTGGGGGCACGGTCGATCGATGCGGGCGAAAGGACGCCCCCGTCGATGTAGCGCCCCTCGTCGATTCGATGAGCCGCGGCGAAGCCAGGTAACGACGAGGACGCCGCGACGACATCGGCAATGGTGTGCTCCGAAGCCAGGAGGAGCCGGCGACGGAAGAATGGCAATACGGCGGTGACGCCGATGACACGATCGTCGTGGAGTCCGTGCCACAGTTGCCCAGCCGCGGTGATACACCTGCGGCGCTTGCCATCTGGTTCAGGGGTCTTCCATATCGGAACCATCCGGTCGAGCGATACGCCGGTCGCCGTCGCGGCGGCCACCCAGGAGCCCGCCGACGTTCCCATCAAATTGCCGCTGATGATCGGCAGCCCGATGTCCTGCAGCCCGCATGCGACACCCAACCCGTAGGCGATGCCGAATGCGGCACCGCCGCCGAAACACGTCGTTATCGGTGCGCTCCGAGTATCGCGGCTAGTCATGCGCACTCTTTTCGTCGTCATTGTCGAGTTGAGTGGGAGGGCGGACAGATACCGATTCTGAAGCAGTTGCGTCACGCTATCTCTACCACCTGGCGCCGATTGGGGTCTCGCACACCTTGGTTTTGGTTTTGAGACGCGACTGACGTGCTGTGCGGACGAGCGACGCGTCAGGTGTTTTCCTTCAATTGTGCGAGCCGGTTACGTAATCCCTCGGTGGCACTGTTGATCACGGCCTGAGCGCCTCGCTTGAAGAGCACGGGAGGAAGCACTCCTACCGGCTCGAAAACGAGATCGAAACGAACCCGCGTCCGGCCTCCTTCACGAGTCAAGTGATACTCGCCGTGCTGCGCCTTCTGGCGATTCGTTCGAGTTGCATCCCAGACCATCCAGTCACTGCCCCAGTGATATTCCACGACGTGGCGGTCCCTGATGCCGTGATTCTTGATGGTGATCTCGGCGTGGCGGGGCCGGCCGTCTTCGTAGCGATTGATCACCTCAACTCTTTCGTGGATCGCCGACCACGTAGGCAACGCCGCGACATCGGCAAGAACTGCCAAGATCGATTCCGGCTCCGAGTCGACCACCACTTCGCGGGATTCTCGAATCGCCACGATGAGCGCCTAATCCGACTTCGGAGCCGTGCCGGCGCCCAGCGCCTCGGCCTCGCGTGCCCAGAACTGTTGGTGCGCCATTCCTTCGACTGTGTCGATGTCGCGCACGATGTTGCGCAACTCCGCATGAAACGACCTCCGCCGTTCGGCCAAATCGGTTGCCGGTTCCAGCAGACGCTGATCGGCCATCACCTGCAGTGCGGTGTTGAACAAGAGCGTGGACACAGGTTCGCTTGTGCGAACCCGATTCTGGGCGACATACTGTTTGCCCAGGCCCATCGCGCGGGAGATCAGCTCTTTTGCCTCGACGTTGGTCGGAGAGTGACGCAGTACGTCGGCGATGATCTCGTAGGACTCAAAGAAGGGTCGCAGCATGGCCTGGGCTACCAACGGCCTCTTTGATATCAACAGGCCATGGATGTGCTCACCGCCAGCCGCAACCTGGGCCTCCCAATCGGGATGCTCGGCCATATCCTCAATCAAGTGGTCGCGGAATGCCGCCGAATCGGCGAAGTAGAAGTCGAACTTCAGCAGGTCACGTAGCCGCATCGCCTGGTCCCAGAATGCCCCGAGCGGGTCGGTTTCGGCATGCGCTGCGTGCGCCAGGGCCAACTGCACGATCGACGTCTCCAAGAACGCGTGGATCACCGAGTTCCGGTAGAACGCCGCGGCATGTTGATGCTCGGGGGCGATCCGCCAGACCGTCTCCCGGCCACTGTCGATGCGGGTGACGGGATGTCCGTTGGACAGCGCATCCGCTGCCGAGCGAACGCCTTCCAGCGTGCGCAGTCGTATCGCCGTCGTCGACATCGGTGCTTGCTTGCGCTCAAGATAATCGAGGGCATCCTGCAGCGTGTGATGGAGCTGGGTCGCAGTCAACGCCACCCCCCTCGTCATCAGCAATAGCGCAGATACCAATCCGGTTGCGGTGACAGGGGTTACGCGCAGAATTCGCCAGGCGACCTCAAACGCCATCTTCTGCATCGCGAGCCGCTTGGCAGCTGCGTCCTTGGCCATGTCACCGTGAGGATTTCCGAGATACTCCCGCATCGACACTGCCTCGGGGAACCGGACATAGATCTTGCCGTACTCCCGCTCTCCTTGAGCTTTGATGAACCCGTACAACCAGCTCAGGCCCTCCGCCGCTTTCTCGCCCCCTCGCGCGTACGCGGCATATTCAGCGATCTCGTGGAGCTGGTCGAAGCTGATCGACACCGGCTGGAGCAGGATGTCGTCGGTGCGGCCGTCGAGATAGGCATCGGCGACGTAGGACATCAACCCCAACTTGGGGGGCAACATCTTGCCGGTGCGCGAACGGGTCCCTTCGATGGCCCAGGTTAGATTGAAACGTTTTTCGACGAGGTAGCCCACGTACTCTCTGAGCACGTATTTGTACAGCGGGTCCCCGCCGATCGTGCGCCGGATGTAGATGACACCCGACCGCCGCATCAACGGGGCAAGCCCGGGGAATGCCATGTTGATGCCGCCGAACAGATTGGCTCGCGGCAGCCGGTTCTCCTGCATGGCCACGGTCAGCACTGCGCTGTCGAGGTTCGACCGGTGTGAGAACAGCATCACGGCCGGATGGCGGTCCAGCCGCTTTCGCATCGATTCGATCTGAGCGGGGTCGTAATCGAGGTCTGGATCGAACCCGCGGCTGTAGATCAGCCTGCTGAGCGTAGGGATCAGATCCACCGAGAAGCGACTCCAGCCCGTCGCAAGCTCGTCGAGAATCCTGCCAGCCGCCTCGACCGACGCGCCGGGAATACGTTCCAAGCCAGCGCGGAACCGGGCTGACGCCAACATCTCCGGCTTCACCAATCGCGGCGACTTGTATTCGGGTCCCAGCAACCGATATTCGACCCGTTCGATCGCGAGAGCCGCGCGCCTGGCCACAAACCGGGCGAAGTCGCGAGCACTGCCACCCACAGTCGTGTCCCTCCACTGCTGGCGCAACTCGGATACCTTTGCCGCTTCTCCCGCAACCACTTTCGCGCGGGTGGGATCCTTCCGGAGAATGCGGGGCTGGAGACGCTCCGGCGGACGGTAGGTATCCCGCCCTGATAACAGCCCGATGAGTTTCGATCGGGTGGGCAGTCCCGCCGGCACCCAAAACACCCGCACCGGCACGACGGACCTGTCGTCGTCGGCGCCGAGGTGCTCGCTCAGCGCATCAAGTGTCTCGGCCGAGGGGTTTCCACTCGGCAATCGGAGCAATTCGACAGACGTCTCGGGGCGTTCGCGGCGTTGCTTCGACAGCCAATCGTCAATGAGGTGTTGTTCGGCAACCGACGACACCGACGCCAGTACCAGCGCGTCGGCGGTGGCGGTGAAGGCCAACATCTCGTCGGTGGGGATAGTCATTCTCGGCCCTTCCGCTCGTCGTTGGCAGGCGTCCGAGCCGTGTCGCTGTTCGGCCATGCGCTCAGCGTGTCGAGGTACCGCTGCCGAACCTCGGCAATGCGATCGGGCAAGTCGTCGAGCGTCCAGTCGTCGACGGAAATCGGTTCGAGCACTGCAACATCCACGGTGCCAGGATTCATCGACGACGAGTCACGAGCCGCTATCGCTTCCGCGTTGCGGATCACGATCGGCACGATGGGGATCTTGGCCGCCATCGCGATGCGGAAGGGCCCCTTCTTGAACGGCCCGACTTCGGTGGTATCCAGCCGGGTGCCTTCCGGCGCGATGATGATCGACAAGCCCTTGCGGCCCAGTTCTTCGACCTTGTGCAACGACTCGACGGCCGCGCGGGAATCGTCGCGGTCGATGTACGCGGCGTCGACCAGCTTGCCGATACTCCACATGATCGGATTGGATCCGAGTTCTTTCTTGCCGACGCCGGTCCAATTGTCCCGCACGAGCGCCCCGGCGATGAATGCGTCAAAGTTGTTGCGATGGTTGAAGATGAACACCGCCGGACGCGCGGCCGTCAGGTTCTTCCTGCCAATGACGTTCGTACGCACGCCGTTTGCGGCCAGCATCAGGGCCGGCCAGTTGGCGGTCAAGAAATTGACGCCGCTACGTCGATTGCGCGAGAGCACGCCGACGCCTATCGCGCCTGCCGCAACCGGAAGAAGGGAACCGATGCCCGCAAGATTCCGGAGCTGCGCCATCGGTCCCCCGCCACTTCGGCTGCTGTACCGATGAACTGGCCAACCCCGTTTCGCCGCCACCGCAGCCATCTTGCCTTGCGGATTGGTGGGACGGGGATTGCCGACCAGGTACATCAATGCGACGTCTTCATCGCCATCGGCGTAAAAGTAGCTTCGCGCGAGATCCACCCCGTGCCCGGACGAAAAAGCTTGTACAGCTCGGGCTTTACCGGCGCCCCATAAGATCGGACGCACCACGTGACCGGTGAGCGATCCGTTCTCATCGGTCTCGAACCGGTTGCTCAAGATCTGATCGATACCGAGGAAGCGAGCCACTGGCTCGACCTGGATTGTCAGCGCCGATGAACTCAGCACCACGGTATGGCCGCGGTCGATATGGGCGCGCACCAGTGCGCGCATCTCGGGGAATATCCGCGACACCACTTTCTGTTTGAAGAGCCGTTCGCCAAGTTCGTCGAGATCGGTGATCGACATTCCACGCATCATCGCCGCGCCCTGCTCGATGAGCTCCTCGAACTCGACACGCCCGAGCTGATGATTCAGTGCAGCCTGCACCATCCCGATGAACTCACCGACCCCGAGCTGACGGCGCCGGATCGCGTCCTCTGTGAGCATTACGCCGGTAAAGCCCGCGACCAGGGTGCCGTCCAGATCGAAGAACGCGCCGATCTCGGGGCCAGCAGGGCTGGCGGCCACTTCGGCCACCGTCCCAGACAGTCGAGCACCACCGTCGACCGGACTCATATGTCCCCGCGATTCATTGGCGGCTTGCGATCAGAGCCGACGGCCGCCGCTGAGAAGGATGCCGGGCGAGAGCGGTTCGACCCTCCACCGAGGGCGAGCACCTCATCGAAACCGTCCTGCAGGCATCGCGCAAACAGGTCGGGTTCGGTGACCGAAGCGCGGTCGTAGCGCACGGTGACCGTGCAGAACCCGGCCCGCGACACGAGCACCACCATCATCGCGACGCCGGGCAGAGGACCAAGCCCGTACTGCCGCACAATTTTCGAGCCAGCGATGTAGGTGTCTTGGGCATATCCCAGGACGTTGCTGGCCTGTACATCGGACGGCACGATCGCCTGGGCCATGGCCTCGATCAGCGGTTGCGGCAATATGCTCAGGACCGGCGCGAGATTGCCCATGACGTCAAGTGCAGGTTCTTCTTTTCGTTCGGTCATCTGCTCGCGAATGTCCTTGATGCGCAGCAGGGGGTCCGACTCTCCCACGGGTGCCGCCAATGTGACACCGGCGAAATGGTTTCCGCCTGCCGGATCGGCTTCGGCGCGCAAGCTCACCGGCACCGCCATCGGCAGCGTTTCGACGGGCATGGCAAGCACTTCGTGGTAGCGCCGCAGGGCACCGCACAAACTCGCCAGGTACACATCATTGATAGATCCGCCGGCACCCTTGGCGGCTGCATGCATGTCCGCAAGCCGGATATCGATCGACTCAGAGCGTGTCGACAGGCTTCGCCGGCGCAACAGCGGTGAGGGCTCAGCTGCCGGAGCCATTACTCGTGCGGCCGAACGGACATAGTCGATCGCTCCGGTGAGCGCCGACACGGGTTCCCGGGCAACGTGTTCGGTGGCTCGAAGCACCCGCGTCAGCGCTATCTGTGCACCTCCGAGCACCACCCCAGGCAACCGGCGGATGCCCTCTCGCATGAGGTCGTTGCCCGAAATATCCTCAGGGATGGGCACTGCCGGGGCCGAGCGTCGCCGCGGCTCCGGTTCGAGGTCGTACATGTGCGAAAACATCTCGAGGCCACCCACACCGTCGGCCACCGCATGGCTCATGTGCGAAAGCACGGCGGCGCGGCCGTCCGCCATGCCTTCGATCAGCGTTATGGCCCACAACGGTCGCGAAATATCGAGCGGCGACTGCAAGATTACGTCGGCGAAGTCAAGCACTTCGCGAAGTGTCCCCGGTTCGGGAGCCCGAACGCGCCGTACGTGGAAGTTCAGGTCGAAGTCGGGATCGACGACCCAACGCGCCGGCGCCGTAGGGAGGGAGGGGACCACCACCTTCTGACGCATCCGCAGCACCTGCCGCGACGCGCGATCCAGGCCATTCCGGAAGTGCTCCCACTCCGGTACTGTCTCCAAGATTTCCACCGAAAGCACTCCCGACCGGGTGCGCGGGTTGGCCTCCCCTCGATGCAGCAGGAGGTCCAGCGCGCTCAGATCCGACGGCAACGCAACCCCATCGAGGTCGCTCACGGCGACGAAGCCAAGATCGTCACTTCATCCTTCCGTCAAACCAATTCGGGTAACCAGCGTCACGCGGGCCTCTGTCGCCGGGCTCCGATTATGGGTATCCGTCCTGGGCGTGTGCGCCGATAGAACCACGAAGTCAGCGCTCCCACGCGCAAATCAGCCTAGACGTTAAGATATAAATATATACCTAATTTGATCGGAAAGCGCTAGACTCTGCCCGGAACGGCAGTGGACCAGGTCGCACGTGAGGGTTGAGGGCGTTGAGCATTTCGTTATTGCTGGAGATGACGGTTTCGGACGATCGAGACAGGGTTGCCGTGATCGACGGCGTTACCCGACTGACGGCCGGAGAGCTGAGCGATCTGGTCGATGGCGGAGCGGGGGTGATCGCGGCATCAGGCGCTCAGCATGTGGTCTACGTGGGGACCGGGGGCGTGATGCTGCCGCTGTTGATCTTCGCGTCGGCGCGGGCGAACGTGGCATTCACACCCCTGAACTACAGATTGAGCGGGATCGGCTTGCGGGCCCTTATTGAGCGCCTTCCCCAGCCGCTCATCATCGCCGACGAGCAGTACCGCGATGTGGTGGACGGCGCCCCTGAGCGTGTGATGACATCCGACGAGTTCATCGCGTCCGCCCGCGCGGCGGAGCCGGTGGCCGAATTCGCCGACCCCGATGACGTTGCCGTCGTGTTGTTCACGTCCGGGACCACGTCGCGGCCGAAAGCGGTTGAGCTGTCTCATAACAATCTCACCAGTTATATCACTGGCACAGTCGACTTCGGTTCGGCCGACCGGGAGGATGCCGCTCTCGTGTGTGTGCCTCCTTATCACATCGCGGGTGTCGGGGCTGCTTTGTCGAACCTGTACGCCGGACGCAAGATCGTGTACCTGACTAAATTCGATGCGGCCGAATGGGTCCGGCTCGTTCGCGACGAGCTGGTGACCACGGCGACGGTGGTGCCCACAATGCTGGACCGGATCGTCGCAGTCTTGGAAGGCGGTCGGATCGAGTTGCCGAGGCTGCGCAACCTGGCGTACGGCGGATCGAAAGTTGGTCTGCCCCTGGTTCGGAAGGCGCTCGACTTGTTGCCCTCCGTGGGATTCGTGAACGCTTACGGACTGACGGAGACCAGCTCGACCATCGCGGTCCTGACACCCGAGGATCACCGTGCGGCGCACGGCTCGGCCGACGAAGTCGCCGCTCGGCGTCTCGCGTCCGTGGGTAAGCCGGTGCCCGGCATAGAGGTGCAAATACGCGGTGACGACGGTGCCGTATTGGGCGCCGGCGAGATGGGCGAGTTGTTCGTTCGAGGTCCTCAGGTATCGGGCAAGTACACCGGGATCGGCTCGGTTCTAGACGCCGAGGGCTGGTTCCCTACGAAAGACGTCGCGATGCTCGACGAGGACGGCTATCTGTTCATCGGCGGACGATCCGACGACACGATTATTCGCGGCGGCGAGAACATTGCGCCGTCCGAGGTGGAAGACGTGCTGGTTGAGCATCCCGACGTGCATGAGGTCGTGGTCGTCGGCCTCGACGATGCCCAGTGGGGTCAGATCATCGTCGCGGTAGTGGTCCCGGCGCCCGGCAGCGCTCCTCTTGTTGAGGACTTGCGTGAGTTTGCCCGGAGGACGCTGCGCGGTTCGCGGACCCCGGATCGCATCGTTTTTCGTGATGAGTTGCCCACTACTCCCACCGGCAAGGTGCTGCGGCGCGAGATCGTCGAAAGCTTGAAGCTCACCGCTGCCGAGCAGTAACGTTCGTGCGAAAGACCAAGGAGCACACAATGATCAAGAATGGCACTCGGTTACAGAGCCAGGTCTGCGATACACAGGTCATCGTCGTGAAGGCCGCCGATAGCCTCGACGATCTGCGGTGCGGGGGTTCACCGATGGTGCCCATAGGTGAAAGCCGGCCGGGCGACGCAGCGCCCGACCCGGCGCTTGCCGACGGTGCACTGATGGGCAAGCGTTATGTCGACGACGGCGGGGCCGAGGTGTTGGTCACCAAGGCGGGCGCCGGAACACTGTCCATCGGCGCGACCGCGCTGGCGCTCAAAGAGGCCAAGCCGCTTCCCGCCAGCGACTGAGTCAGGCGTTGGCGAACTCGGGCGGCTTCACCGCAGCCGGATCGGGGTTGGCCAGGGGCAGACCCATGAACCGACGTGCGTTGTCGCCCATGAAGTCGTAGGTGCGCCGCACATCCATGCCCTCGGCGTATTTCCAATAGCCCTTCGGCTCGGCGAGGCCTTCGGGGTGCGGCCAGTCCGAACCGAACATCACCTTGTCCCATCCGACAGTCTGCACGACATCGGCGACCGAGCCCTCCCAAAACGGGCTGACCCAGATATTGCGGCGGAACACGTCGTGTGGATGCTCGGGGAAGTTCTGCGGCATCTTGTTGTACGTCGACTGCAGATCGTCGAACAACGGCTTGATCCAAGCACTTCCGTTCTCCACGCTGGCGATCCGCAGCTTGGGGAACCGGGTCAGCGTGCCATGGCAGATCAGGCTGGTCAGCATGTCGGCAATTTCGCGGTGGCCCAACGCGGTCCACTTGAACGCTGACATCTCGAACGCGCTGGCGGTCGACGGCGGCTCCCATTTGTCGATGTATTCCTGCAGCGGGGGTTGGCTGGCGTGCAAGACGATTGGCAGTCCGGCGTTTTCGACGTCTTTCCAGAAGGGGTCGAACTCGGGCAGCGCGGGGGAGCGCCAACCCTTGTAGCCGTACACCGGGGCCGGCTTGATCAGCGCGACCTTGGCGCCCTTGTCCAGGATGTACTCCAATTCGCGACGGCCTTCGTCCACGATGCCCAGGTTGATCACCGGCGTGCTGAAGACCCGGTTGGCGTAGCTGAATTCCCAGTGCTCGAGCATCCACTGATTCAGCGCGTGGATGATCGCCGCGGTCAGCTCGGGATCCTCGGCCGACGAGTGCTCGACCAGGTTGGCCAGTGTGGGGTAGTTCAGGGTTGCGTCGACCCCCTGGCGGTTCAGCTCGGCGATCCGGTCCTCCGGGTTGCGCGCTCCCGGTGGCGTGTCGATGCCGCGGCCCGACATCTCGCGCATCGACAGACCCTCGGGGTTCTGCCCGGAGTAGAACTTCTCGTGCGCGCCCGGCGCGGCGACCCGTTCGAACGTCGGGTTGGGCATGTAGTCGGTGATTTTGTTCAGGATCGCGATCCTGGTGTGCCTGCCGATCTGCACGAACTGCACCGACTTCTTGTATTGCTCAGGAAGGTACTTCAGCAGCGCATCGGGCGTCTCGTACATGTGCTGATCAGCATCGAAGATCGGTGCGTCGGTGAATTGCGTCATCGTTCTGCCTCTCGCTGCTCTTCATCCGGCTTGGATGTCAGCTTGGCGCAACTTGACGATTGTGTCAAGTTATCGGGGCGTATGAACTAACCAGGGCGTAATGAAGTGCATCAATTGCGCTTGACATAACCGTCATATACAGTCACTTTTATGACTGTCGCCGCTGGTGCTGCCGACGTGCGACTGGATACCAGCCGCGGTGAGCGCACCCGCTTGGCGATCCTCGCTGCCAGCCGCCGTCTGTTCCTGGAACGCGGATACGCCGGTACCCCTATCAACGCGATCACCGCAGCGTGCGGTATCTCGCGGGCCGGGTTTTACACCTATTTCAAAGACAAGCGGGAGATCTTCAACGTCCTCGGAAACACCGCGTACCACGAGGCTCTCGCCGTGATTGCGGAGTGGTCAGACGCCGACAGACCCTTCGGCAAGGCCGACATCCAGACGTGGGTTGCCCACTACTTCGATTACATGGACCATCACGGTGCCTTCGTCTTGGCCTCGGCGCATTCGGCGCCCGACGACGATGCGTTCCGCAGTTCTCGCAACCGTATGGTGACCCGAGCTGCGTGGAAGCTCGGGCAGGCGATCGCGGGTGACGGCGGGCACTCGCCGGACGTCCTTGGTGTTGCGGTGATGGGGTTGTTGGACCGGGCGTGGCACACGGTGCACCGCCAGACGGTCGCTGTCGATCGCGATGAGATGGTCGCGGTGGTCACCGAGATGATCGTTTCGATGGCCACCCCTCCTGCGTCGCGAGAGGTGGGTTGATCACCGCCAGTTCGTCTTCGGGAAGGAGCACGGCATGTCAGGATTCGATACGAGTCAACCGATCACCGACGAGACGGCGTTGAAGAACGTCCATATGAGTGGGAAGACAGACAAGAGCGTGCAGTCCGCGACGGATGAGGACGGCACCGACCGCGCCGACGAGCTCGGCGACGCCACTCCTGGGCCGCGCTGAGCGGATCGCACGCTGACGCGGTTCGCCCCGCTACGGTGACTCGCGGGAGGCGTTGCGATGCTGAGCGAACGGACAACACCGAGTGCGGCGGAAACCATCGCCCAAATCTTGCGGCGCCAGATCGTGGATGAGTTCACCGACGGCGATCACATTGGCTCTGCCGAAGAGTTGACAGATCGTTTCCACGTCAGCGGACCCACGTTGCGACAGGCGATGCGCATACTTGAGGCCGAGGGCCTGGTGAAGGTGCGACGCGGCAACAGCGGAGGGTTCTTCGCCAGTACTCCGTCGATCGAGGTCGTATCTCGTTCGGCCTCAGCGCTCCTGCGGCGGCAGGGTGCCGAGTTAGCCGACCTGATCCACATGTCGCAGCTGCTCGGCCCCGAAGTGGCGAGCCGTGCGGCGAGCAATCCGGACAAGGCGGCGCGGCAGAGGCTGGCCGACTACGTCGACGAAATCTGGGCTCACGGGACGGATACGACGATCGAGAACGCAGTCACTGCAGCCGTATCGATCGCCCGACCTATGGGTGAGCTTTCGGGCAGCCCGTCGCTTGCCCTCTTCTCAGCCGTGCTGAGCGACCTTGTCGTCGACCTTCTGTCCGAAGTCGCACGGACCACTTCGCCGCAGGCGCTGAACGGGTATGCACTCAAGATTCGCTCTGGACACAAGCGCCTCGCCCGCGCGATCGCCAAGGGGGATGCCGGCAAGGCGCGAAGTATCCAGCAGCAGATGAACTTGATCGTCAGCCCCTAGGCGGTCCGCGGCCCAAAGGGGTTGTGATCGTCTTGTTCCGCCGAACCGTCCGGACTAACCTCATTCTGTTAACACAATGAGGCGCTGCGGGCTGAGAGGCGATCCGTTACCGCGAATCAACCATTGCTTGCTCAAGAACGGGGATCGGCATGAACGGCATCGACTGCTCCGGCTATCACGTCGTCGACGAATTCTTTGGTGCCCCTTACATCGACGTCGACGAGTGGCGGGATGCGCCCGTGCCGCACCGATACGTGCACGGCGGGTTTGGCGGCACGGAGACGCGGTTCGCTTTCTGCTACCCGCCGAAAGAGCTGTACGAAGGTCGGATGTACGAACCGCTCGAAGGGGCCAACGCCGGACATGAGGACGTTGCCTCACAGCCAATGGGTTCAGTGACAGGCGGGACGGAGATGGTATTCCGGTTGGGCGGCTACCTGGTCGAGTCGAACATGGGTCACATTGGCGACGTGAAAGACCCCAGGGCGCCGGATGATCCGACCATCTACGGATGGCGCGCGGCCGCAGAGTCAGCCAGGTTCTCGAAGTACGTCGCTGCCAAGGTCATGGGTGCGGAACCCGATTACTCCTATGTGTTCGGCGGAAGCGGGGGCGCGCGACGGTCGCCGCTGTGCTTGGCCTACGCGCCCGATGTCTGGGATGCGGCGATGCCCTTCATGGGAGACGACGTCGACGGTGACTACGGTGATTGGTCTCGTATCCGCGATGTAACGGCGACTTTTGCAGCCATGTTCAACGTCCAACGTGTGTTGAAGGACAAGATCTCCGTCGTTGTCGATGCGATGTGGCCCGGCGGCAGCGGAAACCCCTTCGAGACGTTGGACACCCACCAACGCGAGCAGCTCGCAACGCTGTACAAACTCGGCTATCCCCGTGGCGACGAGTTCATGATCGCTCAACCCATGGGACAGCTGTGGTTGTGGTGTTCGATGGCGGAGCGGATCTCTCGCGAAGATCCGTACTACGAACGATTCTGGACCGCACCCGGACACGTCGGCTACGACCAGCCCGAGCTCGTGGGCGCCGATCTGGTCGACATCCAAACGACTGTGAGGCGTGTGCTCAGTGGCAACGAGGTCGTCGGGGATCCGGCGTTCGCGGGGCAGGAGTTTGCGGCCTTGCGTTTACTCACAACGCTTTTCGGATCCATGCAGGGGATCATGGATGCTCCGATGGTCCTGCAGCTCGACCACCACACCAACGGCTACCTGCCGGGCTCTGGCGTGCGATTCCTCGATGGCGATGCCGTCGGGCGACAGCTCTACTGCATGAACGGGGTTGGCAACACACTACTGCTCGATGGCGAGGGGGAGGCGAGTAACCTGCGCCTGAGGGGCGTGAAGCCCGGGGACACCGTCCATTTCGACAACCGGGCTTTTCTCGCACACTGTTACTCAAGCCGGCACCACATTCTGGATTCCGCCGAATACGACCAGTTTCGGCTGAACGGAACGCCGGTGTACGAGCAGTACGAGCGGCCGTACCTGTCGCCGTTCATGGGCGTACCGCACACTGGCAGGTTCGACGGCAAGATGCTGTGGATCCAGCACACTCATGATTCGTCACTGTGGCCCACCCGGGGCCTCGGTATGCGGAACAACATCGAGCGCGAGGTCGGTTCGTCGCGATCGTGGCAGTGTTTCCGGCTCCGCTTTCTCGAAAATGCCGAACACGTACCGCCTTTCATGGCTGCGGCACCGTCGTCCCGAGCTAACAACACATGGTTGATCGACTACACGGCTCACGTCGAACAGTCCCTAGCCGATCTCACCGCCTGGGTGGAGCACGGCGCGGAGCCGGCCGGGACGGCATTTGACTTGTGCGACGGACAAATCGTGCTGCCGTCCACCGCGAGGGAGCGGGGCGGCATCCAACCAGTGGTTCAGGTGACCGCCGACGGCTCCAAACGCGCCGAAGTCTCCAGCGGCACAGCGGTTGACCTTGCGGTGCATGCCGAGGTACCGCCGGGGGCCGGAACCGTCATCGGCGTCAAGTGGGACCTCGACGGCAGCGGAACCTATCCGGTTACGCAGGACGTCGACGGGCAGGCGACCGAGGTGACTCTGGGCCTGCAATGGACGTATGACAGGCCAGGAACGTACTTTCCAACGGCACTTGTGGAATCCCACCGAGACGGCGACGTCGCTGCCACGTCGCGGCGGATCTCCAACCTTGACTCGGCCCGCGTGATCGTGAGCTGACAGCAGCTAGGCCGGGCGGAACGCGAAAGTCACCAGCGACCTGCCGTCCTCGGTCTCCATCGTCGTTGTGGTCGACACTAATCGTTGGCCGATCTGCAGCTCGTCGGCGGTGGCGCCGACGATCAACGATTCGACCAGAACGCCCTCGGCCAACTCGACGAAACCCACCACATACGGCTGGAACACCTCTGGATCTCGGCGACCCTTGTACGGTAGCGGTGGCGCGAACTCCTGCGTCGTGTAGGTGTAAAGCGTTCCCTCGGTAGACAATTCGATCGCTTCGATATCCTCTTGGATCTCAGCGTCGCCGTCGAAGAGTTCGGGCCGTTCAGCGGGGAACTTCACCACGCCGGACGAACGCCTTCGTGAGGCCAGCAGCACGGCCCGCTCGCCCTCGACCCGGAACAACCCTTCAGCGATCAGTGCGCTCATCTCACGCCACCTCGATGACCATCGCAGCACCCATGCCGCCGCCCGCACACATGGACAGCACTCCGATTCCGCCACCGCTCCTGCGCAATTCGTAGATCGCCGAGGTGACCATGCGGGCGCCCGTCGCGGCGATCGGATGGCCCAGGCTGATGCCCGAGCCGTAGACGTTGACAATCTCCTCGTCGAGGCCGAGTTCGCGGGCACACGCCACAGCCTGCGCGGCGAACGCCTCGTTAATCTCGAAGAGCGCTACATCCTCGAGCTTGCGGCCCGCGAGCTCCAGCGCCTTAGGAATGGCGGTGATGGGTCCGCTACCGGTGCGGTTCGGTGCGACTCCGACGGCACTCCACGAAAGCACCTGCGCCAGAACGTTATTTGTGGTGTCCGGGGCGGCGAGGGCCACGACCGCGGCGGCGTCATTGATCCCCGACGAGTTTCCTGCGGTCACCGAGAACCCCTCGATCTCGGGATGCAAGACCTTCAGTCCGGCCAGGGACTCCATCGAACTCCCGCGCCGCGGATGTTCGTCCTCGGAGAACGTGATCGTGGTCCCGTCGGCCTGTGGTACTTGGATCGGGATGATTTCGTCAGTGAAGGACCCGGCGTCGATCGCCTTGATCGCACGCTGATGGCTACGCAGCGCCCACTCATCCTGGTCCTGCCGCGTGATGCCGTACTGGATATTGCAGTTGTGCGCCACGGTGATGGACATGTCCATGGCAGGCGCTTCCGCGGTCGGCGGATGCGACTCAGGGAACCACTGCTGATAGTCCTCGGGGGATTTGCCGGTGGTGAAGGGCTTGCGCTTCTGCATGATCGGTCCCGTTGACAGCGACTCCATTCCGCCGGCCAGGATGGCGCGGCTCATGCCGGCGGCGATCTGGCCCGCGCCCACCGCGATGGCAGAGAGGCTCGACGCGCACTGCCGATTGACCGCAAGGCCGGGAATGTTGGTCAGGCCGAGATCCACCGCGATGTAGCGGGCGCTGTCGCCGCCGCCCTGCATGCTCTCGGCCAAGACGAGGTCGTCGAAGTCGCCCGCATCCATCCCGGAACGCCCGACGACGGCCTTCACCACGGGTTTGGCGAGTTCGATCGCGGCAACGTTAGCCAGGGTGCCCTTGCGTGCCGTGCCGATCGGTGTGCGGGCAGCGGCCACGATCGCTGCGCGGGAAGTGGTGGTGGCCATCTGTCTCCCTGAACGTCCAAGCGGGCTGGTTGCCCGACGAGCGTGGCCAGTCTATACCGTTAAATAGATAGCGGTATATCGGGTGGCCAACGACGGGAGCAGTCGATGAAGGTGTTCAAGTCCGCAGACGATGCGTTGGCGGCGATCGGCCAAGAACTCGGTGTGAGCCGCTGGGTGGACATCGACCGAAGCCGCATCGACGCGTTCGCCGACGTCACAATGGATCACCGGTGGATCCATGTCGACGTGGAGAAAGCCAAGGCCGAAAGCCCCTACGGCACAACGATTGCCCACGGCTTTCTCACGCTGTCGCTCATCCCGGGCGTGAGCAAGGACAACTATCGCGTAGAGAACGCCAAGCTGGGGATCAACGACGGTCTCAACAAAGTGCGGTTCCCGTCCGCGGTCAGGGCGGGCAGCCGGATCCGGGTTCGTTCCGAACTCGCGGACGCCGCCAAGGTTGGCGACGACACCGTGAACCTGACCGTGCGGCACACCGTGGAGATCGACGGTGTCGACAAACCCGCCGCCGCCGCCGAACTGATCGCCCGGTTCGTCTGGTGATGTCGACCCCTGGATCAGAAAGCGTTAAATGTATCCATGCATCGGCTGCGAGGGCTGATGTCCAACCCGAGGAGGCGGTCGCATGACGAGCGGTCCGTTCGACGGAAAGGCCGTCCTGACCGGTGCAGGCAAGTCCCAGGTCGGCCGCCGACTGGGCCGGACAGGGCTTGACCTCACGCTCGAGGCGGTGCTGCGGGCGATCGAGGACGCCGGACTGAGCGTGGACGATGTCGACGGGATCGCCAGCTACCCGGGACCGGGCGTGCCAGATCCCGGATTCTCCGGGGCCAGCGTCCACGAAGTGCGCAACGCGTTAGGTCTGCGAAGTCGTTGGTACATGGCCGGTTTGGAGACCGCAGGCCAGATCGGACCGGTGATCGAGGCGTGCATGGCCGTCCACTCGGGACTGGCCAACCACGTGGTGGTGTTCCGATCGGTCTGGGAGTCCACTGCTGCGCAGCAGGCAGGAGGCGGCCGCGCATCGGTGCTGTTTTCCGGAGGCAAGTTGCCCCCGCACCTGGAGTGGGTGGCGCCTTTCGGCGCGTTGTCGGCCGCGAACTGGCTGGCGATGCCCGCGCAGCGCTATATGCATGACTTCGGCTTGACCCGCGAGCATCTGGGCCGCATCGCGATCAACGCACGCAGTAACGCCGGTCTCAACCCCGACGCCATCTTCCGTGAGCCGCTGACCATGGAGGACTACCTCGGTGCGCGGATGATCTCCGAGCCGCTCTGCTTGTTCGATTGCGACATCCCGTGCGATGGCGCCACCGCGGTGATTGTGTCGCGCCGGGACGCGGCGGCCGGCCTGCCACGGCACCCGCTCACGGTGGAGTCCGTCGGGCCGGGCATGTTCGAACGCGCCACGTGGGACCAGCGTGCGGACATCACCACGATGGCCGCCCACGATTCGGCCGCCACGCTGTGGCAGAACACCGCCCTGAACCCGGCCGACGTGGATATGGCGCAGCTCTACGACGGCTTCTCCTTTCTGACGGTGATGTGGCTGGAGGCGATGGGCTTCTGCGACCACGGCAAGGTGGGCGATTTCCTGGGGGAGGGTGCCGGTATCGCGCTGGACGGCCCGCTGCCGATCAACACCAGCGGCGGACAACTCTCGGGCGGCCGGCTGCACGGGATGGGCTTCCTGCATGAGGCGTGCGTGCAGCTGTGGGGCGACGGCGGCGCCCGCCAGGCCCCGAAGACACCCGAGGTGGTGGCCGTCGGTGTGGGAGGTGGCCCAGTGGCCGGATCGATGCTGCTGAGTAGCCGGTAACCCACGTCGATGGAGACCACCGCGGCCGACGACATGACCCTCGGCGACGTCGTCACCGACAACGCGGTGCGGTTTCCCGACGTGCTCGCGTACCGACACGGCGATCGCACGATCACCCACGCGCAGCTGCGCGCTCGCGCGGTGCGCCTGGTATCGGCGATGGCCGCGGCCGGGGTGCGGCGGCAGGACCGCATCGCGGTGTTGAGCCGCAACAGCATCGAGTTCGGCGAGTTGTGTGCCGCCACCCAACTCAGTGGAATCATCATGGCCACCATCAACTTTCGGCTGTCCACCCCGGAGATCGACGACGTACTGCGCCGGGTGACCCCATCAATCGTGTTCTGCACCGACGAGTTCACACAGGTGATCGCCGAAACCGCGGCCGAGCTGCCGTATGCACCCGTGCTCGTAACGATCGGCGGCGAAGCGCCGACGGGCACGATCGGCTACGAGCAGTTCATCGAGAGCGGCCTGGCCGGCGAGCCTGAGCTCGTCGCCCAGCCCGACGACATCGCCTACCTGCTGTTCACCAGCGGCACCACCGGCGCCGCCAAGTGCTGCATCCTCGGACAGCGCGAGATGCGCGGCGTCGCGTTCACGATGAACGACGAGATGCGCTGCGGCAGCGCGGATCGCGGGCTGATCAACATGCCGATGTTCCACGTCGGTGCGCTCGCGATCGTCGGCGGCCTGCACGCCCGCGGCGGAACCGTGGTGCTGCAGAAGCAGTTCGACGCCGCCGAGGCGGTGCGGGTGATCTCTGGGGAAACCATCACGGTGCTGCACCTCGCTCCGGTGATGCTCAAAGCGCTACTCGACGAGGCAACCGACGTCTCTGCGATGAAATCAGTTCGGACCGTGGTCTACTCGGCCGCACCGATGACCGCGGCCACCCTGCAGCGAGCGATGACAATGCTGCCGGACGCGGGCTTTCTCAACCTCTACGGGCAGACCGAAGTCATCGTGTCCGGGCTGCCCCGGGAACTGCACACCCTCGACCACCCCGAACGGCTGCGCTCGGTCGGCTTTCCTTTTCCGGGCACCCGAGTCCGCGTCGTCGACGACGACGATCGCGAGGTGCCCATCGGCGGGGCGGGCGACATCGTCGTGCGATCGGGCTTGATGTTCCGCGGTTACTGGCAGGACGAGGCGGCCACCGAGGCGACGCTGCGGAACGGCTGGTGTCACACAGGCGACGTTGGCCGCATAGACGAGCGTGGGCTGCTGTACCTAGTGGACCGCAAGAAGGACGTGATCATCAGCGGGGGAGAAAACGTGTACTCACCCGAGGTCGAGGACGTGATCAGCACCGTGGACGGGGTTGCGGCGTGCGCCGTGATCGGAGTGCCTGACGACCGTTGGGGCGAGGCGGTCTGCGCGGTCGTCGTGCCGTCTGCCGGCGCGTCGCCGACGTTGGAAGCGTTGCAGCACGGCGTGCGTCAGCGGCTGGCCCGCTACAAGGTGCCGCGTCGGCTCGTGCTGCTCGACGAACTTCCCGTGCTGGCCAGCGGCAAGGTGGACAAGAAGCGGTTGCGCGCCGCGCTGAGGGCAGCCGCGGGTTGAGCTACTGCCGCCTCACGCTGCACGCAGCAACGACCGGCCTAACAGGTTCACCATGAGTTCCGCGGTGCGCTCGTCACTGTCCGGTGCCGACGCCGTTGTTGGCTCAGTCATTCGGCCCAGCACTGCCAGGAACACTGCGACTGCCACTTGTGCGTCAATGCCCGAAGGCAATTCGACCGTGTCCAGCAGTGCCCCGACCGCACGGTGGATGGCACCGATGCCGTGGTCGACCGCCGCGTCGGACAGCCGCTCTGCCACAGTTCCGTCAAACCACGCACGGATGACACCGCGATAGCCGCGGTGGAATCGGACGTACCCGAGCATCCATTCGACGAACGAACCGTGCGCCATCCGCGGCAGGGTGGCGGCGTGCTCCTCGATTTCGGTCACCGCCCGCCGGGTCAGTTCGGCAAGGATCTGATCTTTGGTGCTGAAGTATCTGTACAACGTGGCGCGGCTGAGGTCGGCGGCTGCCGCGATTTCCTCCATGCCGACGGCGTAGTAGCCGCGCTCGGCGAACAACGTCGAACCGACCAAGAGCACGTCCTGCGCAATTGGGGATAGCGGAGCATCGGTGACCTCGGGCTTGGCTTCGGGCCGTGTGATGGCTGCCAAGTGTGGTCCCGCGGAGGCTTCGCCGGATTGCGTTGGGAGCGTGCGCAGTACGTCGGTGGGGGTGTCGGGGAACAGCATCAATTGCAGCGCGACCGTCAGCGACCGCGACACGGCCGCGCGGTCGGGTAGGGGGAACATCGCCCGGTACCGGTAGAGGTGGACCATGTGGGGGATCCGCATGAGCGCTGCGGCGGCGTCGTCGACGTCGAGGCCGTGCAGCGGGGCTCCCCGCAACCGGTCGGTGATCGTGTGGCGGAATTGCTCGGTCACTGGGCCCGCGTCGATGACGGACAACCCAGTGGCCGTGCCGATTCCGGGGAACTCGGCGAACACCGCGGCGTGGGCGTCGTAGATGTCCGCCCAGTCCGCCAGCCAACGGTGCAGCGCATCGATCCCGTCGACTGTCGGGCCGAGTCCGCCGAGTCGTTCGCCGTGTTCGAGGACATCGCGCTCGGAGACCGCGCTGAGTTCGCGGAAGATCTCCTCCTTACCGGCGAAGTACTGATACACGGTGGCGCGCGAGGCGTTCGCCGCCTTCGCGATTGTGTCGAGCGAAGTGCTGTGGAAGCCGTTGACCAAGAACACTTCTGCTGCGCACGCGAGTATCCGGCCGCGGGTGTGCATGCCGCGGCGGCCGACCCCGGCATTCGCGGCGGGCGCGTATCCGGGACGACGAATCTTGTCCGGATTGCGTGCTATGGAATAAGTATCCGGGCGCGCGGACGTCGAGGTCATCAGGCCGGTGGCGGTCCGGGCAGGTTCCGCTTGGCCTTGCCGGGATAGCCGAAGAACTTCTCGAAGTTGGCGTCGTTGATGGGTTGGGCGCTGTTGCGTGCCGCAGCCGATCGCAGGGCCTCGAGGCGGGTGCGCGCCTTCTCCAGCTGCGCGGCGGACCCGGTTTGCTCCAGGCGTTTCACCTCATCCGCTGCCAAGGCGATCTCATTGCGGAGCCGTTCGCCCACTTCCCCGAAGGTCAGCAGGTCGTGGTCGTCTTCGTCGACCTTCTCCCGCGCGGCGCCGTCGCCGGGCGCGTCCGCCTGTGTCATGTCGTGCCTCTCAACTATGGACGAATGTGGTGTCCATCATATAGTCTCTGAGACGAACCGTCAGAAATCAAGACGGAAAGTCAGAATTCAAGACAAGACGTCAGAAACAAGGGAATGCACCATGCCTCTTCAGGACCACCACCAGATCGTGTCCGTCGATGACCACTTGGTCGAACATCCCCGGGTGTGGCAGGACCGGCTACCCGCCAAGTGGCGTGAGGCAGGCCCCCGGATTCTCGAGATGGACGGCAAGCATCTATGGAGCTATGACGGGCAGATCTTCCCGACGATCGGGCTCAACGCGGTGGCAGGAAAGCCGCCCGAGGAGTGGGGAATGGACCCCGTCCGCTACGAGGACATGATCCCGGGCTGCTACGACCCCGTTGCTCGCGTCGCCGACATGGACGTCGACGGCGTGCAGACGGCCCTGTGCTTCCCGTCGTTCCCTGGCTTCGGAGGGGGCACGTTCCACCGCGCGAACGACAAGGATCTCGCGCTGCTCTGCGTCAAGGCCTGGAACGACTTCTACATCGACGAATGGTGCGCCACCGCGCCCGAGCGGTACGTGCCGCTCGCGATCCTGCCGACGTGGGACATCGACGCGTGCGTGGTCGAGGCCGAGCGTGTGGCCGCCAAGGGGGCGCGCACCATCTCGTTCCCCGACAGCCCGGTGCCCCTGGGACTACCGTCGTTCCACTCTGATCACTGGGATCCGCTATGGCAGGTCTGCTCCGATGCCAACATGCCGGTGTCGCTGCACTTCGGTTCCGGCTCCTACGTTCCGGGCTTCTCCTTCTCGTCGATGAAGCCGATCCCCGGCGAGATGGTCATGCCCGACGCGCCTTTCGCCGTCGCGATCACGCTCTTCTCCACGAACCTGATGTGGAGCACGGTCGACCTGTTGTTCTCCGGCAAGCTTCAGCAATTCCCCAACCTGCAGATCTCGTTGGCCGAGGGTGGCATCGGCTGGGTGCCCTACATTCTCGAGCGTGCCGACTTCGTGTGGGAACGGCACCGCTACTACCAGCCGATCGACTTCGACGCCCGGCCCTCCGATCTGTTCAAGGAGCACTTCTGGGGTTGCTTCATCGACGACGAGCATGGCCTGAGCAATCGTCACGCGGTCGGCATCGACAGGATCATGCTCGAGATCGACTTTCCGCATAGCGATTCCAATTGGCCGAACTCGCGCAAGCGCGCTGCCGAGGTGCTGGCCGAGGTGCCCGACGACGAATGCTCGCTGATCGTCGAGGAGAATGCCCGCCGGATGCTGAACTTCCCGCGGGTCTCCCCCGACGATCGGCAGTTGGCCGGCGTCTGACGCGGGGAGGGTTTACTTCTACAGCCGGCCACGCGAGACCAACTGCGCGGCAATGACATTGCGTTGGATTTCGTTGGTGCCCTCGCCGACGATCATCAGCGGTGCGTCGCGAAAGTAGCGTTCCACGTCGTACTCCGTGGAGTAGCCGTAACCGCCATGGATGCGGACAGCGTTCAGCGCGATCTCCATGGCCACCTCGGAAGCGAACAGCTTGGCCATCCCGGCCTCGAGGTCACACCGGTCGCCGCTGTCGAACTTCTCGGCGGCATGGAGGGTGAGCTGCCGGGCAGCGGTGAGTTTGGTCGCCATGTCGGCGAGATAGTTGCCTACCGACTGGTGTTTCCAGATGGGCTGGCCGAAGCTTTCCCGCTCCTGGGCGTACCTGAGCGCATCCTCGAATGCCGCGGTTCCCACGCCCAGTGCTCGAGCTGCCACCTGAATGCGGCCCGTCTCAAGGCCTTTCATCATCTGAGCGAAGCCCCTGCCGGGTTCGCCGCCGAGAATCGCCGAGGCCGGCACCCGGCAGTCGTCGAAGGAGAGCTCGCAGCTTTCCACGCCTTTGTAGCCGAGCTTCGGTAGATCCCTGGACACGGTGAGCCCCTGACCGTGCTCAACGAGCACCACTGAGATGCCCTTGTGCTTAGGCGTGGCATCGGGGTCCGTCTTGCAAAGCAGGGCGATCAGGCCCGAGCGCCGCGCATTGCTGATCCATGTCTTTGCCCCGTTGATCACCAGGTGATCGCCTTCGGCGCGAGCGGTGGTTCCCATCGCCTGGAGATCCGATCCGCCGCCGGGTTCCGTCAGCGCCATCGTCGCCCGCATTTCGCCAGTTGCCATGGCCGGCAGATACGTAACTCGTTGATCCTCGGTGCCGAACAACGAGATCAATTTCGCGACCACAGTGTGGCCACCCATCGCGCCGGCCAGGCTCATCCACCCACGGGCCAACTCCTGCGTCACCTGCACATAGCACGGCATTGACACCGGTGAGCCGCCGTACTGCTCGGGAACGGCGAGCCCGAAGATCCCGATCCGCTTCATCTGCTCGATCCACGCCTCGGGGTATTCGTTCGCATGCTCGACCTCGCGAACCGAGGGCTTCACCTCACGGCCGATGAAGGCACGCACCGTATCGACCAGCATTGTCTCCTCGTCGTTGAGCCTGGATATCACCGGAAGATCTCCCAAGGGTCGCGTCGCCGTTACGTCAGCTCGGTGAGCGCGCCAAGCCGACGGGATGGTTACTTGATAGCGGATAATACTGTCAGAAACAACTCGTACATAGGTCACAAATATACGATCTGACCACGTCACAGTGCGACGACGGTGATGTCAGAAATTGGGCTAGATCGACTGCGATCGGCTACTCGGCGTGGTCACGCAGGCCGGACGAGGTCGCGGAGCCGGCGCCGGGCGTGGTCGACGTGCTGGCTTCTGCCATAGGGCTCCAACCAGGTCAGCGACTCGCGTATAGATTGAAACAGTTAATCATTTAGTGTTATGGAGACAATGGCCCGCCGTTGCCGTCCAGCGGTCGAGTGGAGGAGGTCTCGTGAAGGTTCGTCTTGAACAGTCGAAGTGCGTCGGTCACGCACAGTGCTATGCCGTTGACCCTGAATTGTTCCCGATCGACGACTCGGGATATTCGATTCTGGAAGCGCACGATGTGCGGCCAGAGGACGAGCAGGCGACTCGTGACGGGGTTGCCGCCTGCCCCGAACTCGCTCTGATTCTCGAAGAGGACTAGCGGGCGGGCTTGCCAATCGCGTGTACCGGCTGCCACACTCCACATAACTAACTAGGTTTACTTCGTGAGGCGTGATGCAGAGAGCGGAATGGCGTCCTCGGCTCGAGTCGTTACTCGCCGAGTTCCGTCGTCGTCAAAGCGACATCGCTCGGTCGGGGGAGAAGCCTGACCGCATAGAAGCGGCCCGGGCGTGGCACGCCGAACTCGTCGACCACCACTTGGCGGCCCCCGGTTGGCCGCGCGAGGTCGGCGGTCTCGACTTGTCGCTGCAGGACCAACTGGATTACTACCGGATGACCACCGACGCGGGGGCGCCGCCGCACCCCTGCCCGCTGTCGTTCATCCTGGCTCCCACACTCATCGCGCATGGCACCCAGGAACAGAAGGACCGCTTCCTCGAACCGCTTCTGCGCGCCGACGAATTCTGGTGCCAGGGATTCTCCGAGCCGGGTGCGGGCAGCGACCTATCGTCACTGTCCACTCGCGCGGTTCGCGACGGTGAGGTGTATCGGGTCACGGGCCAGAAGGTGTGGACCACAATGGCTGACCGCGCGGACTGGATGTTCGCGCTGGTGCGGACGGGCTCAGGCGAAAAACCGTCCGACGGTATCACCTACCTCCTGATCCCGATGAAGAGTCCCGGCATCTCGGTGCGGCCGCTGCGCGATATCAGCGGCGCGGCGCACTTCGCCGAGGTGTTCCTCGACGACGTCGAAGTACCCGTCAAGAACGTGGTCGGCGACGAGGGCGCCGGCTGGTCGATCATGCGGACATCGCTGGGGCACGAACGGGCCACCGCCTTCCTCGCCGACGAATTCAAGTACCGACGCACCGCCGATCGGGTGATCGAGCTGATTGTGTCGCGACAGCTCGCCGACGACCCGCTTGTCCGCCAGGACGTCGCCCGACTGGAGTCAGGCGTGCAGACCATCGCCGCCAACAGCGCGCGCGCTCTCGCCGCGGTGCTGCGCGGGGAGGATCCGGGCGCGGTGGCCTCTGTGAACCGGCTGGTGAAGTCCGAGTTCGAGCAGCACATGCATGCCCTGGCGCTGCGCGCGGTCGGCCCGTATGCCGCCTTGGGCAGCCGGGCCCCCGATGCCGTAGACGGCGGGCGCTGGACGTACGGCTACTTGATGAGCCGGGCCACCACGATCGGCGCGGGCACCGCCGAGATCCAACGCAACACCATCGCCGAAAACGTGCTGGGCCTGCCGTCACACCGCGGCGAAGGCGCCCGCGCGGCCGCCGTCACACCCGGCACGCCTCTCGCCGTGCCTGACGAGGACGAACGCGAGCTCCGCGGCGCTCTGGCGGAGGCCCTTCGCGCCAGGGTGGACATAACGACGCTGCTGGACCGCAAGCGTCCGATCGACGCCGGGGAACCTGCGGTGTGGGCGGCCCTCGTCGACTTCGGCCTGCCGGGTCTGGCTGTCGCCGAATCCCTGGGCGGTGCAGGCGCACGGCCGAGGCTGCTGTATGCCGCGATCGAGGAGACCGCGAAGGCGCTGGCGCCGGCGCCCCTTGTTCCGACGATCACCGCGCTCGATGTCGCCGTGCAGTGCGGTGCAAAGGATTTGGTCGAGCGGATCACCGCGGGGATCCGGTCAGCGTTCGTCGTGCCGCTGCACGACTGCGGCTGGAATACCAGCGGCGCGGAACTGCCCGAGTGGAACGGCACGGTGCTGGACGGCGTGGTGCCGATGGTGGCCGGTGCCCCCAGCGCCGAGTTATTGATCGTGTTGGCGCGCAATGCAGATGGTGCCGGCGCTGGCGATGGTGAGGTTTTGGTGGCCGTCGATGCGGCTGCCGACGGCGTCACGGTGGCGGCCCATCAACCGCTCGACGTGACGGCCACCGTCGGTGCGGTGACGTTCACGGGGGCCGCGGGGGAAGTGCTGGCCGACGGAACCGACGTGCACCGCACCCTGCACAGCGCGCGCCGCCAGGCCGTGTTGGCGGTGGCGGCGGACTCGGTCGGGGTGGGCTCTCGTGCGCTGGCGATGGCCGTCGAATGGGCGGGCGAGCGCCATCAATTCGGCAGGCCGATCGGCAGCTTCCAGGCGGTGTCGCACCGGTGCGCGGACATGCTGGTCGCGATTGAGGGCGCCCGCAGCCAGGTGCTCGCCGCTGCCGACGTCGACAGCGAGGAATCGGATCACCTGGCCGACCTGGCCACGGCGGCTGCGCTCGACGCCGGGGTCATGGCGGCCGAGGGGGCACTACAGATCCACGGTGGCATCGGCTTCACCTGGGAGCACCCGGTCCACCTGTTGCTGCGGCGCGCTCAGGCTAACGCCGTACTCGTCGGTCGCGCCGCCGCGCTGCGCGACCACGCCGCAGCGGCGTTGTTGTACCCGTACCGGGAGAAGAGCCTTGAGCGAGCACTGAGTCGCTGACGAATTTAGCTGGGCTGAAAACGAAGTCACACTGATTAGGCCGGAACATCGAAAGAGAACGGCGGTAGACGTGGAGTACGGGATGGGACCCGAATTGGAGACGTTCCGCGCCGAGGTGCGGGCATTCGTCGCCGAGCACGCGCCGCCCATACCTCCGCGGGCGGGCGTGCGCAGCGCCGAGAGCGAGTCCGAACTAAAGGCGTTGAAGGACTGGACGGCTCGCCTGTTCGAAGCCGGTTACGTGGGCGCAGATTGGCCGGCCGAGTTCGGAGGCCGCGACGATCGGTCGGCCGAGCATGCCATCGTCGTCAGCGAGGAGTTGGCGCGTGCAGCGGTCCCCGGTGTGCCCAGCGGCAATACGCTCGCATCGCACGCGCTGATCCACTACGGCACCGACGAGCAGCGCCGCAGGCACCTGCCCGAGATCCGCGCATGTCGAGAACTGTGGTGCCAGCTGTTCAGCGAGCCGGGCGCGGGCAGCGATCTAGCGTCGCTTCGCACCAGGGCGGTACTCGACGGGGATACCTACACGGTCAGCGGTCAGAAGGTATGGACCACCGACGGCCACTGGGCCGACTACGGATATCTGTTGGCGCGCACCGATTCCGACGCTCCGAAGCACAAGGGCATCAGCGCGTTCATCCTCGACATGTCCAGTCCGGGCATCACTGTGCGCCCACTGCGCGAGCTGACCGGCACCTCGGATTTCAACGAGGTGTTCTTCGATTCCGTCAAGGTTCCGGCGGACGCGATGATCGGTGCGCCCGGACAGGGTTGGGTGATCGCCAATGCCACCCTGGGGCACGAACGGACCAACGTGGGCGCTGCGGTCGTCAAGCTGAGGTTGGCCATCGATGGACTTGTCGACCTCGCGCGGCGGGTCACCGTCGACGGTCGACCCGCCATCGCGAGCGATCGGGTCCGTGACCGGATCGGCGAGTTCAGTGCCGAGGTGGAGGCCCTCTCCGCGCTGACGTATGCCAACCTCACGCGGTGGCTGCGCGGCACCGAGCGTATGCACGACGGCGCGATGGCCAAGCTGATGTTCAGCGAGCTGAATCTCGAAATCGTGCGCTTCGCTGTCGAATTGGGTGGCGAGGCGGGCGTCCTGGTGGACGGCGACGCCCATGTCCTCGACGACGGTCGTTGGCAGGACGAATGGCTGTACGCGCGGGCCTACACCATCGCAGGCGGGAGCTCGGAGATCATGCGCAACCTGATCGCCGAACGCGGACTGGGAATGCCGCGGGAACGGCGGTGAGGTCAGACATCGACCAACACCGCGCGGTGGTCCGTGACCGTGCCGTTAACCGCCTCGTCGACCTTGATGCGGCGGAGGAAGAGATGAAGGTCGTGCTCCCAGGTGAAGCCGATGCCGCCGTGCACCTGAAGCGCTGTGCCCGCCACGCGGGCGGCAGCCGATTTCGCGTACGCTGCTGCCGCCGATGCGGCACGGGATCGTGCTGTGCCAGAAGCGGTGTCGAGCGCAAGGGCCGCGGCCCACAGGCCCGCCCTGCTTGCTTCCACGCCGACGGCCATGTCGGCGCAGTGGTGCTTCACGGCTTGAAAGGAGCCGATCGGTGCTCCGAACTGTTCACGCTGTCCGGCGTAGGACACCGTCATGTCGAGCAGTCGCGCGGCCGCGCCCAGTGCGTCGAACGCACGGTGCACGGCCAGTGCGTCGCGCAGCATAGCCAGAGTTCCTGGGGCCAACTCCGTCCACTCGCCGGTGATCACATCGAGGTCCAGCCGTGCCCATGACCGGGTGAGATCCAACGTCGTCATAGGCGACTGCGGGGCCTCCGTCAGGACGGTCAGGTACTCCCGCTCGCCGACCAAGCCGGCCACCGTGATGGAGTCCATGTCGGCGGCCATCGGCACCGGGCTGCTGACACCGGTTAGACGCAGCGTTCCGCCGTCGAGCCCAGCGTTCGGGCCGAACGACAGCCCCACCCGCTTCCCGTCGGCGTCGGGCGTACCGATGCCGTCGAGCAGCCAGGTCGCCAACGCCAGATCTGCGATGGGCAGCGAACTCGCCGCGTATCCGTGTTCCTCCGCCACGACAGCGAGATCCACATGATTGCCGCCCATTTCGGGCGTGAGCAGCGCCAGCAGACCCGATTCCGCTGCATGTGCTGCCGCCGCCGGGTCGACGGTGATGGCCGCCGAGTCCAGGGTCGCTCGGAGTCTGGACACGGGATCGTTTCGGGTCAGCCACCTACGCTCCGCCGTGGCAAGTTGCTCTTGTTCGTCGGTCAAGCCGAAGTCCATGATGACCCCTTCCACAAAGTTGACCTAGTAAACCATGTCGACTAGCTTCAAGAGAACGGTGATCCGCCGCGAAGTTCGATTCGGAAAGCGACGATGACGAGCATCCACGAGGCGCTGGGACGGCTCTGGAACGCCAACGACCACGACCGCATGCTGCAAAGCGACGGGCGCTGGGTGTCGTGGGGTGCCGTCCGGTCGCTCACCGAGCGGATCGATGCGGAGTTGACGGCCGCCGGGTGCGGCCCGGGCGGACGGGTTGCCGTCGTGCTCGCCAACCGTATGGAGTCCGCCGCGGCGCTCATCGCGATCTTCCGCGGCGGCCGCACATTGG
>NZ_JAVHWM010000038.1:0-21911 GCF_032159765.1 Mycobacterium sp. | reverse complement strand
ACTCGGACGGGAATTGCCCGCGCCAGGTTTCCTTCCCGAGGGTCTCGGCCGATAGCGGATCTACGCGATACAGGTCGCCACATTGGTAGAAGCTGGTCAGCGCCACACCGCGATGCACGATCACGTCGGTGCTCGACGCGTCCTTCATCTTGCGGCGCGCGCCCCAGCCCTCGCGCTCGGCGAGCTTCGGCGGCTCCGCCAGTCCCGCCCACAGAGACCTGCCTTCCTCGTTCTCGGCCAGGAAGCCCTCGGTGCGGATGAAACGGTTGCGGTAGAACGCTGTCCCGTCCCGGAACCCGACGATGTGGATCATCCCGTCGCCGTCGAACGGGTGATAGAACTTCAGCGATGCGTGTAGCGGATTCTCGGTGTTGCGCAAATAGATTCCGTCGAGGTCGGTGGGAATCTCGCCCTCGAGAACGGCCAGCCCGTCAGCCCACCATTCCGTGGTCTGCGGCCGCCACGGCCCTGTCCGGTAGGGGTGATCGTCGTCCTCGGGCAGGGTCGACAGGAACTTGCCGACAACCTCAACGTCCATGTGCGCCACCAATCACAAAGCTCACCGCGGTCGCCGTACTGCCGCCGATGTTGAGCGTGCCGAACGTCCGCGCGCCGTCCACCTGATAGTCGCCCGCCGAGTCGCTGACCTGCCGCACCGCATCCACGAGCATCCTGATCCCCGACGCGCCGACAGGATGACCACCGCCGATCAGCCCGCCGCTGGGGTTGATCGGGAGCCGCCCGCCGTTGGCGATGTCGCCGCTCTCGATCGCCTGCCACGACTGCCCCGGCTCCGTCAACCCGATGTGGTCGATCGCCAGATACTCACTGGGCGTGAAGCAGTCGTGGACCTCGAACCCGTCCATGTCGTCGAGCGTCACCCTGGCCCTGTCCAACGCATCCTGGACGACGGTCCTCACATGCGGGAGGACGTACGGATTTTCGGCATCCCGGTCAAGTTTTTGCCGCAGCCCCAGGCCCACCGTGCGGTGGCCCCACCCGAGCACACGCGCCAACGGTCGCGCATCGGGGTGCGCACGCAGATAGTCGTCGGTCACCAGAACCACGCCCGCGCCGCCGTCGGTGACCTGACTGCAGTCGAATCGCCGCAGCCGCCCCTCGATCACCGGATTGCTTTCTCCCGCAGCCAGTTCGGGCACCTGCCAGTCACGGGTCTGCGCGTTGGGGTTCTTGCGCGCGTTGGCGAAGTTGAGCTCCGCGATTGCCCTCAGGTAGGCCTCGTCCAGCCCGTAGCGGCGGTCGTACTCGTCGGCGATCTCGCTGAACATGAATGGCCACATGTACTTCGCGTCGCCACCCTCGTGACCGATCCACGCCGCAGCGCCCAGATAGCTCGTCGCAGTGTCTCCCGGCACCGTCTTCTCCAGCTCCACACCGATCACCAGGGCACTCGAATAGGCACCGGAGCGCAGATCGGCGATCGCGGCCAGTGCCGCCACGCTGCCAGAGGCGCACGCCGCTTCGTGCCGGGCCGCCGGAACTCCCCACAGCCCGTCGCACACGGTCGCGGGCATCGCGCCGAGATGGCCCTGGCCGGCGAACAGCTCCCCGAACGCGTTTCCGACGTGCACCACCCCGATCTCATCGGCGCCGACGCGTGCCGTGTCAAGAGTGTGGGAGACGACGTCTGCGGTGAGGTCGGCGAAGTCCAGGCCCTCGCGGCTGAAATTCCGCGCGAAGTCGGTCTGGTAGCCACCGAGAAGCCAGACCATCGTCATGGATGAGCCGCTTGCGCGAAGACCATCGTCATGGCCGCAGGCTACTCCTCCGGTTGACGCTGACCACCGCCAACAGCGCCCACGACACGAGGGCCGTCGTGAATACGACGACGACGAGTCCCTTGTCGTCCGGGGGGAACAACACACCCGCGATGTAGTGGTCGATGAAGCCGGTGGACGTCAACGGCGCCATGCGGGCGCACGGGCGGGCCCACAACTCGATCTCGGTCAGCGGACATAGCAGGTGCAGCGCGAGGCGTCCGACGCCCCAGGCCACCGCCGCCAGATGCAGCCAGAACGTCCGCGGCCAGCGCACGGCGAGAAATCCGCCCACCACGAGATAGCCGATGAACGCGAAGTGGATCGCCACGACGACGCCGACGAGGACGATGAACAGCACGCTCACCCTTTCCATGATGAGCCTTCCCGCGGTGGTGCAACCATGTGTTCTGATTCCCCTGTGAAAGATCGCGCGGCCAAGCGTCTCGTGCCGATCCTGTGTGCATTGGCCGTGGTGAGCGGATGCGTCGTCCCTGCCGAGACGCCCGATGCCGGCTCCACCGACCAGGCCAAAGTCGACGCGGTGATGAAGATCGTGCGCGACACGATGTCGCAGCGGCACCTGAAAGCCGTGCTCGTCCGCGTCACGGTCGACGGCAAGGAGGTGCTGACCCAGGCCGTCGGTGACTCGATGACGGGAGTGCCCGCGACCCCTCAGATGCATTTCCGCAACGGGGCGGTCGCCATCTCATATGTGTCCACGCTGCTGCTGAAGCTGGTGGACCAGAACAAGGTTGGCCTCGACGACAAGCTGTCGAAGTGGGTCGACTTCCCCCATGCCGGCGAGGTCACGCTGAAGCAGCTGGCGCAGATGACGTCCGGCTATCCCGATTACGTACTGGGCAATGACGCCTTCGATACGGCGTTGTACGCCAACCCTTTTCGGCAGTGGACCTCCGACGACATTCTGGCGCAGATTCGCGACCGTCCGCTGCTCTATCCGCCGGGCACCAACTGGAATTACGCGCATACCAACTACGTTTTGTTGGGCCTGGCGTTGGAGAAGGCCACCGGCAAGGACATGCCGACGCTGATGCGCGACGAGATCCTCAAGCCGCTCGGCCTGTCGCAGACCGCCAACTCCGACACCCCCGACATCCCGTCACCAGTGCTGCACGCGTTCTCCTCGGAGCGGCGGGAGGCCCTCAAAGTCGCGCCCGAGACCCCGTTCTACGAAGAGTCGACGTTCTGGAATCCATCATGGACGATCACGCACGGGGCGATACAGACGAGCACCATTTACGACTTGGAGGCCACGGCAGTCGGGGTCGGCAGCGGAAAGTTGCTGTCGCAGGATTCGTACAACGCCATGGTCTCTACAGACCTTCGCGGAAAGACGCGTGCGCAGCCCGGTTGCCCGACCTGTGCGGAACAGATCGACGCCTACACCTACGGTCTCGGCATCATCATCTCCGGGCACTGGCTGCTGCAGAACCCGCTGTTCTCCGGGTACGCCGCCGTCGAGGGATATCTGCCGTCGAAGAAGATCGCCGTCGCAGTGGCAGTCACGTTCGGCGAGCAGGCCTTTGACAACCACGGCAACTACACCAACGAGGCCGACGGGCTGTGGCGCAGCATCGCCACGTCGATGGCGCCCGATGACGCGCCTCCTCCACCACCCCCGAAGTGATCCGTGCCACGCCAGGTTCTGTTCATCGTCAACGATCCGGGAGCAACACCCGGTCTGCTTGCTGATGCGTTCGCCGACAACGGGTTCGAAGGCAGCACCTTCGAGGTGGTGCCGGCCTCCCGGGTCGACGACCCAGCGTTCGACGTGACCTTCCCAGACCTGACGGGCTACGAAGTGATCGTGCCACTCGGAGCGCGCTGGCCCGTGTACGACCCGGCGCTGAGCCGCGCGTGGGTGGGCACAGAGATCGCCGCCGTGCGAACCGCCCACGACGCAGGCGTGGCGGTGCTGGGCGTGTGCTTCGGCGGCCAACTGCTCGCCGCTGCACTCGGCGGATCCGTAAGCCGCTCCCCCGCACCAGAACTCGGCTGGACCGACATCGACACCGACGACACCGTTCTGGTGCCTGGCGGGCCGTGGTTCCAATGGCATTTCGACCGCTGGACGCTGCCTCCCGGCGCAACCGAAATCGCGCGCAATGCCCAAGCGTCGCAAGCGTTCACGCTCGGGCGGAGCCTAGCGCTGCAGTTCCACCCGGAGCTCGACAGCGCGTTGCTTGCGCAGTGGCTCGCCGACGATCGTGACGGGGACGTCGCCCGCCTGGGTATTGACGAAGGCGAATTGATCACCCGCACAGCGGGAACCGAAGAGGACGCGGCAGCACGAGTGCGTGCGTTGGTGCGCGGCTTCATCTCCCGAGTTGATGGCGTAGCGCGTCGGTGATGTCCGGCTGCCTGAAGCGGTGACTCACGTCGAGCAGGCGCCCAGGCGACACGCGCTGGTTCGCTTCAGCAAGCTCGCGCACGCCCTCGGAGCCGAGCAGTAGCCGTGGCCCGAATGACGGGACCGGGAGCACGGCCGGGCGGTGCAGCACCCCCGCGAGCGCCTTGGTGTAGTCGCGATTCCGAACCGGTTGCGGGGCAACAGCATTCACTGGTCCCGCCAATCTGTCATCCCACATCGCGCGATGGTAGACGTCAACAAGGTCGTCGATGCCGATCCACGAGAGCCATTGCCGACCGCTGCCCAGCGGGCCGCCGAGGCCGGCGGCGAACAGCGGGCGCAACAGCCGCAGTGTCCCGCCCCGTGCGGCCTGCACGATGCCGGTCCGCACCGCGACCACCCGCAGGCCGGCGTCCTCGGCGGGCGCGGTCGCCGCTTCCCAATCCGTGACGACATCGGCAAGGAAGCCGTCGCCGCGGGAGCTGGTTTCGTCGAGCACAGCCTCGCCGCGGTCCGCCCCGTAGAAGCCGATCGCCGAGGCCGTCACGAAGACCGACGGGCCGGCGCCGGTGTCGGCCGCGACCTTCGCCAGCCGCCACGTGGGCTCGATCCGGCTGTCGCGGATCGCCCCCTTGTGGGCCGCCGTGAACCGGCCGGCGATCGAGGCACCCGCCAGGTGGATCACGGTGTCGACGCCGTCGAGCAGATCGGGTGCCGGATCGGCGGGATCCCAATGACGTTCGTCCCTGCCGTGGGCAAGTCGGCGCACGAGGCGAATCACGCGGTGCCCGCCCGTTGTCAGGAAAGCCGAGAGCGCCGAACCCACCAGGCCGCAAGCACCCGTGATCGCGATGACCTGCGGCTCGGCGCCGTTCTCGGCGGCCACCCGGTGTGCGGCCAGGTCGCCGGCGAGCTGGCGGTGCCGGTAGAGAAACATCGGCCGCAGCGCCCGTGCCGGCACCAGCGTCTCGACGCGGTCGCGCACCCGGGTCTTGCCCGGGCCGCCGTAGCTGAACTCGTGCGTATGGCGCCATCGGCCGACCAGCCGGGGCGGCCACGACATCGGACCCGCAGAGGCGAGCTCGTCGACAAACCGCCGTCCCGCAATGAATCTCGACGGGTCGTGCTGCGCTACCCAGCGCAGACCACCGGGGAGGCCGAGCACCGCCTGTCCGTCGGCAACGGAGTCCGCTTCGGCGATGACCGTCATCGGCTGCCATGGCGGCACCAGCCGCGTCATTGCCCCCGGTCGGGTATGCCAAGCGAACACCTCTGGCGCAGGGTGCGCGATCACAGTCGAATGGTCAATGCCCATGCTGAAGATTCGATACCACACTGCTTCCGGATCGGTGGACACTGTTAGGCGGAGGGCCATGATGCGACGATTCACCGGCGTGTTTCGCGGCGCCGCCGGCGCATTTTCCGACCGCCGGGAGGCTGGTCGGGTTCTCGCCGACGCACTCGCCTCCTATCGCGATGAGCAAGACCTGCTGGTGCTCGGACTCCCGCGCGGGGGCGTCCCGGTGGCGTGGGAGGTCGCAGCGGCCCTGCATGCGCCGCTTGACGTGTTCGTGGTCCGCAAGCTCGGCGCGCCCCGCTGGGAGGAGCTTGCGATCGGGGCACTGGCCACGGGTGGGCTGGTGGTTCTCAACGACGACGTCGTCCGCAGCCTGGGCACCAGCGATGACCAGTTGTCGGCCGTGATCGAGAAGGAGACCGCCGAGCTGACGCGCCGCGAGCACCTTTACCGGGCAGGACGGCCGCCGCTCGCGCCGGCTGGAAAGACGGTCATCATCGTCGACGACGGGATCGCCACGGGCGCAAGCATGCTCGCGGCTGTCCGTGCCCTGCGCGCGGCGGGACCGGCGAAGATCGTTGTCGCCGTCCCTGTCGCTCCGCCCGTCGCCTACCGCCAACTGGCGCAAGCCGCCGACGACGTGGTGTGCGTCGAGGTTCCGTCGTCGTTCCTGGCGGTCGGCGAGTATTACTGCGACTTTCGGCAGACGTCCGACGACGAGGTGCGCCGGTTTCTCGCCGCGGCGACTACCGGCTAGTTTCGGATTCCGAGTCTTCCGGCTTGCTGGCCGGTTCTTCTTCGGGCACGTCCTCGGCCAATACGTCAGCCTGCTGTTCGTCTGGGTAGTCAGCGTCGTATGCCTCGTCGGCGACCTCGGCCTCGTCGGCGTCGTCGGACGGCGAAACGTCGGCTACCTTGCGCTCACGCAGGGCGTCGATGATCAGCAGGATCACGCCGACCACGCTGGCGCCGATGCACACCCAGGCGATGGCTTCACTGCCGGTGACGACCGCGGTCACCAGCGCGATAAGGCCGATGACCGCCATGACCAGAGCCGCGATCAACATTGGACAGCCTCCGGGCGACTAGTTGTTGCCCCTGTTGAACTGGTTGAACGAGCCGCTGTCGCTGTTGGCGCTGGAGTCGACGGGCGCGGCGGAGCCACGCTGGCCCAGCTCTTCGAGCTGCGACTCGAGGTACGTCTTGAGCCGGGTGCGGTATTCGCGCTCGAACGTGCGCAGTTGCTCGAGGCGGCCCTCGAGCACAGTGCGCTGTTGTTGGATCGTGCCCATGATCTCGGCGTGCTTGCGCTCGGCGTCGGCCTGCAGCGCGTCGGCTTTCTCCTGCGCCTGCCGCAACTGGGTCTCCGACTTCACCTGCGCGTCAGCCAACTGCGCCTCGGCACTCCGCCGGGCCTCGGTGACCGTGGTTTCCGCCTCGCGTCGGGCGTCACCAAGAATCTGGTCGGCGTTGGTCCGCGCGTCGGAGAGCAGCTTGTCGGCCTCGGCTTTCGCTGTCCGGGTGAGTCGCTCGGCGGTTTCCTGCGCCATCGCCAGCATCCCGGCCGCCTTCAGATGATGCTCTTCGACGGTGGGGCCCGACGCCGCGGCGGGTTGCGGCGGCGGTGTCGGGGCTGCCTCGAATACCGGCTGCTGCTGCGGCTCGGGCTGCGGCGGAGCAGGCGGCTCATACACCGGAATGGCTTGTGTGACACCGGCACCGGCGCCTGAGCGGCCGCCCGCAAGTTCCTGGTCGAGTTCGGCGACGCGCTGCCGCAGATCCGTGTTTTCCTCGATCAACCGAGTAAGCTCAGCTTCAACCAGATCGAGGAATGCGTCGACCTCGTCCTCGTTGTAGCCGCGCTTGCCAATAGGCGGCTTGCTGAACGCGACGTTGTGAACGTCGGCGGGAGTTAGCGGCATTGTCTGCCCCCTCAATCTGTACGGTCGAAGCTGATGTCGCAGTGTAGACTGACTCGTTGCCAGCGTTGTAACTGGCGTCCATCCTGTCACACCCGACCCGCCGGTTGCGGCTGAGCTTGATAAATTAAGAACTAATTTCAAAGTCTCCGCAGAATTTGCGATGCAAAAGTACGGCCACTACATCGCGTACTTCCAGGCGACCTCCATGCCGATGAACGCGGCGATGAGCAGCACCATGATCGACAGGTCAAGCCGAACGGCGCCGATCGTGAGCTGCGGGATGATCCGTCGCAGGAGCTTCACGGGCGGGTCGGTCAACGTCAGCGTGCTCTCCAGAACCACCACGGTGACGCCCGTGGGCCGCCAATCCCGGGCGAATGATCGGATGAATTCGATCACCACGCGCGCGATCAGGAGAAGCCAGAAGACGAACAGCACAAAGCCCAATATCTCGAAAAACAACAGCCGCAACTGGCCAGCCCTCACTATGACTTCGGCGAAACGCTTCCAACAGATTGGTGTTGTCAGCCTACCGGTCGCCGTGCCGGCCTACTCGGCGCTGCGCTACTGGTAGGAGTAGAAGCCGGCTTCCGCGATGCGGCGACGCTCCTCGGCGGACACATCGATGTCGGCCGGTGAGAGCAGGAAGACCTTCGTGGCGACCTTGTCGAACGAGCCCCGCAGAGCGAATGCCAGCCCGGCGGCGAAATCGACCAGCCGTTTGGCGTCGGCGTTGTCCATCGACACCAGGTCCATGATCACCGGGGTCCCGTCCCGGAAGCGCTCCCCAATGGAGCGCGCGTCGCTGTAGTCCTTGGGCCGAAGCGTGGTGATCTTGCTCAACGGGCTGCTCTCGTCGAACAGTCTGGCCATCCGGCGCGGATCCATCGCCAGCGCGCCGCTGGTGGCACCGCGAAGCCCAAAGCGCGATGAGGTGCGGTCGAATTCCCGCGGCGGCCTGGCTCTGGGCTCGTAACGGGGCTCGTCGTAGCCGCCGCCGCGGTAGGAGGGCGGGTAGTCGTCAGCGTCGCGGTCGTCGTACTCACGACGATCGTCGTAGCGGCGGCCGGCCCGGGGGTCGTAGCCGTCGTCGCCGAAACGATCGGGCGGCCGACGCGGGTAGCCCCGGCCGCGATCGTCTTCGTCCTCGTAATACTCGTCGTCGTAGTCGTCCATCGGCGCCATGCCGAAATAGGCCTTGACCTTATGCAGCGTGCTCATCGATCGCCCTTCGGTGATGAAGATGTGACAGGAGTGACTACTGAAGGTGACGTTAGCGGTCGTTTGCCCAAGAGCGCGGTACCGACACGCACACAGGTCGACCCATATTTGACCGCTTCTTCCAGGTCGTCTGACATTCCGGCGGAAAGGCCGGTCGCCTCCGGGTATGCCCGCAGCACCCGCCGGTGCTCGTCGGCCAGCCGTGCGAACGCGCGACCGGGGTCGGCGTCAAGTGGCGGAATGGCCATCAGGCCCACGAGCCGCAGGCCACCGGCCGAGGCGACCTGGCCACACACGTCGTCGACCACGCCGGACGAGCGCACGTCGACTCCGCCGCGCGAAACGTCCCCGTCGAGGCTGAGCTGCACGTACACCCGCAGCGGCTCGTGACGTTCGCCCGCGTCCAGCGCGGCGGCAGCAGCGCGGTCCAGCGCCGCAACCACTTTGGGGCTGCTGACGGAATGAACCGCGTACGCCCACCGCACAATTGACCGCGCCTTGTTCCGCTGGATCTGACCGACCATATGCCAGCGCGGGGATTCACTAATGAGGTTTGCCACCTCAACGGATTTGGCGGCGGCCTCTTGCTCGCGAGATTCCCCAAAAGAACGGCAGCCGAGGCCGCTCAAAATCGCCACGTCGGACGCCGGAAAGAATTTCGTCACGGGCAGAAGTTCAATTTCGCCGCCATTGCGGCCGGCCGCGGCCGCCGCTGCCTCGATCCGGCTTCGGACCGACGCCAGGCCCTTCGCCAATTCGGTTCGCCGGTCGTTCACTCCATCCATATGAGCGACGCCAGCCTGCCCGTCGGAGCGTCTCTGCGATGACTGAACAGTCTCGGATCGGCGACGGTGCACCGCGGGTCCACATCGATCGCCTTCACACCCAAACTGCTTAATTGGCCAGCGATCCCGGCGCGCAGATCCAACGCGGGGGTGCCCTTGGCGCTGACGGTGCGGCTGCCGGGAAGGGCGGCGTCCACCTCTGCGGCCATCTCCTCCGGGACCTCGTAGTTGGCACCGCTGACCGCTGGCCCGAGCAGCACCGACACGTCGTCGATGTGGGCACCGGCGTCCTGCATGGCTTCCAGCGCGCGCACCACGACCCCGTGCTGGGCACCGACCCGCCCGGCATGCACCGCGGCCACGACCCCTGCGCGCGCATCCGCCATCAGAACCGGCACGCAGTCCGCCGTGACCACCGCGAGTGCAAGACGCGGCGTCGTCGTGACGAGGCCGTCGGTATCGGCGACCGGGGTGTCGCGCGGTGCATCAATCCGCTCGATGCGGTCGCCGTGCACCTGGCTCATCCAGATCAGCCTGTCATCGTCGAGCCCGACCGCAGCGGCAAGGCGCTTGCGATTCGCCGCCACCGCCTCGGGTTCGTCGCCGACGTGGTCGCCGAGATTGAAGGTGTCGAAAGGAGGCTTGGACACCCCACCGGCGCGGGTGGTGGTCACGCGCCTCACCCGAACGGTCACGCTCTTTAGTATCGGGCCCCGCTAGCGGCGCATGAACGGCGGCACGTCGACGTCGTCGTCATCGGTGCCGTCACCGCCGATGCGCACGGTCGCGCCGTTCGTGTGCCCGGGAACGGTTGCCGGGTCGGCCGGTTCGAACAGCGTCGAGGTCACCTTGCCCGAAGCACCCGCCGCGACCTTGGCGCCGGCGCCGACCATCGGCTTGCTGCGGGCGCTGCTGGCATCGAAGCCTGCGGCGATCACCGTGACCCGCACCTCGTCGCCCAGCGAGTCGTCGATCACGGTCCCGAAGATGATGTTCGCGTCGGGATGTGCGGCCTCCTGCACCAGCGACGCGGCCTCGTTGATCTCGAACAGGCCGAGGTCGCTGCCGCCGGCGACCGAGAGCAACACGCCCTGCGCGCCCTCCATCGACGCCTCCAGCAACGGCGAATTGATCGCTATCTCAGCGGCTTTCAGCGCACGCCCGTCGCCGCGAGCCGCGCCGATCCCCATCAGCGCGGTGCCCGCCCCGCTCATGACGCCCTTCACGTCGGCGAAGTCGACGTTGATCAGGCCCGGCGTGGTGATCAGGTCGGTGATGCCCTGGACGCCGTTGAGCAACACCTCGTCGGCGCTGCGGAACGCGTCCATCAATGACACCTGCGCGTCTCCCATCTGCAGCAGCCGGTCGTTGGGGATCACGATCAGCGTGTCGCAGCTCTCGCGCAGGGAGGTGATGCCGCCCTCGGCCTGCGTGCCGCGCCGCTTGCCCTCGAAGGAGAACGGCCGGGTGACGACGCCGACGGTCAGCGCGCCGAGTTTGCGGGCGATGCTGGCCACCACCGGCGCGCCGCCGGTGCCGGTTCCGCCGCCTTCGCCCGCGGTGACGAACACCATGTCGGCGCCCCTCAGCAACTCTTCGATCTCGTCCTTGGCGTCCTCGGCGGCCTTGCGGCCCACTTCGGGGTCGGCGCCGGCGCCGAGTCCACGCGTGGAGTCGCGGCCGACGTCGAGCTTGACATCCGCATCGCTCATCAGCAACGCCTGCGCGTCGGTGTTGATGGCGATGAACTCCACGCCTTTGAGCCCTTGTTCGATCATCCGGTTGACGGCGTTCACGCCGCCACCGCCGATGCCGACAACTTTGATGACGGCCAGGTAGTTGTGCGGGGGGGTCATCGCCGCCTCTTCTTCGCGCAAGCGCTCATCAGTGGTCGCCCTTTCACCTAAACCCTCAACCTCAACCTTAGGCTTAGAGTTATGTCAAGTAGTTCCGCGCATCCCGAACGGTAAGTGGACCGATGTCGGTATCGATGCAGGCGCGCCGTGTCGGCGGAGTTTATTTGCGGAGATTCTTCATTTGACGGTCGGCAGGTCCGGGCTCGACACGTCATAGGTGTGACCGGGCCGGGTCAGCAGCGCCGCGAGCGTCTCCGCCTTTTCCTCTGTCCGGTCGGTAGTCCCCCACACCACCACGCGACCGTCCTTGAGCGTCAGCGTGATCGACGCCAGCGAGGGCGCGGCGATCCGGGCGAGCTGAACTGTCACGTCAGGGTGCAATGCGACAAGCACCTGTAGCGCCGCCTTGGTCGGCGGATCGCTCGGCCCGGGGTTCTCGACGTCGAGATAGGGCACCCCCGGCGGAGGCGGCCCGGTGGCGAAATCGACGCCGTCCCGGTCGAACTGATGCGAACCGTCAGGAAAATCCTTCACCGCCACCGCAATTCGCTCGACCACCGTGACGCGCAGCGTCGACGGATATTCGCGCTGAACTCGCACCGAGGCCACCCGGCGGATCGCCGCGACCCGGTCGGCGACCTTGTTGGTGTCGACCTGCAGGAGCGGAGTGCCGGTGCGCACATTCGCCGCGGCGACGACCTCGTCCTGCGGCAGTACCCGCAGGCCGTCGACCACGAAGTTGCGCACCGACATCAGCGGGGTGAAGTAGAGCACCAGGCCCAGCCCGACGGTGACCACGATGGCCACCAAACCCCAAACCAATACCCTCAGGCCGCGAACGGCGCCTCTGCCAACAGGTTTCGTCGCCGTCGAGGTGGCGGTCACCTTACGCTTGGCCTCGCGGCGCGCCTCCTCGATCGCACGTGCGCGCGCCTCGGCCGCGCGGCGCTCCTCGCGCTCGCGGCGGGCCTTGCGCCGCGGACCCTCGAATTCCTCGGCGCCTTCGGCCTCTTCGGAGACTTCGCCCGGCAATGTTCTTCCCGTCGCTTCGCTCGCCCCGGTTGGCTCGGTCATCGCTGCACCACCCCGGACCGGCCCGGTGCAGCGCGGTTCGCCTTCACCTGCAACGCCCGTAGGATCTCGGGGCCGAGCATCGTCACATCGCCGGCACCCATCGTGATGACGACGTCGCCGGCCAACGCGGCATCGGCCACCAGATCGGCCACCGCGGAGAAGTCCGGCACATAACTCACCGGAACGCCGACGTGCTCGGCGACGATCGCGCCGCTCACGCCGGCGATAGGCTGCTCGCGCGCGGCGTAGACGTCGAGCACGAACACCACGTCAGCGCCGTCAAGCGCGGTACCGAAGGCGCGCGCGAAAAGCTCTGTGCGCGTGTACAAGTGGGGCTGGAACACGGCAATCACCCGGCCGCCGGGTTCGGCAGCCTGCTCGACCAGCGTGCGCACCGCCGCCAGCGTGGCGCGCACCTCGGTCGGGTGGTGGGCGTAGTCGTCGTACACCCGCACCGAGTCGGTCACGCCGACGAGGTCGAAACGTCGCCGCACCCCCTCGAATCCGGCCAGTCCGTCGAGCACGCATTCCGGTTGGGCGCCCGCCTCGATCGCTCCCAACAGCGCGCCCAATGCGTTGAGCGCCATGTGCTGGCCCGGCACCGACAGCCGCATGACGCGCGGTAGCTCCTCGCCGGCGAGCTGGACCTGCGCGACGGCGCCCGTGCCCTGTTGTTCCCAGCTGAGAAGCCGCCCGGCCAGCTCGGCGTCCTGGACGCTCCCGTAGCGCAGCACCCGCACCCCGAGCGCGGCCGCACGTTCCGCGAGCGCTGCGGCACCCGGGTCGTCGACGCAGACCACGAGCGCGCCGTCGGCGGTCAGGCGCGAGGCGAAGTCGTCGAACACCGCGGTGTAGGCCTCGGCACTGCCGAAGAAGTCGAGATGGTCCGCCTCGATATTCGTCACCACAGCGACGTCGGGCGTGTACTCGAGCAGTGACCCGTCGCTTTCGTCGGCCTCCGCGACGAAATAATCGCCGCTGCCGTGATGCGCGTTGGTGCCCGCCTCCCCCAGGTCGCCGCCCACCGCGAACGACGGGTCGAGACCGCAATGCTGCAGCGCCACGATCAGCATCGACGTCGTCGATGTCTTGCCGTGGGTCCCGGTGACCATCACGGTCCGGTGACCCGACATCAGCATCGCCAGCACCCTCGGCCGCAGCATCACCGGGATGCCGCGGCGCCCGGCCTCGACGAGCTCGGGATTGGTCTTGGGGATCGCGGCGTGCGTGGTGATCACGGATGTCGGGCCGCCGGGAAGCAGATCCAGAGACGACGGGTCGTGCCCGATGCGGATATCAGCCCCCCGGGCCCGCAGCGCCAACACGGCGCGCGACTCCTTCGCGTCGGACCCGGAGACGAGCCCACCCCGGTCGAGCAGGATGCGGGCGATGCCTGACATGCCTGCGCCGCCGATGCCCACCATGTGCACCCGGCGGAGCTCCGGTGGAAGCGCGGGATTAGTCATGACGTCTCAGTCCCGCCTCCCAAGTCGCGCCACGTCCAACGCCACCCGCGCCACCCGCTCGGCCGCGTCCCGATGGCCGACCAGCGCGGCGGCAGCCGTCATCGCCGCGAGCCTCGGCGCGTCGGTGAGCAGGGTGATCACCGTCTGCGCCACGTAGTCGGGTGTGAGGTCGCGGTCGGCCACCAGCAGCCCGCCGCCCGCATCGACCACCGGCAGTGCATTGAGCCGTTGCTCGCCGTTACCAATCGGCAAGGGCACGTAGACGGCGGGCAAGCCGACGGCGGACACCTCGGCCACGGTCATCGCACCTGAGCGGCAGATGGCCAGATCGGCGGCTGCGTACGCGAGGTCCATCTCGGCCAGATACGGCACCGCGACGTACGGAGGGTCGTGCTCACTTCGCTCGGGTAGCGCCAGAGTGTTCTTGCGGCCGTGCGCGTGCAGAACCGAAATGCCGCCGGCAGCAAGGTGTTTTGCTGCCGCCGAGACGGCGTCGTTGATCGACACCGCGCCTTGCGATCCGCCGAACACCAGCAGCACGCGCGCGTCGTCGTCGAAGCCGAAATGCCTGCGGGCCGCGGCGCGCACCGCCATCCGGTCCAGCCCGGTGATCGCCGCGCGGACCGGTACACCGACGACCTCGGCATCGCGCAGCCCCGAGTCTGGCACCGCCGACAACACACGCTGGGCCCAGCGCGCGCCCACCCGGTTGGCCAGCCCGGCACTGGCATTGGCCTCGTGGATCACCACGGGGACGCGTCGCCTGCGGCGCAATCCCCTGCCGGCGGCCAGGTAGGCGGGCAGCGCGACATAGCCGCCGAAGCCGACGATCACGTCGGCGTCGACCTTGTCGAGCACCGCGCGTGTCTCACGCACCGCCTTGCGCACGCGCAGCGGAAGGCGCATCAGGTCGCGGTTTGGCTTGCGCGGCAATGGCACCGGCGTGATCAGCTCCAGGTGGTATCCGCGCTCCGGCACGAGACGGGTCTCAAGCCCGCGTGCGGTGCCCAGCGCGGTGATCCGCACCGTGGGATCGAGGGACCTCAGCGCGTCGGCGACCGCCATCGCGGGCTCGACATGGCCGGCCGTGCCGCCGCCAGCGAGCACGACGGAGACGGCCTGCTCCTGCCCCATCACCCGTAGCTACATCCTTTGCTCATCGCGCCTGTCGCTCCAACGCACGCGACCTCGCATCCCGGCCGGTGCGACGCGGACGGCCTTGGCTCTGGCCGACTCTATGATGCCCTGAATCGCGGGCGCGTTTCGCGGTGAGGGTCTGCGGCGGCTTCTGCGGGCTGGGCTTTGACCGCAGCCGGTCGCGCAGCGCCTCGGTGCGCGACGGCACATAGGGTTGCGGAACCGCCAGTCGCAGCAACCGGTTCACCCGGTCATCGCGGCCAGCGCGCAGCGCAGCCACGGCCTCGGGTTCGTGCCGCGCGGCATTTGCGATCATCCCGATAATGAAAAGTGTTGTCGCCGTGGATGTTCCACCGGCAGAGATCAGCGGCAACTGCAGCCCCGTGACGGGAAGCAGTCCGATCACATACCCGACATTGATGAACACCTGACCCAGCACCCACATCGTCGCGGTAGCCGTGAGCAGGCGCAGGAAAGGATCGGCCGAGCGGCGGGCCACCCTCATGCCGGTATAGGCGAACAGGCCGAAAAGGCACAACAAGCCGAATGCGCCCACGAAACCGAGCTCCTCGCCGATGATCGCGAAGATGAAGTCGTTGTGCGCGTTGGGCAGGTAGTTCCACTTCGCGGTGCCCTGACCCAGCCCGTCGCCGAACACCCCGCCGTTGGCCAGCGCGAACTTGGCCTGCCGCGCCTGGTAACCGGACCCCTGGGCGTCGGCGCCCGGGTCCAGCCAGGATTGCACCCGGTCGGATCGGTAGCCCGCGGAGACCGCGAGGATGGCCGCCGCACCGATCGAGGCGACAAGAGAGCTGACAAAGACCCGCAGCGGCAGGCCGCCGTACCACAGCAGCGCGAGCAGGATGATCGCCAGCGAGACCGTCTGCCCGAGGTCGGGCTGCGCGACGATCAGCGCGAGCGCGACCACCGCCGCCGGCACCAGCGGGACCAGCATCTCGCGCAACGACGCCCGCTCCATCCGGCGGGCGGCCAGCAGATGCGCGCCCCAGATCGCAAACGCGATCTTGGCCAGCTCCGACGGCTGCATCGAGAACCCAGCGACAACAAACCAGCCTCGAGATCCGTTGGCCTCCTTGCCGATTCCTGGAACCAGCACGAGCACGAGCATGACGATGGTCAAGGCGAACGTGAACGACGCCGTCTTGCGCATCACGCGCACCGGCACGCGTAGCGCGATGTAGAAGCCGACCAGACCGATGACCGTCCAGAGCACCTGCCTGCCGAAGATCACCCATGCCGAACCGTCGTCGTCGTAGGACCGCACGCCGGATGCCGAGAGCACCATGATCAGCCCGAGCGAGGTCAGCAGGGCGACGACGGCGATCACCAGGTGGAACGAGGTCATCGGGCGTCCCAGCCACGCGCCCACTCTCGACGGTGGCTTCGCGGGCGCCGCGGTGTCCTGTTGCTCGTCAGCCGGGCTCTCGACCCGGCCGAACAGCCGGGCGAACGTCTTGCGCATCGGCCGGCTACCGGGAGATTTCGCGGACTGCGGCGGCAAACGCATCGCCCCGGTGGGAGTACCCGGTGAACTGGTCGAACGAGGCTCCTGCGGGAGCCAGCAACACGGTGTCGCCCGGGCGCGCCAACCGCCGGGCCACCTCGACCACCTTGGCCATCACCTGATCACCAGAGGTCACATCAGTCACAACAGTCTCTTGAATCCCACTGGCCCCTTGCACCACAGCATCGTCCCCCGCAGCGACCTCGACGACGGGCACATCCGGGGCGTGTCGCGATAACGCGTTGGCAACCACTGCGCGGTCGGTACCCACCAGCACCGCGGCGACCAGCCTGTTTGCGTGCTGGCGAACCAGTTCGTCCACCGACGCGCCCTTGAGCATCCCGCCGGCGATCCAGATCACCCTTGGATACGCCGAAATCGAGGCCGCAGCGGCGTGCGGGTTCGTGGCCTTGGAGTCGTCGACGTAGGCGACCCCGCCGACGACGTCCACCACGTGCGCGCGATGCGGAGCCGGCCGAAACGACGAGAGCGCGTCGGCGATGGCGCCCGAAGCCACGTCGACCGCGCGGGACAGCGCCGACGCGCCGAGAGCGTTGAGCACGCCGATCGGCCCTGGTACGGGGATCCCCGCGACGGGGGCCAGCGCCAGCTCTGGCGCGAACGCGCGATCGACCAGCATGCCGTCGCGCACTCCCAGCTCCCCCGGTCCGGGCTCGCCGAAACGAAAGCCCACGCGCACGGGCGCGGTGGCGTCGGCCAACATCCGGGCGGCAATCGGGTCGTCGACTCCGGCGATCGCCACCCGACCGCGCAGCGCACGGGCCTTGGCCGCGGTGTAGTGGGCGAAGGATCCGTGCCAGTCCAGATGGTCTTCCGCGACGTTGAGGACTGCGCCGGCCTCGGGCCGCAACGACGGGGCCCAGTGCAGTTGGAAGCTGGACAACTCGACGGCCAATAGCTCAGCGGGCCCGCTCAAGGCGTCGACGACCGGAATGCCGATGTTTCCGCACAGCACGCTGCGCAGTCCGGCGGCGACCAGTATCTCGTGCAGCATCGTCGTCGTTGTGGTCTTGCCGTTGGTGCCGGTCACCACCAGCCAGCGTCTGGGCGGGCCGAAGTGCCCGGAGGCGTCCAGTCGCCACGCCAGCTCGACGTCGCCCCAGATGGGCACGCCGGTAGCCTGGGCCGCGGCCAGCACCGGCGTCGTCGGCGCGAACCCGGGGCTGGCGATCACGAGGTCGAACGTGGCGATCCGGGTGGCCGCCTCGGTGGTCGTCATCGCCGACGCATGCCCGTCCAAGGCCGCCGGATCGTCGTCGCAGATGGTCACTTCCGGGCACAGGGGCGCGATCGCGGCGACGATCGCTTTGCCCGTGACGCGCGCGCCGGCGACGAGCACCCGCGCACTCCTGAGTTGTTCCAAACCCACGTCAGCCACCTGCGGCGGTGAGCCATTCGCCATAGAACAGCGCCACCCCCAGCCCGCACGCGATCGCGGTCAGCAGCCAGAACCTGATGATCACTGTGGTCTCGGCCCAGCCGACGAGCTCGAAATGATGGTGGAACGGCGCCATCCGGAACACCCGGCGCCCAGTCGTGCGGAACGCGATGATCTGCACCACCACCGAGGTGATCTCGGCGACGAAGAGCGCACCGAGCACGACGGCGAGGATCTCCGTGCGGCTGGTGATGGACAATCCCGCGATGATGCCGCCCAGCGCGAGCGATCCGGTGTCGCCCATGAAGATCTTCGCCGGTGCGGCGTTCCACCACAAAAACCCGATGCACGCTCCGGTGGTGGCGGCGGCCACCAGCGCGAGGTCCAGCGGATCGCGCACGAAATAGCAGGCGGGTTTCGCACCGACGGCCAGGCAATCGTTGCGGTACTGCCAAAACGTGATGATCACGTATGCGGCGGTGACCATGGCCATGCAGCCGGCGGCCAGGCCGTCGAGGCCGTCGGTGAAGTTCACCGCGTTCGACCATGCGCTGATGACGACGACGCAGAACAGCACGAACAGCCACGTCGGCAGCGTCACCGTCGCGATCTCGCGGACGTAGGACAGCTGCGCGCTTGCCGGGGTCAAGCCGTCGACATTGGGGAATCGCAGGACCAGCACGCCGAACACCACTGCGGCGAGCACCTGGCCGACGGCCTTGGTGGTCTTGTTCAGGCCGAGGTTGCGCGATTTGCGGACCTTGATCAGGTCATCGACGAACCCGACGGCGCCGAGCGCGGTGGCCAGCCCCAGCACCAGCACGCCCGACGCCGACGGCCCGCGCCCGTCGAGCACGATGCCCACCAGGTGAGTGCCCAGATACCCGGCCCAGATACCGGCGACGATCGCGACACCACCCATCGACGGCGTGCCGCGCTTGTGCTTGTGGGTCGGCGGCCCGTCTGAGCGGATCTCTTGCCCGAACCCCTGCCGGTTGAACAGGGTGATCAGTGCCGGGGTCAGCAGGATCGAGACCGCCAGGGCGATGCCGACGGCGATGAGTATCTGCCTCATGCGTTCAGTGCCCGCTCGCCAGTGCGTCGGCCATCGTGCCCAGTCCTGCCGCATTGGACGCCTTGACCAGGACGACGTCACCAGGCTCCAGCTCGTCGCGCAGTAATGCCAGCGCAGCGTCGGCGTCGTCGACCAGGGTGGCCTGAGCGTTTTCTGGGCCTCCCCAGAATCCCTCCATGACCGCTCCGTGATGCATGGCGTGCATCGACCTCCCGGTTCCGACGACGACGAGTCGAGAGACATCTAATCGCACCGCCAGCCGACCGATGCGATCATGCTCGGAAATCGCGTCGTCGCCGAGCTCAGCCATCTCACCGAGCACGGCCCAGCCGCGCCGCCCGCCCTCGGCGGCCATCCAGGCCAGCGCCTGTAGGCCGGCCCGCATCGAATCGGGGTTCGCGTTGTAGGCGTCGTTGATCACTGTCACCCCGTCGGAGCGGATGGTCACCGCCATGCGGCGCGCCGACGCCGGACCCGCGCCTGCCAGCGCGTCAGCCACCTGTGACAGGCTCGCGCCGCATTCGAGGGCGACGGCCGCCGCGCACAACGCGTTCGAGACGTGATGTTCGCCGTGCACCGCGAGCGTCACCCGCACCTCGTCGTCGCCGGCGTGCAGCACGAAGCTCGGGCGCGCCAGCCCGTCGAGCTGCACGTGATCGGCCCACACGTCGGCCGGTGATTGGCGGCTGACACGCACCACCCGCGCGGCCGTCACGGCGGACATCGCAGCCACCGCGGCGTCGTCGACGTTGAGGATGACGACACCTGATGGCGGAACTGCTTGCGGCAGTTCAGATTTGGTCGCGGCGATAGCTTCTCGGGAGCCGAATTCGCCGAGATGCGCGGTGCCGACGTTGAGCACGACCGCGACCGAAGGCGGCGCGATCGCCGCGAGTTCGGCGATGTTGCCCGGGTGGCGCGCCGACATCTCCAGCACCAGGAAATCGGTGTCTGGTGTGGCGCGCAGCACCGTCCAGGGGTGGCCCAGTTCGTTGTTGAACGACCCCGGGGGCGCAACCACCTCTCCGAGCGGCGCGAGCACGGCGGCGAGCAGGTCCTTCGTCGACGTCTTGCCCGACGAGCCTGTCACACCGACGATCGTCAGTCCGCCCGCGACGAGTTCGGCCGCGACGAACGACGCCAGCTTGGCCAACGCGGCGAGCACCGCGGCGCCCGACCCGTCTGCGTCGTGTTCCAGCACACTGGCACCCGAACTGGACGGCCCCAGCGGTTCGACGACCACAGCGGGCACCCCGACTCCACGCGCGGCGAGCACCGCGACCGCTCCGGCGGCGACGGCCGATGCGGCATGGTCGTGTCCGTCGGCCCGGGCTCCGGGTAACGCGAGGAAGAGCCCGCCCGGCGTGATCTTGCGTGAGTCGAATTCGACGGCGCCCGTGACCTGCAGCCGCGCCGCATCGGCTTCGGACACGTCAGCCAGGCGCCCGCCGACGATCTCGGCGATCTGCGCGACGGTCAACGCGATCACGCGGTGGAGGTTATCGCGTACAGCGCGGCAGCCAACTCATCGCGGTCGTCGAACGGACGGGTTTCGCCATGGGCGGTCTGTCCGGTTTCGTGGCCCTTCCCGGCGATAAGCACGGCGTCACCGGGCCGTGCCCACCTGACCGCATGGGCGATCGCCGCGCGCCGGTCACCGATCTCCAGCAGTTGTGCACGCCCCCCGGCTTCACGTGCACCGGCCAGGATTGCCCCGCGAATCGCAGCCGGATCCTCGCTGCGGGAGTTGTCGTCGGTGACCACCACGAGGTCGGCCAGCTCGGCGGCAATGCGGCCCATGGGCTTTCGCTTGCCGGGGTCGCGGTCGCCGCCTGCGCCGAACACGACCGCAAGCTGCCCGCTCGTCTGCTGTCGCAACGTCGTCAGCACCGATTCCAGCGCACCGGGCTTGTGGGCGTAATCCACGACTGCGAGGAAGCCTTGCCCGCGGTCGACGGACTCCATGCGACCGGGGACCTGTGCACCGGCCAGTCCTGGCGCCGCCTCCTCTGGCGTGACGCCGACCGCCTGCAGAAGGGCAAGCGCCAGAAGGGCATTCGCGACGTTGTATACGCCAGGCAGGGGAATCGCGATGTCGTGGCGCGCGCCGCTGGGATCCACGGCCACGAACGCCTGGCCGCCGCGTGAAGTCTGCCGGACGTCGATCGCACGCCAGTCGGCGACGTCACCCGTGGCGCTGACTGTCACGGGATCGACTGCGCGCGCTGCCATCTGACGCCCGGCATCGTCGTCGACACATATAACGGCGATATCCGCGCTCAGCGGCGAGTCCGCGTCGAACAGCCGGGCTTTGGTGTCGAAGTAATCTTCCATCGAGGCATGGAAATCCAGATGGTCGCGCGACAGATTGGTGAACCCGGCGGCCGTGAACCGCACACCGTCGACACGCCCCAGCGCGATCGCGTGACTGGACACCTCCATCGCCACGGTATCGACGCGCTGCTGCGCCATCGCGGCCAACAGCGCCTGCAGTTGGGGCGCTTCGGGAGTGGTCAGGGCGCTAGTCAAGTCGGCGCCGTCGATCCGGATCCCGACGGTGCCGACCAAACCCGGGTGCCTGCCTGCGGCGCGCAACCCCGCCTCCATGAGATAGGTGGTCGTGGTTTTGCCCGAGGTGCCGGTGACGCCGACGACCGCGATCTTGCCCGACGGGTCACCGTAGACCAGAGCCGCCGCGGTACCCAGCACCGACCGCGGCGCAGGGTGGACTAGCACAGGGACGTCGACCGAGAGCCCGGCCGCCCCCGCAGGATCGGTGAGAATCGCGACGGCGCCGCGCGTTACCGCGTCGGCGGCGAACGCCGCGCCGTGCACGTTGGCTCCCGGCAGCGCCGCGAACAGATCGCCGGGCAAAGTGTCCTGCGCGCGCAGAGTCACACCCGAGACGTCGATAGCGGCATCACCATCGCGCTCGACGCCGATGCATTCGGCGAGCTCGCGCAGCGTGACGGACACCGCCGAGCGAGGCTTGTCCGAGCGAG
>NZ_JAVHWM010000033.1:0-34961 GCF_032159765.1 Mycobacterium sp. | reverse complement strand
TCCGCTGGTTCCTGGTGTACGTCGTCGTCGAGATGGCGGCGATCGTCGCCCTGACATGGGCGGTCGGCCTGGGGTGGACGCTGCTCGTGCTGCTCGCGACGTTCGCCCTGGGAATCGCGCTGGCGGGATCCCAGCTCAAGCGGCAGGTCCGGCGGATGAGGGCCGGCTTCGACAGTCCACAGGGCGCCATTACCGACAGTGCGCTGATCGCGCTCGGGACCGTGCTCGTTGTCGTCCCCGGGATCGTCACCAGCGCGTTGGGTGTGTTGCTGCTGTTGCCGCCCACGCGAGCCGCCGCCCGTCCGCTGGTCGCGATGCTTGCCGCGCGGCGGATCCCCGTGATGGCGACCCGGCGGCGCGATTACATCGACGGCGAGGTGATTGACGTCGTCGACGTCGAACCGCCTGCCCTGCCACGCGCCCCGTCATAGCGTCTGTGCGGTGACGACGCTGCTGGTCCGGGCGCGGGTATCCAGCCCGACCCACCCCGACGCCACCGCGATGGCCGTCCGCGACGGAGTCGTCGCGTGGCTCGGTAGCGACGACGTCGGACGCGCGCAGTTTCCCGACGCCGAGATCATCGATGCAGAGGGCGCGTTCGTCGCGCCGGCGTTCGTCGACAGTCACGTCCACATCACTGGCACCGGTTTGACGCTCACCGGCCTCGATCTGCGTCCCGCCCGCTCCCTGGACCACTGTCTTGCGCTGCTTGCCGAGTACGCCCGTGCGCATCCGGAGGGCCCGTTGTGGGCGCACGGGTGGGACGAATCCGGATGGCCGCAGGCGGTGGCTCCGGCCACCGACGACGTCGACGCCGCCGTCGGGCGCAGGCCCGCTTACCTGGCACGGGTGGACGTTCACTCCGCGGCGGCGTCATCCGCTCTGCGAACGCTAAGCCCTGATCTCGCGGACCGCCCCGGATTTCATCCCCAGAACCCGCTGACCGCCGACGCGCACCACGATGTGCGAGCCCTGGTCCGGGATCTGCTCACGCCAGGACAGCGCGCCGCGGCCCGTCGCGTCGCTCTCGACGCCGCGGCGTCGTTGGGCATCGTCGCCGTCCACGAGTGCGCCGGGCCCGACATCGGCGGCTTGGCCGACTGGGCGGAGCTGCGCGACACCGACCACGGGGTCGACGTGGTCGGGTACTGGGGCGAGGCGGTGACAACGGCCGACGAGGCACGGGCACTTCTCGACCAGACGCAGGCGCGCGGGCTCGCGGGCGACCTGTTCGTCGACGGAGCGCTGGGCTCCCACACCGCGTGGCTCGCCGAGCCGTACGCCGATGCCGGCCATTGCGGGAATCGCTACCTGGAGCCGGACCTGATCGGCGCCCACGTGTGGGCGTGCACGGAGGCCGGTGTGCCCGCGGGTTTCCACGTGATCGGCGACGCCGCCGTCTCCGCAGTCGTCGACGCGTTCGCCACCGTCGTCGACCGGTTCGGGGTTGCCGCGGTGGCGCGCTGCGGACACCGACTCGAGCATCTGGAGATGATCACGGCCGACGATGCCGCCCGGCTTGGGTCGTGGGGCGTGATCGCCAGCGTGCAACCGAACTTCGACGCGATGTGGGGCGGCCCGTGCGGCATGTACGTGCAGCGGCTGGGGGCCGAACGAGGCCGCAAGCTCAACCAGCTGGCGCTGTTAGCATCCGAAGGCGTGCCCCTAGCCTTCGGCTCCGACACCCCAGTGACCAGCATGAACCCATGGACGACCGTGCGTGCCGCCGCGCAGCATCGCACCGAGGGCAGTGCAGTCTCGCCGCGCGCCGCGTTCGCCGCGGCCACCCGGGGCGGCTGGCGGGCCGCCGGGGTGCGCGACGGCGTGACGGGCACCCTGGTCCCGGGCGCGCCCGCGTCGTATGCCCTGTGGGACACCGGGCAGCTGGCAGTGACCGCGCCGGCCGCCGCGGTGCAGCGATGGTCCACCGATCCGAGGTCGCGGGTGCCCTTGCTGCCGCGGCTGGATCCCGATGATGCGCTGCCGCAATGCATTCGCACCGTCCACCGCGGCGAGGTGATTCATGGCTGACGCGGCCACCGAACACACCGGACGCCACAGCGCTGCAGAACCCGATGCACCCACCGAAGAGGTGGCCGCCGACAAGTCGGCTGCGCCGAAGGTCCCCGCCTGGATTCGCAGGCTCGGACGCGGGGTGCTCGACCGCACAGCTGAGCTGGTCGCGACGATCGTGGCCGGCCTTCTGCTTCTGGTCAGCTTCCCGCCGTTCGGCTGGTGGTACTGCGCGATCGTCGCCTTCGCCGTTCTGGCATGGGTGTTACTGCGTGAATCCACCACAGTGGCAGGGGGATTCGGCTACGGCTTTCTCTTCGGCTTTGCCTTCTACGTCCCGCTCCTGCCGTGGACGGGTGAGCTCGTAGGGCCGATCCCGTGGCTGGCACTGTCCGCAATGAGTGCGTGCTTCCCCGGCTTCTTCGGCGCCGGCGCTGTCGTCGTGAGGCGACTGCCCGGCTGGCCGATCTGGTTTGCCGCGTTGTGGGTGGCCGCCGAATGGCTGAAGTGCACAGTGCCTTTCGGCGGATTCCCTTGGGGAGTCGTTGCGTTCGGGCAGACCAGTGGTCCGATGCTGCCGATCGTGCGACTCGGTGGCGTACCGCTACTGTCGTTCGCCGTCACGCTCGTCGGGTTCAGCTTCACGGCGTTGACACTTGCGCTTATTGGCTGCTGGCGGCGGCGATCCGACTCGCCGCCGAGCGTCATCCTGCCCGGAGTGTGCATCTGCGCGGTGCTGTTCGCGATCGCGGGCGAATGGCCGGGCGTGAGACAGTCCGGCTCCGGTGCAGGAAGCGATCCGCTGATCACCGTGGCCGCAATTCAAGGCAACGTGCCGCGACTCGGCCTGGACTTCAACGCCCAGCGCCGCGCGGTGCTGGACTACCACGTTCGCGAAACTGTCCACCTCGCCGACGAGGTGCGGGCGGGACGCGCACCGCAACCCCAGCTGGTCCTCTGGCCGGAGAACTCCTCTGACATCGATCCGCTACGCAACGCGGATGCGGCACAAGAGATTTCGACTGCTGCAAAGGTGATCGGCGCGCCGATCCTGGTCGGTGCGGTGATGCAGGCACCCGAGTTCAGCCTGGACAACCCGGTCTCGACGAACACGGTGATCGTGTGGGATCCCGTCACCGGTCCCGGCGAACGGCACGACAAGCAGATCGTCCAGCCGTTCGGCGAGTACTTGCCGATGCGCAGCTTCTTCAAGCATTTCTCCAAGTACGCGGACCGCGCCGGCTATTTCAAACCGGTCGAGGGCACCGGCGTCGTGCACGCCGCAGGAATCCCGGTGGGCGTGACCACATGCTGGGAGGTGACCTTCGACCGCGCGGCACGCGAGTCCGTCCTCAATGGCGCCCAACTGCTCGCCGTTCCGAGTAACAACGCGACGTTCGGACCGGCGATGAGCGAACAACAACTGGCGTTCGCCAAGGTCCGCGCCGTCGAGCACGACAGATACACCGTTGTGGCGGGGACCACAGGAATCAGCGCCGTCGTTGCCCCTGACGGCCACGAGATGGCCCGTACGAACTTCTTTGAGCCCGCCTACCTGGACAAACAGGTGCACCTGAAAACAGATGTGACGCCTGCCACGCGGTGGGGACCGGTGGTCATGTGGGTGTTGATCGCGGTCGGGGGAGCAGCCCTTGTCGCGGGCATGCTGCAGAATGGAAGGTTAACCCGTCGGCTCAGGCCGCGCGGCACGGATAAAGGAGCCCCATGACCACCGGAAATTCCGCCGGCGGCCACGAATTCAGCGAGCGCCCCAGTAATCGCACACTGGCCATCATCCCCACATACAACGAGCGCGAGAACCTGCCGTTGATCGTTGACCGCGTGAACAACGCGCGGCCCGATGTTCACATCCTCGTCGTCGACGACGGCAGCCCCGACGGCACCGGTGAGCTCGCCGACGAGCTGGCCCTTCAGGATCCGGACAGGATCCACGTCCTGCATCGCACGACCAAGGACGGACTCGGGGCGGCGTATCTCGCCGGCTTCGGGTGGGGGCTGACCCGCCAGTATTCGGTGCTCGTCGAAATGGATGCGGACGGCAGCCACGCGCCCGAACAGCTATCTCGTCTCCTCGACGCGGTCGACTCCGGTGCGGACCTCGCGATCGGATCGCGGTACGTGCCCGGAGGGGAGGTGCGCAACTGGCCGCGCCGGCGAATGATGCTGTCGCGTACGGCCAACTGGTATTCACGGACGCTGCTGGGTACCGACGTCAACGACATCACTGCCGGTTACCGCGCGTACCGACGGGAAGTGCTGGAAAAAATCGATCTGGACGACGTGGAGTCCAAGGGATACTGCTTTCAGATCGACCTGACGCGACGCACGATCAACGACGGGTTCGCCGTCGTCGAGGTGCCGATCACTTTCGTCGACCGCGAGCTGGGCGTCTCGAAAATGAGCGGCTCGAACATCCGTGAGGCGATCGTCAAGGTCGCGCAGTGGGGCGTGCGCGGGCGGATGGACCGCGCCCGCGGTGCGGCGCCGGCGCAGCGGACCTAGCCTGACCGCCGTCTAGCCGCCGTTAGCCGCGGCGGCGGGCCCGGATGATGTCAAGCCGCTCTTTGAGCAGCTCGTCAAGCTCCTCCACACTGCGGCGCTCGAGCAGCATGTCCCAGTGGGTGCGGGGCGGCTTGACCTTCTTGGGCTCGGGCAGATCGCCCTCGATCAGGGTGCCCTCCATGCCGTTGCGGCACAGCCAGGTGCCGGGAATCTCGGCGTCGTGGGCGAACGGCACCTCGAACTCTTCGCCGTTCTCGGTGCGATACCGCGCGACTTGGCGCGGCGCCAAGTCGTGGTTGCGGTCCGTCTCGTAGCTCACGGCGCCGAGGCGGCTGCCCCGCAATACGCGATCAGCCATCGTCAGATCACTCCATTCACTGCATATATACGCAAGTTGTCCTACTAAAGGTCCAGGTAAAGCAACGCTGAAAACACGCTGGCAGTTCCCTCGCCACTTCGCGACGCGACTATCTACGATACCGGGCTTCGGGGCCTAGGCCGTCTAGAGTCTGCAGGCGTGCCCTCCAGAACCCATGCTTGCCGCTGGTGCGGGCGGGAGGTGGCCGACCCCGGGATGGGCCGCCGGCGCCAGTATTGCAGGCAGTCGTGCCGGCAGCGCGCCTACGAACACCGGGCTGCTGTCAAGGGAACCACGCTGCCGGACGATGCCGTCGTCCTGTCGGCCGACGAGGCCGAGCGCCTGTCCGATCGTGTCTATCAGCTGCGCTGTGCCGCGGAGGACGTCTCGATTGCGGTGGATGAAGGGGCGGCAAAATCTGAGCTACGCGAGCTGTGCGACGCACTGCTCCACGCGGCGAAAGCAGCCGACGGCTGGCGCTGACAGCTGGCGCTGGCGGACTTCACATCCGTCACATCCGTCACTGGCCGGGTCATAGCTCGCTGTGTCCGTCTCTCAGCGATTTCGAGCGACTTTCGCATTACCCGCACCGCCCATCTTCCGAAAGTCGCTGACAGTCGCGCGTATGCGGGCACTGCTCCACGGCTGGGCGGAGAGACTGGTGTGACCAATGTGGCTGTGAGTATCGACGAGAAATGCAGTCAGCTATAATCTTGCATAGTTGTGCAACAACCCGTATGTTCGTCAGCATGAGTGCTACAGAGACACGGTCAGGCTCGTTGACTCAGTTCATGGACGACCCGATCGGCTTCTTTGCCAGGTCGTATACCCGCATGCACGAGATCGACCGCGGTGAGCTCGAAGATCTGCAACGCCGGGCAATGAGTGTGCGATTTCAACAGCACTACGCGAGTATCGAGATGCTGCACAAGCTCGCGGACCGGTTGCAGATCACCCAAGTCGCCAAATTCGATGACGTTGTGCCCCTGCTCTTTTCGCATACCGCGTTCAAGTCGTACCCTTCGGCGCTCATCGACGCGAAACGCTTTGACTTGATGACGAAATGGCTCGACAAGCTGACAAGCTATGACCTGTCAGCCGTTGACACCAATGATTGCAACAGCATTGACGAATGGATCGACCGCCTCGACGAACAGACTCCGCTCGAGGTGATCACGTCCAGTGGAACCACCGGCACACTGTCGATCATTCCCAAGGACAAGCGCGGCGCCGAGCAGGGTATGCAGCTCTGGAAGATCTGTCTGTTCCAGGAGTTCGGAAGCGAGCCGACCGAGGCGCAGCTCAACCCGGCCGTGGACGTCATCTGGCCGAACTTCGCCAGCGGCAAACTGGGCCACCTGCGCATCGCCGACATGATCAAACGGGGGTTCACCGGCGGTGACGAATCGAAGTTCCATGCACTGTATTCCGGCGCCGTCGACACCGACCTGATGTTCCTTGCGTCGAAGATGCGGGCTGCGGCGTCGCGGGGAGAGCTCCACCGCCTGGAGATCGACCCTGCGCTGGCCGCACGCAAGGACGAGTTCCTCGAGATGCAGGCACGCCAGCCGCAGGAACTCGATGCGTTCTTCGCCAGGATCACCGACCAGCTTCGCGGCAGGCGGGTGTTCATGATCGGCACCTACGGCCTGATGTACGACATCGCGAACGCCGGTCTGCAACGCGGGGTCAAGGACGTATTCGCGAAGGACTCCGCGATTCTCACCGGTGGCGGATTGAAAGGCGTTGTGCTGCCAGACAATTTCATGGATGTGATCACGGAGTTCCTCGGCGTCGACCGCATCCAGGTTGGCTACGGCTTCTCTGAGGCCAGTACATTCCACTGGGCCTGCGACGAGGGCCGCTACCACGTGATGCCGTGGGTCGTTCCGTTTGTGCTCGACCCGAACACCAGTGAGCCGCTGCCGCGCACCGGCCGGCAGACCGGGCGTGCGGCCGTCTACGACATCTTGCTGAGGGCGCATTGGGGAGGCGTGATCTCTGGCGACGAAGTCACCATCGATTGGGACCTCGAATGCCCCTGCGGCAGAACCAGTGTCGCGTATGAGAAGGACATCATGCGCTACAGCGAAAAGCAGGGCGTGGAGGACGACCGCATCACCTGTGCCGCTACGCACGAGGTGCACAACGAGGCAGTGGACTTCATGAAAGGCGTGACGTTGTGAGCAGCTACACCGTCCCGCTCTTCCTGCGTGGCGAGGTCATTGCCGACGATCTCGTGACCTTCGCGACGCGTGGTGGAGCCGACGAGTTTCGGGCACCCGATATGACCAAGTACGTCGAGCGGCTGCCGCTCGAGAGTCCCGCAGCGATGGCGGACCTGTATGAACTGACCTTCGACGAAATCCTCGACGTTCTCACAGCTCTCGGCGACGCCCTGGACTTCGAATCCAACGTTCACATGCAAGAGGCGTACGAGGCGTCTCTTATCGCGAATGTCCTTCCGGCAGAGATGATGAAGAACAGCTACCGGGTATTGCGGCCCCTTTTCACCCGCCAGAACATTCTCGAGATCGCGGACACGCAAGTGGGTTTGGACTACCTCAACGGATGGGTGCCGCACCGATTGCACGACGGTCGCCAGTTGCGAGTGCGGGCGTTTGGCTCGCGGATGCTGCACATCCCCGCGGGCAACGGCGGTCTGGTGTCGGCGGTGACCATTCTGCGGTCAGTGATCACCCGCTCCGACGTCATCATCAAAGCGCCCTCCAACGACCCGCTCACTGCGATCGCGATCGCGCGAACACTTGCCGACGTCGCGCCCAACCATCCGATCACCAAGCACTTGGTGGTCGGCTACTGGAAGGGCGGCGACACCGCCGTCGAGGAGGTTCTCTATCAGCCGCAGCACATCGAAAAGATCGTCGCCTGGGGTGGATTGGCCTCGGTCAAGCATGTGACCCGCTACATCCAGCCCGGCCTTGAGCTGATCGCGTTGGATCCCAAGCGCAGTGCCACGATCATCGGTGCCGAAGCATTCGTCGACACGGCGACAATGCGGGAAGTCGCCCGTCGGGCCGCCGTCGACATCGGCGTTGCCAACCAGGAAGGGTGCGCGAACGCGCGGATCATCTACGTGCTCAGCGGCACCGACGCGGCGGGTCTGCAGAACGCGAATCAGCTGGGGGAGATGATCTACGAAGAATTGATGGCCTTGCCGCCGTTCGTGAGCACACCGCCGATGTTCCCAAATCGGGATCTCTTCGAGAACCTCGAATCATCGCGAATGGCAGAGGATTTCTACCGTGTCATCGGTGGTCAACAGAAGGAGGGCGCAATCGTCGTCTCGCAGTTCGATCAACCCGTCGACTACTCGACGATGCTGTCTGGCAGGGTCGCCAACATCGTCCCCGTCGACAACATCGCTAAGGTCACGCAAGCAGTGACCGCCTACACCCAGACCGTCGGGATCTATCCGGAGTCGCTCAAGCGTGAGCTCCGCGACGTCCTTCCGATGTTCGGCGCGCAGCGGCTGACCAGCCTTGGTTACGCGTGCAGCGTCGCAATCGCCATGCCGCAGGACGCCATTGAGCCGATTCGGCGCATGTGCAAGTGGATCGTCGACGAAGAGTGTGATCCGGACGTGGTGGTGCCGCTCTGGCGCCTCGGCCAGGCGGCGGCCGCGCCGTCACGCGGATGATCGAGGGTCGCACCGCGCTGGAGGTCGTCGACGGCGTCGACCTTGCCGGAAAGACATGTGTGGTCACGGGTGCGTCATCCGGGTTGGGGCGTGAGTCGGCGCGAGCGCTGGCCGCTGCGGGCGCATATGTCATTCTGGCGGCACGTAATTCGAGCGCGCTCGCCGATACCCAGGACTGGTTGCGTGCCGAGGTCGCCGGCGCGCGGACGTCCGTAGTGCATCTGGACTTGACGTCACTGGCCAGTGTGCGCGCCGCAGCCGATGCGATACAGGCGATTTCACCTGCGGTGCATGTGCTGATGAACAACGCCGGGGTGATGTTCGCACCATTCGGGCGAACTGTCGACGGCTTCGAAACCCACATGGCCACCAATCATCTCGGTCATTTCCTGCTGACGCGCCTGATGATGCCGCAGCTTGTCGCCGCCGAAGGCGCCCGGATAGTCATCCTGTCGTCGGGAGGCCACCGTATCGCCGACATCGATCTCGACGACCCGAATTGGGTGAACCGCGAATACGACAAGTTCGCGGCCTACGGCGCGTCCAAGACGGCGAACATCCTGCATATGGTGGAACTCGACCGGCGGTTGGCCGGCGATGGCATACGTGCGTATTCCGTGTGCCCGGGAGCGGTTGCCACGTCTTTAGCGCGGCACATGTCGCGCCCGGACTTTTCGAGGATGCGCGGATTCACGGATCGCCGGCTCGACTACTCCATGCCAGACGTCGGTGCGGCCACCCAGGTGTGGGCGGCGGTGAGCCCGGACCTGGCCGGCGTGGGGTGTGTTTACCTGGAGAAATGCCAGGTCACCGGTAATGTCGCGCCGTATGCGGTGGATGGCGACAGGGCCGCGAAGCTGTGGGACGTGTCCGAATACCTGTGTGACGGAGAAAGTGCATAGATATGCAGCAGCGTAGAGCAATGTATCCAGAGACTATGGGTCGTGCCGACAGGCGAAAGCAGGAGGTGCGCGACCGGATTCTGTCGGCCGCGTTCGATCTCTTTCTGCTGCAGGGGGTTACGGCCACCACCGTGGGAGACATCTGCGATCGCGCCGACGTGGCCAACCGGACGTTCTTCAATCACTTCCCGACGCGCCAGGACATGGTCCGCGCGCTCGCGGAGCGGCGGCTGCTCAACCTCCATGACGTGGTGTCGGCTCGCACAGAGGGCTCGGCAATCGAGCGGCTCGTCGGCGTGTTCGACGACATCGCCGCCACGCTGGTGAAGTCCGGGGACACCTATCGCGAAATGATCGGCGAGATGTTCGCAAGTACCGGCTTCGGGCTCCAGCGTGGCTTCGGCCTGCACCAAACGTTCCTCGAACTGGTGAAGGACGGCGTGGCCTCCGGTGAGATCGCCGCGAAGCACGACCCCCACACTCTGGCCGACATCGTCGTGGGTGCGCTGTTCTCGGGCCTGATGAACTGGACGACCGACAAGACCTATCCGCTGAAGAGCGGCCTTCACGACATGGCCCTCGCCCTCACGGACGTCCTGGCCGGCCCCTCCCGCGCAGGGAGCGGTTAACAGCTGAACTGGATCCCGACGAACTGCGGTGGCGTCACCTTGCGCAGGCAGCCGAAGGGTTCGATGCCGGCCGCGCTGAGCCGAGCAGCCGACTGGTGTGCAGAGTTCGCGCAAAGAAGGCCGGATGTTTCGCCGCGGCACCGAAAGTCGCCGAATGTCAGCGTTTGACCATCGGCCAGGGCGGGCCCGGCGCCGTTGATGAATGGTCCGGGGTCGCCGTGGAGGCTGCCCACCGTCAGCGTTTGCCCGTCGAAATCGACCCAGCCGCTGACCCAGTTCGACGGTAGGTCGGCGGGGCGCCGCGGTGGGTTCGTCAGCTTGACCATGCATGCCAGCGCGCCGTCGTCGACTTTGCTCGTCGTGCACTTGGCATCGCCTGATGCAGAGCTGAACGCGATGTCATCGCCCAGATCGGTGGAGACGCCGTCGAGGGTTGCCGTGTGGAAACCCGCGACATCGGCAGGCTGGCCTGCGCCGACCCAGGCGATGACGTCGCCGATCGGTGCACCCGGGCCGGGCGACGCTGCCGGTGGCGGCGGCGTGGCGGGCCGCGACGAACTGGACCGCGACGAGCTGGGCAGCGGGGTGAGTTTGGACGGCTGTCCCTGGCCGGTGACCGTTTGCGAGCATGATGTGAGCAGCATTACGGCGGCGACCAGCGGGACACAACGACGCATGGCTGCCACGGTATCCGGCAAATCCGAGATGCCGGTCCAACCTGAAGGGCGCGTCACGGCCGGACGGAACGCTCGAGGTTGGATAACGTCGACGTATGGCCGATGGCAATGTTCGGGTTACCACCTCGAGCGGAACTGTCGAAGGTGCGACGCGCGACGGCGTGACGCGGTGGCGGTCGATCCCGTACGCCCGGCCGCCGGTGGGCCCGCTGCGATTCGCCGCGCCCCGGCCGCCGATGCCGTGGCGCGGCGTGCGGTACTGCCACGACTTCGCGTTCTGCGCGCCGCAGCAACGCAGATACACGCTGATCGGCGTGAACAAGTACCAGCCGATGAGCGAAGACTGCCTGACGCTCAATGTGGTCGCCTCGGCAACGCCGAGCGACGAGCCACTGCCCGTCATGTTCTGGGTCCACGGCGGCGGATACATGCTCGGAAGTTCCGCGACACCGATTTACGATGGGGCCGCGATGGCCCGGCGGGGTTGCATTTACGTGTCGGCCAACTATCGGCTCGGAGCGCTCGGCTGCTTGAACATGTCGTCGCTGTCGACCGCGCAACATCGGTTCGACGACAACCTCTTCCTGCGCGATCTGGTTCTCGCGCTGAAGTGGGTGCGCGAGAACATTGCCGCATTCGGGGGCGACCCGGACCGCGTGACGATCTTCGGCGAGAGCGCGGGCGGCCACGCAGTCGCCACACTGCTCGCAGTCCCGGATGCCCGGGGATTGTTCGCGGGAGTGATCGCGGAGAGCCCGGCCAGCGGGATGGTGGTATCTGCCGACACCGCAGCCCAAGTCGCCAGGCAATTCACCGACACGCTCGGCCTCGACCCGCCAACCGCGGCGGCCGCGTTGATGGAGCTCCCGTCGCGAAGCTTCGTCAAGGCGCTTGCCCAGCTTCTCGACCGCACTGCTCAAGACATGAATGTCGGTTCGTTCGCGATCGGCCCCTGCGTTGACAGTGACTACCTGCCGCAAGACCCGTTCGTGGCGATGGCGCGTGGCGACGCGCATCCGGTGCCGGTGATCGTGGGGAATAACGCCGAGGAGTCGCGGCTGTTCACCAGGTGGCTCAAGATGCTGCCCACCACCGAGCCGCGGATCGAGCAGCTACTCGCCGGCGTGGATCCCGCTGCGCGAGAACGCATTACCTCCGCCTATCCGGGCTATCCAGGTCCGGAGGCGTGCATGCAACTCAGTGCCGACATGTTCTTCGCGTCAGCCGCATGGCGGGTCGCAGAAGCCCACAGCCGGCATGCGCCGACGTATCTCTACCGCTATGACTACGCCCCGCGGACGCTGGACTGGAGCGGGCTCGGGGCCACCCACGCGATGGAGCTGCTCGCGGTCTTCGACGTCTACCGCACCCGATTGGGCTCGCTGCTGACACTCGCCGGCGACCAGCGGTCGGCGGTGCGGGTGAGCAAGAACATCCAGCGGCGCTGGCGTGCCTTCAGCCGGACCGGAGATCCCGGGGACGATTGGCCGGCATACGACGCAGATCGCGCGGTGATGGTGTTCGACAACCGCTCGCGGGTCGAATACGACCCCAATCCGCAACGCCGGCAGGCGTGGGCGAGTTTCAGTCTGGCTCACTGAGCGAGGCTTGTCCGAGCGAACATCCAACACTGAGCGAGGCTTGTCCGAGCGAACATCCACCCTGACACCTAGGGTCAGCGCATGCCCGACGACGCAGCGCGCGCACCCTTCGGCAACTACCAGTTCGGTAGAACCTAGCTAAACGTTGTACTTGACCTGTAGAAACGAGGTCGGATGCGTGGCTGTGGCGAACGGTAGTTTGGACCTGGCTAACTCCCTGATTGAAGGGGAGCAGTGTGACCACCTCAAATTCGTACGTCGTCCCAGAGGCCCCGAGCGATCCCGAGGCGGCAGCGCTCGAGCTGATCGTGCGGTTGCCGGTCGACATTCTGCACACCGACGCGTTCGGGCCGGTGTTGCAAGACTTTTGCTCGGTGCTCGACGCGGAGGGCGCGTTCGCTGGCCTGTCATGGGCCGACGCGAAGAACATCGCCGCCGCGGTGTCGTTCGACGTCTGCACCCGCGACGACGCGTCCGATTTCCTGCGTAATCGGGCGCGCAATGTCCTTGCGGGTACCGACAACATGCCGTGGTGCGATCGCGAGGGTTCGGCGCGGGCGTTGAACATCGCCGCAACGGTGCTCGGGCTATGAGAACCCGGTGGGCCGGGTCTGACGATCGGATTTATTTGCTGCTGATTCGTCGATTCAACGCGATCCTCCGCCCAGCCTTTCTTAAGCTGGCTTGGTCGTGGCAAAGAAGGGGTTGGTCAGGATGAAACAAGTAATTGTGGGCATGGTGGGAATGGCCATACTCGCCTTCGGCATTTATCTCTGGGTCAACCACAAGGTACCGACCGAGAGCACGGTATCGGTTACGTGTGACAGGAAGGTGATGGTTCCCGGAGATAAGTGCGTTACTGGTGGCCACGAGGAGAGCTACGAGCAACGCCGCGACAAGAAGATCGAAGACGAACGCACCCCGGGCGCAGGAATTGTCTATACCGTGGTTGGGGGCCTAGTTGTTCTCGGATCGGGAATCTCCCTGTGGCTAGGGCGACCATCCGGTCGGTGATCGCCAAGTACGCCATAACGGGCGTAACGATGGCTGCTCGGGCCCGCCTCGATCGCGACAACCGAGAGGTATCTCGCTGTCGACTATGACGAGATCCGCGCGGCGATGATGGCCGCGGGTGATTGACACGTGAAACCGCGGGGGGAGAGCACTGTTATCCGATTACCGGGCCGGCGGCAGCCGTTGGCACATATAGCATTTCGGTCCACTCGTCTCGTGTGGCACCGTCGACCCTCACCCGCCATCGATAGGCTTTGCCTGCCGCCAGGCCCACGATTCTTCGGCGGCGATTTGGGCGATGAGTTGTCGCTCGGAAGACTGTGCAGCGGGCACGATTGGCCCTCCCTCTTCGGGACTGGCCAGTGCTCAAAGCTGACAAAGCGCGCGGCGCGCCGAGCGATTCGCACTCACAGTACAGCGCTCACGGCGCGGCGGTGAGGACGACACGCTTACAGCCGGACTCCATCCACGCAATCAGATCTTCGTGACGGATGACCGCGTGCTCGGTGCAGCGACAGACTCCGATAAGTCAGACGCCGCCGATCTCAAGCGGGGCGCAGCTAACTTTGATCGAACCTGTATGCGCCAGTGGGTCTGCGTCGATCGGGGTAACCGAGCCAGCTGGGCGGGCCCATCTCGTGACGGTCCTCTCTTTCCACACCACATACGGGCCTTCGGGGGTCGGGAAGACTTCGGCGAGCGCGTGACGGCTGTTGGGGCACACGACGAGAAGCTGCCTGAGGCGCGAGCGTTTGGTGCCGCGGGCGAACGCCGCCAGTAACGGTGCCATCGCCTGGCACTCATCGACGTTCATAAATCGCCCAGGTTCAGCTCGCGCGCCTCGTCAGCGGCCCGCTCGGCGGCGCTGGCACCCGTATACCGATCGAGCATTGAACGATTTGCCCAGCCCGCGACAGCCATCAAGCCCTGCTCTGATCCGCCGGCCCGTAACCATCGGGTAGCGGCAGTGTGCCGCAACAGATGCAGGTGAAAGCCTTCGATTCCTGCGGCCCGGGCACGCTCCCGCATCGTCTTGTCGAGCCCGAAGTACTTGAATGTCTTCGTTGATCGGGCACCGACCCACAGCTCGCCGCTGTCCGACAGGCGGTGTGTACGTCGAACGCGGATGTATCGGTCGATGGCCGCCGCGGTTTGCGGCCCGAACGGCACCATCCGGCCCTTGCCACCCTTGCCGCGGCGCACGATCGCGAGACCACGGTCGAGGTCGACGTCGGCCATCTGCAACCCGATGACCTCATTCGCCCGCAGCCCGGTCTCGATCATGAGCCGAGCGATCGCCTCGTCGCGGCGGTCTCGGAGCGTCTTGCCCTGGCAGGCCTTGATCAGTCGGCGGAGTTGATCGTCGGACAGCGACTCGGTGAACTTGCGGTCCTGCTTGGGAGGCTTGAGCCCGACTAGGGGGTTGGTATCGAGTTCGCCTTCGTCGACCAGCCAGGCGGCGTATCGCCGAAGTGCCTTCTGGCGCGTCAACGCGGTCGAGGCCTGGGCGCCGCGGTCGAGCATGTCTGCGATGTGTGCCTGCACGACCGGTGCGGTCAGCTCGGCAGGGGTGGTTGTCGAGTCGCACCATTTCAGGAAGTTTTCGACGTTCTCGGTGTAGGTCTTGATGGTCCGGTCCGCCTTGCGCTCAGCGCGCATCGTCAACTGCCATGACGGCAGCAGTTCCGACAGGATCAGCAAACTTTTGGCCACACCGGTAGTTTGACATACAGCGCTGTACTTCGGTGGTATCTTCGACCGTGCCTGTAAAACTGCAGGTAGAAACAGGAAGCGGAGTTATGACCTTCGGCAACTACCAGTTCGAGGTATACCTGAAGGGAATGGGTGGCCAGACACCCGATTTCCCGATGAGCTGGGCGGATCTCGAGGCGCAGGCTTCGGCTGCGATGGAGGTGGGTGCCCGCGGCTACGTGTTCGGCAGCGCTGGAACCGAAGACACCGAACGCGAGAACCGGGCCGCGTTCGCGCGACACCGGATCGTGCCGCGGATGCTGCGCGACGTGGCCGTGCGCGATCTGCGCACGACGATCCTCGGCGTGCAGCATGACGCGCCGGTGCTGCTCGCGCCGGTGGGGGTGCAGTCGATCGTGCATCCGGACGGAGAACTCGCCGCCGCACGTGGTGCGTCGGCGGCCGGGATCGGGTTCGTCGCGTCGACCGCCGCGTCGTACTCGATGGAGGAGATCGCCGCAGCTGGGGCAGACGTGCCGCGCTGGTACCAGCTCTACTGGCCGAAAGACCCGGAGCTCACAGCCAGCTTCGTCACGCGCGCCGAGGCGGCAGGCTACGGCGCCATCGTCGTCACGCTGGACACGGGGCTCTTGGCGTGGCGCCCGCGTGACCTGCAGACGGCGTACTTGCCGTTCTTGAAGTCAGTCGGGATCGCAAACTACCTGTCCGACCCGGTTTTTCGCGGCGCGCTGGCGCAGCCCCCGGAAGACAATCCGACCGCGGCCGTCCTGCAGTTCGTCGCAGTGTTCAGCAACCCGGCAGTCACCTGGGCCGATCTCGCGGCCCTGCGCGAGATGACGCGCTTGCCGATCCTGTTGAAGGGGATCCTGCACCCCGACGACGCGCGGCTGGCCCGTGACCACGGCGTGTCGGGTGTCGTCGTCTCCAACCACGGCGGCCGGCAGGTGGACGGGGCGATCGCCGCGCTCGACGCGCTGCCCGACGTCGTCGATGCGGTCGGCGACGAGTTGGAAGTGTTGTTCGACAGCGGCATACGATGCGGCGCCGACGTGGTCAAAGCGATTGCCCTCGGCGCCCGCGCCGTGCTGCTCGGCCGCCCGTACCTCTGGGGGATGGCGCTCGGCGGTGCCGACGGGGTGACTCAGGTGCTGCGCAACCTGCTGTCGGAAATCGATCTCACACTGGCACTTTCGGGCCACGCATCGCTTCGCACGGTGAATCGGGAGATGCTGCGCGGTCTGGGCGCTTAGGGTCATCGTCATGTCGATCGACCGCGCGGACATCGCGACCATTGACAACGTGAGCACCGAATGGCTGAGTGCCGCGCTGGACCTGCCGGTGTCGGAGTTCGAGACCGAGCGCATCGGCACCGGGCAGATGAGCGAGTGCTACCGCATCGGACTGGGCTACGCCGCCGATGCGACGGGGCCGTCGTCGGTGGTCCTCAAGATCGCGGCGTCCGACCCTGTCAGTCGCCAAACCGGCGCGGCGCTGGGCCTTTACGAGCGCGAGGTCAGGTTCTACGCAGACATTGCCCCGAGGATTGATGGTCCGATCGCGCCCTGCTACCACGCGTCGTTCGACTCCGAGGCGGGCACGTTCGCGCTTCTCCTCGGCGACGCCGGGCCAGCGGAGGTGGGCGACGAGATCGAGGGCACCTCCGTGGACCGGGCGCGACTGGCTGTCTCTGAGTTGGGCCGCCTGCACGGGCCGGTAATCGGGGATCCGGCATTGGCAGGCGCGGATTGGCTCAACCGCGAATCGCCCATCAGCCAGGGGCTGCTGAGTCAGCTGTACGCCGGCTTCCTGGAGCGCTACGAGGGTCTCATCAGCCCGCGGCATCGCACGGTGTGCGACAAGCTGGTGGGCAGCTTCGACGGATACCTGACGGCCAACACGGCTACCGGCCATCTCCTGGGGTTGGTTCACGGCGACTATCGGTTGGACAACATGCTGTTCGGCACCGCGGCGGCGGACCGGCCGCTGACTGTCGTCGATTGGCAGACAGCCACGTGGGGGCCGGCGACGACGGATCTGGCCTACTTCATGGGTTGCGCGCTGCCGGTGGCGTTGCGCCGAGCGCACTGCGAGGAACTGACGACGCTCTATCACGAGGCTCTTGGCCCGGCGACGCCGCTGACGTTGGACGACGTCCGCGACGGGGTGCGGAATCAGAGCTTTTTCGGTGTGATGATGGCGATCGTGTCGCCGATGCTGGTGGCGCGCACCGAGCGCGGCGACGAGATGTTCATGACGATGATCGAACGCCACTGCGAGCAGGTGCTCGATCTCGACGCTCTCACACTTCTGCCGGAACCCGCTGCGGCGCAACCTCTCCAGCCGGATGGCAACGACGAATATGCCCACACCCCGGGTGTGGAGGCGATGTGGAACGAAAGCTGGTACTGCGACTTCGTCGACGACGCTCAGCGCATCGGCGGCTACGTCCGGCTCGGGTTGACGCCCAACGAGGGCGTCGCCTGGTTCACCGCGTTGTTATGCGGTCCCGATCAACCAACCGTCGCGGTGCTCGATTTCCAAGCGCCGCTTGATGATCCGTTTGTCCTGCGGAAGAGCAATCTTGACTTCACTCACGAAATTGCGCAACCGTTGCAGACATATCGCGTGCGCCTGAAAGGAACCGGCGAAAGGCACGACGATCCGTCAGCGCTGCTACGGGGAATGCCCGGCCAGCCCGTGGACGTGAGCATGGAACTCGAGTGGTCTACCGCAGGTACACCGTATCAGTACCGTCTGACGCCGCGCTACGAAATCCCTTGCACCGTAACCGGATCCGTCAGCGTGGACGGCCGGGTGACGACGTTCGACGCGGTGCCTGGCCAACGTGACCACTCGTGGGGTGTGCGCGACTGGTGGGGCATGGAGTGGGTGTGGAGTGCCCTGCACCTCGGCGACGGCACTCACCTGCACGCGGTCGACATCCGGATCCCGGGCGCGCCGCCGATCGGGGTCGGGTACATCCAGACCCCGGGTGCCCCGCTGGTCGAGCTTGAAGCAGTCGACGCGCGGGCATCGTTCGCGGACAACGGGTTACCGGTGTCAACCGAGATCACCCTCAATCCGGGTGGTCTCTCGGCGACCGCCGAAATTCTTGGACACGCGCCACTGAGGCTCGCCGCGCCCGACGGCAGGGTGTCCTGGTTCGCACGGTCATGGGCGTCGGTCCGCACATCCGACGGTCGCGATGGCGTCGGATGGATCGAGTGGAACCGCAACGGTCAGTGACAAAGGCGCAGCGCTACCTCACCTTCGCCGCTGCCATCCTGGTCACCGGCGTCGTCAGCGGATTCGCCGGCGGCTTCACCACGGTGGTCGTCAAGGCCATCGAGCACCTCGCCTACGGCTACGAACAGGGTCCGCTGCTCGCGGGTGTGCAGCACGCCTCCATCCCGCGACGGCTGCTTGGCCCGGCCATCGGCTGCACGCTCGCAGGTCTGGGCTGGTGGCTCTTGCGCGCGAGAGCCACGGTGCCGAACCTGACCAACCAGATCCGCTCGGGCCGTCCCTTCGAGCACGGACCGATGGGAATCGACGCGCTGCTGCAAGTGCTGGCAGTCGGTTCCGGCGCGTCGCTCGGCCGCGAGCAAGCGCCGAGGTTGTTCGCGGCGTCGTTCACGGAGCTGTGGATCCGTTACGGATCGATCCCACCGCGCTACCGGCAGATCCTGCTCGCCAGCGCGGCCGGCGCGGGGTTGGCGGCCGTCTACAACGTGCCGGCTGCGGGCGTGCTGTTCGCGTTGGGGATCATCTTGCGCAGCTGGCAGCCCGTCGCCGTTCTCGTCGCTGTGGCGACGTCGTGCATCGCCACGGTGACAGTCTGGCCGCTCACCCACGGGGCGCCGACATTTGTTTGGCCCGAAACACATTTCACGCAGAAAGCATTCATCTTCGCGTTCACCGTGATGCCGCTGGCGGTGATCATCGGCACCGCGTTCAACGGCCTAATGGCCATAGCGAAAACGAAGGCGCCGGCGACCTCCTGGATGATCATCCCTTCGATTGGCCTGGCCGGACTGGCCACCGGCACGGCCTCGATCTGGATGCCCCAAATGCCCGGCAACGGCCGCAGCATCGTGCTGGAAAGCCTTTCCGGCGGCGACACCCTGATCGGCGTCGCGATCGTCGTGCTGCTGAAGCCCACACTGACCGCTCTGTTCCTGCGGGCCGGCGCAGTCGGCGGCATGCTCACGCCGGCGTTGTCCACCGGCGTGGCGATGGGCGCTTTCGTCGCGTTGGCGGTGCAGCACATGGGTGGACAGGCCAGCGTGCCGACGTTGGCGCTCATCGGGGGCGCGGCGGTTCTCGGCATTACGCAGAATGCGCCGGTGTTCGCGGCGATCTTCACGGCTGAGCTGACGCATCCGCCGCTTGAAGTCTGGCTCTTCCTGCTCTTCGCGGCGGTCGGTGCGCACGTCCTGCGTATAGCGATCACCCGCCGCCGCGCAGGACACAAGGTGCCGGCGGAGCACTGAACGGCGAAGTCCTAGATCACGTCAAGCCCGCGCTGTCCTCGTCGAGGTCGTTGCGGCTCAGGCCCATTGGCGTCATGGCGGGAATGTCGCCCCCGGCGATCACCAACCTCGTGATCGGCGACAGCGCCCGGAACAGCGCCTCCACTTCGTCGTCGCCGAGGGGGTCGAGCACCGACAGGGCCAACTGGTCAGTGCGCGATTCGATGCGGTTCTTGAGCGCCTCTCCCTCGGCCGTCAATGCTCCGTCAGCGTTCAGCAGCCCCCGCTCTGCCAGGGCTGCGCAGTGGGCCTGCCACGCGGCGTCGTCGTAGTCGCGAGCACGCATCATGTACTCGCGCGGCACCTTTCCGGCAGCCGAATGCAAAACGTTGCACTCACGCCCCGTGATGCCCTCCGCAACCATTACCGCGACGTGGGCGTCGCCTCGGTGCTCGCGGAGCAGTGTGGCGGAATGCCATAGGACCGCGACTGGATCATCCGGCCACCGAAGCGCTCGATTCGCCGCAAACAGTGGACGTCCGTCGACGTCCACGGATCGAACGGCTCGGCCGGCCAATTCCCCTGCGGCCCTCACATTCTCGTCATCCGTCACCCCGTAACGGCGGAGCGCGGCAACCGCGGAGTCTTCGCGGGCGCGCAGGGCCAAGTCGGGTCCGGCCACCGCCCACGCGCCCGTCAGCGCCTTGGCTACCCGCTCGGGGGCGAAGTTGTAGAACGTCGCCGTGACCACGCCGTGCGGCACCATGCCCAAGGGCGCAGACCGCGCCGCGAAATAGCCCATCCAGAACCCGCGGTAGCCGAGGCCGTCGAGAGCCGCGCGCGCCTCAGGCGCGAAATAGGTCACCGCATGGACCGGCTCGAAGCGGTGAAAAAATCGTCTTGCGAGTTCGGGAGTCCGGGGCACGATCCAGAGTTAACCTCAGCATGCATATCCGCATACGAACCGGGTAGGGACAGGCATGCGACCGATAGTCGTCATGGGGGTGTCCGGATCGGGGAAGTCGACGGTGGGCGCTGCGCTGGCTCAGCGGTTGCGTGTCCCGTTCGCTGACGCGGACGATTTCCATCCCGAGGCCAACGTCGAGAAGATGACGGCGGGCATTGCGCTCAACGACGACGACCGGTACCCGTGGCTGGAGATCATCGGCGACTGGCTGGCAGACCACGTGGACAGCGGCGGCGTGATGAGCTGCTCGGCACTCAAGCGCAAGTACCGCGACCAGCTTCGAAAACATTGTCCTACAACAGAATTCGTTCACCTCAGTGGCTCACCGGAGGTCATCGCCAAACGCCAGGCGAGTCGGCCCGGCCATTTCATGCCCGCGTCGCTGTTGGCGTCGCAGTTCGCCACGCTCGAACCGCTCGAGCCTGACGAGGGCGGAATCACGCTCGATGTCGACCACGACATCGATTCGGTCGTCGCGAGCTATCTGGAGCGCAAGCAAGAGGAGGAACGGTCATGACGCCGGTATTGCTGGCTGCAGATCCACACCCGCCGATCGCTCCGGGGTGGCAGCTGATCCTCGCCGCGGTAGTGGGCATCGCCGTGATCGTCGTGTTGATCACCGTCGCCAAGCTGCACCCGTTTCTCGCGCTGATCTTCGGCTCGATCACGGTCGGCAGCGTCGCAGGGGAGATTCCCACCAAAGTGCTGAAATCGTTCAGCACCGAATTCGGCAACACCGCAGCCAATGTCGGAATCCTGATCGCGCTCGGCGCGATGTTCGCCAAGCTGCTGGCCGACTCGGGGGGAGCCGACAGGATCGTCGACACGATCGTCGGCCGCGCCTCTCCGCGAGCGCTGCCGTGGGCAATGGCGCTGGTCGGCGCGATCATCGGGCTGCCGATGTTCTTCGAGATCGGCCTGGTGTTGTTGATGCCCGTGATCTACCTCGTCGCGCGGCGGTCGCAGCAGTCCTTGATCACCATCGGAATACCTGCCCTCGCAGGGCTGTCCGCGATGCACGGTCTTGTGCCCCCGCACCCAGGGCCGCTGGCCGCGATCCAGAACCTGAACGCCGATCTCGGTCTGACACTCGGGCTGGGCGTCGCGGTGGCGATTCCGACTGTCATCGTCGCTGGGCCGTTGTTCGGCAAGCTGGCCGGCCGGTGGGTGGTGGTGGGTGTTCCGGAGACGTTCGCAGAAGTGGAACAGGATGAGCCGGACGCCGGACGACACCAGCCGTCGTTCGGCATCACGCTGTTCACGGTGTTGCTCCCGGTGATGTTGATGCTGGCGAAGGCGCTCGTCGACATTGTGATCACGGACAAGAACCAGCCGGTGCGCAAGCTTTTCGACGTCTTCGGCGACTACACCCCGCTCATCGCGCTGCTCGTCGCCGTCGTGGTGGCGATGTTCACGTTCGGCGTGGGAGTCGGAATGTCCCGCAGCGAGATCGCCAAGACTGTCGAGTCCGGCCTTCCGCCGGTGGCCGGCATCATCCTGATCGTTGCCGCCGGGGGCGGATTTAAGGGGGTGCTCGTCGACAGCGGCATCGGCACCATGCTCGCGGATTGGGCCAAGGGCGCCCATGTGTCGGTGGTGCTGCTGGCCTGGGTGATCGCGGTGCTGATCCGGCTCGCCACGGGGTCCGCCACAGTCGCGACCGTCACGGCGTCGGGCCTGATGCACGAACTCGTCGGCGGGATGAGCCCGGTGCAGGTGGCACTGGTGGTGCTCGCCGTCGGCTCGGGTTCGCTGTTCTTCTCACACGTCAACGACGCGGGGTTCTGGTTGGTGAACCAGTATTTCGGGATGACGGTCGGTCAGACGATCAAGACGTGGTCGGTGATGGAGACCTTGCTGTCCGTCTTCGGGTTCGTGCTGGTGTTTCTGCTCAGCTTGTTGCTGTAGGTCGTCAGGCCAGCTGCTCGTCGAGGCGCTTGCGCGCCTTCTTCGCCGCTTTGTCGGCGCGCTTCCTGGCTTTCTTGGCCCTCTTCTCGCTTTCCTTGCGCGCGGTCTCGGCCCAGTCGGCGCTGCGGTCGCGCGCGGTCTCTGCCAAGTCCGCACCGCGTTCACGAGCCAGCTCGGCGAAATCGGCGCCGCGTTCGCGTGCCGTCTCTGCCCAGTCCGCGCCGCGCTCGCGCGCCAGTTCGGCGAAGTCGGCGCCGCGATCGCGTGCGAGCTCGGCGAGTTCAGCGCCTCGTTCCAGCGCGGCGTCCAGCAGCGGTGACACCCTCTCGCCTGCCACCTCCGCGAACTCGCGGCCACGCTCGCCGACCGTCTCGAGCAGATTGCCGCTGGAAGACGCTGCGCCGGGAAGCACCCCAGCGACAGCTTCAGATGCGCGTCGCGCAGCCCGCCGTCCGCGCCAGCCCAGCGATGGCCTTCCTTCCGTGTCGGCTGAGGCGATGATCAAGCCGCCGATCAGGCTCAGGTCGGTCATGAACTCGCGCCTCTGCTGCGATTTGCGCGCCGAGTCGGTTTCGGTCCAGAACAGGTGTCCGCCAAGGCTGCCCGGCACCACGGTGAGAGCCAGTGCGGCTGACGCGAGGCGGGGCATCTTTCCGGCTGCCAGCAACAGGCCGCCGCCGATCTGCACGCCTGCCGTCACACGAGCCAGCGTCGCAGGATCTTCGGGGATCTTGGAGGCCGCGGCCTCGGGCAGCTTCTGCAACCCCTCCGCGGTCGCGCGGGCTGTCTCGGCGGCCTCCGCCGGACGCCGCAACGAGTCGATGCCGTTTGAGATGAATACCGCGGACAGAAGTGGACGCGCGATCCTTCGAACTAGCATGTCTCCGAATGCCCCTCACGGTCGGTTCGCAAACCCGGACTCAGTGCTGGCCGGGACTGTTGTCGTCGTTGAGCCGAAATCCCATCGGCAGCGCGATCCACAAGGCGAACATCGCGACCGCGGTGCACGCGCCCACGATCCAGCCCACGTGTGTCCCCGATACCGCGCTGAATACTACGACGGTGACGCCCACCAGCGCGAGGCCGAGCAGGCCGACACCCGCGATCGCACACCGATGCGTCACCGACACCAGAGTCACCAGGCGCCGTTGACGGAACAGCACCCGATGCATCGCGACGGGAGCGACGAGTAGCAACGTCGCCGCTATCGAACACGCCACGGTGGCGAGGTACACGTATTTCATGGTGTCGTCGAGCACGCCGAATCGCTGCTGGAAGGGCAACGTCAGCAGGAATCCCGTGACCAGCTGGGCTCCTGTCTGCGTCACCCGCAATTCCTGCAGCAGGCTGTTCCAGTTGCGGTCCAGGCGCTCGGTTTCACTCTCGTGACGCTCGCCTTCATCCCACCGCTGGTCACGATCGGGATGGTCGGCATCCATGCCTGCGGGGTTACCCGTAACGCAACAGGACAATGCCCGACGGAAAGGACTTTGGTTCGTCGAGCAGCCGCAGATTCGGACGGGCGGCGGGGAAGAGGGGTCGGCCCCTGCCCTGGACCGCCGGATAGACGAACATCCGGAACTCGTCGACGATGTCGGCAGCGATCAGCGTGTGGGCGAGGCTGATGCTGCCCGTCAGCACGATGTCCCTGCCGTCCTGCTCCTTGAGCGCATTGACGTGCGGCACCGGGTCACCGCGCAGCACAGTCGTGTTCGCCCAGCCGGGATCGTCAAGGGTTGACGACACAACGTATTTCGCGACCTTGTTCAGGTAGTCGGTGATGCCGGTGGCGTCATCGGTCTGGGCCGGCCAGTAGCCGCGGAAGTCCTCGAAGGTTTGCCTGCCCAGGAGCAAAGCATCGGACTCGGCGTCTTGTCGATGGCTTTCCTCGAGCAGGGCGTCATCCTGTTGTTGGGGATTGAACCAGTCGTCGAGCATCTCGACCGAGCCGTCGAGTGTCACGTTCTGTGTGATGACGAGTTTGCGCATGGTGAGCCTCCTTAGAGGTACCGACCGGTCGTTCGGGCCAGATTCATCGCGCCTAAGGGCGATCCTTGTGCCCGCCGACACCGGGGCTGCGGCGCTTCTCCCGTTCCACCCACTCCAGGGCCTCCGTGACCGCCCCGACCGCCGTCCACGGTGGCGTCGTCGTTGTCGTGTTCAGTCACCGGCCCCACATACCCCGTACGTCCGCGAAATGAACTACCGCATGAGGTGGTCGGTCGGCCGAATGACCGGTGAATGAAGTGTGACGAACATCAAACGCAGAACGTGACACAGGTCATTGTTCTCAGCCGCCAGGTAAAGGCACCTTTATCGCGTCGACCCGCGAAGCAGCATGGGGAACCTCATGGCCACACAATCGAATGACCTGGCCTTTGCCTACGACCTGACCCTTGACGAGGTGCGTCGGAGGTCAGCGGTACTCGAGGCGATCGGTGATGACTGGGACCCGATCAGGGCGTTGGCCGACGAGGAGCGGGCGTGGGAGATGCTCTACTCCGATCTTGACGACGACCAGCAGCGGATCTACGACAAGCTCGTCGCTGCAGGAGTGCTGCCGGATCGGACGGTGAATCGCCGATGAGCGCTCGCGCGAAGAGGAAATAGCGTGTTACCGATTGATCCCCAGGCAGACAGGGGCAGGCGCGCGTGGCTGCCATGCCCGCGGTGCGATCACGGCTCCCGGTGCGGGGAGTGCGCGAGCCCGCGCAACTGCAGCGATCACTGGCAGTATCTGCTGGGCAACCAGGCCTGGTTGGCGCATCTGCAGTGCCCGGGATGCGGCCACGTCTGGACCGTTGACACCAGGTGGCGCACTTCAGGTCGCAGAGAGGTCGCTTGACGCTTTAATTGAGGGCATGAAACTCAGTGATGCTCTCGATGCCATCTCGACCAACGGACAACCCGCCAAGGTGTATAGCCAGCCCTACCAAACCGCTGACGGCGCAACGATAATCACGGTATCCAAGGTCCGCGCAAAGCTGGTGGCCGGCGAGGAGGTCGAACTGCGCGCCAAGCCGGTCGGCGTGTTCGTCGTCCGTGGTGACAAGTCCAAGTGGGAGCCCGCGGTCGACGCGACACCGATCGCGTTGATCGGCGTCATCACCGGTCTCGTGGCCGCAACGCTCGGGACGCTGGCGATGGTTCGTCGACCACCGTGGCCGGACATCAAGATCGACAATGCGTCATCTACCCGCGAAGCGCTTTCGCGGCTGGCGTCGCTTCGGAACCGATCGTCGTAGTCGCCTTCGCGCGCGCGAGGGAGAGGCGCTCGAAGCACAGGTAGGCGACTCCTGTGCGGGCCCGCACGACGGCGAGCCACACCAGCGCTGCCGCCAGAGGGATCCCGATCCACCAGCCGAGCAGGTGGATCAGGATGCTCGCGACGATCGCGGAGCCCAGTGATCCGACGAAGACGAGGCCGAGGATCGAGGCGACGATCATTCCCGCGCCGACCGTGTTGTCAAGTCTCGCAAGGCGATATCCCTCTTTGAGCCACGCGGACATGATCCACAACAGCGCGATGACGATCACCGACATGCCGGCCAACGTCAGCGCAACCGGTGACGTCAGCCAATGACCCGCGCGCGACGCCGCGTCGCCAAACGTCGGGTTCGACGGCCACGACTCGAACTCGGCCCGATCCGCCGAGAAGAACCGCTGGTAGCCGCGTCCGTCCCAGCCGTGCACCAGGATGAAGAACATGCCGAAGTAACCAAGCGCCACCTGAAGGAACGCGGCATATCGGCGGCCGGACCGGATGAGCTTGGCCGTGACCCAGTACCCCAGAATGCCCTGGCTGACATTCGTGAAGGCGAACAGCGTCACCAGCCACGCAGGCAGCGACGCGTGGCTGTGAGCCACCTGCATTGTCTCCCAATCGGGGAACGCCCAGAGCAGATATGCGCCGCTGGGGGCGAACATCAGCGCGCAATACAGCACGGCCACAGTGACATACGGTGAGGACACGTATCGCTGCCAACCGGTCGCCGGTGTGAGCCGGTCCTTCCCGAGCGCGATCTGATGCGTTGCGGCTGCGGCGAATCCCGCGCCGATCCCGTACGCCCAGAAGACGTCTACTTCAACCATCTTCAACCTCCGGTTGTCGTCGCTGTTGTAAGTCCGCGCACCACCGTGCGCGCAGTGAACCGCACGGTCTCGTCCCAGGTGTTGGGCAGCAGTCGGTGGCGCGAGCTGGTGAAGTGGTCCGCGAGACCAGTGACCGTCGACCACAGCGAGGCGAGCGCCAGATCGGTGTCGGCAACGCCGGCGCGCGTCAGGATCGCCCGCACCTCGGCGAGTAACCGGGCAGACGACTCGGCAAGGCGTTCCCGCGTTGGATGGTCCACGTGCGACCGTCGGCCGACCACGCTCAAAATGTCGAGGTCCTTGCCGAACTCGCTGTACACCTCGCGATATTGCGTGGCGACTGCGACGAAGATCTCTTCGAGGTCGATTGTCGACGAGAGTTGCGCCGTCAGGTCGGTGAGCATCCGGTCGAGACGCTCGGCGTACAGCGCCGCGAACAATGCTTCCTTGGTGGGGAAGTAGGTATACACGGTGCCCAGCCCGACGTCGGCCCGCCGCGCGACATCCCGCATCTGCAGCGCCGCGAAGCCGCGTTCGCGTAGCAGCGTCCTGGCGGCGTGCGCGATGTCGTTGCGGCGGCTGGCGCGGTCGCCCCACTTCGTTGCCATTGACGATCCAATCTGAACCGTGTTCGGAAATGAACAACGTTCATATTGACCGCGTCGGGTGGCGGGCGTCAACCCCGCCGCATGACCGGCGGCTCGCCCGCCGCAGACTCGCGGTTCGCGAAACTGAATCTCCTGCGCTGCTGATCGGCGTGTCGTCGCACGGATTTCAGATTCGCGGGCAGAGGGGGAGCGGCGGCGGGGAGAGCCGCGGGAGCGGCGGCGGAGAATGCATCGGCAGGCCCTAGCGCAGGGATAATATGTATGCCAACATATATATTGTGGCGGGTCCTCGAGAACGCATGATTCGATCTGCGGCGCTGCTCATCCGGGAACGCGGCGCGCACGCGACGGCGATATCCGACGTGCTCCAGCACAGCCACGCGCCGCGCGGATCGGCATATCACCACTTTCCCGGCGGCCGGGCCCAACTCATCGGTGAAGCAGTCGACTTCGCGGGGGAATACGTCGCTGCGCGCATCTCCGGGGGAGCCAGCGCGATCGACGTGCTCGATACGCTCATCGCCTCCTACCGCCAGCAGCTGCTCGAGAGCGACTTCCGGGCGGGATGTCCGGTGGTCGCAGTGGCGGTCGAAGCGGGGGAGCCGGACGCTTCGGCAGCGACGGCCACGCTGATCGAGCGCACCGCCGCGGCATTCGCCCGCTGGAATGATTTGATCGCGCTCCGTTTGATGGCCGAAGGCAATTCTCTTGGCCGCTCGGAGGAGCTCGCGATGCTGATGACCACCTCGATCGAGGGGGCGATCATCGTGGCCCGGGCGTCACGTGACGTCAAACCTCTCGATCTGATTCACCGACAGCTGCGTGCCTTGCTGCACAAAGAGACCCCCGAAAGAAAGATCGACAATGAGCGCTGAGTGGAAGTCCACGGCATGCATCTTGTGCGAGTGCAATTGCGGGATCGTCGTCCAACTCGACGGACGCAGGCTGGCGAAGATCCGCGGCGATAAGGACCACCCGGCGTCGCAGGGGTATACGTGCAATAAGGCTTTGCGCCTCGACCACTACCAGAACAACCGCGCCCGCCTGACATCTCCGATGCGACGGCGTGAGGACGGCAGCTACGAGGAGATCGACTGGGACACGGCGATCGCCGAGATCGCCGAGCGCTTCCTGGCGATCCGCGATACGTACGGCGGCGACAAGATCTTCTATTACGGCGGCGGCGGGCAGGGAAATCATCTCGGCGGCGCGTACAGCGGCGCATTCCTGAAAGCACTTGGCTCCCGGTACCGGTCGAATGCGTTGGCGCAGGAAAAAACAGGCGAACACTGGGTCGACCGGCATCTGTACGGCGGCCACACCCGAGGCGAATTCGAGCACGCTGAGGTGTCGGTGTTCGTGGGCAAGAACCCCTGGATGTCACAAAGCTTTCCGCGTGCCCGCGTGGTCCTCAACGAGATCGCCAAGGATCCCGATCGCGCGATGATCGTCATCGACCCTGTGGTCACCGACACCGCGAAGATGGCCGACTTCCACCTGCGGGTGCGTCCGGGTACCGACGCGTGGTGTCTTGCCGCGATGGCCGCGGTGCTCGTGCAGGAAAACCTCTGCAACGAAGGCTTTTTAGCTGACCACGTGAACGGCACGGAAGCAGTCCGCGAGGTTCTGCGAGAGGTGCCCGTCGGGGACTACGCGCAGCGGTGCGGGGCCGACGAGGAGCTAATTCGCGCCGCGGTGCGCAGGATCGCGCAGGCCGACAGTGTGGCTGTGTTCGAGGACCTCGGCATTCAGCAGGCGCCCAACAGCACTCTCTGCTCGTACCTGAACAAGCTGCTGTGGATCTTGACCGGGAGCTTCGCGAAACGGGGAGGCCAGCACCTGCATTCGTACTTCGCCCCGCTGTTCGGGCTGGGCGGCGTGGGGCGCACGCCGGTCACCGGCGCCCCGGTGATCGCCGGCCTGGTCCCGTCGAACGTGGTGCCCGAGGAAATCCTGACGGACCACCCCGACCGTTTTCGCGCGATGATCGTCGAGAGCAGCAACCCGGCTCATTCGGTCGCTGACTCCGAAGCATGCCGGGCCGCATTCGAATCCCTGGAACTGCTGGTGGTCATCGACGTCGCGATGACCGAGACCGCCCGGCTGGCACACTACGTGTTGCCTGCCGCGAGCCAGTACGAAAAACCGGAGGCGACGTTCTTCAATCTTGAGTTCCCGCACAACAACTTTCACCTGCGCCATGCACTGCTGGAACCGCTGCCGGGCACGCTAGCCGAGCCCGAGATCTGGGCCCGGTTGATGCGCGCCATCGACGTCGTCGACAACACGGAACTGCGGCCGCTGCGCGAGGCGGCCAAAGAGGGTCTGACGGCATACGCGCAGGCGTTCCTGCAGGCGGTCAGCGCCAACCCGGGGCTGAACAAAGTGCTGCCGTTCGTGTTGTACGACACGCTGGGGCCGACGCTGCCCGACGGTCTGGCCGGCGCAGCGGCGCTGTGGGGGCTTGCCCAGAAGACGGCGTTCAGCTATCCAGACGCGGTGCGCCGTGCGGGCCACGTCGACGGCAACGCGTTGTTCGAGGCGATCCTTCACGGCCGCTCGGGTGTGACGTTCACGGTGCACGAGTACGAGGACGACTTCGCGCTCATTACCCACGACGACCACAAGATCGTGCTCGATATGCCCGAAATGCTCACTGAGACAAGAGCATTGCGTGACGCGCAGCCGGGGCTCACGACACCCGAATATCCGATCGTCTTGTCGGCCGGGGAACGACGCGCGTACACCGCCAACGACATTTTCCGCGACCCGTCGTGGCGCAAGCGTGACGGCGGTGGCGCGCTGCGCGTCAGCGTGGAGGATGCAGCGGAACTGGGTCTCGCCGAAGGCGGGCGTGCTCGCATCACCACCGCCGCCGGAAGCGCCGAGGTACGTGTCGAGGTCAGCGAGACAATGCTGCCGGGACACGCGGCGCTGCCCAACGGCTTTGGGCTCGACTTCGTCGATGCCGACGGCGACACGCACGTTCCCGGGGTGGCGCCGAACGCGCTGACGTCATCGCAGTGGCGCGACGCGTATGCGGGCACGCCGTGGCACAAGCACGTGCCCGCGCGCATCGAGGCCGTCGCCGTCTAGTGCGCTGACGTGTTCTCCGCCAGGAAGTCTCGCAACAAGCCGGTGACGGTGTCGGATGCTTCAAGCGTGCTCGTGTGCCCGCAGTCGGGCAGGGTCGCAAGGCGCGCACCGGGTATGAGCTCGGCGATGCGCTGTGCCTTGGCCAGCGGAGTGGCGGCGTCGTCGACGCCGACCAGGACCAGCGTCGGCGCCTGAATGCGGCCGATCTCGTCCTCAACGGGCTTGCGCTCCGCAACGGCTATCACCGCCTTTCTGATCCCGGAGCGCGGACTGCGTGCCAGCCGCCTCTCCCATTCCTCGATCAGCGGCTTTCGTGACGCGTCGGCAAGGAACGTCGGTCCGAACATGATCGGGCGCACGGCTTTTCGCAGCGGCGTGATGCCGGTCAGTCGGTAGATCCAACCGAGCAGCTTGTAGCGCGAGACGTTGTCGGGGTCTTCGGGACCGGCGCTGGTGTCGAGCAGGGACAGGGACCGGATCAACTCGGGGCGGCGCGCGGCGATGCGCTGTCCGACGAAGCCGCCCATCGACAGCCCCACATAGTGAACAGGCGCGATGCCGAGGGACTCGATGAGCGCGACGGCGTCGTCGGCCAGCGTGTCCATGTCATATCCGTCCTGGGTTGCCGCGCTCTCTCCTTGGCCACGCCAATCGATTGCCACGCAACGGTATTCGGTTTGCAGCTCCGCGATCTGCGGATGGAACATCCAGCCGCTGAACAGCAGGCCGTGGCCGAAGAACACGGTCGCAGCGTCAGCGCGGCCTGCCGGCGCCCCAGTATCCAAATAGTGGATGACAGCTCCGTTGCGGCTGAATGTGGGCATCGCGGTGTCAGGCGATGTCCGCGACGAACACTCCGGTGCTGCGCGCAAGGCGCCGGGCGATCCACGGCAGGCTCGGATCGTCAGTGCCGGCGGGTAACACGCGCGGGTTCGTCAGGTGCACGTCGCGCCGGAAGAGATGCGCGTCCGCTTCGCCGGCGGCGAGGATGTTCTTGACCCAGTTGGTTTTGCCGTGAGCGAGCCCAACGGCGAGCACGTCACCTTTGCGGAACGCATTCACCACGGTTTCGTACTGCGCGCCCGACGTGCGTCCACGGTGCTTGATGGTCGCGAACCCGGGCAGATACTTGGCGACCGGGCGAATCATCGGGTTGATGTATTTGATCTGAAATCGCTCGACCGCGGGCGGGAACACCATCGGCACGCCCGGCGCGTTGTTCGGATGATCTTTCGCGGACATAACCGTCACTGTAGCGGCGGGTATTCGGTCAGCACGAACATGTCGTGCAACCGCAGACCACGGCCGCCCAGCTTCGCGGCCGCGCGGCTGATGCTGGCTGGCAAGACGGCGATCCCACGGGCCAGCTGAATCAACACCCACAGATCGAACTTCGTGGCAGGGACGAGTTTCTTTGCCGCGGTGATCGCGAAGTCGCGGCTGCGCAGGACGTAGTCTCCCAGCTTCTGCTCGTACGCCGCGTAGGCGACGGCGTACTCCGGCGCGTGCGTTGCGAGCTCGCCGGCCAGGGTATAGGCGCCGACCACCGCCAAGCTGGTGCTCCCGCCGACCGCGGGGCCGGGACAATACCCGGCGTCGCCGACTAGCGTGACCCGGCCGCGAGACCAAGTGTCGAGACGAAGTTGAGTGACCGAGTCGAAGTAGAAGGCCGGGGTGTCGTCAAGTTGAGCGAGCAACTGCGGGATCTCCCAGCCCATGTCGGCGAAGTGCTCCTTGAGGAGTTGCTTCTGGCGCGCGACGTCACGGTGGTGATATTCCATCGGCTCCGGCGTACCCAACAGGAACACCGCGCGGGCGTCATCGGTCCCGGCGGCGCTGTACGCGCCGGCCATCCGCCCGACCTTGGCGCTGACATGCATGACGCCCTTGGGGTCCAGGAAGTCGGCCACCGAGAACACCGAGATGTAGGCGCCGATCCACGTCGTGAAGTCATCTTCCGGGCCGAAAATCAGCTGGCGGACGCTGGAGTGCAGACCATCAGCGCCGACGATGACGTCGAACCGGCGAGGCGCGCCGCGTTCGAACGTGACGTCTCCGTCGTCGGAAATCGAGGTGATCGTGTCGTCGAAGATGTATTCGGCGTCGTCACGGGTGGCGTCGTAGAAAATCTCGCTCAAGTCGTCGCGCATGATCTCGACGTGGTCGTCGGAAACGGCCGTGTAGACCTTGCGCAGGTCGAGCATGACGGGCTTGTGGCCCTCGCGGTGGATGACGATCGCGTCGGTGCCGGTGGTTTTTGCACGGACCGCGTCCAGCACCCCCATCTTCGTCACGACGTGCATTGCGGGCCTGAATAGATCGACAGCGTGACCGCCCGTCTTGCGCAGCGTGGGCGAGCGCTCCACGACGGTGACCTCGAAGCCGGCCTTGCTGAGCCAATAGGCGAGCGCCGGCCCGGCGATGCTGGCACCCGAGATCAGGACGCGCAGGCTCACGCCGTGATCCTGCCAGTGCGTTACTTGCCTCACCAGGCCTACGTTGAGACGGTGACAACGGTCTATGCGACGCACCCGCGATACGCCGAGCACGACTACCCGGGACATCCCGAGAACGCACAGCGCATCCGAGCGGTGTGGCAAGGGCTCGATGAGAGCGGTCTGACGGCGCGGATGCAACGCCTCGAGGTGCAGCCGGCCGATAGCGAGTCCGTCCTCGCCGTGCACACACCGGAATACCTGGAGGTTCTGCGCCGCGTGAGCGAGTCGGCGCGCGTGACTTTCTTGGATCCCGATACGTACGCGGGACCCGACGCGCTGGGCATCGCACTGCTGTCGGCCGGTGGGGTGGTCGGCGTCGTCGATGCGGTGGTCAGTGGATCGGCCGAGAACGGCCTGGCGGCGGTGCGCCCGCCGGGCCATCACGCCGTGCGCGACCGCGCGATGGGTTTCTGCCTGCTGGGAAACATCGCTATTGCAGCGCGATTCGCGCAGCGGCAGTACGGAATTGAGCGCGTCATGATCGTCGACTACGACGTGCACCACGGCAACGGCACCGAAGCGATGTTCTATGACGACCCATCGGTGCTGTACGTCTCGACGCACCAGTACCCGTTCTATCCGGCGACCGGAGCTGCACGCGACGTCGGCACGGGTCAGGGCGATGGCTACACCGTCAACGTGCCATTGCCGGCGGGGTGCGGAGACGTCAACTACGCCAAGGTGTTTGGGGAGGTCGTCTGGAAGGCGGCGGAACGTTTTGCGCCGCAACTCATTCTCGTGTCGGTCGGCTTCGATGCGTACTGGGCGGACCCGCTTGCGGAAATGCAGCTGACGCTGGCCGGCTATTCGCGTCTCGCTGATGAGGTAGTCCGGATGGCGCAGCAGTTGTGCGACGGGCGGGTCGTGTTCGTGCTCGAAGGGGGTTACGACCTCGACGCGCTGCGGCACGGGGTGAGCAACATCGCGCGGGTGCTCTTAGGCGAGCCCACAGTGGACGCGCTCAGTGTCCCGGCGGCTCTGCCACGCGAACCGGATGTCGTCGATCTGGTGACGGCGATCAAGGCCATTCATCGGCTGTAGCGGAACTGAGTCAAGGCATAGCCGGCACATGGCTGGCTCTCAGCTCGCGAGGTTTGACTTGCACTATGGACGATGTGCAGATCTCGTGCCCGCCAACCGATGGTGGCGTCGTGTTGATCACTCACGCCGGCTCGGATGCCGGTTACCGGCTTGCCCGCGAGCTGCTGCGCCGTGGCCGCCGCGTGGCAGTGACAAGTGAGCACGGCACTGAGCTGACGCGAATCCTTCACGGCTACAGCGGTAATCAGGTATTCGCCGTCGCGGCGGTCGCCGACGATCAGCGCCAGTACGCGCAGGTACTGCGGCGGGTACGCGGTCGGTTCGGACACGTCGACTCCGTGGTTGACGCCGAGACGGGCTTGGTCACCCACGCAGGTTTCATGAACCGCTCACCGGCACCGGTTCGCCCTGTGCCCGCGTCGGTGACTGCCGACGAATCTGAGAGCCCCGGATTATCGCGGAGACCACGGCGAGCGCGGTCAGCACCAGCATCGGCGCGGTGATTCCGGTCCAGGGGCGGATGGCCACCAGAAGAACCGGCAGACCGAAGCCCAGGTAGGTAATCGCGTAGAACACGCCCGTGAGGGCGCCGCGCAGCCTTGTCGGCGTGAGCGTCTCGATGTCGATGAGACCTTGGCGCAGGCACAATCCGTAAGCGACGCCGAGCATTCCGGCGACGAGAAGGAACACCGCCAGCGACGGGGTGGCGCCGGCGATCGCGACGACACCGAAGCCCGCCGCGGCGGTCAGTGCGCCCGTGACGCCAGACCACGGTCCCCAGTCACCTCGTCGGGCTGCCATCTGAATAGTGATGCCCGCAGTCAGGGTGACCCCGGCGGCAACGCTGGGAATCCACGGCCCGTCGAAGCGATACTGCATCCGTTCGGCCATTGTCACCATTGCGACGGTCGCGCACGAGAAGACCCACAACGCCATCGGCAGCGCCGTACGCAGGGCAGCTGTGACGCTCCTACCGTCATCGCCGGTTTCGGCGGAAACGGCCTCGCATCGCTTGGTAGGCGCTGGCGTTCGTGCGAACACGACGCCGACGAGCACCGACGCCGCCGACAGCGCGACGGTGACGGCGAACGGCACGAACGTCGCCGACTCGGCGAACTGGCCGAGCAGTCCCGAAACGATTGGGCCGCAGCCGAACCCGACGCTCAAAGCGACACCGGCGAGCACCGA
>NZ_JAVHWM010000017.1:0-3876 GCF_032159765.1 Mycobacterium sp. | reverse complement strand
GTGTCGGCGCGGCCTCGGGCGCGGTAGCCGGGCTGGTCGCCATCACCCCTGCCTGCGGCGCGGTCACCCCCGTCGGTTCGATCTTCCTCGGCTTGATCGCAGGCGCGATCTGCCCGCTTGCCGTCGGCCTGAAGTCGAGGTTCGGCTACGACGACTCGCTCGACGTGGTCGGCGTGCACCTGGTCGGCGGCGTGATCGGCACCCTGCTGATCGGCCTGTTCGCCAGCGCGAGCATGCCGAACAAGACCAACGGCCTCTTCTACGGTGGCGGGCTCGATCAACTGTGGAAGCAGGCGGTCGCCGCAGGCGCAGTGATGGCCTACTCGTTCGTGGTCGCTTACATCATCGCGTTCGTCATCAAGAAGACGATGGGTATCCGCATCTCGACCGACGAAGAAGAAAAGGGCATCGACGCCAAGTTTCACCGGGACGCGGCGTACGAGCTCCAGCCCGCCTGACAAGCTCCGGCCGGCGCGCGCCCACTCGCCCGCGCCGGCCGGCCTTTTCGACAACCACGAAGGCTTATTTGGAATGTCTGACGCCAATCGTTCCCTTGCCACCCTGGCTGAACAGTCAGGAACGAAGTTCATCCTCGCTCTGTTCGTCGACCTGCGCGGCAAGCCGTGCGCGAAGCTGGTGCCCGTCGAGGCCGTCGACCTGCTCGCCACCGAGGGTGTCGGATTCGCCGGATACGCCGTCGGCGCGATGGGCCAGGAGCCCAAAGACCCTGACCTGATGGCCATTCCGGACCCGGCGTCGTTCACGCCGATCCCGTTCATCAAGGACGGCCTCGCCATCGTGCACTGCGACCCGCACGTCACCGGCGAACCGTGGCCATACGCCCCGCGCGTGATTCTCAAGGCACTGATCCAGCGGGCCGCCGACGCCGGCTTCGAGCCGTGGGTCGGCGCCGAGGTGGAGTACTTTCTGCTGCACCGCAACTCCGACGGCAGCCTCTCGGTCGCGGACGCCGCTGACACCGCCGCGCAGCCCTGCTACGACGCGCGCGGCGTCACCAGGATGTACGACCACCTGACCGCGATCTCGGCGGCGATGAACACGCTCGGCTGGTCCAACTACGCCAACGACCACGAGGACGGCAACGGCCAGTTCGAGCAGAATTTCCAATTCGCCGACGCGCTCACCACTGCCGACCGCGTCGTCACGCTGCGCTACTTGCTGACGATGATCGCTGCCGAACGCGGCATGGTGGCGACCTTCATGCCCAAGCCATTCGCCGACAAGACCGGCAGCGGTTTGCATTTGCATTTGTCGCTGACTAGTGGCGGCACTCCGGTATTTCCCGCCGACGAGGACGCCCGCGGACTGGGTCTGTCGGAGACTGCGTACGCGTTCATCGGCGGCATCCTCGAGCACGCCAGCGCGCTGCAGGCGGTGGTGGCGCCAACGGTCAACTCCTACAAGCGGACCGGTGCGACGACGACGGCGTCGGGCGCTTCGTGGGCACCGAGGACCCCGACCTACGGCGGCAACGACCGCACCCACTACATCCGGGTGCCCGACTCGGCGCGCGTCGAGCTACGCGGCGGCGACGGCTCGGCCAACCCGTACCTGGCAATCGCCGCGGCACTGGGCGCGGGCATCGATGGGATCAAACGCAGCGCCGACCCTGGAGGCATTGGCGGCCAGGGACGTTCACCGCTGCCGCCGACTCTGCTGCACGCGGTCGACGAATTCCAGGGCGACCCGTTGATCACGGGTGTGCTCGATGCCGCGGGCGACGGCGTGGCGGGCTACTTCGCCGACATCAAGCGCGAGGAGTTCTTCGCCTACCACAGCTCAGTGGCGCCATGGGAGATCGACAACTACCTCACCGCGTTCTGAATCGTCATACGTCAAAGGAGACAAGCCATGTGCGGGATCGTCGGGTTGCACCTGCGCACCCCGGAGCTCTATCCCCGGCTCGGAGAACTGCTCACCGGGATGCTGTGTGAGATGGGCGACCGCGGCAGCGACTCAGCCGGTGTCGCCGTCTACGGCGACCCGATAATGTCACCCCCCGGCCGGGGCTGCGTCTCCGTGCTGGAGGTCGATCCGACGGCCGATGACCTCGGCCTTGACATCAGCGTGACCAGGCGCGGCGACACTTATCTCGTTACCGCGGACGTGCCTTCTGAGGTGCTGCACGACGCGGTCGCGGCCGCGTATCCCGACGCGCTGATCGCGGGATTCGGTTCGGACATGGCCGTGCTCAAAGGGGTTGGGCATCCTCGTATGTTGACCAACGCGTGGGGGTTGGCCGAGGCGCAGGGTTGGCAGGGCGTCGGTCACACCAGGATGGCGACGGAGTCTGCGGTAACGCCCGCGGGCTGTCATCCGTACGCGGTCGGGCCGCAGCAGTGCATGGTGCACAACGGCTCGTTCGCCAATCACGCCACGATCCGCCGCGAACTACGTGCCACCGGTACGCAATTCGATAGCGACAATGACACCGAGGTCGGAGCGCGGTTCATCGCCAAGCAGCTGGCAGGCGGCCGCGACGTGGAGGCCGCATTAAAGGAGCTCTGCGCTGTCTTTGATGGGTTCTACACGCTGCTGGTGTCCAACCGAGACTCGTTCGCGGTGGTGCGCGACGCGATCGCGTGCAAACCCGCCGTCATCGCCGAGACCGAAGACTGGGTGGCGATGGGCAGCGAATACCGCGCGCTGGCAGGGCTTCCCGGCGTCGAGACCGCCAAGATCTGGGAGCCGGAGCCGGAGGTGATCTACGCATGGAACAGATGACAGCGACGGTGTCCTCGTATGACCTGCGCACGACTCCCCTGCGTGAGGTCAATGCCATTCTGCACGCGCCGGATCTGTCCGGCGAGTTCGTCCTCGCACATCCCGAAGGCGCACACAACGTCGCCGTCGGCATCGACGCGCCGGTGAAGGTGACCGTCGACGGCCACGTCGGCTACTACGCCGCCGGGATGAACCAGCAGGCCGAGATCATCATCAATGGCAACGCGGGTACCGGTGTGGCCGAGAACATGATGAGCGGCACGGTTTGGGTCAAGGGTGACGCGTCACAGTCGGCGGGTGCGACCGCGCACGGTGGCCTGCTGGTGATCGAAGGGAATGCCGCAGCGCGGTGCGGGATTTCGATGAAGGGAGTCGACCTGTTAGTGGGCGGCAACGTGGGCCACATGAGCGCATTCATGGCGCAAGCCGGGCGGCTGGTGATCCGGGGCGATGCCGGCGAGGCGCTTGGCGACTCCATCTATGAAGCCCGCATCTACGTCCGCGGTGCCGTCGCCTCGCTTGGCGCCGACTGCGTCGCGAAGGAGATGCGCCCCGAGCATCACAAAGAGCTCGAATACCTGTTGAAGGCGGCCGGTTTCGAGGGCGACGACACCGCCGCCTACACCCGCTACGGCTCGGCCCGAAACCTGTACCACTTTCACGTCGACAATGCTTCGAGCTACTGATGACTCCTTCTTTCGACACGGCGGACTCCAGGGCGCGCATGGGTCTTCGCGAGTCCGCCACGTTCGATCGGCCGACGATCGCGGCCATCCAGCGTGCTGCGGAAACCGGCATCTACGACATCCGCGGATGGGGCGCGAAGCGGCCGCTGCCGCATTTCGACGATCTTCTCTTCCTTGGCGCATCGATGTCGCGCTACCCGCTGGAGGGTTACCGCGAGAGGTGTGGCACCGACGTGGTGCTCGGCGACCGGTTCGCGAAACACCCACTGCACCTCGAGATTCCGGTGACGATCGCCGGGATGTCATTCGGCGCGCTGTCCGGCCCCGCCAAGGAGGCGTTGGGCCGCGGCGCCAGCGAGGTGGGCACGTCAACCACCTCCGGTGACGGCGGCATGACGCCCGAAGAGCGCGGTCAGAGCAAATACCTGGTCTACCAATATCTTCC
>NZ_JAVHWM010000199.1:0-6668 GCF_032159765.1 Mycobacterium sp. | reverse complement strand
TTGGCCAGGCCCTGGAAGACTTCGAAGCCGGGTTGTTCGGTCAGATTCCGGCCAATGCCCTGATGCCCCACGTGCCCGACCCGGCCCCGATACGCACCGAGCAAACCGGAATCTGAGGCTTCGACGGCCTCGCGGCCGACCTTCGGATTCTCCACGACGGCTAAAGGATTGGCTATTAGTTGCACTCCCGGCGAACGGTGAGGGATCGTCCCGACCGGAAATTCAGGGGACGAGAAGGAGCTTGCCGACCGTCTCCTGAGATTCGAGATCACGGTGGGCAGTAGCTGCGTCTTCGAGGGGATAGGTGCGGTCGATGAGGACGTCCAAGGTCCCGTCTTCGATCCAGTGCATCACCTGCAAGGCGCGCTGGCGCCACTGATCGATCGACTCCTCTGGGGCATCGCCGCGGATGAAAACGAAACGTACTCCGTGAGGTTGCTCCCACAAGTTGAAGGGAGGTATGTGACCTCCTGCGTAGCCGTACGTGACGAAGGTGCCGCCGACACGCAGCGCGGAGACGCTGGTTTCGAAGAGGGTCTTTCCGGTTCCGTCGAACGCGATGTTCACGCCCTCACCGTCGGTGACTACCCGGATGGCTTCGTCCAGATCCTCGATCTCCTCGCGTACCAGCACCTGCCACGCACCGGCGTCGAGAGCCGACTGCGCCTTGTATCCCTTCGATACCGTGGCGATCACCCGCGCGCCGCGGCGGGTTGACAGTTGAGTCAACATCCGACCCACGCCGCTGCCGGCCGAATGGACAAGAACCACAGCGTCCTTCGGGACAGGAACGGCGACGCATGACAGGTACTGTGCAGTCATCCCCTGCATCAGGCCGCCCGCGGCCGCCCCGAACGTGACGGTCTCGGGGATCGGGACGAGCCGTTCATCCGGAACAGCCACCATTTCGGCGTAACTGCCCGGGATGTGCTCCCACGCCACTCGGTCGCCGACCTTCGCACTGGACTGATCACCAACCGCGACCACGACTCCCGCACCGTCGACGCCCAACGCCAGCGGCAAACTGTACGTTCTCGGCGCAGGGCCCGCGATGCCGGTAGGGACAAGTCCGCGGCGGACGTTGGTGTCCATCAGGTTGATGCCGGCTGCCTTCACCTCGACGACGACCTCGTCGCGCTGCGGCCTCGGAACCTGTCGCTCTTCGACGCGCAGCACCTCGGCGGGACCGTATTCCGACGCTGTAATGACTCGCATGGTGTGCTCATTTCTCTCAACTTGTTTCGACTGTCCGGGAGCGGACACTCACCCGTCCCACACGGATTGGTCATCGGACGGGTAGTTGGCGCAGTTGTCGGTTTCCTTTGCGGCGACGCCCTTGTTGTTGAAGAAGATCTTCGCCCAGTTGGGCCAGGACGCGGTCATGGGATCGGCGAAATTCGTCACCATCTGTTCTGAGTAGGCTCTTCGATCTCCAGGACTCAATGAGTAGAAATAGTGCGCGTTGTCGATGGCGGCCTGCTGCACGTCGGGAGACTTGTTGTGCTTGTCGATGATGTAGCGCTCGTAATAGATCGGCGTGAAGTCCCTTGCGGCAGCAAGGATCTGTTCCGCCGTGCAGGTTGTGACGATCATCCGATGCGGGATGGGGTAGTCGTCGGTCGCGTCGGCCGCCGACGTCGCGGGGAACACCGCCGCCGCGAATGTGGCTGTGAGGGCGATGATTCCGGCTCGACGACACAGGGATTTACAGGCGCGTCGCGCGCGCCCTGGTCGGTGCATGTGTGCCTCCTCTGGTGTCAATGGTTGCCCTGCGCGGCTGCTGTCTGCGTCGGCGTCAGGTCGGGGCAGTAGTTATTGATCGCGGCGGCCAGGAACTGCCACGTTTGGGCAGTGGTGGTGCCCCGCGGCAGGTTGTGCGACAGAAACACAGCCGACTTCTCCGCCGTGGTGTCTAAGCCATTGCCCAGTCGCTTGCACGTGATCTTCGCGAGCCACGCGTTGTAGTCGCGCTGTCCGTAGATGCCATAGCCATGAAGCTGATTGGCGAAATCGGTATCGACGTCGGCGTGCACCGGGGCGGCCAGTGCGACCGCCGCGGTGATCAGCGCCATCATGGAGAGCTTCGCGAATCTCATTGCTGTCCTTCGGGACTCATCTGCCCCACCCCGAGCGGCTGAGTGGTGGCCGTGTCCTCTGCGGCGGGATCGGGAGCCGAGGAGGTAGCGGCCGGCCGCGGAGCAGCGTGGGTGTGGACGCGTCGTGGCCACCAGAACCACCGTCCGAGTAGTGCCGCGATGGCGGGGGTCATGAAGGATCGCACGATAAGCGTGTCGAACAGCAGTCCGAGCATGATGGTGGAGCCGATTTGGCCGGCGATGCGGAGATCGCTGGAGATCATGGAGCCCATGGTGAAGGCGAACACCAGCCCGGCGGCGGTGACCACGCCGCCGGTGCTGCCCATGGAGCGGATGATGCCGGTCTTCAGCCCAGCGTGGATCTCTTCTTGGAACCGGGAGACCAGCAACAGGTTGTAGTCGGACCCAACGGCCAACATGATCACGATGGCCATCGGCAGCACCAGCCAGTTCAGTGGCATGTGTAACAGGTCCTGCCAGAGCAGCACTGATAGCCCAAACGAGGAGGCCAGCGAGACGGCGACGGTGCCGACGATAACTGCGGCCGCGACCAGGCTGCGGGTGAGGCCCAGCATGACGAGGAAGATCAGGCATACCGACGCGGTGACGGCGATCATCAGGTCGTACATGGCGCCGTCATGCATGTCTTTGTAGGTGGCTGCGGTGCCGCCGAGGTACAGATTGGCGCTCTCCAAGGGTGTTCCCTTCACCGCCTCGCTTGCGGCCTGCATGATGGGCTGAATGTGCGAGATACCTTCGGGGGTAGCGGGATCGCCCTTGTGAGTGATGATGTACTGCGCGGACTTTCCGTCCGGGGACAAGAACAGCTTCAGACCCCGGATGAAGTCTGGGTTCTGGAACGCTTCGGGTGGCAGATAAAAGGAGTCATCGTTCTTGGACGCGTCAAACGCTTGCCCCATGGCGGTGGCGTTCTGGGAGAAGGCGTCCATTTGATTGATGAGGCCGGAGAAAGTGCTTGCCGTTGTCATCGTCAGCCCTCGCACCGTCTGCAGCGTGGTAATCAACTGTGGCAACAGGGCATCTAATTGCGGCAGGATCGCGTCGACTTGGTCGATGTCTTTTGTCACGTTGCCGATGTCGTCGGTCAGCTTGTCGATCCCGTCGAGGGTGTCGAACACTGATCGCAGTGCCCAGCAGATGGGGATGTCGAAGCAATGCGGCTCCCAGTAAAAGTAGTTGCGGATCGGTCTGAAGAAGTCGTCGAAGTCGGCGATGTGGTCCCGCAAATCGGCTGTGTCGGCTTGGATTTGATGGGTTTGGCCAGTCAAATCATGCGTGACGTCGGTGAGTTGATGTGTCAGGTCTGAGATGTGCTGGGTGATGTTGATGGTCACCAGCAGCTCATCGCTCATCTTGTTCAAGTTGTCTATGGCGTCGTGCATGTATTTCTGGTTCAGGATGGTTTGGCTGCTTTGCATGCTGATCTGGAACGGGATCGAGCTGTGGTCGATCGGGGTACCCAGCGGTCGGGTGATGTTCTGCACCCTGGCGATGCCGGGAATGTGGAAGATGCCGCGGGCGATGCGGTCCAGCACCAGCATGTCGGCAGGGTTGCGCAGATCGTGATCGGACTCGACCATCAAAAGTTCGGGCTCCATGCGTGCTTGCGGGAAGTGCCGATCCGAGGCGTGGTATCCGATGTTGGCCGGGGTGTAGGCGGGCATGTAGTAGCGGTCGTTGTAGTTGGTCGTGTAAGTCGGTAAAGCCAACAACCCGACCAACGCGACGGCCGTGGTGGCCGCTAGAACTGGTCCAGGCCAGCGCACGACAGCGGTGCCGATGCGGCGCCACCCCCGCTCGCGGTGCGCACGCTTGGGGTCGAAGACCCCGAACCGGCTGGCCACGACAACCATTGCCGGCCCCAGTGTCAGTGAGGCCGCCAGTATCACCAGCAGGCCCAACGCGCACGGCGCGCCGAGGCTTTGGAAGTAGGGCAGCCGGGTGAAGCTCATGCAAAACATCGCCCCCGCGACGGTCAGGCCGGATCCCAAGATCACGTGGGCGGTGCCGCTGAACATGTTGTAATAGGCGGCTTTACGATCCAGGCCCCGCGATCTGGCCTCCTGATAGCGGCCAACCCAAAAAATCGCATAGTCGGTCGATGCGGCAATCGCCAGCACGATCAGCAGATTGACCGCAAAGGTGGACAGGCCTATGAGATTGTTATTGGCCAGGACCGCGATCGCACCGCGCGCGGCCAGCAATTCCATCCCGATGGTGAATAACAAGATGACGGTGGTGAAAAACGAGCGGTAGACCAGTAGCAGCATCACCGCGATCACCGCCAGGGTGACGAGGGTGATCTTCTTTGCACCTTCGTCGCCGTACACGCGCCGATCGGTGGCAAGCGGCCCAGGACCGGTCACATACGCCTTGATTCCGGGCGGCGGTGGCACGCTGTCAACAATGCGCTGCACCGCGGCCACCGAATCGTTGGCTTCGGTGCCGCCCTGATCGCCGCGCAGATTCAACTGCACGTAGGCGGCCTTGGCGTCAGCGCTCTGTGAGCCCGCCGCGGTCAGCGGATCACCCCAGAAGTTATTGATGTGCTCGATATGCGTCGTATCCTCGGACAGCTTTTGGATCAGCGCGTCGTAGAATCGGTGTGCGTCATCGCCCAGCTTGTCTTGTCCTTCCAACAACACCATGGCGGTGGTGTCGGAATCGAACTGCTGAAAGTTCTTGCCAATACGCATCATCGCGATCGTTGACGGAGCATCCTTGGCGGTCATCGCTACCGAGTGTGCTGCGCCGACTTCTTCCAGCTGCGGTGCGACGACATTCACCACCACGGTCAGCGCCAGCCAGCCGAGGACGATCGGCACCGACAACCACCGGATCGTTCGCGCGATGAACGGTCGCTTCTCCGCGTCGGACGGGAAGCTGTGCCGGGTGCTCATGCGGACTTCACGAGGCAAGAGGTCTGGGCATTGTATGCATCCGCCGAATGCTCCTCGCGCACTTCACCATTGACAGTGATGCGGCAACCAATGGTGTCGCTGTCGCCTTGTGCCACCACGTTCGCGGCAACCGCGGTGAGCGTCGTGACAAGCTCGACTGACCATGGCAAGGTCGCCCCATCAACACGCTGCGGCTGAGCATTCTCATCCAGATAGTTGATATCGGCGACTGTCCCCGGCGGGCCAAAGATCTCGTACAGCACCCGCTTGGGGTTGAACTGAACGATTGCATCGCCATTGCCGACGTCGGGACGGTACATGTTCGAGCCGAAGATCCCATGCAGCCGCGAGACCGTGAACGTGGCAACTGCCACGACGATCACCATGACCAGAGGTACCCATGCGCGCTTGACAAGGCGAGTCATTGCACTCCTTCGCTCAGGCTCTATGAGTGGGCTCTACGAATGCCCTTCATCAGTACTGACAAATGACGCGAAGTGTCAGAAGTCAGTGTCAACCTTAAAGAGCCATGTGTCAAGGTGGTGGCGATCAGGTCACACTGAGGGCATGACATCACCTGACGTCTGACGTCCTATGTAAAATCGGATACATGCCTCGAGGATCACGCAGTCAGCCAGCCGAATCCGCGAGCACGGACGATGCACGCGAGCGCATCCTGGCGGCCGCTGAACGCTGCATCGATCGTCACGGAATTCGCAAGACCACAATGGACGACGTTGCGTCCGAGGTTGGATTGTCCCGGCCCAGCGTCTACCGCTACTTCGCTGATCGCGACGATCTGTTGATCGAGCTGATCGCACGGCATACGCGGGCCTTGTTCAAGCGGGCACACAAGTCCATGTCCCGGCAGCACAACTTTCCGGATCAGATAATCGAGGGGCTCCTCTACATCGCCGATTACTGCCGCCGCGACCCCCTGACGCGGCACGTGATCGACCCCGATGGCTCGAGTCTGGGCCGGCGAATGATCACTTCGGGAATGTCGGGAATGCTCAGAGCCGAGCTCTTTGACCCGTACCTCGACGCCGCCGTCGCTAACAATGAACTGCCACAAGGGCTGCCCCGGGCGGACTTCTACCTGTGGTTAGGTGACCTCGTACAGATGCTGATGCGCGGATTGGACACAGGCGTTGGCGACCTCAAGCGCTACCGGTCCATATTGCATCGCTTCGTCACGCCTGCCTTGGTCATCTCGAACGCACCGACGGGCGCGTGACTAACGACAAAGCGGTCTGACGAATCGATCGATCCTCGCGCCAGCTCGATTGGCGCATGTGCGACAGCATACGGAAAATGTCAGATGTCTGATGACAAAAGCTGGCGACCCCATCCAAGGTCTTGACAGCCTACGCATACGCGTGCAGACTGACAAAAAACGTTATCCGTCAGTCGAAAGGATGTGATGATCCGACCCGGCAGAGAGCGTCAGCCGGCACAGACAGCCGGCATCCCCCTCCGGCGCGCTTGCGCGTAGCGCCGCGGGCGAGACGAGCAACCGGACTCGCTGTTGTGAAATATGTTGTTTCGACCATACATCTCACCACAAATAATGTGCCGTCAAAGATTCCCGAATGAACCTCTTGTGTTCGCGGCGACACCGCCGGCACGGCCACGTTGTGTCCGGCCACAG
>NZ_JAVHWM010000178.1:0-200720 GCF_032159765.1 Mycobacterium sp. | reverse complement strand
CCGACTACGACCGCGAGAAGCTGCAGGAGCGCCTGGCCAAGCTGGCCGGCGGTGTTGCGGTGATCAAGGCCGGTGCTGCCACCGAGGTGGAGCTCAAGGAGCGCAAGCACCGCATCGAGGACGCCGTTCGCAACGCGAAGGCGGCCGTCGAGGAGGGCATCGTCGCCGGTGGTGGCGTGGCCCTGCTGCAGGTGGCTCCGACGCTCGACGAGCTGAAGCTCGAGGGTGACCAGGCCACGGGCGTGAACATCGTGAAGGTCGCGCTGGAGGCCCCGCTGAAGCAGATCGCCTTCAACTCGGGTCTGGAGCCGGGCGTCGTGGCCGAGAAGGTGCGCAACTCGCCCGCCGGCACCGGTCTGAACGCCGACACCGGTGAGTACGAGGACCTGCTCAAGGCCGGCGTCGCCGACCCTGTGAAGGTCACGCGTTCGGCGCTGCAGAACGCCGCGTCGATCGCCGGGCTGTTCCTCACCACGGAGGCTGTTGTCGCCGACAAGCCGGAGAAGGCGACCGCTCCCGCGGGCGACCCGACCGGTGGCATGGGCGGCATGGACTTCTAAGTCCCTAACGAAAAAGCCCGGTCTGCTTGCAGGCCGGGTTTTTTCGTGCGCCTGCCGTACTGTGCGATGTGACCAGAGCTCAGAGGGGGGTAGTTGTGGCAATGCTTAAGCGAATCGGCACGGTGGTGGCCGCCTGTGCGGCTGGGGCCGCTCTGTTCACCGGGTGCTCAGGCGCCAAGGGGGGCGATACCACCTGCAAGGATTTCAACGCGATGAACACCGACGACCAGAAGGCGGCCGTCGAGAAAATGCTGAAGGACCAGGGCAAGAATCCGTCGAATTTGGAAATCACGGGAACCCAGATTTCCGCCGTCGGATTCTGCAAGACGCTCGGCAAGCCAGACAGCAAGATCAGCGACATCAATCACGGCTGACCTGGCCACTCGCGGTGCGTCAGCGTTCGAGCGGAATGCAATCGTCCTTGCAGCCGGGCTTCGTCACCGACCCGGGTTGGGCCTTGCGGTGCAGCACGGCGCGCACGGGCTCGACCGTCAACACGTCGTCGGAGAAGTGGCCGGTGCCGTCGACGATCAGCGTGTAGCCGCCGGGTTCACGTGGCGGCCAGACGAGCGTGATCACGTTGTGCTGGTTGATGTTTCGGCGCGTGGTGCCGCCGACGGATCCGACGAAGAACGCGTGGTCGACGAACGCCGGGTCGATGGCGACGGTATGCGCACGGTAGTCGTCACCGACCGTGACCAGATAGGCGAACGTGTAGTCGGCCAGCGTCTGCGCGAGCTGTTCGAGGTCCACCGTCACGCTCATAACGCGAGGATACGGCTGCGTGTCGTCCCCGGTTACGGGCCGCTCACTCCTATGCTTCGCCGCATGAACCGCTGGGGGTGTGCAGTCGCGGTGGTTTGCGGGATGGTGCTCGGTGCACCCCCGAGCGCGGTGGCGCAGCCGGTCGGCGCCCCCGCGCACATCGTGATCGTCATCGAAGAGAACAAGCCCGACAGCGGGATCATCGGCAACAAGGCGGCGCCTTATATCAACTCGCTCGCCAACGGTGGGGCGAACATGACGCAGTCGTTCGCCGAAGCGCACCCAAGTGAGCCCAACTACCTGGCGCTGTTCTCCGGCAACACTTTTGGATTGACGACGGACGCGTGCCCCGTCCACGCAGGCGCGGCGCCGAACCTAGCTTCAGAGCTTCTGGCGGCGGGCTATACATTCGCTGGCTTCTCGGAGGACCTGCCCGCGGTGGGCTCGCCGGCATGTAGCGCCGGCAAGTACGCCCGCAAGCATGTGCCGTGGGCCAACTTCACCAACGTGCCCGCGGCGACTTCGGTGCCCTTTTCGGCCTTCAACAACCGAACGGACTTCTCAGGCCTGCCCACCGTGTCGTTCGTTATCCCCAACCTCGACAACGACATGCACGACGGCAGCATCGCTGCGGGCGACACTTGGCTGTACAACAATCTGTCGCACTACGCGAACTGGGCGGTGGCCAACAACAGCCTGTTGATCATCACGTTCGACGAGGACGATGGCGGCTCGAAGAACCAGATCCCCACGATCATCTACGGCGGTCACGTCAAACCAGGCAGCTACACCGAGCCGATCAGCCACTACAACGTGCTGTCCACCATCGAGGAGATGTACGGGCTGCCTAAGACGGGGCTCGCCGCCAATGCTCCTGCGATCACGAGCATCTGGGCATAGGGCTCGTGACGGCGGCCCCTCGCGGTTGTGCGGTTTCATACGCGACACGCGGAGCAGACCGTATCGATCCGCACAATCGCGGCCTCGCCTGTGGATAGGTCAGCATTGCGGTGCCGAATCGTCGGCAAGTGGTGACAGCGTCGCAGCATGCAGACGACAGAGTGGCCGTTCCGCGCGGCTACCAACCTGTCACCGACTGACCGTGCCCGTGCGGCGTGGTTGTGGTCGGGGCGGTCTGGAGTGATCGCGGGACTGTCTGCTGCGGCGTTGTTGGGGACGAAGTAGATCGAGGCCGGATGCCCCGCCGAACTCATCCATACGAACCGCCGGCCACCGCAATCAATCTTGGTGCGCACCGAGCGACTTGACGGCGCCGAGGTCCAACTGATTGACGCGATGCTCGTCACTGTTGGTGCACGCACTGCAGCCGGCCCGCGAGCACCGGGTGACGCTGCAGGCAACGGACCAACAGCAGTGGCTCGTAGGTCCGGTCGGGGTGGCCCCAGCTGTTGATGCTCGCGGCGTCGTCCTGGCTCCATGGCGGAGCAAGTGGTGCGACGCGCGTCATGCAGCCGGTGCCGGCTGCCGGCCGCGTATCAGCCTGCCCGGCCTGGCGTCGGTGTGTCGGCCGTTCTCGGTGATCACCTCGCCGGAGACGATGGTCGCGACGTACCCGTCGGCTGTCTGGTCCAGGCGACGGCCACCCGCCGGCAAGTCGTGGCTGATGACGGGGCGATGCAGCTGCATGGCGGCATGGTCGATCACGTTGAGATCGGCCTTGTAGCCCACCGCAATTCGGCCGCGGTCGGCAAACCCGGCGACCCGCGCGGGCACCGACGTCAGCTCGCGGATCACCTCCGCCACGCTCATCCGCCCTGACGCCCTGTCGCGCGCCCAGTGCGCCAGCAGGAACGTGGGAAAGCTTGCGTCGCAGATCATTCCGTAGTGCGCACCACCGTCGCCGAGCCCGAGCACCACGTCGTCTCGGCGCAGCAGCTCGCCCACGGTATCCAGGGAGTTGTCCTGGTAGTTGCCCATCGCCACCAGAAGCATGGCGTGCCCGTCGTCGTCGAGCAGACGGTCGTAGGCCTCCTCCTTCGGGCTGACGCCGCGCGCACGGGCCCGCGCCGCGATGCTCGTCGACGCCGCCGGCTCGTAGTCCGGGTTGTCGGTGAGCGGGAAAATCCAGTCCCACGCCTGCGCCAGGTAGAGCAGTGGGTGCCCGTCGCTGGCCGCACTGTCAGCCAGGATGCGTTCTCGCACTTCGGGTTTACGCATCTCGGCGACGCGCTCAGCCAGTGGCAGCGCAGCGATCTCCCGATAACTCGGGTACAGGACGAACGGGTTGCCCGTCAGCTCCAGCCCGATCACCAGACCGATCGGCCGCGGGAACATCTGTGCCGTGACCGTGGGGTCCGGACTGTCGGACATGGAATTGAACTTCTCGACCAGGTTGATCGCATCGGGCCACATGGGATCGCCGGTGTTCCCCGTCGCGAGGCTGAAGGTGACCGGCAGCCCGGCGTCATGTGCGGCCTCGAACACCTGCTGCAGCACCGATTCGTAACCACCGGCGGGAATGTCGGGGACGAACTGGATCAGCCCGCCACCACCGTCAGCCACACCCTTGGCGATGGCCGCGATCTCGTCCTGCGCGGCGCCGTAGGTGGGTATCAGCTCTCCACTTCCCGTCTTGTGAAACGAGAACCGCGACGACGCGAAGCCGATCGCGCCCGTCTCGATCGCCTCTTTGGCGAGTTCGCGCATCTTCGCAACGTCGTCGGGCGTCGCGGGCTCGCGGTCGGCGCCGCGCTTGCCCATCACGTACACGCGCAGCGGGGAGTGCGGCAGATACGCCGCGACGTCGATATCGCGGGGCCGCGCGTCGAGAGCGTCCATGAACTCCGGGAACGTCTCCCAGTCCCACGGCAGACCTTCGACCATGACCACACCGGGAATGTCCTCGACCCCGGCCATGACGTCGACGAGCACGTCGTGGTCGTCGACGCGACACGGGGCGAAGCCGACGCCGCAGTTGCCCATCACCGCGGTGGTCACGCCATGATGCGACGACGGCGTCATCCGGTCCGACCAGATCGCCTGGCCGTCGTAATGGGTGTGCAGGTCGACGAAGCCGGGCGTGACCAGAAGCCCGGTCGCGTCGATTTCCCGCAGCGCGTCGCCGCTGACCGTCCCTACCGCGGCGATCACGCCGTCCTTCACCGCGACATCGCCGACGTAGGGCTCACCGCCGAGGCCGTCGACGATCGTGCCGCCCCTGATGAGCAGATCGAAAGTCATGATTGGACTGTACGGCGGCGTCCGCCAGCGACGCCAGGAGCAGCCGTGACTGATAGCCGCCGGTCGGGCTGCGACTACAGTCGGCCCGGGGTCGTCACGGCTCAGAAGGGGGATAGCAACGCGGATGACGGCATCTGCCAAGCGGTTGCTCGCGACGTCGCTGGTGTCATCGTTGCTGGTCGTGATCGCCGGCTGCGCCGACCCACACCCGGAGCTGCCCGCCAAGCTGACTCATGACTTCACCAATAAGGCGGACGGTCCAGTGGAGTCGACGGCGGACACGTCGCAGTGGTGGACTCAGACCGGCAGTAGCCCGCAGGCTGCGCCGGCAGTGGTGAATGCGGGATTCACCGACGCAGACACACAACCAGGACCGAGCGCGAGCTACCTGACTGTGCGATTGCGGGAGCCGGTGACACACGTCGCCGCCGAGTTCGACTTCGGCCCCACGGGCACCGACGGGGAGAACGTGACACTCATCGCGTCGTCGAAGAACCTGCCAGGTGGAACCAGCGGTGCCGGGCCAGCTACCGATCTGGCAATGCATCTTGCGTTCACCGAGACCGGCTGGATTTACTCCACCGTCTCCGGGGGATCCATGGCTCTGACGACGCTGAAGAGTGTCGACTACGGGAGCTACCGCCCGGAGACTGCGCTGCAGAAGGTGTCCGTCGTGCTCGACGCGGCCAACAACCGGGCGACGGTGCACGGCGCTGACGGAAAGGTCACTGACGTCGTCGACCCGAGCATCGGCGCCGTCCGATCGCCGTACATCACCTTCGAGGTCTACTACGGGGCGGCGAATACCGACAAGCGCGCATTCATCCGCAAGGTACAGGCCGACTCGCTGACGGGTCCCAGCAGTTGAGCGGCAAACGCGGCCTGCGACTCTCGGACCGCGACGACTTCGTGTCAGGATGGATACGTGATCGACCACTTCGGGATTAACTGCCAAGATTTCGCCAGGTCCAAGGAGTTCTACGACACGGTTCTCGGCGTCCTGGGCTTCACCCGGCAGATGGATTTCGGCGTGGCCATGGGTTACGGCAAAGAAGGAAAGCCGGACTTCTGGATTGCCGACGCCGACCTCGGCCCGAACCGCGAAATCCATGTCGCCTTTGCGGCCGCGGATGTCGAGGCGGTAAAGGACTTCTATCAGGCAGCGCTGCAACTGGGTGCCGAATCACTGCACGCGCCTCGGCTGTGGCCCGAATATCATCCCGGCTATTTCGGCGCCTTTGTCCGCGATCCGGACGGCAACAACGTCGAGGCCGTGTTCCACGGCGCCGCGCCCGAAGGTTAGTTCAGCGCGCCACGATGGGCAGAAGACTCGTTGCAGGGCTGGCACTGTTGGCACTGCTGATCGCCGGGTGCGGAGATGATCATTCGGCGCCGTCCACCGAGCTGACGGCCCCCACCGGCGCGAAGCTGAGCGGCGACTTCAGCGGCACCGGGCCCGCAACACTGATCGCGGCCAACACGCTGCCCGACGTCGCGACCGAGTTGCGGGACGCCTCGTCGTTGGCGGCCCGTCTCACGTACACATCGACATCGGGAATCAACAACAACTACTGGCCGGTCACCGCCAGCATGTTCGTCCCTCGCGGCAACCCTCCGCCGGATGGCTGGATCACCGTGGCGCTGGGGCATCCGACCACCGGAATACTCCGCGAATGCGCGCCGTCGCTGTCGAACAACCTCTTGGGGCTCTCGGACACCGTCGTCAAGCTGCTACGGGCCGGCTTCGTCGTGACGATTCCCGACTACCAGGGCCTGGGCACCGACAAGGTCAATCATCCGTACCTGGATTCGACGACGGTCGGCTTCAACATGATCGACTCGGTGCGCGCGGCCCGCAAAGTCGTGCGCAACATGTCGCCGCGGTGGGTCGCATTGGGCGTGGAGCAGGGCGGCCAGGCGGCCTGGGCGGCCAACGAGCTATCGCAAGACATGGGGGTCGGCGTCCAGTTGCTCGGGTCCATCAGCATCTCCCCGTTCAGTGACCTCGAAGGGTTGGCCGACGCTGCGGTGAACGGCACGCTGACCAGGGATCAGGAACTGACGTATCAGGCCTACCTCGCCGCAATGGAGCTCTCCTATAACGAATTCGACGCCGAACCGTTCCGGCGCGGGGTCGTCAAGGACAAGTGGGACGTGTTGGCGTCATGCCGGGCTTCTGAGGACAAGGAACGCCAAGCGGCGGCCGATCAGATCACCCCCGACGACCTGCGTCCCGCGAACCCCGACGCGGAGGCAACGCTACGAGGCTTTCTGCGAAAGACGTCGTTGCCGCAGGGCGTCGCGTCGGCGCCCATGTGGGTCATCTACGGCAACAGTGATCCGCTGATACCGCCGCAGTGGACGGAGCAAGCGCTGAGCCGGGCGTGCGGTTTGGGTGACACCATCCAAATCGAAATGGTTCCGATCCCGGCCCCGCGCGACATCGATGTCGCGCGCGTGACCGACTGGGTGCGCAGCCGACTGAATGGCGACCCACCGATCAACGACTGCTCGCGGTTTGCCGCCGGTGGCCAATGACCACTGAGCTGCTTGCGGCCGACGTGTCGCTGCTGCACGGCTGGGCGCCGATCACGGTGCAGGCGGTGGCGGCCGCCCTTTTGGTGCTCGTCGTCGGGCGGCGGTCGCGACGGTGGTGGACGGTGTGGGTGCCTGCCGCTGTAGCGGTCGGTGTGGTCGTGGCGGTGCTCGTCAGGTGGTACATCGTCGACCAGGGCCTCACCGGCGATCCGCCGCCGGTGATGTTGTGGGTGTGGGTCGGCTTGGCCGGCGCTGCGATCGCCGTGTTGGCGCTGGGCTGGCGGGATTTGCGATGGTGGCGTCGAGTCGTCGCGGTCCTGGCGATCCCGATGGCGGTGCTGTGCGCAGCGGTCGTGTTGAACCAGTGGCTCGCGTACTTGCCGACGGTGAGCGCCGCGTGGGACCGGCTCACCGGCGCGCCGGTGCGCGGCTCGACCAACGAGTCCGATGTGGCCCGCATGCAGAAGGAGGGTGTGAGGCCCACCGACGGGACGATGGTGACGGTGAAGATCCCTGACGCCGCTTCGGGTTTCAAGCACCGCGATGAGCTGGTGTGGCTGCCGCCGGCGTGGTTCTCCAGCAATCCGCCTCCGAAGCTGCCGGTGATCGTGATGATCCACGCCGAGTTCGGTCACCCGTCGGACTGGATCGTCGGCTCTGACGCGCAGAAGACACTCGACGACTTCGCGGCCAAGCACGGCGGCAACGCGCCGGTCGTGGTGTTTCTTGACGCCGGCGGCGCCTTTCAGAACGACACCGAATGCGTCAACGGCCCCCGCGGCAACGCCGCCGACCACATCACCAAAGATGTTGTGCCATATCTGAAATCGCACTTCGGTGTGAGCAACGATCCGGCGAACTGGGGGATCGTCGGCTGGTCGTCGGGCGGCACGTGCTCGGTGATGCTCACCGCGAAGTATCCGGAGCTTTTCGGTGCCTTCATCGACATCGACGGGCAGAAGGGTCCGTTCGCGGGTAGCAAGGACCAGACAATCGCGAGACTGTTCAACGGAAACGCCGACGCCTGGGCTGAGTTCGATCCGCGGACGATCATGGCCAAACACGGCCGCTACACCGGTGTCTCCGGCTATTTCGCGGTGTCGAAGGACACCCCGGTGATCTACCGGAATGGCTCGGGTAATGGTCAGCCTCCTGCTGAGCTCGACGAAGAGGCCAACGTGCTGAACGCCCTTGCGACAGCCGATTACATGTGCTCGCTCGCGGACAGTTACGGAATCGAGTGCGCTGTGGTGCCCCACAACGGGGGCCACGACTTCAAGAACGCAGGGGTGGTTTTCAGGGACGCGCTGCCGTGGTTGGCGGGACGGATCGGCACGCCTGGCGTCCCGAAGACTCCACTCCCGGGCGCGCCGCCGGCCTAGCCGCACGCGGCTTTCTCTGGGCTAGCCGCCCAGAACTTTCCGGTATCCGTCGCGGAGCTGCGCGAACCCGTGCTCCATCACGACGTCGCCGACGAGCCGGTCCGGGTTGTCGCCGTTGAGGTTGCCTTCCAGCACGTCGAGGCAGATGTGCCAGCCACCGGCATTCTCCGCCGCGTGGGTGCGCTCGGGCATCTGCTGCTCGAGCGTGAGTCTGCAACCGGTGCCGGTTGACGTCAGCCGCCACCGCAGCACATGCGGACCCCACTTGTGCACGAGCTCGTGGGGCGGGTCGACGGCGATGACGGTGCCGTCGACGGGATCGTCTCCCGGGTTCTCCCGGATCTGCGCAGGGCCGACGCTGTCGAGGTTGCGGTCGGGCACCACCGGCGACCAACGCCGCAAGTAATCCGGGTCGGTGATCCACGGCCACACGTCAGCCACCGCGCGGCCGAAGTCGCGGGTGAACGTCAGCACCCAGTGACCGTCGCGGTCCTCGAGCGTGGCTTCCAAGGGATGCGTCATTTCTGCTCCTTGTCGATCAGTCGGGTCAATGTGTCGAAGCTCGCGGCCCACTTGCGGTGGTACGGCGTGACCCACGCGAGCACTGCCGGCAACGGGTCGTCCGCGAGGTGGTACACCCGCCGCTTGCCGACGACTTCCACGCGAACGGTGCCGGCGTCTCGGAGCACGCCGAGATGCTTGGACGCCGACGATTGCGAAATAGCAAGTCGCTCAACCAATGTGGTGACGTCCGCGGCGCCTGCGCGGAGCGTGTCGAGAATTCGGCGCCGGGTGGGATCGGCGATCACCGCGAAAGGGTCCACCCCTACATATCACCCTATGATCATATGACAGTCAAGTGATATGAGACACTGAGTCTGCCGTTGGTGCCACGCTGTCGGAATGACAGAAAGTCAAGGCTATGTGGATCAGTCGGTGGTCGGTGTTGCAGAGCCTCAACCGATGTACAAGATGCTGCGCGAGTCGACGCCGGTGTTTCGGCCAGGACCGGAAGGGCCCGTGGTGCTCAGCCGGCTCGCCGACATCGAGATGGCGCTCAAACGCACTGACGTGTTCTCGTCGAACATGGACGCCGTCGACCTCGGCAATGTGCGTCCCCTGATCCCGCTGCAGGTCGACCCGCCCGATCATGCCAAGTACCGGCGCATCCTCGACCCGCTCTTCACGCCGAGGGAGATGGCCGCGCGCGAACCCGCGATCACGGAGCTGGTGAATCGGCAGATCGACGGGTTCGCCGATCGCGGCGCATGCGACTTCCACGAGGAGTTCGCGGTTCCGTTGCCGTGCACGGTGTTCCTGCAACTGCTCGGCCTGCCGCTCACTGACCTCGACAAGTTCCTCGCCTGGAAGGACGACGTCATCCGGCCGGAGGGTGCCCGGGGTTTCAAAGAACACCGCGAGGCGGCCGCACCAGCGGCGCAGCAGATCTACGTGTACTTCGAGCGCGCCATCGACGACCACATCGCCAACCCGCGCGACGATGTGCTGTCCTCTCTGATCGCGGCCCGCATCGAGGGCGAGCCGCTGTCGCGCGACGAACTGCTCGACATCTGCTTCTTGTTCCTGATCGCCGGGCTGGACACCGTGACCGATTCTTTGGACTGCTTCTTCGTTTATCTGGCCCGCCACCCCGAGCAACGCAAGGTTCTCGTCGACCAACCCGACCTCTTGCCGGGCGCCATCGAAGAGCTGCTGCGATGGGAGACGCCGGTTCCCGGAGTGGCGCGTATCGCGGTCCAGGACTTCGAGGTCAGCGGGTGCCCGATCAGCAGAGGGGAGCGGGTCAGCCCGCTGCTCGGCGCGGCCAACACCGACCCGGCCGAGTTCGCCGATCCCGACGTCGTCGACTTCAAGCGGAGTCCCAACCGGCACCGCGCGTTCGGCGGCGGACCGCACCGCTGCCTGGGCTCGCACCTCGCCCGTCTCGAGCTGCGGGTGGCAATGCGCGAATTCCACCGTCGCATACCGGATTACGAGATCCCGCCAGGCACCGAACTCAAGTACACCACCGCATTGCGGTCGGTCGAATCCCTACCGCTGACGTTCCGAGTGGCCGTGCCATGACGCACGTCTCGGTCGATCCGGAGCGCTGCACCGGGCACGGCCGGTGCTACACGCTGGCCCCCGATGTGTACGACGCCGACGATCTTGGCCACTCGATCGTTCTCGTCGACGAGGTCTCCGGCGATCTGGAGCAACACGCCGCGGTCGGCCAGCAGAACTGTCCGGAGAGCGCGATCTCTCTGTCGCGCTAGGCCGCGGCGCCATTTGTAGGGTGAACACCTTATTTATCGTCAAAGTCGCCGCTCGCACCGATGCGCCGGGGGAGGATTTTGGCACGCCCCACCGAACCGACTCCGGCGCAGCCACAATTCAGGAGAAGCCATGTCCTTATCAACCGCCCACGAATCCACGACTACTGCGAGTCGACGCCGTTCGGCGAGAGCTGTGCTGCCTCTGGTGGCCGCCAGCATGCTCGGCGCGACGGCGCTGGCCGTCTCGCCCACGGCTGCAGCCGACGATCAGCACACCGTCACCTTTCAGATCACCGGAGCAGGCGACGCCTTCTCGATCATCCCCGATCCCGGCACCCCGGTTTACCCGCCCAGCGACACCACGTGGGTGAAGCTGCCCTGGACGCAGTCGGCCCAGGCCAGCACTGGCCAGCTGGTGGCGCTCAACTGGACGGACAAGACGGGCAGCCACGACTGCGTCATCTCCGTGGACGGCAAGCCAGTGCCCCTGACCGAGCACTCGCCCGGCCGATGCGCAGCAGTGGTCCCCGCCGGGGCCCCTGCGCCGAGTGTCAACGGCAGTCCGTTCCTCGAGGAGCTCCGCATCAACAACGTCGTGCTGCCCGGCAAGTCGCCCGCCGAGACGCTTGCAGCCGGCCAAGCCGCATGCGCAGATCTCAGGAGCGGCACCTCTGTGTTGGACGAGATGAGCGCCGTGGAAAAGAAATACGGCTTCAATCAGGGCACGTTGTTCGTCAGCGCGGCGACAACCCATCTCTGCCCCAACTTCGCCTCAGGAGGGTGACGGCGAGCCGGTGAGTACGTTTGTCGCATGGCGAAACTCACCGGAATCGATGGTCGCTCGGACAAGCCTCGCTCCGCCGCACAAGAGCTTCTGCGCGATTCCTTCACCCGCCTGATCGAACACGTCGACGAGCTCGTCGACGGGCTGACCGATGAGGTCGCGTCCTACCAGCCGACGCCCGAGGCCAACAGCATCGCGTGGCTGATTTGGCACAGCGCGCGGGTGCAGGACCTCCAGGTGTGCGACATTGCGGGGCGCGAAGACGTGTGGACGAGCGACGGCTGGGTCGACCGTTTCGGCCTCGACCTTCCGCGCGACGACACGGGTTACGGGCACAGCGCCGACGAAGTCCGCAAGGTGCGGGCGTCGGCGGAGCTGCTCGCTGGCTACTACCACGCGGTCCACGACATGACGCTCGCGTTCGTCGCAACGCTCAGCGATGACGATCTGGAACGCATCGTCGACAAGCGGTGGAACCCGCCGGTGACCGCGAGCGCCCGGCTCGTCAGCGTCGTCGACGACTGTGCGCAGCACCTCGGCCAAGCCGCCTACCTGCGAGGCATAGCATGACGTGATGACCGCCACATCGGACATCAAGCCGTCGAGCACCGCAACGATCCGCAATCCGGCAACCGGCGGCGTCGCCGGCGAGGTGCACTGGACGGATCCCGCAGACATCGCCCGCATCACCGCGCGGCTGGCGCAGGCGCAACCCGACTGGGAGAAGCGCGGTGCCAAGGGCCGCGCGAAGGCGCTGGCCCGCTTCGCGGTCTGGCTCGGCGACCACCGCGACGAGATCGAGGAACTCCTGATCAATGAGACCGGCAAGTCCCGTACCGATGCGATGCAGGAAGTGCCGATGCTGGTCATCATCATCTCCTATCTGATCAAGACCATGGAAAAAGCGCTGGCACCGGACAGCCGCCCCGCGCCGATCCCCGCGCTGGCGATCAAGAAGATCACCGTGCACTACCGGCCGCGTCCCGTCGTCGGGATCATCGCGCCGTGGAATTTCCCGGTCGCCAACGCGATGATGGATGCACTCGGCGCGCTCGCGGCCGGCTGCTCGGTGCTGTTGAAACCCTCGGAGCGCACGCCGCTGACCGCGGAGGTGCTGGTGCGCGGGTGGCGCGAGTCTGGTGCGCCGGATGTGTTCGCGTTGGCGCAAGGCGCCCGCGAAGTGGCCGAGGCCGTGATCGACAACGTCGACTTCGTGCACTTCACCGGGTCGTCCACGACGGGCCGCAAGGTGATGGAACGTGCCGCGCGGCGGCTGACGCCGGTGAGTCTCGAACTGGGCGGCAAGGATCCGATGATCGTGCTCGACGACGCCGACGTCGACCTGGCCGCGCACGCCGCGGTGTGGGGCGGATTGTTCAACGCCGGCCAGATGTGCGTGTCCGTCGAACGCGTCTACGTCATGGACCACGTGTACGACCAGTTCGTCGATGCGGTGGTCCGAGACGTCAAGGCGCTCCAGGTCGGCGCCGGTGACGGTCCTCATTTCGGATCGATGATCGACGACCAGCAGCTGGCGATCGTGGAGAAGCACGTCGCCGACGCCAGGGCCAAAGGTGCCCGCGTGCTCACTGGAGGTGAGCGGATCGCCGGCGAGGGCAGCTTCTATCAGCCGACGGTTCTTGTGGACGTCGACCATTCAATGGAGTGCATGTCCGCCGAGACCTTCGGTCCGACGCTGCCGATCATGAAGGTCAAGAGCATCCCCGAAGCGATCAGGCTCGCCAACGACAGCCCGTACGGATTGTCGGCGTCCGTGTTCTCTGGTGACGTCGAGCGTGCGAAAGAGGTTGCACTGCAACTTGATTGCGGTGCAGTGAACATCAACGACGTGGTCGCGAACCTGATGTGCACCACAGCCCCGATGGGCGGCTGGAAGGAGTCGGGCATCGGGGCACGATTCGGCGGTGCCGACACGGTACGCAAGTACTGCCGGGCCGAGACGGTCGTCGAGCCACGCATCAAGGTAGGCGCGGGCGCTAACTACTACTCGTCCTCGCCGAAGGCCGCCGCGCGGATGGCCAAGCAGATGATGTGGATGGCGCTGCGCCGCCCACGCCGCGTCGCGCGAGACCGTTAGGCACACCGGACCGTCGGACCCCTAGTAGGGTCATGGCGTGCGCTCCGCTTCGGCAGTGTCCCTTTGGCTCACTGCCACCTTCGCACTGCTCGTCGCGATACCTCTTAATTGGGTTCAGCACACGCTGATCAACGTCGACGGCTACACCAGCATGGCGCGAGTGGCGGGTCATCAATCCGGGGTACAAAAAGCAACGGCAGCACTCCTGACCGAACAGGTGAGTGCCGCCGCGCGCCAAAACGGTTTCAGCGGCGGCGACAACGCGATCCAGCAGGCGGCGACCACCTACACGGCCAGCTCGGTGTTCCCCGACAACTTCGCCGACGTCAACCGGATCGCACACGAGTGGCTGTTCACCAACAAAGCCCGCCAGACCGACCGGGGCTGGGAGATCGACCTCGGCCCCATGCTGGCTGACACGTCGTTCAAGACCCAGCTCGCCAGCCAGGGCGTCACCTTGCCCCCCACCGTGACTGTGCCGGTGACCGGGGACACGGCGAACAAGTTCGCGCCCGGGCAGTTGAGCACGTTGGCGACGTGGGGGCCGTGGGGGGCAATCGGTTCCGCGTTGGTCGTCGGCGTGGCGGCGGTACTGATGCTCGTGGTCGCCAAGTCGCGCGGCATAGCGCTTGCTGCGCTGGGGGTTTCGGCACTGCTGGCGGGTGGTGTCGGATGGGTGGCGCTGTCGCTCGGGCGCGGTCGCGTCGACTCCGCGTTGAGCAAGACCAACGGCAACGTGCAGACGATCGCCAACTCATTGCTGGTGCAGGCCGAAGACAGCTTGCAGCAGTGGATGACCTATGCGCTGATCGCGGGCGGTGTGCTGGTTGTGGTCGGTGTTCTGGTCGCTGTTCTCGGCAAGTCGATGCGCCGGAAGTCAGCTCCCGCGTATCCGGCAATGCAGCCTCAGGGTTATCCGCCGGTGCAGGGTTACCCGCCCACGCGGCCACCCATGGAGCCGACGCAGCCACCAAGCGTCTGACGGGGCGGCGACACAGCCGTAGAGTCCCGGTAATGGACGGTGCTTTTTTCCTCATCGTGCTGATCGTTGTTGCGGCGTTCACGGCGATCGCGGTGATTCGCGCCTGGCGCCGCAGGAACGCGAAGCGACGCCAATCGGCCATTGGCAACCCGGTCGCGTGGCCGCCCCCGACCCTCTCACCGCAAGCTTCCATGCCGCCGCCGATACACCAGTTGTCTCAGCCCGTGATGCCACCCGCTCATTCGCAACCGACTCCCGGGCCTTCCGGCGTGTTCATCAGCTATCGCCGTGATGATGAAAGCAACTTCGCGGGAAGGCTTTTCGAACGGCTTCTGCGTAACTTTGCTACTGATCGAATCTTTATGGATGTGGATTCCATCGAACTTGGAATGGATTTTCAAGAAGTGATCGATGGCTGGCTCGAACGGTGCAGAGTGGTGTTGGTCGTGATCGGCAACAAGTGGCTCGATTGCAAAGCGCCTGACGGGAGCCGTCGGCTCGACAATCCTGACGACTTCGTACGCATCGAGGTCGCAAGCGCATTGGCCCGTCCGGGTGTTCGGGTGATTCCGGTACTCGTCGACGGCGCATCAGTGCCCAATGCCACCGATTTGCCTGATCCGCTGAAGCCTCTCGCCCGCAGAAATGCCTTGACGATGTCGCATGCCGGATTCGGCTCGGACTTCGACCGGCTGCACTCCACTCTGCAGCGCGTCGTTTAGCCCCCGCTGAAACTGCATCTGGCGCGCGAAAGTTTGAGAAGCGGCCTGCGTAGTTACAGTCTCGGCGTCGCGCTTCCGATTGTCTGCCATAGGAATTCGTACGTGAGCGCGGCCTTGAATGCCGCCTGCGCGTTGTCCGCCGCACCTGAGTGGCCGCCTTCGATGTTCTCGTAATACCGGACACGGTGTCCTGTCGCCTCCAGCGCGGCCACCATCTTGCGGGCGTGGCCCGGGTGCACTCGGTCGTCTCGGGTCGACGTGGTGATCAGCAGCGCGGGGTAGCGCCGATCCACTGAGATGTTGTGATATGGCGAATACTCCTTGATGAATTCCCAATCGGAGGGGTCGTCCGGATTTCCGTACTCGGCCATCCACGACGCGCCGGCCAGCAGCAGGTGGAACCGCTTCATGTCCAGCAGCGGGACGCTGCAGACCAGTGCACCAAACAGCTCCGGATAGCGCGTGAGCATCACACCCATCAGCAGGCCGCCGTTGCTTCCGCCCTGAGCGCCGAGCTGCTCGACCGTGGTAATCCCCTGCGCCACCAAATCCTCTGCCACAGCGGCGAAGTCCTCAAACGCGAGGTGTCTGCCCTCGCGCATGGCCTGCTGGTGCCATCCCGGGCCGTACTCGCCGCCTCCGCGGATGTTGGCCGTCACGTAGTTGCCGCCGCGCGCCAGCCACAGCCGGCCGAGCACGCCGCTGTACCCGGGAGTGTTCGACACCTGAAAGCCGCCGTAGCCGCCGAGTAGCGTCGGCAAGGGTCCGCCTGAATCGCGATGGCGGACCACGAAATAGGGAATCGACGTACCGTCGGCGGAGGTGGCGAAGCGCTGGGTGACGTCCAGATCGTCGGCGTCGAAGAACGCGGGCGCCGCTTTGATGACTTCGAGCGCCTCATGTGCGGTGCCGTGCAACAGGCGCGACGGCACGGTGTAACCGCTTGAGTCGAGAAAGATTTCGTCGCCGGTGGGATCCGCCGAGACGATCTGGGTGTCGGTGTGCTCGGGGATCCCCGCGACCGGTTCAGACCGCCATTCTCCGGGTGTGACGACCTCGACCCGGCTTGCGACGTCGACCAGCGTGACGACGACGAGATCGTCACGCGTCCAAGCGGAGTGACTGAAACTGGTGTGTGCGTTGGGTTCGAATACCACGTGCAGTTCTGCAGTGCCGGCAAGGAAGTCGTGATAGCCGGCGACGAGCAGCGAGCCGGCGGTGTACGTGGCTTCTGCCCGGGCCCAGTCCGTCTTCAACAGGATCGACAGCCATTGGCGATGCACATCCACGACGGCGTCGGTCGGGACATCGAGACGAATGAGTTCGCCGTCGCGTAACTCGTAGGTATCGGCGTTGAAGAAGTCGGTGGCACGCTGGATGAAGGTGCGTTCGAATCCTGGTGTGCGGTCCACGGATGCGCGCACCGACACGTCGCTGCTTGCCCCGGAGAAGACGGTCTGCGCATCTGCGAGCGGCTGCCCTCGGCGCCACCGTTTGACCACACGTGGATAGCCGGAGTCGGTGAGCGAGCCCTCGCCGAAATCCGTACCGAGCAAAGTGGTGTCTTCGTCTTCCCAGCTGATGTCGGTCTTGGCCTCGGGCAGGATGAAACCGTCGGCGACGAATTCGCGTGTGGTCATGTCGAATTCACGGACAACTACTGCATCGGAGCCGCCTCGGGACAGGCTGATCAATGCGCGGGTGGACTGCGGCCTGATGACGTCGACGCCGGCCCACACCCAGCTTTCGTCGTCGGCTCGACTCAGCTCGTCAATGTCGACGATCACGTCCCACTGCGGATGCTCGCTGCGGTACTGGTCCAACGTCGTCCGTCGCCACAGACCCCGCGGATTGACCGCGTCACGCCAGAAGTTGTACAGGTACTCGTCTCGGCGGTTCACATACGGGATGCGGGTATCGGTGTCGAGCACCTCCAGCGCCTGCTCTCGAAACTCCTCAAAGCGTTCCGTTCGCAATTCAGCAAGCGCGGGATCGTTATGCGTGCGTACCCAGTCGAGCGCGTCGTCGCCGTCGATGTCCTCCAGCCAGAGGTAGGGATCGCTCATCGGGGCATTGTTTCAGCAGTATCGTCGGCGCACGATGAGGCCGCCATCATCCGCTAGTTCGGCGACGCTGTGGCTGACAGCCCCGCACAATGGGGTGCAATGTGGAGGATCTTCATCAGCCACGCCAGTGCCGACAATCATGCTGCGCTGGCACTAAAGCAGTGGCTTGTCGACCGGATGCCTTACCTGGCGAACGACATCTACCTAGACCTCGAGCTATCCAGCGAAATTGGGCCTGGCATGAGATGGGAAGACGCCCTTCGAGACGCTCAAGAGAGAAGCGGGGTAGTCGTTTGCCTTGTGTCCTCAACATATGAGGCGTCTCCCTATTGCCTCGCTGAGTACCGCACCGCTGAGAATCTAAACAAGGAAATCATCCTCGTCCGACTCGAGCCGTCAGCCGGTGACACGTTGCACACCGATACTCCGTGTATCGACCTGTTTGGCGACGGACCGGCGACCGCGGTCGGGGTCGGGCACGGGCATTCAGTCAAACTCGCGACTGAAGGTCTACAGGAATTGCTTGGCGCGCTCGAAAGCGCCGAGAGCAGGAGGGAGGCAGAGCTTCAAGGATCCGGAATCTTCATCAGCTACCGACGAGGAGATGAACGAAGTTTCGCCGGACGCATCTATGAACGACTATGTCGGCACTTCGACGCGCGGCGGATTTTCATGGATGTCGACACGATCGAACTCGGGCTCGACTTTACGGAGGTGATTGATCACTGGCTCGCGAAATGCAGTGCCATGCTGGTTGTCATCGGACCTAACTGGCTGAGCACCGGCCCGGACGGACGACGGCGACTAGACGATCCGAACGACTTCGTGCGCTTGGAGATAGAAACGGCCTTGGCCCGTCGTGAAGTTCGCGTCATACCTGTTCTAGTGGAGGGTGCGTGCATGCCGAGCGCGACGGACCTACCTGAATCGCTTGCTCCCCTCGCTCGCCGGCATGGATTGGACATGACGCACGCAGGCTTCGGTAGAGATTTCGGTCCTTTATTGAGGACTCTGCAGCGAGTCGTTCCTGCTTGACTCGTAGCGCTGCGGTCGTCCACTGGCGCGCGAGTAACGTGAGCGTTGTCACACGATCAAGAGGAGTCGCCAATGACTGTCTATGCACGCCCTGGCGCTGAGGGTTCGTTGATGTCGTATGACTCGAGGTACGGCAATTTCATTGGCGGCGAATGGGTACCGCCGGTCGGCGGGGAATACTTTGACAATCCCACGCCGATCACTGGTCAGGCGTTCTGCGAAATACCCCGCTCCACCGACGCCGACATCGAAAAGGCATTGGACGCCGCGCATGCTGCCGCGCCGGCGTGGGGCAAGACCGCACCGGCGGATCGTGCGCTGATTCTCAACAAGATCGCCGACCGTATCGAGGCGAACCTGGAATCGCTTGCGCTGGCTGAGTCGTGGGACAACGGCAAGCCGATCCGCGAGACGCTCAATGCCGACCTGCCGTTGGCCGTCGACCACTTCCGTTACTTCGCCGCCGCGATCCGTGCGCAGGAAGGGTCTCTCTCCCAGATCGACGAGGACACCGTCGCATACCACTTCCATGAGCCGCTCGGCGTGGTCGGCCAGATCATTCCGTGGAACTTCCCGATCCTGATGGCCACCTGGAAGCTTGCCCCAGCGCTGGCCGCGGGCAACGCGGTGGTGTTGAAGCCGGCCGAACAAACACCCGCGTCGATCCTCTATCTGCTGACACTGATCGGCGACTTGCTGCCGGCGGGCGTGCTCAACGTCGTCAACGGGTTCGGGTTCGAGGCAGGCAAGCCGCTCGCGTCGAGCAACCGCATCGCCAAGATCGCGTTCACCGGCGAGACCACCACCGGCCGGCTGATCATGCAGTACGCCTCGCAGAACCTGATCCCGGTGACGCTTGAACTGGGCGGCAAGAGCCCCAACATTTTCTTCTCCGACGTGATGGCGGCCGGCGACGACTTCCAGGACAAGGCCCTGGAGGGGTTCACGATGTTCGCGCTGAACCAGGGCGAGGTGTGCACGTGCCCGTCGCGCTCGCTCATCCAGGCCGACATCTACGACGAGTTCCTCGAGCTGGCCGCGATCCGCACGAAGGCCGTCCGCCAAGGCGACCCGCTCGACATCACGACGATGATCGGCGCGCAGGCCTCCAACGATCAGCTGGAGAAGATCCTGTCCTACATCGAGATCGGCAAGGACGAGGGCGCGCGCGTCGTCACGGGCGGGGAGCGGGCCGAGCTGGGCGGCGAGCTGTCCGGCGGCTTCTACGTGCAGCCGACGATCTTCGCGGGCAGCAACAACATGCGGATCTTCCAGGAGGAGATCTTCGGGCCGGTCGTGTCGGTGACGTCATTCACCGACTACGACGACGCCATCCGGATCGCCAACGACACGCTCTACGGGCTGGGCGCCGGGGTGTGGAGCCGCGACGGCAATACGGCGTACCGGGCTGGCCGTGACATCAAGGCCGGCCGGGTGTGGACGAACTGCTACCACGTCTATCCCGCGCACGCCGCGTTCGGTGGCTACAAGCAGTCGGGCATCGGCCGCGAGAACCACAAGATGATGCTCGACCACTACCAGCAGACGAAGAACCTGATGGTGAGCTACAGTAACAAGGCCCAAGGGTTCTTCTAGTGGACCCGGCTCCGCCACGGGTGTTGATCACCGAGGCCGCCGCCGAGCTGCTCGGCGGGTTGCGGGATCGCCACGGGCCGTTGATGTTTCACCAATCAGGCGGCTGCTGCGACGGGTCGTCGCCGATGTGCTATCCGGAGGGCGAATTCATCGTCGGCGACCGCGACGTGCTGCTCGGGATCGTCGAGAACGCACCGGTGTGGATTTCGGGCCCGCAGTTCGACGCCTGGAAGCACACCCAGTTGATCATCGACGCCGTGCCCGGACGTGGCGGCGGATTTTCCATCGAGGCGCCCGAGGGAATGCGGTTCCTCAGCCGGGGCCGGGCGTTCACGGAGGCCGAACTCGAGGCGCTCGGCCGCCAGCCGCCACTGCTTGGCAAGGACTACGCCGACGGGGAACGGCCACCTCCGGCGTCAGGGCCCGTCGTCGTTGCCGACGCCGCCGACGCTTGCCGGTTACCGCTTCGTCATTAGTTGGACAGCTAATGTCGAAGGCGTGATTCCGCTTCCCCGGGCGGGGCTGCTGACCGCCTCGATGTTGTTGGGGGTCGCGTTCGGCATGGTCGCTGGCGTCGCCGCGACGGCGCTGGTCACCGAGAAGGTCCGGCCCGACGCGGTGGTCGGCCTCGTCGTCGGCGTGCCCAGCCTGATCGGCCTGGTTCTCCTCGTGATCGGGCGCAAGCGGTGGATGACCGCACTCGGCGTGTTCTCGTTGGCGGTGACACCCGGATGGTTCGGCGTCCTGGTCGCGATCCAGGCGGCGCAAGGTGTCTGACGGCCTGCAACCCGGTCCGGTCGAACCCAGCCCCGAAGTGCCGTCGGAACCGCTCCCGTTGGCATCCACCGAGCCGTCGGCGACCCTAGAGGAACCGGTCAGGTACCACTTCGTCAGGTGGTGGACCTTCCTCTCGGTATTGCTGGCGGTGTGGATCCCGGCCAGCGCGATCGGAATCAGTTTGTATTACTGGTGGATTCACTCCATGGACAAGACCTGGCCGGTCTTCGTGGTGCTGGTTTTCGTGATCGGTTGCACCGTCGCGGCCCTGCTGTTCGCGATGGCCGGGCAGCGGCCTCTGATCGCGGCGCTCGCGATCGCGGTGCTGACCGCACCGTTTGCGGCGACTGCCGGCGCGGCTCCGATGCACGGCACGTATTACTGCAGTAGCCCGCTGAAGCCGCGGTGCTTCGTCGGGCTCATTCCCTATTGAGAGGCACGATTTGCGAAGGGTTCGGAACGAGCCAAGCAAGAGCTCGCGCTGGTCAAGTATCCGTAGTCCTTGGAAGGCGGCCTATGCGCCGCACTAAGGTGACCCTGTGACCCACTACGACGTCGTTGTCATCGGAGCCGGCCCCGGCGGATACGTCGCGGCCATTCGTGCCGCACAGCTCGGTTTGAACACCGCGGTCGTCGAACCCAAGTACTGGGGCGGCGTCTGTCTCAACGTCGGTTGTATTCCGTCGAAATCGTTGCTGCGCAACGCCGAGCTGGCCCACATCATCACCAAGGAGGCTAAGACCTTTGGCATCACCGGCGAGGCGACACTCGACTACGGAGTGGCGTTCGACCGCAGCCGCAAGGTCGCCGACGGTCGCGTCGCCGGGGTGCACTACCTGATGAAGAAGAACAAGATCACTGAGATCCACGGGTACGGGAAGTTCAAGGACGCGAACACCCTCACCGTCGACCTCAACGATGGTGGCACGGAGGAAGTGACGTTCGACAACGCGATCATCGCGACCGGTAGCAGCACGAGGCTGGTGCCCGGCACATCGCTGTCGGGCAACGTCGTCACCTACGAGGAACAGATCCTCTCGCGCGACCTGCCCGGCTCGATCGTGATCGCCGGAGCAGGCGCGATCGGCATGGAATTCGGTTACGTGCTGGCCAATTTCGGCGTCGACGTCACCATCGTCGAGTTCCTGCCGCGTGCCCTGCCGAACGAAGACGCCGAAGTCTCCAAGGAGATCGAGAAGCAGTTCAAGAAGCTCGGCGTCAAGATCCTGACCGGCACCAAGGTCGAGTCGATCAGGGACGAAGGGGCCGACGGTTCCGTTTATGTCACGGTGAGCAAAGACGACAAGACACAGGAACTCAAGACCGACAAAGTATTACAGGCCATCGGTTTCGCCCCCAACGTCGAGGGCTTCGGCCTGGATGCCGCTGGGGTGAAGCTCACCGAGCGCAAGGCGATCGGTATCGATGGGCTGATGCGGACCAACGTGCCGCACATCTACGCGATCGGCGACGTCACCGGACTGTTGCAGCTCGCCCACGTTGCTGAGGCGCAGGGTGTGGTGGCTGCCGAAACCATCGCCGGCGCAGAGACTTTGGAGCTCGGTGACTACAGGATGATGCCGAGGGCCACCTTCTGCGTGCCGCAGGTGGCCAGCTTCGGCCTCACCGAGGAGCAGGCTCGCAACGAGGGCTACGACGTCAAGGTCGCCAAGTTCCCGTTCACGGCGAACGCGAAAGCTCACGGGCTCGGCGACTCGAGCGGGTTCGTCAAGCTCGTCGCCGACGGGAAGTACGGCGAGCTGCTCGGCGGACACCTCATCGGCCCAGACGTGTCCGAGCTGCTGCCCGAGCTCACGCTGGCGCAGAAGTGGGATCTCACCGTGAACGAGCTGATCCGCAACGTGCATACGCACCCGACGCTGTCGGAGGCGCTGCAAGAATGCTTCCACGGCCTGGCCGGCCACATGATCAACTTCTGACATGCCTGACCTGCAGACGCTGGTCGACGGCCGCGCGTTCCTCGAGGGCCCGCGCTGGCACGACAAAGCGCTCTATGTTTCCGACATGCACGCGCACGAGGTGCTGCGGGTGACGACCGACGGCGCGATTGAGGTTCTGGTACAACTCGACACCACCGCGCCCTCGGGCCTCGGCTGGCTGCCCGACGGCAGCATGCTGATCGTGTCGATGGACGACCGCAAGGTCCTGCGTCGCGGCGACGACGGCTCGCTGACCGAGCACGCCGATCTGAGCGGTCTCGCGCCAGCTGCCATCAACGACATGCTCGTGGACGACGCCGGATACGCGTTCATCTCGCAGTTCGGCAGCGACTTCTTCAACGCTGAGCCGTTTCGTCCGGCCGCCCTGCTGCGCGTCGACCCGGACGGCAGCGCGCACGAAGTCGTCGACGGCCTGAAGTTCGCGAACGGCATCGTCGTCACGGCGGACCGCAAGACTCTCGTCGTGGCAGAAAGCGCCGGCGCGCGGCTCTTCGGGTTCTCGCTGGGGTCCGACGGGGAGTTGTCCGACCAGCGGGTGTGGGCAGGCCTGCCCGAGGGCGACTTCCCCGACGGCATCTGCATCGACGCCGAGGACGCGATCTGGTTTTCTTCCCCCACGTCACGCCGGTTCGCGCGGGTGCGGGAGGGCGGCGAAATCACCGACGTCATCGACACGCCGGGTCGCCACGCGATCGCATGCGCGCTCGGCGGCGACGACGGCCGCACCCTTTTCTGTTGCACATCAGAGACTTTGGGCCTGCCCGACCAGTCCCGCGAGCTTCGCAGCGCGAAGGTCGAGACCGCGACCGTGTCCGTCGCGGCGCCTGCGTAGTTGGCGGTTGAAATGGCGCGCTACGGACAGCAATTCGGCCCCGACTTCACCTTCCTCGGGGTGCCGATGTGCGACCTCGACGACCCAGCGACGTACGCCGATGCTCAGGTGGTGATCCTCGGCGCGCCGTTCGACGGCGGGACATCGGCGCGGCCCGGGGCGCGATACGGTCCGATGGCAATCCGGATGCGCGACTATCTGCCGCATGACGGTTCCCGGCCGAGTCTGGCTTTGCGCACGGACGGGCTCGTCGACCTTGCGGTCGTCGACGCGGGAGATGTCGAGATGTACTCAGGCGACATCGAAACCGCCCTGGCCACGCTGGAAGCCGCCGTGGAGAAGGTGGCCCGCACCGGCGCGATCCCGGTAGTGCTCGGCGGTGATCACTCGATCGCGTTCCCGGACGCCAAGGGTATCGCGAATGTCGTTGGCCACGGCCGTATTTCGATGCTGCATTTCGACGCGCACGCCGACACCGGTGACATCGAATTCGGTTCGCTGTGGGGTCACGGCCAGCCGATGCGCCGGCTCATCGAATCCGGTGCACTGCGCGGCGATCGGTTCCTTCAGATCGGGCTGCGCGGGTACTGGCCGCCGCCCGACACGCTGGACTGGATGGCCGCGCAGAACATGCGCAGCTACGAGATGACGGAGATCGGCGCCCGCGGCCTGAATGTGTGCCTGACCGAAGCGTTCACCATCGCCACCGACGACTGCGAGGGCGTGTTCCTGTCGGTCGACATCGACGTCTGCGATCCCGGGCACGCGCCCGGCACCGGCACGCCGGAACCCGGCGGCCTGAGCGCCCGTGAACTACTCGACGCCGTTCGGCGGATCTGTCTCGAAATGCCCGTTGTCGGAATGGATGTGGTCGAGGTCAGCCCGCCCTACGACCACGCCGACATCACCGCCGCCCTGGCCAACCGCGTGGTGCTCGAAGCGCTGTGCGCGATCGCCAGGAAACGCCGTGACGAACGCGACGGAACCGCCTGGGATCCGGCGCTGCCGCTTCTGTCAGATCGCAATCCACCCGGCACAACGTGACGCTTATGCGAATTCGGAGCACGCGACGCGCAGCGCGGCCGTCGGCGCTGTGCGCGGTAACCGAAACCAGCTACGTCCCCGGTGACGGGCCGAAAAACATCTTCCCCGTGTTCACTGTCGCAAACGGATTGACATGCAAGATGTCGATCTACAGCGGCGGCACAATCGCTTGCGGCGGAAAGCTTCCCGGGGTGAGCAACGGGGACAACGAGGTTTTCGTCGAGTTCGCCGGGCCGGCGGGCACTCGCAAGGCTGAGGCCCCGCCGAAGCCGACGTACCCGGGACCGGTCAAGCAGCTTCCCGCGGGCCAGAAGGTCTACACCTACGGCGCCACCTGCATGGCGACACAGGATGGCGGAGTCGCGTGCATGGGCGGCGGCGTCGCGCCGCAAGGCTTCCTGGTGACGTCGACGAACACCACGACGTTCGGTGGCCGCTGACTGCGTGCCCGCGATGATCAGTCGGGAAAGTCGAGCGGGATGTTCAACGTGTTGATCGTTGCCGCTAGCCCGTCGTATTGCGCTGCCAGCAAGCAGAATTCGATGAGCTGCCGTCTGTCGAGGTGACACGTCAGTTCATCCCAGGTCTCTTGTGACACGTTGCGTTGCAAGACGAATTCGTCGGTGGCCTTGATCAACGCCCGCTCACGATCTGTCAGTCCAGCGGCCTGCGGTCCGTCGAAGATCTTGGCTTGCGTCTCCGCGTCTACACCGCGGCTGCGCGCGAGCCGGCGATGCTGTTGCAGTTCGTATTCGCAGTCGCGCAGATGCCCGATGCGCAGAATGACGAACTCGGCGTCGCGGCGGGGCAGCTTTCCGAAACTCAGCAGGATCGACGCGTAAGGGATGAACGCCTTGAGCAGTAGTCTGTGTTGTCCCAGGACGGTGAACAGATGGAATTCCGGCCTTCGGATCCCGCGCGCCGTCACCTTGCAGATCACCCAGTTGATGAGGCCGAGCTCGCGCAGTGAACCGGGCTCGATCCGCGGGGCGGTCATGCCGGGCGCACCAGGTAGGGCGACACGGTACTGCGGTGCTCGTCGAGGTCCAGCGCACGGCCCAGCGCGGGGAACGCCCGCTGGGGGCAGTTGTCACGCTCGCACACGCGGCATCCCGCGCCTATGGGGGTGGCGATGTCGCCCGACAAATCAAGTCCCTCCGAGTAGACGAGCCGGTGCGCGTGCCGAAGCTCGCAACCCAGGCCTATCGCAAATGTCTTACCCGGTTGACCGTATCGCGAGGCCCGCCGTTCCACCGTGCGCGCCACCCACATGTAGCTGCGCCCGTCGGGCATCTGGGCGATCTGCACCAGGATCTTGCCGGCATTGGAGAACGTTTCGTAGACGTTCCACAGCGGGCAGGTTCCCCCGCTCGCCGAGAAATGAAAACCCGTGGCGGACTGGCGCTTTGACATGTTTCCCGCCTTGTCGACACGGACGAACGAGAATGGCACGCCTCGCATCGAGGGCCGCTGAAGCGTCGAAAGGCGGTGGCACACCGTCTCATAGCTCACCGAGTAGAACGCGGAGAGCCGCTCGATGTCGTAGCGGAAGTTCTCGGCGACGTCGTGGAACTGGCCGTACGGCAGCACCGTCGCGGCCGCAAAGTAGTTCGCCAAACCCAGCCGAGCGAGCTTGCGCGACTCGTCGCTGGTGAACTTGCCCTCGTCCACCATCTCGTCGATCTGGCTGCCGAACTCCAGGTACGCCAGCTCGGCCGCGAGCCTGAAGACTTGTTGTCCACCCGAGAGGTGCGCGCTCATCTCCAGCGTCTTGGTCTGGGGGTCGTAGCGGTGCAGCACCGTGTCGCCAAGGTTGGTGCGCCGCACGATCCGAACGCCATGCACCTGGGACAACCGCTGGCCGATGTCGGTGGCCAGCTCGCCGCGATGCAGCCGCATCCGCACGGTCAGGTCTTCGGCGGCGGAGTCGAGCTCATGCAGGTAGTTCTGCCGCTGATAGAAGTAGTCGCGCACTTCCTCGTGAGGCATGCTGATCGCCCCACTGCCGCTGCTTCCGTCGCTGTACCGGTCTTCGGTGGCGGCGGCCAGCTGCGCCGTGGTTATCCGGTAGCGCCGATGCAGGTTGACCATCGCCTTGGCCAGTGCGGGGTGGGCGCTGACGATGTCGGCGACCTCGGCCATGTCGACGTCGATATCGAGGTCGCGGTCCGTCGTGACCTCGCGAAGTTCGGCGACCAGCCGGGTGTCGTCCTGCGGCGCGAAGAATGTCGCGTCGACGCCGAACACGTCGCTGATCCGGAGCAGAACCGCGACTGTCAGCGGCCGCACATCGTGTTCGATCTGGTTGAGGTAGCTGGGGGAGATCTCCAGCATCTGGGCAAGCGCCGCCTGGCTGAACCCGCGTTCGCCTCGCAGCTGGCGAACTCGCGAGCCGACGAACGTTTTCGGCATGCTGAGCAGCCTACGCGTGATTGCTAACAGCGAATTCGCAATATTGGCAAGAGTCGTCGGAGTTGGTCTTCAGATCACGCGGAAGGCATGATCCACTGCGATGAGCCTGGACAAAGTGATGATGCCGGTCCCCGACCCGCATCCGGACGTCTTCGACCGGGAGTGGCCGCTGCGCGTCGCCGACGCTGACGCCGCCGGCCGGCTTCGGCTCGACGCGGCCTGCCGGCACATTCAGGATATCGGCGGAGACCAGCTGCGAGAGATGGGCTATCAGGACACTCACCCGCTGTGGATCGTGCGCAGGACGATGGTCGACCTGATCCGCCCCATCGAGTATCCGGACCTGTTGCGGCTGCGGCGCTGGTGTTCGGGCACGTCGAACCGTTGGTGTGAGATGCGCGTGCGTATCGACGGCCGGCTGCGCGGACTGATCGAGTCCGAGGCGTTCTGGATCAACATCAACCGCGAGACCCAGGGCCCGGCGCGGATCTCCGACGACTTCCTGGAAGGGCTGCGTCGCACGACGGACGTCGGCCGGCTGCGGTGGAAGGGATACCTGAAGGCTGGATCTCGGGACACCGCCAGCCAGATCCGGGAGTTTCCCGTGCGGTTCACCGACATCGACCTGTTCGATCACATGAACAACTCCGTGTACTGGAGCGTGGTCGAGGACTACCTGTCGGCAACGCCGGAGATCCTGCGCAATCCGACGCGCGTGACCATCGAGCACGAGGCGCCGGTCGCCCTCGGCGACAAACTGGAGATCGTCGCGCACGTCCACCCGCCGGGTTCCACCGACCAGTTCGGTGAAGAGCTCGCGAACAAGACTGTTACAACGCTCACATACCTGGTCGGCGACGAAACCAAGGCCGTCGCGTCCATCTTTTCTCTGTAAAGACTGTGACACCTGCCGTTCGCAGCGATGACCTGCGGCAATGAGGTTACCGAGCAGTAGCAACTGAACCGGTAAAGCTGAGAGCTTGCTTCGCAAGATTCACAAAATGGGTGCTTGGCCTAGCTAAAATTTGCAACTACAACAGCTGGACCTGCAGGGATGGGCTGTGCCATGGTCGTTGTTAGCACAGTTATAAAGCCGCCGGACCATTAACAACGCGGCTTATCGGGAACTCAGAGGAGCGCGTAATGTCAGCCGTTGGCCAGCCCAAGACACCAGAGCAGATACAGCACGATTGGGACACCAATCCCCGCTGGAAGTCCACCACCCGCAGCTACACGCCGCAGGACGTCGTCGCCCTGCAGGGCACCGTCGTCGAGGAGTCGACGCTCGCGCGCCGCGGCTCGGAGATCCTGTGGTCGCAGCTTCACGACATGGAGTGGGTCAACGCCTTGGGCGCGCTGACGGGGAACATGGCGGTTCAGCAGGTGCGCGCCGGCCTGAAGGCCATCTACCTCTCGGGGTGGCAGGTCGCCGGTGACGCGAACCTGTCCGGCCACACGTATCCCGACCAGAGCCTGTACCCGGCCAACTCGGTGCCGCAGGTGGTGCGCCGGATCAACAACGCACTGATGCGTGCCGACGAGATCGCCAAGGTCGAGGGCGACCACTCCGTCGACAACTGGCTGGTGCCGATCGTCGCCGACGGCGAGGCCGGCTTCGGCGGCGCGCTCAACGTCTACGAACTCCAGAAGGCGATGATCGCCGCAGGCGTCGCGGGGTCGCACTGGGAAGATCAGCTGGCATCCGAGAAGAAGTGCGGTCACCTGGGCGGCAAGGTTCTGATCCCGACCCAGCAGCACATCCGCACACTGACGTCTGCGCGTCTCGCCGCTGACGTCGCCGACGTGCCGACCGTCGTCATCGCCCGCACCGACGCCGAGGCCGCGACGCTGATCACCTCCGACGTCGACGAGCGCGACCGTCCGTTCATCACCGGCGAGCGGACGAAGGAAGGCTTCTACCGGGTCCGCAACGGCCTGGAGCCCTGCATCGCGCGTGCCAAGGCGTATGCGCCGTATGCCGATCTGATCTGGATGGAGACCGGCACGCCGGATCTCGAGCTGGCTGCCAAGTTCGCCGAGGGCGTCAAGGCGGAGTTCCCCGACCAGATGCTGGCGTACAACTGCTCGCCGTCGTTCAACTGGCGCAAGCACCTCGACGACGCGACGATTGCGAAGTTCCAGAAGGAGCTGGCGTCGATGGGCTTCAAGTTCCAGTTCATCACGCTGGCCGGCTTCCACGCGCTGAACTACTCGATGTTCGACCTGGCCTACGGGTACGCGCGCAACCAGATGACCGCGTACGTCGAGCTGCAGGAGCGCGAGTTCGCCGCCGAGGAGCGGGGCTACACGGCCACCAAGCATCAGCGTGAGGTGGGTGCGGGCTACTTCGACCGGATTGCCACCACGGTGGACCCGACCTCGTCGACGACGGCGCTGACCGGCTCGACCGAAGAGGGCCAGTTCCACTGACATCGTCCAGCGGTGTTCGCCGGGCCTGCCCGGCCACCAGACACAAAATCGCATAATTACCGCCCCAAACACGCGATTTTGTGTCTGCTCGCGGCTGGGAAATAGTTGAGCCCATGAGCATTGAACGCGTGGGCGTCATCGGGGCCGGCCAGATGGGCTCAGGCATCGCCGAGGTGTCGGCGAAGGCGGGCGCCGATGTCGTGGTGTTCGAGCCCACCGAAGAGCTGGTCAACGCCGGCCGCGAGCGAATCACCCAGTCGCTCGAGCGCGCGGCTGCAAAGGGCAAGCTCTCCGAAAGCGATCGGGATGCCGCGCTGGCCAAGCTGAGTTTCACCACGAGCCTCGCCGATCTGTCTGACCGCCAGCTCGTGATCGAGGCCGTCATCGAGGACGAGACGGTCAAGGGCCGGATCTTCACCGAGCTCGACGAGCTCATCACCGATCCGGACGCGGTGCTCGCGTCGAACACGTCGAGCATCCCGATCATGAAAATCGCTGCGGCAACGAAGAATCCGAGCCGCGTGCTCGGCCTGCACTTCTTTAATCCGGTGCCGGTGCTGCCTCTCGTCGAGCTGATCAGCACGCTTGTTACCTCCGACGAAGCGGCTGCGAGAGTCGAGGAGTTCGCGAGCGGTGTGTTGGGCAAGCAGGTGGTGCGGTGCGGTGACCGGTCGGGGTTCATCGTCAATGCGCTGCTGGTGCCTTATCTGCTCTCCGCGGTCAGGATGGTCGAAACCGGCGCTGCGACAGTCGAGGACATCGATAAGGCGGTGGTCGCAGGGTTGTCACACCCGATGGGACCTCTGCGGCTGTCTGACCTCATCGGGCTCGACACGATGAAGCTGATCGCCGACTCGATGTACGACGAGTTGAAGGATCCGAACTACGCCCCGCCGCCCTTGCTGCTGCGGATGGTCGAGGCGGGCCAGCTGGGCAAAAAGTCCGGGCGCGGCTTCTACAGCTACTAGTGCTCTACACCGAGCGCACGTATCCGCGTGACACCAGCGCGCGGCGTGCACGTTCGACCACGTGGGCCGGGTTGAAGCCCAGCTGAGTTGAGCTCACCCGTACGATGATCCAGCCCTGCGCTGCTAGGAATTCCAGCCTTTCGATATCTTTCGCGTAGTCATCGGGATTCGTCCAGTGCTGCTCTCCGTCGTATTCGACGCCGACTTTGTACTCGGGCCAACCCATGTCGATGCGTCGATTGCCTACGCGGATCTGCGTGATGATCGGTGTCAGGCCGGCGCGCACGAGAAGTAGTCGTAGCCGCGTCTCCTGCGGCGACTCGGCGCCGGCATCGGCGAGGGCGAGGACGCGTCGCAGTTGGCGAATTCCACGCGCACCGGGATAACGGTCGGCGATCCTGGACACGTCATCGACCGAGCATCGACGCGCGTTCAGCACCGAGTCCACACGGATGATGTTCGTATCGAACGGGAGTCGGCGACCGAGGTCGTAGGCGGTGCGAGCTCCGGTGCTGCACGTCATGTCGCCCACCCGAAAGACCTCATCGGGCGCGAAAGCGTCGCTGCGCACAATCACCCCGTCCGTCGCGCGTGCCTTGGAGCGTCCCAGTTCTGCGGGGAGATCGTCAGGTATCCACTTGACGCCCATGATGGCGGCGGCGGAATGGCCCACGAGCACCGCGTCGCGACCCGACCACAGCCACGCTGCTCGAGCCCGCCAGTACGCGTCCAGCTCGAGTCCGTTGAGCAGATAGACATTGCGATGCACCATGGTGTAGTACCTGCGCAACTGTTGGCGCGTCAGTACTCCCGATGCAATTGCCTCAGACGCCACAACCAGCGCATCGAATCCCCCCACCGCTGAATTCTCATGCGTCGAGAACCCACTTGTTGACGGATTTTTTCCCGGATACGTCAACAAGTGGGTTCTCGGCGCGGCACAGCGACGCCCAAGCCGAAAGGGCTAAGTGGCGGCGAGGCGCTTCTTCTCGCCCTCTACGTCGAAATCAGCTGGCGGCCAGGTTAAATGGAGGCTCGTCAGCGCTTCGATCAGCAGCTCGGTGATCGCAAGGCGCGCATACCACTTCCTGTCGGCGGGCACGACGAACCACGGCGCATGCTCAGTCGAGCAGCGGTCGAACACCGCCTGGTACGCCTCCATGTATTTGGGCCAGAGCATTCTCTCGTCGACGTCGGAGGGGTTGTACTTCCAGTATTTGTCCGGTCGCTCAAGGCGTTCCATCAACCGCTTCTTCTGCTCGCCGAGCGAGATGCAAAGCGCGACCTTGACGACCGTCGTCCCGTCGGCGACGAGCTTGTTCTCGAACCTGTTGATTTCTTCGTAGCGCTTGTCCCACACATCCTGGGGCACCAGGTTGTGCACACGCACGATCAGCACATCCTCGTAGTGGGAACGGTCGAAGACCCCGATATGTCCCGCCGCCGGCAGAGCGCGCCGAATGCGCCACAGGTAATTGTGTTTGGTTTCTTCCTCGGTGGGCTTGCCGAAGCTGGTGTATCTGATTCCCTGCGGATTACCGGATCCCACAACGTGTTTGGTGATTCCGCCCTTGCCTGAGGTGTCCATGCCCTGAAGTACGAGCAGAATCGAGCGGTTATCGCCCTCTCTGCTGCGGGCGTACAGCATCTCCTGCAGCTCGGCGTATTCCGCACAGCGCTCGAGAAGGAGATCGGGGGCATCGCTCTTCGATCCCTTGAATCCCGGTGTGGCACGGGTGTCGATGTCGGCTACCTTGTCGCCGGCGCTGAACGCCAGCACCTTTCGAGGCTCATGGGTCCACACATCGGGCAGCTCGGGCTTCTTGGCCATGGTGGCAGGTTAGTCGGGCGCGGGCAGTAGCGGAGGCGGATGCGGTTGTTCCCTGAACATTTCCAGCGATCCGCGAACCTCGACGATGCCGCACAAGGCATTCCACGACATCATCGTCAGGTAGTCGATCAGGTCGTCGGCGCTCATTCGAGGGTCCGACATCCACGAGTGGGTGGCCAGCTGCACCCCACCGACCGTCATGTAAGCCCACGCTTCCGCGCCTCGCGTGTCCATCCCGACCGCGGACATGCGGCGGCGCAGCATCACCGCGAGCATGCGGGCGATGATCCGCTCAGAGTCCGCGACGTTCTTGCTCGCCGAGCCGTTCGCCATCACGAACCGGTACGGCTCGGGTTCGGCCGCGACCGTCTGCACGTAGACCCGGATGATTTCGCGCGTGAGATCGAAACCGTCGAGGTTCGAGGACAGCGCCTTGGTCATGTTCGGGATGAGCGTGGTCTGGGCAAACCGCATCATCACCGCGGTGGTCAAGTCGTTCTTGTCGACGAAGTATCGGTACAGAACCGTCTTCGACACCCCGATGTCGGCCGCGATCTCGTCCATGCTGACGTGGCGACCCCGTCGGCGGATGGCTTCCAACGTTCCGTCTACCAGTTCGTTGCGGCGCTCCACTTTGTGCTTGTGCCACCGCCGCTTGCGACCGTCCACCTTCACGGGTGCAGCCGAGAATTGCTCTACCACTGTGTGGATGTCCGTTCGTTAGCCCCTCGCAATATTACGGCGCGATTCGTCCAAGCGGCTGTTGTGCCCGGCGCGTTGCATTTGCCTGGATGATGGAGGGGTGACGCACCGCGCGATCGAGCCCGACCGGACCACATCCGGCGTGAGCAGCATGTTCGCGGTCGACACGAGCGGCGACGCTCAGCGCCGCAGCCAGCTGCGGCGGATGAAGGTGGTCGCGACGGGCTTCCTGGTGGGCGCGACGGTGCTGTTCCTGATCTGCCGGTACGCGCAGAGCCAGGGTGCCGCAGCGTGGGTCGGCTACATCGCGGCTGCCGCCGAGGCGGGCATGGTGGGTGCGCTCGCCGACTGGTTTGCCGTGACCGCTCTGTTCAAGCATCCGCTGGGCATCCCGATCCCGCACACCGCGATCATCAAGCGCAAGAAGGACCAGCTCGGCGAGGGCCTGGGCACCTTCGTCCGGGAGAACTTCCTCTCGCCCGAAGTTGTGGAGACGAAGGTCCGCGACGCGCAGATCGCCAGCCGGATGGGGAAGTGGCTCGCTGACCGCGACCATGCCACCCGGGTGGCCGGCGAAGCGTCAAGCGTGCTGCGCGTGGGTGTCGAGATGCTGCGCGACGAGGACGTGCAGCATGTCTTCGACCGGATGATCATCAAGCGCCTCGCCGAGCCGAAATGGGGCCCGCCGGTGGGCCGGGTGCTCGGCACGCTGCTCGCGGAGAACCGTCAGGAAGCACTGCTTCAGCTGCTGGCCGACCGTGCGTTCGAATGGTCGCTGAACGCCGGCGAGGTCATCCGGCGCGTGGTTGAGCGCGACTCGCCCAGTTGGTCGCCGCGTTGGGTCGATCACCTCCTCGGCGACCGTATCCACCGTGAGCTGATGGACTTCACCGACAAAGTTCGCCGCAACCCCGATCACGAGCTGCGCCGGTCGGCGAACAAGTTCCTGTTCGAGTTCGCCGACGATCTGCAGCACGACGACGCCACGATCGCCAAAGCCGAGGCAGTCAAGGACCAGATCATGGCCCGCGACGAGGTCACCCGCGCCGCGGAGACCGCGTGGTCGGCGCTCAAGCGGATGATTCTCGAATCGGTCGACGACCCGTCCAGTGCGCTGCGCACCCGGATCGCCGAGTCGGTCATGCACATCGGGGAATCGCTGCGCGACGACGCCGATCTCAGGGACAAAGTCGACAATTGGATCGTTCGGGGCGCCAAGCACGTCGTGGCCGAATACGGCGTTGAGATCACCGCGATCATCACTGAAACCATCGAGCGGTGGGACGCCGACGAGGGCAGCCGCCGCATCGAGTTGTACGTGGGACGGGATCTGCAGTTCATCCGGATCAACGGCACCGTCATCGGCTCACTGGCCGGTTTGGTGATCTATACCGTCGCTCAGCTGCTATTTTAAGAAAGTGCTAACACACTGCTTGCAAAAGCTAGCACTACCTCTTAGGCTTGGGTCGTACGTACTGATACCCGTCCATCGAGGTGGTAAACGATGCATCCACAAGAGGTCGACCAGACCTCTGGCGACGTCACAGAGGCCGAAAGCGCCGTTGGTGACATCGCCGCGGTGGTCAGCAATGCCGCCCAGGATATCGGCAGCTTCATAAGGGCGCAGCGTGTAGCGGCCCAGGTGTCGGTACGGCAATTGGCCGAAAAGGCCGGTGTCAGCAACCCGTATCTCAGCCAGATCGAGCGCGGATTGCGTAAACCCTCCGCCGAGGTGCTCAACCAGCTCGCCAAGGCACTGCGGGTTTCTGCTGAGGTGCTCTACATCCAGGCCGGAATCCTCGAGCCTGGTGAGCCCAGTGCGGTTCGACACGCGATCGTCAACGACACGGCGATCACCGAGCGGCAGAAGCAGGTTCTGCTCGACATCTACTCCTCGTTCTGCCAACAGAACGAAGCTGCCCGTGAGGAGTCGTCAACTGCCTGACTGTCCAGAATCCACCGCAATTCAATAAGCAGATGTGCCAGAAGATCGAAAGGAATCAAATTCATGGCTAACAAGAAGAAGAACCAGAACCCGACTGTCGATGACCTGAAGGCTCCGTTGTTTGCCGCAGTCGGCGCCGCCGACCTGGCGCTGGAGCGTGTCAACGAGATCGTCGCCGCGCTTCGCGAGCGTGCCGAAGAGGCCCGCACCGACGCCACCGAGGCGGTCGAGGAGACCCGCGGACGGATCGCCAAGCTGCAGGACCTGCCGGAGCTTGCGCAGGAGCGCGCGCAGGAGCTTCGCGGCCGGCTGAGTGGCGACGAGCTGCGTCGGGCTGCCGAGGGCTACCGCGAGCAGGCCACCGAGCTCTACAACACCCTTATTGAGCGTGGCGAGGCCGCCCTCGAGAGGCTGCGCAACCAGCCGGGGTTCGAAGAGCGCCGGGCGCAGGCCGAGAAGCGGTTCAGCGAGACCGTCGAGCTGACCCAGGAAGCGCTGGGCAACGTCGCGAGCCAGACCCGCGCGGTCGGTGAGCGCGCTGCGGCGCTGATCGGTCGGGACGCGCCGAAGAAGGTGGGTTCCGCCAAGAAGGCGGCGCCGACCAAGAAGGCCGTGAAAAAGGCCACCACGGCCAAGACGGCCACCGCCAAGAAGGCCCCGGCCAAGAAGGCTCCGGCCAAGAAGGTCACCCAGAAGTAATCACGAGTCTGCCCCGGCAGGTGTTCCCACCTGGGAGCCCTGTCCGGGGCAGACCAATTCGGCGATCGGGACGGTACCCGCTATAGGCTTGGAGCCGTGAGGCTCCCTGACCTGGCGGGTATCGTCCTGATTGTTTTGGCGATCGCCATTCTCGCCATGGTGGTCTACGCCTTCATCCACGCTTCGTTGCAGCGCAGCGATGCCTACACGGCTATCGGCAAGCTGACGAAGCCGTTGTGGCTGATCATCCTCGGCGTCGCGGGTCTGCTGAGCGCGACGGCGCTGATGAGCTTCGGTCTCAACATCATGGGCCCGATCATCGGGGCGTGCGCCGCAGGTATCTACCTTGTCGATGTGCGGCCGAAACTCCTTGAAATTCAGGGAAAGTCGCGATAGCTCCATGAGACTGGGCTTGATGACCGCGACGGCGGTTGCCGCAGTGGCGATGACCATGGCGGCTGCCGCCCCGGCGAGGGCGGACGCGCCGCCGCCGCCGTACATCGACCACGCGGTGTGGGTGCACTGGGCCGATTTGTCCAGCCTGCGGGTGTATCCGACGCCGGCCGGACGTGAGGCCAGCACCGACTTCACCAGCCCCAACGAGGCGTGGGCAGAGGTGCTTGCCGACGCACCCGACGCGAACCTTCCGGGCATGCGAGAGCAGTTCGTGTGCCATTGGCAGCTGGCGGAATTCGGCGCGCCAGGCAAGACGAGCTGGAACCTCGAGCCATTCCGGCCCGTGGTGAGCTCCGACAAGATGCTGGAATCGCACTGCAATCCCGGCAACATCGACGAACCGTTCTGATGCTCTCGCGCGCCGGGCTGGCCAAGCTCGTCGACCACACACTCCTGAAGCCCGAAGCGACGGCCGCTGACGTCGTCGCGTTGGTGGGCGAGGCGGTTGCGCTCGGCACCTACGCGGTATGCGTGTCGCCGTCCATGGTGGCAGTGGCCGTCGCCGAGTTGCCCACGGGCGGGCCGATCGTCGCGTCGGTGGTGGGCTTCCCGTCAGGTAAGCACCTCACCGAGGTCAAAGCCTCAGAAGCCGCCCTCGCGGTGGCCGCGGGTGCAGGCGAGGTCGACATGGTCATCGACGTGGGAGCCGCACTCGCAGGGGACTTCGCGGCGGTGCGCGACGACATCGCCGGCGTCCGTGCGGCCGTGCCGGACGTGGTGTTGAAGGTGATCGTCGAGTCGGCGGCGTTGTTGAGCCTGGGGAGTGAACCGACCCTGCTGGACGCGTGCAGATGCGCCGAAGACGCGGGCGCGGATTTCGTCAAGACCTCCACGGGATTTCACCCCAGCGGAGGCGCGTCCACCCACGCCGTTGAGCTGATGGCGGGTGCGGTGGGACACCGAATCGGGGTCAAGGCCAGCGGCGGCATCCGTACCGCCGAGGCGGCGTGCGCGATGGTGAACGCGGGCGCCACCCGGCTCGGGCTGTCAGGAACCCGAAATGTGCTCGACGGGTTATAGATTCGCGAAGCAGGGATCGGTGTCGTGCGCCGGGAAGTCGGCACCTGCGCTCGAAAAGCGCGCCACCACACCGTCATCCGTCACCTGAATGGAGTCGGGCTTGACGTTGAGCGGGTAGTTCTCGGCGAGCCGATCGGTGATGCCGCCGAGGAACGACTGCACCGCCTCAGGGGGGAACGGCAGGCCCAATGCGTTGAGGCTGACCATATTCACCTTGAGATCGTGGTTGGTGACCTCCGGCTTAGCGACGATGCTGCCGAGCGGGCCTGACAGTTTGATCGTGCCGTCCGCGGAGCTGGTGGTGACGTCGGTCACGATGCTTCCGACCAACGGGACCTGTTGGGCAGTGGCTTTGATGCCGCTGTTCGGCCAGGTGATCGTCGCGTCGATGGCACCGATCGTGCCGGCTCCGTTCTTTCCGCCGTCGAGGCGGACATCGGCGATGGAGATATCGGCCTTCATCCCCTTGGCCTCACGGATGTTGTCACCAGCGGTGACGATCCGGATGCCCCTGTAGTCGCCGGTCATGTGCTGCCAGAGAAATGGCGGCGTGAGCGCAAACGACACGTCGCTGGCGTCGTCTTTTGCCACGCATTTGATGGCCTCGCCCACCACGGTTGCCGCGCGGTCTCGGGCATACCACTCGCCGCCGGCAAGTCCCGCGGCGATGAGGGCGAGCGCGATCACGACGATGAGCGCGATCGACACCGGATCGCGCCGCAGGGGCCGTTTGGCCGGCTTCTCGGCGGCCTCGTCTGCTGTCGGCGGACCTGACGGCGGTGGTGGCGGCCCGGAGGGCGCCGACTGCGGCGGCACGCCTTGGGTCGGGATTCTCTGCGTCGGGGGTTCGGCGGGCCTGGACGTCGGAATGTGCTGTGTCGGCTGGTCCATCGGGCTGCCCGGCCTTGGAATGCGCTGAGTGGACCCCTCCCCGCCCGGAGGCGGCGGGCCTGGCCGGGCAGGGGGCTGCGCCGGCGGCTGACCGGGGCCCGGAGGGCGCGCCCAGGTCCTCGGGTCGTTGTCCTGCGGCCCTCGCGGATTCGTCATCCGCGCGATTCTGCCTTATCAAGGTGAGGGATCGCTGAGCGGTTGCGGAGCACAGCGAGCGTGTCACGTGCAGCGGTCACGGCGGCGAGGTCGATGTCGGCCACCACAAGTCCCGGCTCTGCGCCGGCCTGGGCGACCACCTCGCCCAGCGGCGAGGCAACCAGGCTGCCGCCGACGCCCATCGGCGCCCCGAGGGCGGCGGCCAGCTCGTCGCCGGGGTAGGCCTGACCGGCCGCGGCGACGAAGCTGGTGGAATCGATCGCCCGCGCCCTCGCCAGCAGGGTCCATTGGTCGAGCTTGCCGGGCCCGGAGCCCCACGACGCGCTGACTGTCATCACCTGTGCGCCCCGGTCGGCCAGCTCGGTGTACAGGGCAGGAAACCGGACGTCGTAGCACGTCGTCAGGCCGATCACGACGCCATCTACTTCGATCACGACGGGTTCATGGCCAGGGGCGACATTGCGGGACTCGGTGAACCCGAACGCGTCATACAGATGGATCTTGTCGTAGTGGGTGTCCACGCCGGGACCCGTCGCGATCAACGTGTTGGTGACCCGCCCGTCTGGGCTGGGCACGAACATCCCGGCGACGACGACCACGCCGGCGTTCGCGGCGATCGATCGCACCGCAGACGCCCACGGTCCGTCAACGGGCTCGGCCACGGGCGCGAGCGGAACACCGAACCGGCACATGGTGGCCTCGGGGAACACCACAAGCGACGCGCCAGCGTCGGCGGCTTGCCGTGCGCCGTCGGCCACGAATTCGAGGTTCGCGGTGGGGTCTGTGCCGGATCGAACTTGGGCGAGCGCGATGCGCATGGGGCGAGCCTAGTGGTGCTCGGCGATCCACTTCGTGGTGAACCGCTGCTCTGCGGCGATGAGGTCGTTCAGGTGGGTGCCGATGAAGTCCTCGAGCTTGCCTCCCACGAGGGGAACGTCGACGTCGACCGACACCGTGATCTGCAGCCGGGAACCGGCGTTCGCGGGCGCCAGCACGGCGCTGCCGGAGAGCGAGACGGGCGCGCCGCGCACCTCGCCGCCGACCTCGGCGCGCGCGGCGCCGTCGGTCACGGGCGTCCACTTCTCGTGCCGCACGATCTCCAGGTCACCGTGATGGAACTGACGGACCACCCCCGGCAGGCGATCGGAGCGCAGGCGCTGCGTCGTCACCACCGCGACGCTGCCGTCGCCATCGACGGCGATCGAATCCAATGACGCGCTGTCGACGCCTGAGTCGGCCAGGCGCGCCTGCCAATACGCTTTGTCGGCGAACGCCGAGTGGACTTGTTCGACGGAGCCGGAATAGTCGGCCGACAAGTCGAATGAACGCGGCATAGCAGGCCAGGCTACCGTTACCGGCCGTGGCCCCTGCGGGATTCGGCGGCGCGAGCGTGGCGTACGACGTTGCGGTCGCGCCGCTGACCACCCTTCGCGTCGGACCTAGAGCACGCCGTGTGATCACCTGTGGCACAACGGATCAGGTGGTCGCGGCAGTACGTGCGGTCGATGCCGAGCCGGGGCAGGCGCTGGTGCTGGCCGGCGGGTCCAACGTGGTGATCGCCGACGAACTGACCGATCTGACGGTCGTCCGGCTGGCGACTGGGAAAGTCGTCGTCGACGGCCACCTGCTGCGCGCGGAGGCCGGCGCGAACTGGGACGACGTCGTTGCTGCGTCGCTGCGGCATGGGCTCGGCGGCCTGGAATGCCTGTCCGGTATTCCGGGCTCCACGGGAGCAACTCCCGTGCAGAACGTCGGCGCATACGGCGTCGAAGTCGCCGACCTCATCACGCGGGTGCGTCTGCTGGACCGCCGCAGCGGCGAGGATCGCTGGGTGGAGCCGCACGCACTGGGATTCGGCTATCGGCACAGTGTGCTGAAGGACACACGAACCTCTGTCGTGCTGGAGGTCGAGTTCGGGCTCGACGCGTCGGGGCGCAGCGCACCGCTGCGCTACCGCGAGCTGATCGACGCGCTCGGGGCCGACGAAGGGGACCGCACGGATCCGGCCCGTGTCCGCGACGCGGTGCTAGCCCTGCGCACACGCAAGGGCATGGTGCTCGACGACGACGACCACGACACCTGGAGCGTCGGGTCGTTCTTCACCAATCCTGTGGTAGCGACCGCAGATTACGAACGGCTGCAAGGCAATTGCGACGAACGGGTGCCGCACTTCCCGGAAGCGGGCGACATCAAGCTCGCTGCCGGCTGGCTGGTCGAAAAGGCGGGTTTCGGGAAAGGGTTCCCCGGGCTCGGTGCGCCCGCGCGGCTGTCGACAAAGCACGCGCTGGCGATCACGAACCGGGGGCCCGCGACCGCGACCGACGTTGTCGCGTTGGCACGTACCGTGCGCGACGGCGTCCGCGACAGGTTCGGTATCACGCTCGTTCCCGAGCCGGTGCTGGTGGGCGTGGCGATTTAGCGGGCGGGCGTCGCCGTCCGTACCCTTGATGGACGTGATACCCGCTGACGGCCTGCCGCGATTGACCCGCCGCAGAGCGCTCACCGCGCTCGCGGTGGGGGTCGTCGCGCCCGGTGCGCTGGCGTCGTGCGTGACGAAGTCCGGCCAACAGGGTCCCGCACCCCAGCCCGCCCCCAAGGCCGCTGTGAACCTGCGCCCCGGCGATGCCGCGACGGATGTCATACCGACGTCACCGATCGGCGCGGAGGTGCGTGACGGCTGGTTCCAGCGGGTGTCGCTGACGAACGCCGAAGGCAGGGTAGTGGCAGGAACGCTCAGCCAGGACCGCACCGCGTTCGTGGTCACCGAACCCCTCGGCTACGACGCCACCTACAAATGGAATGGTTCCGTGGTCGGCCGCGACGGGTTGGCCGTTCCGGTCAGTGGCGGGTTCAGCACCGTCAAGCCCAACAACACCGTCGACGGACAGTTCCAGCTCGCCGACGGGCAGACCGTGGGCATCGCGGCGCCGATCATCATGCAGTTCAGCGCGGCGATCTCCAACAAGGCCGCCGTCGAGCGCGCGCTCAACGTCATCACCGAGCCGCCCACTGAAGGCTGCTGGGCGTGGCTGCCCGACGAGGTCGGGGGCTCGCGCGCGCACTGGCGGACCAAGGACTACTACCAGCCTGGAACCACCGTGCGCGTCGACGCCAAGCTCTACGGCACCGACTTCGGCGACGGCAACTACGGTGCCCAGGACCTGACGCTGAACTTCACGATCGGGCGCCGCCAGATCGTGAAGGCGAATGCCCAGTCGCACCGCATTCAGGTGGAAACCGACGCGGGCGTCATCATGGACTTCGCCTGCAGCTACGGCGAGGGCGACCTGCCGCGCAACATCACCCGCAGCGGCACGCACGTCGTCACCGAGAAGTACGCGGATTTCTACATGAGCAACCCGGCCGCCGGCTACGCGAACGTCCACGAGCGCTTCGCCGTGCGGATCTCCAACAACGGCGAGTTCATCCACTGCAACCCCAATAGCATTGGCGCCCAGGGCAATACGAACGTTACCAACGGCTGCATCAACCTGAATCTGGAAAATGCCCAGCAGTACTTCAGCAGCGCGATGTACGGCGACCCCGTCGAGGTCACCGGCACGTCGATCCAGCTGTCCTATGCCGACGGCGACCTCTGGGACTGGGCCGTGGACTGGGATTCCTGGCGGGGGATGTCGGCGATCAAGCCGGCGAACGTGGCGCCGCCGTCCGGCATCCCCAGCACCGCGCCCGTCACACCGACAGACGCCCCTCAGCCGGTCAGCGGTCGTCCCGGCGGCTGAACCGGGAAGCGTTGGCCTGGTCGCGTGGCTTGAGCACGATCAGGTCGAGGTTGACGTGCGAGGGGCGTGACGCGACAAACCCGATCACCTCGGCGACATCCTCGGCAACCAACGGAGTGATGCCCGAATACACGGCGTCGGCCCGGTCCTGATCGCCGTCGAAGCGCACCAACGAGAACTCCGTCTCGACCGCGCCCGGCGCAATCTCGGTCAGGCGGACCGGCTGGCCGAGCAGCTCACCGCGAAGCGTGCGGTGCAGCGCGCCCTGCCCATGCTTGGCCGACGTGTAGCCGGCGCCGTTGTCGTACGTTTCCAGCGCCGCGACAGATGTGACGGTGACGATGAGCCCGTCGCCGGAGTCGATCAGCTTCGGCAACAGCGCGCGCGTCACCCGCAGCGTGCCTATGACGTTCGTCTCCCACATCCAGCGCCAGTGCTCGAGGTCGGCGTCGGCAACCGGCGCCATACCTTTGGCGCCGCCGGCGTTGTTCACCAGCACGTCGACCCGGTCCAGTTGGGCCGCCAACGCGTCCACCGCGGCGCCGTCGGTGACGTCGGCCACGATCGCGGTTCCGCCGATCTCATCGGCCAGTGCCTGGATCCGATCGGCGCGACGGGCTACGGCAACGACGTGAAACCCTTGCTGGGCAAGGGCTTTGGCGGTGGCTTCGCCGATACCGGAACTGGCGCCGGTGATCACGGCGACGCGGCGGTGCGCTGTGCTCATATCCCCAACCTAGCCGCCGACGAGTGTGCGTTCGGCGCCGTGACTGCACACTCGGCGCGAAGAATGACGAGAAGCCGTGCTAAGTTCTTGCCGTGTTCTTTGAGGTGCGCGTCGGGTTCTGCGTGGGCGACCTGTGTTGTCGCCCCGGTTTTCGCCGCGCCTGACTGACCTGTCGGAGCGGCCCGAACCCGCCAACCGACTCCAGAAGGACACCCGATATGCGATCCACCATTCTCCTGAACCGCCAGCACGTCGTCGCGCCGGTGCTGGGGCTTCCCGAGGGCGCCGGCGCCTCGGTGTTCGGTGCCGCGCGGATGCGTGGGCCGATCGCCCGCGACGCCATTGCCCGGGTCACCGCGCTCTCGCCCGCCACGGTCAACCGGCAGGTGACCGCCTTGCTCGACGCCGGACTGCTGCGCGAAAGGCCCGACTTGGCCGCCACGGGGGCGATTGGGCGGCCCCGAGTGCCCGTCGAAGTCAACGACCAGCCGTACCTGACGCTTGGCCTGCACATCGGGGCACGCACCACCAGCATCGTGGCCAGCGACTTGTTCGGCCGCACGCTCGACGCCGTCGAGATGCCGACTCCGCAGACGGGCCAGGCGGCCGCGCTCTCGGCCCTGGCGGCCAGTTCACGGCGCTATCTGAGTCGCTGGCACCGTCGTCGCCCGCTCTGGGTCGGCGTGGCCATCGGCGGCATCGTCGACAGCGCGTCGGGCACGGTCGATCACCCGCGGCTGGGCTGGTCTGAAGCGCCTGTCGGCGCCGTGCTCGCCGAGGCGCTCGGGTTGCCCGCGTCGGTGGCCGTGCACGTCGACGCGATGGCTGGCGCCGAACTGCTTCTCGGCATGAGGCGGTTTTCGGCGGCCTCGTCAACCAGCCTCTACGTCTACGCCCGGGAGACCGTCGGGTACGCGCTCGTGATCGGCGGTCGCGTGCACAGCCCAGCCAGCGGGCCGGGCACCATCGCCGGGCTGGCCGTGCAGTCGACGCTGCTGGGCGGCTCCGGCCGGCTCGAGTCGACGGTCAGCGACGAAGCGGTGGTAGCAGGGGCGCGGCGAATGAGGATCGTGCCAGATGACTCGGCGACGACGACCATGGTGGTGCGCGCGGCGCGGGAGGGCAGCGCGCCCGCCCGTGAGCTGCTCGCCGAGCGGGCCCGCGTCCTCGGGTCCGCGATCGCCCTGCTGCGCGACGTGCTCAATCCTGACGACCTCGTGGTCGGCGGTCAGGCGTTCACCGACTATCCCGAGGGCATGGCTGACCTCGAGGCCGCCTACACCGAGAGTGCGACGCTGCCACCGCGCGACATTCGGCTCACCGCGTTCGGGAACCGTGTGCAGGAGGTCGGGGCCGGAGTGGTGTCGCTGGGCGGCTTGTACGCCGACCCGATCGGGGCGATGCGCCGGGCGTCGCGGCGACCCGGCATACCGGCATGAGGGTGTCACGGGAATAGGTCGATCGCGGTTTCGGGTAGACATGGCATGTGAGCCCTGACCTTCCCGGCCGCGTCGCTGTGCTCTCGGTGCACACGTCCCCGCTGGCCCAGCCGGGCACCGGCGACGCCGGTGGCATGAACGTCTACGTGCTGCAGACCGCGCTGACGATGGCCGCCCGGGGAGTCGAGGTGGAGATCTTCACCCGCGCAACCGCGTCGAGCGATCCGCCTACTGTGCGGGTCGCGCCTTCAGTGCTGGTGCGAAACGTCATCGCCGGCCCGTTCGAGGGCCTCGACAAGAACGACCTTCCCACCCAGCTGTGCGCGTTCACCGCCGGTGTCCTACGGGCCGAGGCCAACCACGAGCCCGGCTATTACGACATCGTGCATTCGCACTATTGGCTGTCCGGGCAGGTCGGCTGGCTCGCCCGTGATCGCTGGGCGGTACCACTCGTGCACACGGCGCACACGCTGGCTGCGGTGAAAAATGCTGCGCTCGCTGACGGTGACGCGCCCGAGCCGCCGATGCGCGCGATCGGCGAGCAGCAAGTGATCGACGAGGCCGATCGACTGATCGTTAACACCGAAGATGAAGCGCGGCAACTCATTTCATTCCACCACGCCGATCCGGCCCGCATCGATGTGGTGCACCCGGGCGTCGATCTGCAGGTGTTCTCGCCTGGTGATCAGGCCGTCGCGCGCCGAGCGCTTGGACTCGACACAGACGAACAAGTGGTGGCGTTCGTCGGCCGGATTCAGCCGCTGAAGGCCCCGGACATCCTGCTGCGTGCGGCTGCCACGCTGACCGACCGGTTTCCGCGGCTGCGCGTGCTGGTGGCCGGCGGGCCCTCGGGTACCGGGCTCGCGGCGCCCGACACCCTCATGCGTCTCGCGGCAGAGCTGGGAATCAGTGCGCGGGTGAGCTTCCTGCCACCGCTGCCGCGTACCGAGATCGCCACTGTCTATCGTGCCGCGGATCTCGTTGCCGTGCCGAGCTACTCGGAATCTTTCGGTCTCGTCGCGATTGAGGCGCAGGCGTGCGGCACGCCCGTGATCGCGGCCGCGGTGGGCGGGCTGCCGGTGGCGGTGCGCGACGGGGTCAGCGGCGCGCTGGTGGCAGGCCACGACGTCGACGACTGGGCGAAGACGATCGAGGCGACGCTGCAACGGACGGGGCCGCAGATGAGCCGGGCCGCAGTCGTGCACGCCGCCCAATTCTCTTGGGGCCGAACCGTCGACGCGCTGCTGGCGTCCTACGGTCACGCGATCGCCGGTTACAGCGCGGCGCATCGTCGCAGCCCGATTCTCGTGCGCGGGCGGCGCAGCGGCCGGAGATGGACGGCGCGGCGCGGGGTGCGGACATGAGTCTGGCGGCTCACGCGCGGTGAATACGCAGGAAATCATCGAGGCCGCACTCGTCGAACGATCGCTGACGTACTCCCATCACGAGGGCGCCCGTGGCGGACCGGCAGGTGTGGTCGTCGAACTCCCCGGCGAGCGCAAGCTCAAGACCAACACCATCCTGACCATCGGCGAGCACTCGGTGCGGGTAGAGGCGTTCGTGTGCCGCAAGCCCGACGAGAACCACGAAGGCGTGTACCGCTTCATGCTCAAGCGCAATCGCAGGCTCTACGGTGTCTCCTACACGCTGGACAACGTTGGCGATATCTACCTCGTCGGGCGGATGGCCCTGTCGTCGGTGACCGCCGACGAGATCGATCGCGTGCTCGGGCAGGTCCTCGAGGCCGTCGACGAAGACTTCAACACCCTGCTGGAATTGGGCTTCTCCACGTCGATCCGCCGGGAGTGGGCATGGCGGGTGTCGCGCGGCGAATCGTTGAAGAACCTCGAGGCGTTCGCGCATCTGATCGATGACGATGACGATGACGATGACGACGACGACGACCGCTCGGCTGACCCCTTGAAGGCGTGAGAGACTGTCCGACATGGGAAATGTCGGCACGCTCGTGCTGCTGCGCCACGGCGAAAGCGAGTGGAACGCACTGAATTTGTTCACCGGCTGGGTGGATGTGGACCTCTCCGAGAAAGGCCGCGCCGAGGCGGTCCGCGGCGGTGAGTTGATCGCCGAGCACAACCTTCTTCCCGACGTGCTCTACACCTCGCTGCTGCGCCGGGCCATCACCACGGCGGATCTCGCGCTGAGCGCCGCCGACCGACTGTGGATTCCGGTCGAACGCAGCTGGCGGCTCAACGAGCGCCACTACGGAGCGCTGCAAGGGCTCAACAAGGCCGAGACCAAGGAGAAGTACGGCGAGGAACAGTTCATGAAGTGGCGGCGCAGTTACGACACGCCGCCGCCGCCCATCGAACGGGGCAGCAAGTTCAGCCAGGACGCCGACCCTCGTTACGTCAACATCGACGGAGGTCCGCTCACCGAATGCCTGGCCGACGTCGTGGTCCGGTTCCTGCCCTACTACACCGACGTGATCGTGCCCGACCTCCGGCTGGGCAAGACCGTGCTGATCGCCGCGCACGGCAATTCGCTGCGGGCACTCGTGAAGTACCTCGACGACATGTCCGATGAGGAAGTCGTGGGGCTGAACATCCCGACCGGAATTCCCCTGCGCTACGACCTCGACGAGCATTTGCGGCCACTCGTTGCCGGTGGCGAATACCTCGATCCCGATGCGGCCGCCGCGGGTGTTGCCGCGGTCGCCAGCCAGGGTGCTTCGGCAAACGTTGGGTAAACGTGGGCCGAACACCTTTGCTGCCATCTGTGACATGTCCCAAATTGGCCGCACGCTGCTGGGGTGACGTTCACCGAATGCGTACGATTTTCGCGTGACTGTTGCATCTGCGGTCCTTGTGGCCGCAGTGGCGGCCGCGCTGGCGCTTGGCATCGGATTGCTGATCGGCGCCCGTGTGGCGGCGCGGAATGCCGAGCGCAGGCGGCTCGCCGCCGCCGAGCAGTCCGGCCTGACGGTGTCGCAGATGCTGCAGGGCATCATCGAGCTGGCTCCCACCGGCGTCGCGGTCGTCGACAATCATCGCGACGTCGTGTTCATGAATGCCAGGGCCAAGGAGTTGGGCCTCGTGCGTGACAGGTTGCTGGATGACCGGGCCTGGGATGCCGCGCGGCGGACCCTGACCAGTGGCGAGGACGTCGACCTCGACCTGTCGCCAGGCCCGTCCGTTTCCGGCCGGTCCGGCCTCTCGGTGCGAGGGTTGTCCCGCGTGCTGGCCGAGGAGGACCGCCGGTTCGTGGTGATCTATGTCTTCGACGACTCCGAGGTGGCGCGGATGGAGGCCACCCGTCGCGACTTCGTCGCCAACGTGAGTCATGAACTGAAGACGCCAGTCGGGGCGATGGGCCTGCTGGCCGAGGCGCTGCTGGAATCGGCCGACGATCCCGAGACGGTGCAGCGATTCGGCGCGAAGATGCACCTGGAGTCACAGCGGCTTGCCAACATGGTCACCGAGCTGATTGAGCTGTCACGACTGCAGGGTGCCGAACGGCTGCCCGAGCTGGAGGCCGTGGACGTCGATACCATTGTGGGAGAGGCGCTTTCGCGATCCAAGGTCGCCGCGGACAACGCCGACATCGCGATCACCACTGACCGGCCGAGCGGGTACAAGGTACATGGCGATCAGACCCTGTTGGTCACAGCGCTGGCCAACCTCGTGTCGAACGCGATCGCCTATTCACCGCCGGGCTCGCCGGTGACCATCAGCAGGCGCCTGCGCGGCGGAAACATCGAAATGGCCGTGACCGACCGGGGTATCGGCATCGCCAGGGAGCATCAGGAGCGGGTGTTCGAGCGGTTCTTTCGGGTCGACAAGGCACGGTCACGCGCGACCGGGGGCACCGGACTGGGCTTGGCGATCGTCAAGCACATCGCGGCAAACCACAACGGGACGATCCGGCTGTGGAGTCAACCGGGGACGGGGTCGACGTTCACGTTGTCGATCCCGGCATACGACGGCACCGATGGCGAAGCCGGCATCGAGTAGGCGGAAAGGAAGAATGACTTGACCAGTGTGCTGATTGTGGAAGACGAGGAGTCGCTGGCCGATCCATTGGCATTTCTCCTGCGCAAGGAGGGATTCGAGGCCACGGTGGTCGCCGATGGGCCGACAGCGTTGGCCGAGTTTGACCGCGCGGGAGCCGATATCGTGCTGCTCGACCTCATGCTGCCTGGCATGAGCGGCACCGACGTGTGCAAGCAATTGCGGGCCAAATCAAGCGTTCCGGTGATCATGGTGACGGCGCGCGACAGTGAGATCGACAAGGTGGTCGGGCTCGAACTGGGCGCCGACGACTACGTCACCAAGCCGTACTCCGCACGTGAGTTGATCGCGCGGATCAGGGCGGTGCTGCGCCGAGGCGCGGACACCGACGACCTGAGCGCCGGCGACGGCGTGCTGGAGTCGGGTCCCGTGCGCATGGACGTTGAGCGCCACGTGGTTTCGGTGAACGGAGAGCAGATCACGTTGCCGCTCAAGGAATTCGACCTCCTCGAATACCTCATGCGCAACAGCGGCCGAGTGCTCACCCGCGGTCAACTGATCGACCGCGTCTGGGGCGCAGACTATGTCGGCGACACGAAGACACTGGACGTTCACGTCAAGCGTCTGAGGAGCAAGATCGAGGCCGACCCGGGCAATCCGGTGCACCTCGTGACGGTGCGCGGGCTGGGCTACAAGCTCGAAGGCTAGCTATCGGCCCACTCCTTTCCTGCGCGAGCGTGCGTGTCTGCGGCCGACACGCCGTAAAACTTGGGGAGTTCGCGCACGCTCGCGGCAGCAGATGACCGGCAGGACATCAGGCGGGAGCCGCCAAGTCCGCATCGCGAGCGTGCGCAAAGTCGTGCAATCAATCGGCGTGTCGCCTGCAGACACGCACGCTCGTGGCAGGGGGTTAGCTCATTAGTCGCGTGAGCTGAGCGATTCGCGGAGCTTCGGGAGCCTGGGTGGTGTCACCATGCGGCAGCTCCGGGCGGCGACGCGGAAGGACGAAGGCGAACGGATGCGAGAACCCAGCCGCGTCGGCGTCGAGCTTCGAGTTACGGATAGAGCTGAACGGCACGAGGATCATCTCGCCGGACGACGGCTCGTAGGTGCGGAATTCGTCTCCGACGACCTCGACGAACAGAATCCAGTGCCGGGGTATGACGTTGCCGATCAGCATCCCGACGGGAAGGCCCGCACCGACCGAGATGATCACGTCGACCAGATCGTCGCGGCGGCCCCCGAAAAGGCCCCGGAACAGCCGCCACCGGTACGGCGCGAACACCGAGAAGGCGCGTGCAATGCCTGCTGGCGTCGTCCCCCAAAACTTCGGCCACACGCGGTTGGCGGCCTCGTGCACGCGATCCTGCTCGTCGGCGAACCAGCTGCCGGTCGCCAGCTCAGTGCCGTAGTCCGCGTCGAGAATCGAGCCGGCCACCACCGCGACGGCGGGCCCGCAAGCCGTGCTGTCACGTTGGACAAGGCGGATCATCCCGTGACGCCGCCCATAATCTCGGCGACGTCGAACGTCGCCACCCCCGCGATGATCACCGGATCGCGCTCGCCGAGTTCGATCACCGCGGCCTGGCTGCCCGCGCGCACGACACCCAGACCCCACACTCCCTCCGGGTCGGCGACCGGCCCGTAGACCACCACGCGACCCGCTTGCAACAACTCCCGCCAATACGCAGCGTGACGCTCCATCGCATCCTGCTCGCCGGGCGTCATGGTCTGCGCGAAGTCAGCACGCGGCGGCAGCAGCCGCAACAGGAACAGCTTGTCGTTCACCGCGGACGCGAGGAGCTGGACGGGTTCGGCCGTTCGGCGGCCCGGGTGGCCGGGTGAATCGCGATGAGCCCTAAGCCCCTGCGGCGCTTGCACATTGCGGCCAGCTCGGAATACGCCTTCTCGCCCAGCAACTCGGTCAGCTCTGCGGCCAGCGACTCCCAGACCTGCTTCGCCCCGATGTGCGTGGCCGGATCGCCCGTGCAGTACCAGTGCAGGTCGGCGCCGCCCTCTCCCCATCCGCGGCGGTCGTATTCGGTGAGCGTGGTCTTGAGGATCTCGGAACCGTCCGGTCGCTTCAGCCACTCCTGGCTGCGCCGGATCGGCAACTGCCAGCACACTTCCGGCTTCATGGTCAGCGGCTCCACCCCGAGCTTGAGCGCCTTGCTGTGCAGCGCGCACCCGATGCCGCCCTTGAATCCCGGCCGGTTGAGGAAGATGCATGCGCCCTTGACTTTGCGTGTGCGCCAGGACTTTTCGCCGTCGTACTCGTCGCGTTCGAGGTAGCCTTTGCGGCCAAGGCCCTTGTCGCGAAACTGCCAGTCGTCGTCGGAGAGTTTCTTCACCGCGTCGTCAAGCTGCGCTCGATCGTCGGCGTCTGTCAAAAACGCCCCGTGCGAACAGCAGCCGTCGTCGGGTCGTCCCTCGACGGTGCCTTTGCACGCCGGTGTGCCGAAGACACACGTCCAGTTGGACAACAGCCACGTCATGTCCGCGGCGATGAGGTGCTCCGGATTGTCCGGGTCGTAGAACTCCACCCATTCGCGGGCAAAATCCAGTTCGACCTCTCCAGGGTGCGTGTCGCGGACGCGAGGAGAACGACGGGTGTTGCTCACGAAAGTCAACGGTAGACCGGATAGGTTGAATAACGTGCGATTGGGCGTGTTGGACGTCGGCAGCAACACCGTCCACCTTCTGGTGGTGGACGCGCGCCGTGGCGGCCACCCGACGCCGATGAGCTCCACGAAGGCCTCGTTGCGACTAGCCGAGGCGATCGACGACTCCGGCAAGCTCACCCGCAAGGGCGCCGACAAGCTGATCACGACGATCGACGAGTTCGGCACCATTGCCGCGAGCTCTGGGTGTGCCGGATTGATGGCGTTCGCGACCTCGGCCGTTCGCGACGCCAAGAACTCGGAGGACGTGCTGGCCCGTGTGAAGGCCGAGACCGGGGTATCGCTGCAGGTCCTCAGTGGCGTCGACGAGGCACGCCTGACCTTTCTCGCGGTACGCCGCTGGTACGGCTGGAGCGCGGGCCGGATCCTCAACATCGACATCGGCGGCGGCAGCTTGGAGCTCTCGAGCGGTGTCGACGAGGAGCCCGACGTGGCGATGTCGCTGCCGCTGGGTGCCGGCCGCCTGACACGCGAGTGGCTGCCCGACGATCCGCCCGGGCGGCGCCGGGTCGCTATGCTGCGCGATTGGCTGGATACCGAGCTGGCAGACGCCGCCCGTACCCTGCTCAAGTCGGGTTCACCGGATCTCGCGGTAGCGTCATCGAAGACGGTGCGGTCCCTGGCCCGTCTCACCGGCGCGGCGCCCTCGGGCGCGGGACCGCGGGTGAAGAGGACACTGACAGCGACGGGGCTGCGGCAGTTGATCGCGTTCATCACGCGGATGACCGCTGCTGACCGCGCAGAATTGGAAGGAGTGAGCGCCGAGCGGGCGCCGCAGATCGTGGCGGGAGCTCTGGTGGCGGAGGCGAGCATGAAAGCCTTGGAGATAGAAACTCTCGACATTTGCCCGTGGGCGTTGCGAGAGGGCCTCATTCTGCGGAAACTCGACAGCGAGGCCGATGGAACGGCCTTGGTGAAGACGTCAGTGGAGACTTCGGTGCAGGATCCTCAACGCGCGAGTTCGCGCCGACGTGCGGGCAACGCGCAATGACCGAACCGCACGACGACGAGACTCGGCCGATCTCGGTTGCCGAGCTGCTCGCGCGCAACGGCACCATCGGCGCGCCGCCGGTGGGAGGGCGTCGTCGCCTTCGCCGGGGCAATACCGAGGCGGTCACCGTCGCCGAGCTGACCGGCGAGATACCTATCGTCGGCGCCGACGTCAACGGCGCAGCCGAGGCGGACACATCCATCGAACCTGACGTGATCGACGGTGACGGTCGTCCTGACGTCGCCGACGAGCTGTTGGACGAGGCGGCCGACGAGGCCGACGCGCTCGAAGAAGAAGGGTCACTCGACCCCGCGGGTGCCGACGAGCCGTTCGACGACGCGCGCCTGCGCCTGGACGACGGCAGGTTCGCCTCCGCCGAGGAGATGGCGCCAGACGCGATAGACGTCGACGACGAGCCCGCGGAGGCCGACAGCGGCACTGCGACCGAGCGTGACGACGACGAGGTGCCGTCGTACCTGCACGCGACGCCTGATCCGCTGTTCGGAGGACCGACCCCGCACCGGGACCGGTTCGCCGACGGCGACACCGTGACCCTCGGCGCGCTGTCGGGTATGGGGTCGAAAGGCTCCACCGTCGAGGATTACGACGATGCCGAGCCGCCCAGCCCCGCGCAGAGGATGCTCAGCGGCACATTGGTCGTGGCGCAGTCCATCCTCGCGGTTGCCTTCGGCGCTGGGTTGTTCATCGCGTTCGACCAGCTGTGGAAGTGGAACACCATCGTCGCTCTGGTGCTCTCGGTGCTCGTCATCCTCGGGTTGGTCGCGGCAGTCTGGGTGGTCCGCAAGACCGAGGACATCGCGAGCACGCTGATCGCGGTGGCCGTCGGCGCGCTGGTGACCATGGGACCGTTGGTGCTGCACACCAACTAGCGGCCCCTAAAGGACACCGTTGCGCCCAGCGATAAAAGTCGGCCTGTCCACGGCCTCGGTCTATCCGTTGAAGATCGAGGCCGCGTTTGAGTACGCGGCCCGGCTCGGTTACGACGGCATCGAGTTGATGATCTGGGCGGAATCTGTCAGCCAGGACATCGACACGATCAAACGGCTGTCGCGCGCCTACGGCGTGCCGGTGCTGGCGGTGCACGCGCCGTGCCTGTTGATCTCGCAGCGCGTGTGGGGCGCCAACCCGATCCCGAAGCTGGACCGCAGCGTGAGCGCTGCACGGCGGCTGGGCGCACAGACCGTCGTCATCCATCCGCCGTTCCGGTGGCAGCGGCGCTACGCCGAGGGCTTCGCCGAGCAGGTCATCGGGCTCGAGCAGCAGGGTGACGTGATTGTCGCCGTGGAGAACATGTTCCCGTTTCGCGCCGACCGCTTCCTCGGCGACAAGCAGGCCTCCATCGAGCGGATGAAGCGGCGCGGCGGCAAACCCGGCCCCGCGATCTCGGCGTTCGCGCCGTCGTACGACCCTCTGGAAGGCAATCACTCGCACTACACGCTGGACCTGTCGCACACGGCAACCGCGGGCTCCGACGCGCTGGACATGGCGCGCCGGATGGGCTCAGGTCTGGCGCACCTGCACCTGACCGACGGTTCGGGCGCCCCGGTCGACGAGCATCTGGTTCCCGGCCGCGGATCACAACCGGTGGTCGAGATTTGCGAGATGCTTGCCGCAAGCGACTTCGCCGGGCATGTGATCCTTGAGATCACTACGTCAGGGGCGCGCACGGAGAGCGACCGCGAGGCGTTGCTGAAGCAATCGTTGGAATTCGCGCGCACTCACCTGATGCGCTGACCAAAGGAACCACCGGGTATGGCTGAGTCGCCGTTGTTCTCTGACGCAATGAAGCTGCGCGCGCTTGGCGATGGCGTGTATTCGGCCGAGCTGAACCAGCACTGGACGATCGGACCGAAGCTGCACGGCGGCGTGATGCTGTCGTTGTGCGGGGCGGCGGCCCGCGAGGCATACGGTGGGACTGCCCAGCCGGTCGCGGTGTCGGCGAACTATTTGTCGGCCCCGAGTCCGGGCGAGCTGCGGTTGGAGACCTTCATCCGCAAGCGCGGCCGGACGATCGGCGTGGTCGATGTGGAGCTGATCGGCGGTGGGAAAACGGGGGTTCACGCCGTTGTCACCCTTGGCGAGCCCGAACACAATCGGCCGCCGCTGTTGAGTGTGAATCCCGTTGTCTCGCTGATGGATCCAGAACCGCCACCCGGCATCGAGCCAATTGGCCGGGGACATGCGCAGCACGGCACAGTCAATTTTTCGACGGGTTGCGACATCAGGCCGTTGATGTCGTCGGTGCCCGGTGCGGACGCAGCCGCGGACGTGCGGCCGCCGGCGATCCAGTATTGGGCGCGGCCGCGCGAGGTGGCGACCGACGTGCTGTTCGCGCTGATGTGCGGCGACATATCGGTCCCCACCGCGTTCGCGGTCGGCCGCCGCGGCTGGGCGCCGACCGTTCAGCTCACGGCCTACCTGCGCGGCATACCCGCGGACGGCTGGCTCCGAGTGCTGACCACGACGACGCAGATCGGGCAGGAATGGTTCGACGAGGACGCCGTCGTCGTGGACAGCACCGGCCGCATCGTCGTGCAGGCCCGGCAATTGGCACTCGTGCCAAATCATTGAGCACCAACTGATCCCCGGGTCGCTCCGCTCCTGCCCGCCGGCCGTCTGGCATGCTGCTGCCGTGTCCAGAATCGCGATCATCGGCGGTGGCAACATCGGTGAGGCACTGCTGGCGGGGCTCCTCCGGTCGGGCCGTCAGGGCAAGGACATGGTGTTGGTCGAGCGCGTCGCTGCTCGTGCCCGCTATTTGGCCGACACGTACTCGGTGCGCGTAGCGAACGTCTCCGACGCCGTGGAGAACGCGGACTTCGTCATCGTCGCGGTCAAGCCGTCGGATGTGGAGTCGGTGACCGAGGAAATCGCCACTGCGGTCGCCCGCGACAAAGCCGACAGTGTCGAGCACGTCTTCGTCACCGTCGTGGCCGGCGTCGACTCGGCCTTCTTCGAAACCAAGCTGTCGGCAGGCACGCCCGTCATCCGGGTGATGCCCAATGCCCCGATGGTGGTCGGCGCGGGGGTCAGCGCGATCGCCAAAGGCCGGTTCGCCACAGCCGAGCAACTCAAGGAAGTGGCTGCGCTGTTCGAGTCGGTCGGCGGCGTGCTGACGGTCTCCGAATCGCACCTCGATGCGGTCACTGCCGTGTCCGGATCGGGGCCGGCCTATTTCTTCCTGATGGTCGAGGCGCTCGTCGACGCCGCGGTGGCGGCGGGGCTGAGTCGCACGGTCGCGACCGATCTCGTGGTGCAGACGATGGCAGGGTCGGCGGCGATGCTCTTGGAGCGCATCGAGGAAGCAAAGGACCCCAGCACCGTCGACACCACGCCTGCGCGATTGCGAGCGACCGTGACTTCCCCTGCAGGCACGACAGCGGCCGGACTGGCTGAGCTCGAACGCGGTGGCCTGCGTGCGGCGGTCGCCGCCGCCGTGGCGGCCGCGAAAAACCGCGCTGGCCAGCTGGGAATTACACCAGAGTAGTTCATCAATTTTTGAATTGATTAGCCAACACCCGTCGCAGTAACCCCAACTGTACCGCTATTCTCCTCGGTGTATGCACGCGTTCGTGCCAGCGGTGGGGAAGCCGCTGGCCCAGCCGTGCCTGGAGGATTGGGTTGCGATGACGTCTACGAACGGGCCGTCGGGGCGGGATTCGGCGAACAGCAAGCGGGAGTCGGGCGCTTCTGACGTCGCACCAGCACGGGCTCAATTTCTCACTGTCGCCGAGGTGGCCAGCTTGATGCGGGTTTCCAAGATGACGGTCTACCGCCTTGTGCACAACGGCGACCTGCCCGCGGTGCGGGTGGGGCGGTCGTTCCGCGTGCATGCCAAGGCGGTCCACGACATGCTGGAGACGTCGTACTTCGACGTCAGCTGACGCCGTACCGCTCACCGCAATTTCGCTGGTGGTCGCGGCCCCCTGTAAGGTGGCCGGGTCACGCCGAGTTCGACGTTATGGCGAGTGTCGAACTCGACGACTTCGAAGGCAATGGGTAGGTAACGGAGTTCATGGGTTCAGTCATCAAGAAACGGCGTAAGCGCATGTCGAAGAAGAAGCACCGCAAGCTGCTTCGTCGCACCCGTGTGCAGCGCAGAAAACTTGGCAAGTAACCCGTCGCGCGGATCTCGTCGAGGTGCCTCGCCCAGTGCAGCTCGCTAGGCTGTCATGATGGAATCGGCTGTAGAACCCGGCCAATACCCCCGAGTGGTTCTCGTCACCGGCGCCTGCCGATTCCTCGGCGGCTTCCTCACCGCCCGGCTGGCCCAGAACGCGTCGATCGAGCGGATCATCGCCGTCGACGCGATCGCGCCGAGCAAGGATCTTCTCCGCCGAATGGGCCGTGCCGAGTTCGTCCGTGCTGATATTCGAAACCCTTTTATCGCGAAGGTGATTCGCAACAACGACGTCGACACCGTCGTGCACGCGGCCGCGGCTTCCTACGCCCCGAGATCAGGCGGGCGTGCCGCGTTGAAGGAATTCAACGTGATGGGCGCGATGCAACTGTTCGCGGCCTGCCAGAAGGCGCCGTCGCTGCGCAGGGTGGTGTTGAAGTCGACCTCCGAGGTCTACGGCTCCAGTGCCCACGATCCCGTGGTGTTCACCGAGGACTGCACGAGCCGGCGGCCGCTCGGAAAGGGCTTCGCACAGGACAGCCTCGACATTGAGGGCTACGCCCGCGGGCTCGGCCGGCGCCGGCCTGACATCACGGTGACCATCCTGCGGCTGGCGAACCTCATCGGTCCGGCGATGGACACCGCGCTGTCGCGCTATCTGGCCGGACCGTTCGTGCCGACGGTGCTCGGCCGCGACGCACGGCTGCAGCTGCTGCACGAGCAGGACGCGTTGGGAGCGCTCGAGCAAGCCACGAAGGCAGGCAAGTCTGGCACTTTCAACATCGGTGCCGACGGCGTTATCATGATGTCTCAAGCCGTCCGGCGTTCGGGCCGCGTTCCAATGCCGGTGCCCGGATTCGGCGTTTTCGCGGTGGATTCGCTTCGTCGGCTGAATAACTACACGGAGATAAATCGCGAGCAATTGAACTACTTGAGCTATGGCAGGGTCATGGACACCACTCGGATGCGTGTCGAACTCGGCTACAGCCCCAAGTGGACTACGGTCGAAGCCTTCGATGACTACTTCCGAGGTCGCAATTTGGCTCCGATCATCGATCCGCGGTGGCTACGCTCATTGGAGAGCCGGGCCGTCGCCGCTGCGCAGCGTTGGGGCAGCTAAAGCCGGGGAAATTCAACAACTTTCGAATACTGGCGGGGGAAGGGAAACTCGTGGCGGGTGAACCGAAGGCCAAAGTGATTCCGCTGCATGGGAATCCGGGCAGTGCCGAGGCGCAGCGACGTGCCGGGCGTGCCGAGGCCTCCCGCCGACATCCGTCGGTGATGGCCGGCCCGGGTGGCGTGGATTCCGCGGAGAACATCGCGGCCGTCGTCAGCGACCTCGGAGCGCACCGCGCCAGCGCGGACGGTGCTCCTGCCGGACCCGAGCAACTCAACGACACGGCCCGCCGCATCGGGGCCGTCGCCGAATTTCTCAGGCGGCGGCTGACCGGCGACTACAGCGTCGACGAATTCGGGTTCGACCCGCACTTCAACGACGCAGTCGTGATGCCCGTGCTGCGAACGTTGTTCACCTCGTGGTTCCGCGTGGAGGTCACCGGCGTCGAGAACCTGCCGGAGACCGGCCCGGCGCTGGTGGTGGCCAACCACGCCGGCGTCCTGCCGTTCGACGGGTTGATGACGTCTGTCGCGGTGCACGACAAGCATCCGACCAATCGGGTGTTGAGACTGTTGGCGGCCGACATGGTCTTCGACAACGCGCTTCTTGGGCAGGCCGCGCGCAAAGCCGGCCACACGATGGCGTGCACGGCGGATGCACATCGGCTTCTGTCGAAGGGAGAGCTCACCGCCGTCTTCCCGGAGGGCTACAAGGGCTTGGGCAAGCGCTTCAAGGACCGTTACAAGCTGCAGCGGTTCGGTCGCGGCGGCTTCGTGTCGGCGGCGCTGCGGACCAAGGCCCCGATTGTCCCGTGCTCGATCGTCGGGTCGGAGGAGATCTACCCGATGATCGGGGACGTCCGGTTGCTGGCGCGCCTGCTCGGATTGCCGTATTTCCCGATCACTCCGCTGTTTCCGCTTGCGGGTCCGCTCGGGCTGATCCCGCTGCCGTCGAAGTGGCACATCGAGTTCGGCGAGCCCATCCCGACAACCGACTACGACGACAACGCACCCGAAGACCCAATGATCACGTTCGAGCTCACCGACCAGGTGCGCGAAACCATTCAGCAGACGCTGTACCGGCTGCTGACCAATCGCAGGAACATGTTCCTGGGTTAGTTACGCTTTGCCCAGGCTCTTCGCGATGAAGGCGTCGCGGCGGGCCTTGATCGCTGCGACCACCTCGTCGGTCTCGTCTTCGTACTGCGCCTCGCCGATCACGGTGACGATGCTGGTGAGCACCGGTTCGCCGTCGGCGTCGGTCACCTCGCCGCGGATCTCGGTGACCACCGTGCCGTGCGCCTCGATCACCGAATCCAGGTACGAGTCGAAGAAGAGCTTGTCGCCGGCCACGACCGGCCGGTGGAACTTGATCTTCTGGTCGCGGTGCAGCACCCGCTCCATGTTGATCGGCACGTCGAAGTTCTTGAAGATCTCCAGCTGCACCTTGCGGCCCGCCACGGTGAGGAACGTCAGCGACGCCAGCAAGGCCGGATAGCCCAGCTCGGCTGCGGCTTCCTCCGTGTAGTGGGCGGGATGGTCGTCCTGCACCGCGCGGGCGAACTCGCGGATCTTCTCGCGGTCGACCGCGAAGTAGTCGGGGTAGCGGTAATGCGTACCGATGATGTCTTCGGCGATTGCCATCCTGGCGCCTGCTCCCTATCGCTGCGTTGCTTAGCGGCGGAGCCTATCAGTGCCTATTTGCTCGTCACGCTCATCGGCCGTTACGGCGCGACGCGATCGCCGCCAGAGCGCCGCCGGCCGCACCCAGCGCCAGCGCCGACGGCACCCCGATCCTTGCGGCTTTGCGTGCGGTGCGGAAATCGCGGATCTCCCAACCGCGTTTGCGGGCCAGCTCCCGCAGATCGCCGTCGGGGTTGATGGCGACGGCCGTGCCAACCAGCGAGAGCATCGGCACGTCGTTGTAGCTGTCGGAGTATGCGGTGCATCGCCTCAGGTTCAGACCCTCGCGAATGGCCAGCGACCGCACTGCGTGGGCCTTTCCGCTGCCGTGCAGGATGTCGCCGACGAGACGGCCGGTGAACACGCCGTCGACGGATTCGGCGATGGTGCCCAACGCCCCTGTCAGGCCCAGCCGCTTGGCGATCGTATGGGCCAGCTCGTAGGGCGTGGCCGTCACCAGCCACACCTGCTGGCCGGCGTCGAGATGCATCTGCGCCAACGCCCTTGTGCCGGGCCAGATCTTGTCGGCGATGATCTCGTCGTAGATCTCCTCGCCCACGGCAATCAATTCCGCAGTGGATCGTCCCTCGATGAACGACAGCGCTTTTCGCCTGCCCGCGGCGACGTCGTCACTATTCTCCCGGCCGGTGAGCTGAAACTTGGCCTGCGCGTAAGCGAATCGCAACAGGTCGTTGTAGGTGAAGTACTTCCGCGCCGCCAACCCGCGGGCGAAAAGCACCAGCGAGGATCCCTGGACGAGAGTGTTGTCGACGTCGAAGAACGCCGCCGCTGTCAGGTCGACCGGCGGAGGTAGCGCGCCATCCGCTGCTGACGGCACCTCGGCCCTGCTTGCCGCCTCAGCCGCGAGGTCGGCGACGGCTGCTGCCGCGCTGGCGTCGCCAGCGACGTCCTGGGCTTTTGGGCCGGCCTGCGGATCCGATTCCGTCACCGTTCAACGATACTTGCGGCGTGAATCGTCAGGTTCTCCTGCTGACCCGCGTCGGGTGCGGATTGTGTGAGAAGGCGCGGGCGCAGCTGATCGAGCTGTCCCGTGAGCTGGGCTTCGAGCTGGCGCTCACCGATGTCGATGCCGAAGCGGCCGCCGGCAGGCCCGCGCTGCGCGCCGAGTTCGGTGACCGGCTTCCGGTGGTGATGCTCGACGGGCGCGAGCACAGCTACTGGGAGGTCGACGAGCCCCGGCTGCGCGCCGATGTGACCGGCGGAGCGCGATCCGGCTGACAACCCGCGCCGAGATTCACGTTATGCGGCCTCCTACTCGAACTTCTTCTGCATAAGGTGAACTTCGGCGCAAAAACCGCAGAATTTTGTCGGCTAACCAACAATTGATTACCGTGGATAGCGTGGTGATCCAGCCGTGAGCGTGCTGCTTTTCGGGGTGTCGCACCGCAGCGCGCCGGTTTCGGTGCTGGAACAGATGAGCACGGACGAGGCGGATCAGACCAAGATCGCCGAACGGCTGCTGCAATCGTCGTTGATCACCGAAGCCATGGTGCTTTCGACGTGCAACCGCGTGGAGGTCTACGCGGTTGTCGACGCCTTCCACGCCGGCCTTTCGGTGATCGGCCAGGTGCTTGCGGAGCATTCCGGGATGTCGCTCAACGACATGACGAAATACGCGTACGTGCGCTACGCCGAGGCGGCCGTCGAGCACCTCTTCGCCGTTGCCAGCGGGCTGGATTCTGCGGTAATCGGCGAACAGCAAGTGCTCGGGCAGGTGCGGCGTGCCTACACATCCGCGGAGTCCAACCGCACGGTCGGGCGCGTCCTTCACGACCTGGCTCAGCGCGCACTGTCGGTCGGCAAGCGCGTGCACACCGAAACCAGCATCGACGCCGCTGGCGCGTCGGTGGTGTCGGTCGCGCTGGGAATGGCGGATCAGCAGCTCAGCGGGCTGGCCGGGCGCAGCGCCGTTGTCGTGGGCGCAGGCGCTATGGGCGCGCTGTCGGCCAAGCAGTTGGCGCGCGCGGGCGTCGACCGCGTTCACATCGTCAACCGGACCCTGCCGCGCGCGAAGAAACTCGCCGAGGTGATCAGCGGCCTCGGCGTCAGCGCCGACGCATTCCCGTTCGACCATCTGCCGCCGGTCCTCACCGATGCTGACATCGTCGTCTGCTGTACCGGGGCCGTTCGTCCCGTGGTGTCGCTTGCCGACGTGCACCGCGGGCTGGCCCACGGACCCGAGAAAAAGCTGGTGATCTGCGACCTCGGCATGCCCCGCGATGTGGACTCCGCGGTGGCGGGACTGCCGGGTGTGTGCGTCATCGACATGGACCGCATTCAGCGTGACCCGTCGGCGCGCGCTGCGTCGGGCGATGCCGAAGCGGCCCGGCTGATCGTGGCAGCCGAAGTGGCGCAATACCTTTCGTCGCAGCGGATGGCGGAGGTGACCCCCACGGTGACGGCGTTGCGGCAGCGCGCGGCCGACGTGGTCGAGACCGAGCTGCTGCGGCTCGACAACCGCCTGCCCGGTCTCGACGACGTCCACCGGGAGGAAGTCGCGCGCACCGTGCGCCGCGTCGTCGACAAACTCCTGCACGCGCCGACCGTGCGCGTCAAGCAACTTGCCAGTGCGCCCGGCGGTGACAGCTACGCCGAGGCGCTACGTGAGCTCTTCGAACTGGACCCGCAGGCCGTCGACGCGGTCGCGGCCGGCGAGCTGCAGGCCATCGACGGCACAGAAACCTAGCTTGAGCATCCGGATCGGCACTCGGGGCAGCTTGCTCGCCACCACGCAGGCCGGTGCCATTGCAGACGCGCTGCTCGCACGGGGTCACGCCGCTGAGTTGGTGATCATCAGCACCGCAGGGGACGAGTCCGCGGAGCCCATCGAAACAATCGGCGTCGGGGTTTTCACGACCGCGTTGCGCGAGGCGATCGCAGACGGCCGCGTCGACATGGCCGTGCACTCGTACAAGGATTTGCCGACGGCCCCGGACTCGCGATTCGTGATCGCCGCGGTGCCGACCCGCGAAGATCCGCGTGATGCGCTGGTGGCGCGCGACGGACTGGTGCTGGGGGAGTTGCCGACGGGCTCGCTGATCGGGACGTCGAGCCCGCGGCGGGCGGCACAGCTTAGAGCATTGGGTCTCGGTTTGGAAATCCGCCCCCTAAGAGGCAACCTTGATACCAGGTTGAACAGGGTAAGAAGCGGTGATTTGGACGGCATCGTGGTAGCACGAGCGGGTCTGGCCCGGATCGGGCGGCTCGGCGATGTCACCGAGACGTTGGAGCCGGTGCAGATGTTGCCGGCACCGGCGCAGGGTGCGCTCGCGGTTGAGTGCCGCGCAGACGACTCCCGGCTGGCAGCGCTGCTGGCTGAGCTTGACGACGCCGACGCGCGCGCCGCGGTCACCGCCGAACGAGTCCTGCTCGCCGAACTGGAGGCCGGGTGCTCCGCACCGGTGGGGGCGATCGCCGAGGTGGTCGAGTCCATCGATGAGGACGGCCGGGTCTTCGAAGAGCTGTCGTTGCGCGGCTGCGTGGCGACGGTGGACGGATCCGACGTGATCCGCGCGTCCGGGATCGGAGCACCCGGGCAGGCCGCAGAGCTGGGACGTTCAGTGGCTGCCGAGCTGTTCGATCTGGGCGCCCGGGAGCTGATGGGAGCGAATGAGGAATGACGCGAGGGCAGAAGAAGAGGCCAGGGCGCGTCGTGTTCGTCGGTGCGGGGCCGGGCGACCCCGGCCTGCTGACCGGCCGAGCGCGCAGTGTGTTGTCTTGCGCTGAATTGGTTTTCACCGATCCGGATGTGTCGGCCGAGGTGCAGGCCATCGTCGGCTCGAGCCTGCCGGAGCCGCCGGCGTTGAGTTCGCCGGACCCCGGGATCACCGACGACACCGTCAGCCTGGACCTGCCGGCGGTGCCGGACGTACGACCCGCGCTGGGCGATCCCGCGGACGTCGCGAAGATGCTTGCGACCGAGGCGCGCGCCGGCCACGACGTCGTGCGGTTGGTGGCCGGTGACCCGCTGTCGGTGGACGCGGTGATCACCGAGGTGCTGGCCATCGCCAAGACGCAGCTGCACTTCGAGATCGTGCCCGGGCTGCCGGCGACCACGGCGGTACCGACGTATGCCGGGCTGCCGCTGGGCACGTCGCACACGGTCGCCGATGTGCGTGGCGACGTGGACTGGGCGGCACTTGCCGCCGCGCCGGGGCCGCTGATCTTGCAGGCCACCGCCGAGCATGTCTCTGAGGCGGCGCGCACGCTGATCGAGTACGGCCTCGACGACTCGACGCCGTGCGTCGTGACCGCGAACGGCACCACCACGCAGCAACGGTCGATGGAGGGCACTCTCGCGACGCTCAAGGAAAGCGGCGCGACTGGCGTGTCCGATCCGTCCGGACCGGTGACCGGATCGCTCACCGTGACGATCGGTCGCACAGTGGCCAATCGGGCCCGGCTGAACTGGTGGGAGAGCCGGGCGCTCTACGGCTGGACCGTGCTGGTGCCGCGCACCAAAGATCAGGCCGGCGAGATGAGCGAGCGACTGATCGCGCACGGCGCGGTGCCCGTCGAGGTTCCCACCATCGCCGTGGAGCCTCCGCGCAGCCCCGCCCAGATGGAGCGGGCGGTCAAGGGCCTCGTCGACGGTCGGTACCAGTGGGTCGTGTTCACGTCCACCAACGCGGTGCGCGCCGTGTGGGAGAAGTTCGGCGAGTTCGGTCTCGACGCCCGCGCCTTCTCCGGGGTGAAGATCGCCTGCGTGGGCCAGGCCACAGCGGATCGGGTGCGCGCGTTCGGCATCGAGCCGGAGCTGGTGCCTGCTGGCGAGCAGTCGTCGCTTGGTCTCCTCGACGAATTCCCGCCCTACGACGACGTTTTCGATCCCGTCAACCGGGTGCTGTTGCCGCGCGCGGACATCGCGACGGAGACGTTGGCTGAAGGATTGCGTGAGCGTGGTTGGGAGATCGAGGATGTCACGGCGTACCGGACTGTGCGAGCGGCCCCGCCGCCCGCGTCGACGCGCGAAATGATCAAGTCCGGTGGGTTCGACGCGGTCTGCTTCACCTCCAGCTCCACCGTGCGCAACCTCGTCGGCATAGCGGGCAAGCCGCACGCTCGCACCATCGTCGCCTGCATCGGGCCGAAAACCGTTGAGACGGCGGCCGAATTCGGTCTGCGGGTCGACGTACAACCCGAGACCGCAGCGATCGGCCCGCTCGTCGATGCCCTTGCCGAACACGCCGCCCGGCTGCGCGCCGAAGGGGCTCTTCCGCCGCCGCGTAAGAAGAGCCGCAGGCGGTAGGAGCCGGCGGTGGGCTACCCAATAGAGCGCCCGCGCAGGCTGCGGTCCACCCCGGCTTTGCGCCGGCTGGTGGCGCAGACATCGCTGGAGCCAAGGCATTTGGTGTTGCCTATGTTCGTTGCCGACGGCATCGATGAACCGCGCGCGATCGCGTCGATGCCTGGCGTTGTCCAGCACACTCGCGAGTCGCTGCGCAAGTCCGCGGCTGAGGCCGTCAACGCCGGCGTCGGCGGCATCATGGTGTTCGGGGTGCCGCGCGATGAGCACAAAGACGCGACGGGATCGGCCGGGTCGGACCCCGACGGCATCTTGAACGTCGCGATGCGTGAACTCAGCCAGGATCTGGGGGATGCCACCGTCCTGATGGCCGACACCTGCCTCGACGAGTTCACCGACCACGGACACTGCGGCGTTGTTGACGGCCGCGGCCGCGTCGACAATGACGCCACTGTGCTTCGCTACGTGGAAATGGCTGTAGTGCAAGCGGATTCGGGCGCACACGTGGTGTCGCCCAGCGGGATGATGGACGGCCAGGTGGGCGCGATCCGCGAGGGGCTCGATGCGGCCGGCCACACCGACGTCGTCATCCTTGCCTACGCCGCGAAGTTCGCGTCGGCGTTCTACGGACCGTTCCGGGAAGCGGTGGCATCCAGCCTTTCCGGCGATCGGCGCACGTACCAGCAGGAGTCAGGCAACGCGCGAGAAGCCTTGCGCGAGATCACGTTGGACATCGGCGAGGGCGCCGACATCATCATGGTGAAACCCGCGATGGCCTACCTCGACGTGGTGCGGGCGGCTGCCGAGATCTCACCGGTGCCAGTGGCCGCCTACCAGGTGTCGGGCGAGTACGCGATGCTGCGCGCGGCGGGGGCCAACGGCTGGATCGACGAACGGGCAGCGGCTCTCGAAACGCTGACGAGCATTCGGCGCGCGGGTGCCGACATTGTGCTGACGTACTGGGCGGCCGATGCCGCGGGCTGGCTCGCCTGAGTGGCCGACGAGGGCTTGCGCGAGGAGCATTAGATGGACGAGCGCGTACGCGAAGAGCAGTCAGATCCGACGGAGGAACAGCCGGCGCGCCCCGTCGACGTCGACACCGGATTCGGCCTGTGGCTCTCGGCGTTGACGACACTTGTCATCGGACAGGCCGTAGATACCGCGCTGTCGTCCCGCGGACCCGCCGAGTACATCCGGGACGCGTTCACTGCACTCATACTCGTGCTGGTGTCCGTCCTGGTGGTGACCTTCCTGCTATTGATGCGGCAGGGCTATCGGTGGGCGCGCACTGTGCTCACAGGCGGTGGCGTGGCCACCATCGGTTACGTCATCAGCAGCCTGTTCACGGTCGAGCGCGACACGATCCCAGCGGTGATCTTTGCGGTCACCGGGATCTTCGGTTCGGTGTTGATCGCCGGCGGTGTGTATTTGTTGCACCGCAAGGACGCCCAGGCGTATTTCACGCGGTGAGCATCGATAGGGTGGTTCGACCATGACGTCCACTGAACCGCGGCCCAGGTCCGTAGATGTGGCGTTCTGGGCGTGGTCCGTGGCGGCCGTGCTGCTGGTGGCGCTCGGCATACTCCTGATCACCGCGCAAGCGCCTTTTGCGTTCTTCCGCGGGGCCGGCATCATCGGTTCGTTCGCTGGCCTTGCCATCGGCTACATAGCCGCGAGGACTCGTCGGGGTGATGCTCGATTCTGCCGCGCGGGTGTGGTTCTTTCGATGCTGCTGACCGTGCTGCTCGTGATCTTCGGGGTGTGGCTGCACGGTGTGGCGTGGGCGGCGCCCGGTATCCCGTTGATGGTCGGCGCGTATGCGGCGATCCGGCCGTCAGCGACCGAGTGGCTCGAGACAGCCGAGTCGGGGACGGACAGTGCCTGAGCAGACCGCGCAGAGCGTGCTCTTCTACGAGCGTGGCGCCAGCTGGTACTGGCTGATTGCCGGGCCGATCGCTGGCGCTGCCATGCTCGGCATCGAGATCAACGCAGGCCTCGGGCCGCAGTTGATCGTGCCTATCGTCTTCGTGCTGCTGGTGTCGGGTTTTCTCGGGTTGCAGGTCAAGGCCGCGCGCATCCACACGTCGGTCACATTGACGTCCGATGCGCTGCGCCAGGGCGCCGAGACGATCGCCGTCGACACGATTACGCGGATCTTTCCCGAACCCGAGCCCGACGGCGAACCGTACAAATGGCAGTCCGCCCGCGCGCTTGGCGAGCTCACCGGAGTGCCGAAGGGGCGCACCGGCATTGGGCTCAAGCTCAGCGAGGATCGGATGGCGCAGGCGTGGGCACGCAACCATCGTCAGCTGCGAGCGACGCTGACCCAGTTGCTCGAGCAGCGCAGCTCCGAGAACATGCCGCCCGGCGCCGTGTCGTGAGGCTCCGCCGACGCGCGGTGCTCGAGTTGGTGCTCGCTGCGGTGGCGGCCGCGGGGTGCGTGGCGTCCTGGTTGGGGTCGAGATCGACGTCGGTCAACCCGACCGTGCACGACGGTGCACCCAGCACGTCGGTCTCGTACTACCCGCCCTTGTTGATGCTCGCGTTCGTGTTGGCCGCGCTGGCCGGTTCGCTGCTGGTGCTGGGCATTGCGAACTGGTGGCGGTCGCAAGCCGTTGCGCGCGCCGAGACTGCTGGGAGATCGTGAAACACGCCCAAATCGCGATCTCCCAGCAGTGTCGGCGTCTCGCGGGACCGGCGCGCGTCGCGTAGTCGCTTCGCGCCGCGTCGTTGACTTGCGCTGAGGGTTGGCGGTCATTCGCACTTTTGCGCCCTAGACGCAGACTCAATCGTCAGGAAGTCAATTTGGTGGCGTTGACGCTGCAGCTCGCGCATCAGCACTACGCGGCGGCGATGCAGCGGATGGCCGGCGCCCTGCGGGTGACCTTCCCCGCCGGATTTGCCGACAGGATTGGCGCGGATGCGGTTGACGCGCTGGCGGATACGATTCTGCGCTACGCGATGATGGCTGCGTTGCGCCGTCGCCGCAACCGCTGGCCACAGCCGACGACATCCGGGCGTTCGCGACGGCACACTTCCTGCCGAGTCTCCCCGCGGCCCTTCGCGAACGCGAACGCGAAATGGCGGCAACGACACGCCGCTGAGCGTCGCCAACGGCTCACACTCGCGGGCTCAGGAGTTACAGTCGGCCGAATAAGAATCTTTGTCATCAAAAACAAGTAGTCGATTACTCGTGCTCGCGGTGCACTGTGCGCCCTGACTCCAGCAGGTAAACGAAGGTTTCTGCCACGACGTTCGGATTGGGGCGAAATGCACCACACACTTTGGCCGCCGAGCCCGTGCGACACGCGTGAACACACATCGTTGGCGCGAAGGTCCGGAATCGTTGGGTTAGTCGTTCTGTTGTTCGCCGCCTTGACCGCGGGATGTGACCGCAACCCGGGTCCGTCGGATGCGAGAGCCGAACAGACCTTCTGGGATCAGTTCCAAAACTCGGTCAGCGATGATGGCACCGTCAGCAAAGACCTTGCGCTGCAGGCCTTTGCATACACCTTCGGTGATATTCCCGGCGTCGAAGTCCCGCCGCACGCGGCAAACCACTCCCGCGATCCGCTGTCGGCCAGTGGACCGGTGCGCTGGACCCTCAACCACTGGCGGGAACTCACCACCGACCAACAGGGCGCGGTCAGTGAGAAACTCACAGCCTCGACCGGCGGCGCACCCGCAGCCGATAGCGAGGCAACCCGCGCGAAAGCATTGGAGACCTTGCGCGCCAAGGTAGATCGGTACGCCCTCGAAATCAGCGGAAAGCTCGGGAGAACAATCCCGCGGCCGGAAATCAGGCTGATCGAAAGGAATGATGCCTGGGCGTGGGCACAACCCCTTGCCGCCGGTGAGACAGTGGAGCGCGTCAGCGAGCACCCAGGGCCGGCGGTGTCATGCACGCTGTCCTTCGCGCCGAAGGTGTGGCGCGCGAACCCGCCCCCCTCGGACGGGTTCCTCAACGCGCTCGTAGCGCACGAGTTGATGCACTGCTTCCAGGCTTTCGGATACCCAAACCTCGTTGCATACCTCGCGGCCCCTCGATGGATCATCGAGGGCGGCGCGCATTTTGCTGCCGCGGACGTCACCGCGCGGCAAGAGCCCTGGCGTCCCTATCTGAGCGACGATGGGCCACTATTTAAGCGGACATATGGGGCCGGTGGCTGGTGGTTCCAGGTCCAGCACGTATTGAAAGAACCCTGGCAGATATTCCCTACTATCTGGTCCGGCGCGCTCGACAATAATCAGGCCTTCAAAGCAGCGGGCGGGGATACCGATGTTATGTACGACTCATGGGCGCGAAGCCGGTTGCGCATGCCGGAGTTTGGCGATCCTTGGGAACTGCACGGTGCGGGGCTCCCCGACCCCGGCGACGATTGCGGCCCGCTGGAGAAAGACCCGAAGGACAACCGGCTGCACCCATGCCTTCCGCCGCGGCAATCGATCAATGCGGAAGGGGGTAATGCCGAGGTAGCGGCTTTCGACACCCGGATCATCAACCCGAAACTGAAATCACCCGGAGGGTCGGACAGTTCCATCATCCGGGTGACCGCCAGCCAACCCGTCCACCTGCACGACGGTGACAGCTTCGAAGCCGTGCACTTCACGGTCGGCGACTACTGCATAGGGGCAACTTGCGTTTGCCCCGAAAAGTCCGAACGTGCCGGCCAGCGAATCGCATCGATCCAGGAGCCGGTGTGGCTGGCGGTGCCCGGAGGCACTATCGGCAACGTCGTGAAGACCGACGTCGTCTCTCTCAGCTCTTACTGCAAGAACAAGCAGCCCGATCGACCCAATGTGAATCGGCCGCAAGCCAAGCCCCCGCCAGCTGGTCTGGATAGTCCGTCGCCGCCCACGAATCCCAACGCGCCCGGCGCGTCAGTTCCGGGCACCTCGCCCACAGGTAGCAACGGCGACCCGCACCTGACGTCATTTGACGGGCACAGGTTCGACTTTCAGGCTGGTGGCGAATTCACCTTGGCCACATCGGATGCCGGCGACCTCGAGGTGCAGGCCCGGCAAGAACCGCGGCGGGGCGCGGACGGACGAGAGAACACCACTATCTCCGTCAACACAGCAGTGGCGATCAGAGCCGGAACCGACAAGGTCGGGATCTACGAGTATCCCGACCGACGCGAATTACGGATCAATGGGCAAGTCGTTGCACCCAACGAGGCGCGACAGCTCAGCGGCGGCGTTCGGCTGGAACCGGATCAGAGTGGTTACAAAATCGCCTGGCCCGATCGCACCACTGTCTGGGTGCTGCCCATCGGAACATACGGATGGAACGTGATGATCTCGGCCGCGCCTGCCCGGAAGGCCACGTTGCACGGTCTGCTGGGGCCTTTCACCGGTCAATCGCAGAGCGTGGCGATGGAAGACCGCGCGGGCAAGCATTACGACCAAGTGGCCAGCGCAGAGCTCTATCGAACCGTTGGGCCGAGTTGGCTTGTAAAACAGTCGGATTCGCTATTCGACTATGCGCCCGGCCAGTCGACGAAGACCTTCGCCCGCTCTGACATGCCGACTCGAATCGTCACGATCGACGATCTCACGCCCGGCCAACGCGACGCAGGCAGAAAGGCGTGCGCTGGGATCATCAATGCAGAACTTGCGCAGCAGTGCGAGTTCGACGTGGGGCTGACCGCTGACCCCAAATTCGCTGGGGGATATCAGAAGGTGGCTGCGGAACACCAGAAGATCTCGGCCACGACCGGTCCCGGGTCGACGTCGGTCACGATCGATCAGATCGTCGGGCCAACGCGCATCGGGCCCGGACAAAATGTCAGTTTCACTCTCGAGGGCGGGTCATCTACTGACCTGTACTTCGATGCCCTGTCCGACTGCAATACCTCCGGCGTGGTGCATTGGCAGATCACCGCTCCGGACGGCACGGATTCGCGAACGAAGTCGATGTGCGACGACATCCAGTTGCATGCGAATGCTCAAGGTACATGGCGGATCAATATCGCGTTTGCGGAGGGCTCGGCGCCGTCGGACTATGTATCTAGCTACTCGTTCCGCGTGTTGCGGGCGGGCCCGACTCGCGTCTTCCCGATCACGCTTCCAGCAACCATCAGCGACGGGAAGCCCAGCGGCGCGGGCATTCTCAGAGGTCCGGGAGCCGAGGATCGGTTTGAATTCGACGGCCGCAATGGCGACGAACTCTCGGTTACCGACGCGCCGAAGTGTGTTGGGGACCACCTCGTCGGATGGGGACTGGAAAACCCCGAGGGCAAGCGCTTCGTATATCCTGCATGCCAGGAAATTTCCGGGTGGACGCTCGACATGGACGGACGCTGGACGATGATTATCTATAACGAGAATCCCGACAACGTCATATTCCCGTACGAATTCACCATCCAGCGGCGATGACACCGGGGGTCGTCTACCGTCGGATGCGTGACACCGCTGGATCAGATCGCACCCGCCTTCATCGACATGGCTCATTCGATCGTGTGGGCGTCGGTCGCGACGGTCGACGGCGATGGCAGGCCGCGCTCGCGGATTCTCCATCCGATCTGGCAGTGGGACGGTACGGATGTCTTCGGGTGGATCGCCACGGCCCCGACCCCGATCAAGCGGTCACACCTCGGCGAAAATCCTTATGTCTCTGTGAATTACTGGACGACTACGCACGACACCTGCAGCGCCGACTGCCTCGTCGAGTGGTACTTCGACGACGAAACCCGCACGGCCGTATGGGACATGTTCTTGCACGGGCCGCCGCCCGTGCGCTACGACCCGGCGATCATCCCGGTGTGGCGTGACGGCCCGACCTGCGACGCGTTCGCCGCGCTACGCCTCACGCCGTACCGGCTGAGGGTGATGCCGGGCAGCGCGATGCTGACAGGCCAAGGGGAGACACTCAACTGGCATGGCTCACCCGCAGTGTCGACGTGACCGATTGCCATCAGTCGGCTCTTTTCAGGAGCACGGCGTACTCGAACGGCAGCCGCTTGAAGATCGGCCGCCACAACCCTTTCACGGAAGGCGCGGCGACCGCCTTGGCCATGACCCGCGGATCGGTCACGGTGAATGTCTTGCCGTAGCGCTGCATCCGGCCCTGCCCGACGGACGTCAGGTTCTTCAGCCAGTCGCGGTCGGGTCCGTAGGTCAACAGGATCGCGATCCCGTCGTCGGTGCCGAACACGTTGAGTGGCGTGCGGTACCGCTTCCCCGATCGGCGGCCGGTGTGTTCGAGGATGGCGAAGGCAGGTATCCAGCCGGCCCAGATGCGCTGCACGGGATTGGTCACGTGCCGGTTGAATCGGGCCAGCCATTGCGGTAACTGCATACGTCCCATCAAACTCGTGGCTATGGCCTACCTCAAGCCGCCGTGGTTCACCGCCAAGATCTTCAACAAGATCGCGATGGCCACCGGCATCTCCGATACCGAGACCCTCACCGTCAAGCGCCGCGGCAGCGGCGAGCCGCAGAAGATCCCCGTGTTGACTGTCGACGTCGACGGCACCAAGTACCTGGTGTCCACGCGAGGCGAGTCGCAATGGGTCAAGAACATGCGCGCCAATCCGCAGATCTCGATCGCCAACAAGAAGGGCACGACGAACTACGTCGCCCGCGAGATCCCGGTGGGTGAGCGGCCGCCCGTGATCGCCGTGTACAAGAAGAAGGGCGGCAAGGTTGTCGAGGGCTACTTCGAGAAGCTGCCCGACGACGCCGACCACCCCACCTTCGCGCTGACGACGGGATAGCACCGCCCATTACACCAGCCGGCCCAGCTTCTGGAGGTTGGCCTGATTTCGCCGGCGCGCGCTGCGCCTCGTCGGCGGTGTGCCACTGCTCGCGGTGTCGTGAGCATCGCGTTCGGGTCATTGGCCGAAGGTCAGGCTGATGTTGCCGTCTTTGCGGATGGGTGTGCCCGGTGGCGGATCTTGCCGTAGCACTTTGGCGCGGTTGTCGTCGCCGGCCGGTGTCTGGACGGTGTTGGCGGCGCCGGTCCATCCGAGACTTTGAAGCTGCGGCAACAGGTCGTCCCAGAATTGGCCGGTGATATCCGGCATGATGAACTGGTTTCCCTTGGACTCTCGTAGCCGGATGAGGTCGGTCTCCTTCGCGGACTGACCGGCGGTTGGCAGCGTGCCCACTACGGCGCCGGCTGGGTTGGGGCTATCGACCTGGACGTCGATGACATTGGTGAATCCGGCTGCGGTCAGCGTTGTTTTGGCTTGCTCGGCGCTTTGACCGGTGGTGTCTGGCACCTTGATGATCTCGGGTCCGGTGCCGACGAGCACAGATATTTCGAACGTGACCGGCGTGGGCTGGTCTGCTGGCGGATTGGTCCCGAGCACCTTGTCTTGCTGTTCGGGTGTCGACGGTGCAAACACCTGCTTGACGTTTCCGAAGCCGGCGGCGGTGAGCCGCCAAACGGCTTCCTGGTAGCTGAGCCGTTGCACGTCCGGCACCTGGCGTTGCTCTGGACCGATGGACACGTTGAGGGTGACCGTCGAGCCGGTCTCGGCGACGTCGCCCGCCTTGGGGTTAGTGCTGACCACTTGGTTGGGCGCCACCTGCGCGTCTGTGACGTGTTGAGTGCGGGTGTCGAATCCGGCTTTCTGGAGGGTGACTGTCGCGTCGTCTTCCGACATCTTCGCCACCTGCGGCACCTTGACCGTGCGGCTACCGCTGAACCATCGGGGGACGACGTTGATGAGCACGGCAATCGCGACGGTCAACGCCGCCAGCCCGGCCGCCACAAGGAGCCACCGTCGTACCGACGTCCCGCGGCGTCGGTCGGGTCCATCACCGCCTTGGGTGCGAGACGTGTCGTCGGTCCGCTGGTAGCGGCCTGCGACGGTAGCCGCTAGTAGTGACGTCCGCTCGGCGTCGGTGAGGACTTTGGGCGCTTTGGGGGATTCACGGTTGTACACGCGGATCAGGTCGGCGCGCATCTCGGCGGCGGTTTGGTAGCGGTTGTCGGGGTTTTTGGCTAGTGCTGTCAGTGCGACTGCGTCAAGTTCGGGGGTCACCTCAGAGTGCCTGTTTGATGGCGGTGCCGGGGCTTCGCGTACGTGTTGGTAGGCCACGGCCAGCGGGGAGGCACCGGCGAAAGGCGTTTGGCCCGTGAGGATTTCGTACAGCACGCATCCCAGCGAGTACACGTCGGAGCGGGCGTCGACGGTATCACCACGCGCTTGCTCGGGTGAGAGATACTGCGCTGTTCCGACCACGGTCGCTGTTTTAGTGGCGCCGGTGGTGTCGGTCAGCGCGCGGGCGATGCCGAAGTCCATTACTTTCACCGCGCCGGTGCGGCTGATCATGATGTTCGCCGGCTTGACGTCTCGGTGGATGATGCCGTGCTGGTGGCTGAAGTGCAGTCCCTGGCAGACGTCGGCGATGATCTCGATCGCTTTGCGGGGCGGGATCGGACCGTCGTTGTTCACGATGTCACGTAACGTGATTCCGTCGACGTACTCCATGACGATATACGGCAGTGGGCCGCTGGGTGTGTGCGCCTCGCCGGTGTCATAGACCGCGACGATGGCCGGGTGGTTCAGGGCAGCGGCGTTTTGGGCCTCCCGACGAAAACGCAGGTAGAAACTCGGGTTTCGTGCAAGATCCGCGCGCAGCACCTTAATGGCCACGTCGCGGTGCAGATGCAAGTCGCGCCCGAGATGTACCTCGGACATGCCGCCAAAGCCGAGGATCTCACCCAGTTCATAGCGGTCGGAGAGATGTGGTGGGGTCGTCATGCGAATTCTCATTAAGAGCGAGCGGGGTGGTGGCAGCGCCGAGCTGAACGAGTCGCGGGCGCTGAATGGGCCAACGTCGCCGTGGCGGCTTCATCACCGAGGCGCGCAGTCTTATTAATTACTTATATAAATTGGCGGCGCTTGCGTTACAGCGTTGCGTCCCACGCCGGGGCGCAGTTGAGCCTGGATCAGGAACGGCGCGAGAACACCGGCTGGCGAGAAGATTCACCGCCCGCACCCCGGGTGGGGCACGGGCGGTGACATTGGGTCAAGCGTCTCGACTTACAGTCCCCCGAGGATCGCCAGAATCTGGTTAAGCAGGTTCACGATTGCATCCACAGGACCATTTAGCCCACCGGCCAGGCTGCACAACAGTTGGCCGAGGATCCCACCGCTCGGGTCCGCCGTGACGTTGAGGGTGACCTGGTCGAGATGTACGTTCAGGCCCAACAGGCTCAAGTCGAGCGGCCCCAGCACGAGGTTAAGGACCTGACAGGTTGCCTGCAGGTCGGCCACGGGCATCGAAACGGGCTGTGAGACGTCCTGGGAGGTGTTTTGTCCTTGGCCAGGGTTGATGAGTTTCCCGGTAAGTAATCCATCAACAGCGACACCCTTTGGCGCCGACGAATCAGCCTTCGAACTTTTCGCAGTGAACTGACCGTTGAATTTCGCTCCGTCGGTGCCGGTGCCCGTCACCTTGACAACGTTTGTGTTGTTGCCCTTGCCGGGTGGTGGCGCACCGGTCGCGGTGCTCGCCGCGAGACCTCCGGTGAGAGTGATCATCGCGACGCTCATAAGCAAGACGAGCAACCTCAGGCTCGCCTTCTTTGTGGTAGTTCCCATGAACCAGCTCCTTTTCAGTCGGGAAGCAGTTGTCCGGAGCCCCCCGACAAGTGACTGAAACTCGTTCCGGAGACAGGAAACGGCCTGCCCGCGCTCGAAAGCGCCCACTACTTCCGCGGGGACGCATACCCGTGATGGTGGTATGTAACCCGAACCAACGAATCTTTTGACGAGGACGTCAATCATCAAAGGCGCTAATTGCCCTCGGCGATCGCACTAAGCGCCACTACACCCTGTAGTCGAGGTCCGCGCGCGGGCTGGGACACTTAGCACCATGTCCAGCGCGCAGCGGATTTCCGGCGATGACGACACCTCGCGCACCGCGACGTCCGCCGGACTGTTCGCGTTGGCCTCATTGGTGATACCCGGCGGCGTGAACTCGCCGGTGCGGGCGTTCACGTCAGTGGGCGGCACACCGCGGTTCATCACGTCGGCGCGCGGATACTGGCTGGTCGACGCCGACCGCAACCGCTACGTCGACCTGGTCTGCTCGTGGGGCCCGATGATCCTCGGCCACGCCCACCCCGCCGTTGTCGAGGCCGTTCAGAAGGCGGCTGCAACGGGCCTGTCGTTCGGTGCACCGACACCCGCGGAGACCGATCTCGCCGTCGAGATCAGCCGTCGGGTGCCGCCCGCCGAACGCGTGCGGCTGGTCAACTCCGGGACCGAAGCCACGATGAGCGCGGTGCGCCTGGCCCGCGGGTTCACCGGCCGGCCGAAGATCGTCAAGTTCGCCGGGTGCTACCACGGACACGTCGACTCCCTGCTGGCCGAGGCGGGTTCGGGCGTCGCCACCCTGGGGCTGCCGTCGTCGCCCGGCGTCACCGGCGCCACTGCGGCGGACACAATTGTGCTGCCCTACAACGACGTTGGTGCCGTGCACCAGACGTTCGACAAGTTCGGCGACCAGATCGCCGCGATCATCACCGAAGCATGCCCGGGCAACATGGGAACTGTCGCACCAGAACCCGGCTTCAACGCCGCGCTGCGCAAGATCACCGAGGACGCCGGCTCGTTGTTGATCAGCGACGAGGTGATGACCGGTTTCCGCGTCAGCCCGTCGGGCTGGTTCGGCCTGGAGCCCGTGGTCGCGGACCTGTACACCTTCGGCAAGGTGATGAGCGGCGGGCTTCCGGCCGCGGCGTTCGGCGGCCGCGCCGAGGTCATGGACCGTCTGGCGCCGCTGGGTCCGGTGTATCAGGCCGGAACGTTGTCGGGAAATCCCGTCGCTGTCGCGGCGGGGCTTGCCACGCTGCGCGCGGCCGACGACGACGTCTATCAAGCACTGAATCGCAACGCGGACCGGATTGCCGACATGCTTCACACCGCGTTAGCGGATGCCGGTGTGCCGCATGCCATTCCGCAGGCGGGTAATTTCTTCTCCGTCTTCTTCGGCGATCGTCCAGTGACTGACTTCGCGTCGGCGAAGGGCAGCCAGACCTGGCGGTACCCACCGTTCTTCCATGCGCTTCTGGACGGCGGAATCTATCCGCCACCGAGCCCCTTCGAAACTTGGTTCGTCTCAGCTGCTTTGGATGAAGAGGCGTTCGACCGTATCGACGCCGCCCTTCCCGCCGCCGCGGCAGCCGCCGCGAGAGCCTCGCGACCGGGGGAGTGATGGCCGAGACCACGATCGTGCATGTCATCCGCCACGGTGAGGTGCACAACCCCGAAAAGATCCTGTACGGCCGACTGCCTGGTTACCACCTGTCCGACAAGGGCCGTACGCAGGCCGAAGCCGTCGCGCAGGCGCTCGCCGACAACGACATCGTCCTCGTCGCCGCATCGCCGATGCAGCGGGCGCAGGAGACGGCGGCACCGATCGCCGCCAGCCACGGTCTGGAGGTCACCACCGACCCCGACCTCATCGAGTCCGCCAATTTCTTTGAAGGAAGACGCATTTCACCCGGCGACGGTGCATGGCGCGATCCGAAGGTGTGGTGGATGCTGCGCAACCCGTTCCGGCCGTCCTGGGGCGAGCCGTACAAGGAGATCGCCGCGCGCATGGCCACGGCGGTCGACAAGGCTCGCGCGAAGGCGGCCGGGCACGAGGCGGTGTGCGTGAGTCATCAACTGCCGGTGGAGATCTTGCGGCGCTATCTCGAAGAAAAACGGCTCCCGCACGACCCGCGTCGACGTCGCTGCAACCTCGCGTCGCTGACCTCGTTCGTCTACGACGGCGACCGCCTCGCCGACATCCGCTATGAGGAGCCCGCCGGGAGATGATCGTGCGGCGCCTGCTCGCGTTGGCTGCGTTGGTGACAGTCGTCCTCACGGGCTGTGCCACCGGCGCCGACGCGGTGGCGCAGGGCGGCACGTTCGAATTCGTCGCGCCCGGGGGCAAGACCGACATCTACTATGACCCACCCCAAAGCCGTGGACGCCCAGGGAAATTGGCGGGTCCTAACCTGACGGATCCCGCCAAGACCGTTTCACTCGACGACTTCGCCGGCAAGGTCGTCGTCGTCAACATCTGGGGCCAGTGGTGTGGTCCGTGCCGTTCGGAAGTCGCCAAGCTGCAGCAGGTTTACGACGCAACGCGTGGCGAGGGCGTCGAGTTCCTCGGTATCGACGTGCGGGACAACAACCGCGACGCCGCAGAGGATTTCGTGGTCGACCGCAAGATCACCTACCCGTCGATCTACGACCCCGCGATGCGCACGATGATCGCATTCGGCGGCAGATTCCCCACGACCGTGATCCCGTCCACCCTGGTGCTCGACCGCCAGCATCGCGTGGCGGCAGTGTTTCTCCGCGAACTGTCCGTCGACGACGTGATGCCCGTCGTGCATCGGCTGGTCGCCGAGCGGCCGGCCACGCCGGTACCGCAGTGACCGGTTTCACCCACCTCGCCGCCGCCGGCCCGCTCGTCGTAGCCGTCGGGATTTCCATTGTGGCCGGGGTGGTTTCGTTCGCATCGCCGTGCGTGGTGCCGCTGGTGCCCGGCTATCTCTCGTATCTGGCTGCCGTGGTCGGCGTCGACGACGAGCCGCAGGGTGATGTCGCGGTGCGCACTGGGCGCTGGCGCGTGGTCGGCTCGGCCGCACTGTTTGTCGCCGGGTTCACCGTGGTGTTTGTGCTCGGTACCGTCGCTGTGCTGGGAATGACGACGACGTTGCTCGCCAATCAGCTTCTGCTGGAACGCATTGGCGGCGTGTTGACGATCCTGATGGGCCTGGTCTTCGTCGGCTTCATCCCCGCGCTGCAGCGTGAGGCGCGGTTCACCCCGCGTCAGCTGTCGACTCTGGCCGGTGCGCCACTTCTCGGTGCTGTCTTCGGGCTCGGGTGGACGCCGTGCCTCGGCCCGACGCTTACCGGAGTGATCGCGGTCGCATCGGCTTCCGACGGCGCGAGCATCGCACGTGGAGTGCTGCTGGTGATCGCGTACTGCATGGGTCTGGGTATCCCGTTCGTGCTGTTGGCTTTTGGGTCGGCGTGGGCGGTCAACGGCCTCGGCTGGCTGCGCCGGCACACCCGGGCGATCCAGATCTTCGGCGGCGTGCTGTTGATCGCCGTCGGCGTCGCGCTGGTCACCGGGTTGTGGAATGAGTTCATCTCGTGGGTGCGTGACGCATTCGTGACGGATGCGACCCTGCCGATATGACGCGAATGCTCGCCTGGACTCGCAACACCTGGCGTGCCCTGACGTCGATGGGCACGGCGCTGGCACTGCTGTTCCTGTTGGCGCTCGGTGCGATCCCAGGCGCGCTGCTGCCGCAACGCAGCCTCAACGAGGCGAAGGTCACCGAGTACCTGATCGAACACCCGCGGACGGGACCGTGGCTGGACCGCCTGCAGATGTTCGATGTGTTCTCCAGCTTCTGGTTCACCGCAATCTACGCGTTGCTGTTCATATCGCTGGTCGGTTGCCTCCTACCGCGGATGATCGACCACATCCGCAGCCTGCGTGCGAAACCCGTTGCCGCGCCCCGGAAGTTGTCGCGCCTTCCCAAGCACACAGAGCGGGAGGTCAGCGGCGAACCGGCGGCACTCGCCGAAACCATCTCCGGGCGGCTGACAGGGTGGCGCCGGGTCACCCGTGAAGACGACGGTGTCATCGAAGTCTCTGCCGAGAAGGGCTATTTGCGCGAGTTCGGCAACCTCGTGTTCCACTTCTCGCTGCTGGGATTGCTGGTGGCGGTGGCCGTCGGAAAGCTGTTCGGCTACGAGGGCAACGTGATCGTCATCGCCGATGGGGGACCTGGCTTCTGCTCGGCGTCGCCTGCCGCGTTCGACTCGTTCCGCGCCGGCAACACCGTCGACGGCACGTCGCTGAATCCGATCTGCCTGCGTGTCAACGACTTCGACGCGCGCTACCTACCGTCCGGCCAGGCCACCTCTTTCGCAGCGAACATCGACTACCAGGCCGGCGACGACCTCGCCGCCGGCAGTTGGCGGCCCTACCGGCTCGAGGTCAACCATCCACTTCGCGTGGGTGGCGACCGCGTCTACCTTCAGGGCCACGGCTACGCACCGACGTTCACCGTGACGTTCCCCGGCGGGCAGACGCGCACGGCCACCGTGCAATGGCGTCCCGAGGATCCGCGCACGCTTCTGTCGTCGGGCGTCGTGCGGATCGACCCTCCCGGGGGCACCTATCCCAACGCCGTCGAACGCCGCAAGAACCAGATCGCAATCGAAGGACTGTTCGCACCGACCGAACAACTCGACGGAAAGCTGCTCTCCTCGAGCTTTCCCGCTCTGAACAACCCCGCGGTCGCCATCGACATCTACCGCGGCGACACGGGCCTGGACACCGGGCGCCCGCAATCGCTGTTCAGCCTCGACCGGCGGCTGATCGAGCAGGGCCGGCTCACCAAGCTGGCCCGGGTGAACCTGCGCGCGGGTGAGACGGTCCGGCTCGACGACGGCACGATCGTGCGGTTCGACGGCGCCGTGCCGTTCGTCAACGTCCAGGTTTCCCACGACCCGGGCCAGATCTGGGTGCTGGTGTTCGCGATGACGATGATGGCCGGGTTGTTGGTGTCCCTGGTGATCCGGCGGCGCCGGATATGGGTCCGGCTGACGGCAGCCGACGGCGCCGGTACGGTAAACGTCGAGCTAGGCGGCCTTGCCCGGACCGACAACTCGGGGTGGGGTGACGAGTTCGAGCGGCTGACGCAGCGGTTGCTGGCCGACATCGGCACGGCCGCCGAGCAGACAAAGGAGAAGGTCTAGTGAAGGCGGATCGCGCGTGAATACCGAGCACGTCGACATCGGGCTGGCGCGGCTCTCGGACTGGGCGTTCACGTCGTCGATTGTCGTGCTCGTCCTTGCGCTGCTCCTGCTCGCAGTCGAGCTGGCCTACACCCGCAGCCGCAAGGTCGCCGAGCGCGAGTTGGTTGGTGCCGGGGTGGCCGCCGACAGCGCCACGCCCGGGATCGTCGTCGAGACTCCGCCGCGCTCGCTTGACGAGCGACTGGGCCGGGCGGGTCTCGGCCTGGTCTATGTGGGAATCGGTCTGCTGCTGGCATGCATCGTGTTGCGCGGTGTCGCGACGATGCGCGCGCCCTGGGGCAACATGTACGAGTTCATCAACCTGACGTGTCTGTCCGGGTTGGTCGCGGCCGCCGTGGTGTTGCGGCGCTCACAACTGCGACGGCTGTGGGTGTTCGTGCTACTGCCGGTGTTGATCCTGCTGACGGTATCGGGACGCTGGCTCTATACCAATGCGGCGCCCGTGATGCCGGCACTGCAGTCCTATTGGCTGCCGATCCATGTTTCGGTGGTCAGCCTGGGCTCAGGCGTGTTCCTGGTCGCGGGCGTTGCAAGCATCTTGTTCCTGGTCAAGATGTCCCGATTCGGCGACCCGGCCGCGCAAGGGTCCCTCGCACGCATCGTGCAACGGCTGCCCGACGCACAGACACTCGACCGGATTGCTTATCGCACAACGATATTCGCGTTCCCTGTGTTCGGGTTCGGGGTGATCTTCGGCGCGATCTGGGCCGAGGAGGCATGGGGCCGTTACTGGGGATGGGACCCGAAGGAGACCGTCTCCTTCATCGCGTGGGTGATCTACGCGTCTTACCTGCACGCGCGGTCGACCGCGGGGTGGCGTGACAAAAAAGCGGCGTGGATCAACGTCGTTGGTTTCGTCGCGATGGTTTTCAATCTGTTCTTCATCAACCTCGTGACAGTGGGACTGCACTCGTACGCCGGAGTTGGGTAGCGACTAGTGTCGATCGGGTAACCGATACAACGCGATGAGCACGCACGCGAAGAGTCAATAGTCCAGGGGGACAACGGGTGCCTGACGGGTTCGATACCGGCGGATTTCGAGCGCAGCAGCGATTCAACGACGCACCGGAAGCGCAAGCGCCACCACCACCGCCGGCGGCCCCGGCCCCAGCAAACGGCAGGCACATAGCGCCACCGCCGGATTGGACCGCGAATACGCCGCCTCTGGGTTTTCCGCAACCGGCCGCGGAAGCGCAACAGGCCGCGGAGCCGCAACCGGCTGCGGGGCCGCCACCCGCGGTGCCGCCGTCGTCGCGGGATCTGTCGACCTCGGCGCTGCTGCGTCAGGTGCAGCCTCCCCCTTCGGAGGGCTGGCGCAAATGGCTCTATCTCGCGTCTTTCAAGCTCATCAACCTCGGGGAGAGCCCGCGCGTCACCCACCACAACAACCTCCTCGGCCAGGTCAACCAGCCGTTGCAGGGCTGCTACCGGATCGCTCTGCTGTCGCTGAAGGGCGGCGTGGGCAAGACGACGATCACGGCGACGCTGGGTGCGACGTTCGCATCCGTCCGCGGTGACAGGGTGGTCGCCGTCGACGCCAACCCGGATCGCGGGACGCTGAGCCAGAAGGTGCCGATGGAGACCGCGGCCACGGTGCGCCACCTACTGCGCGACGCGGAGGGCATCGACCGCTACAGCGACGTGCGCAGCTACACGTCGCAGGGACCGAGCCGGCTCGAGGTGCTGGCGTCGGAAAGCGACCCGGCGGTGTCTGAGGCTTTCAGCTCTGAGGATTACAGCAAAACGCTCGATATCCTCGAACGCTTCTACAGCCTCGTGCTGACCGACTGCGGCACGGGACTGATGCATTCGGCAATGGCGGCCGTGCTCTCCAAGGCGGACGTGCTGATCGTCATCAGTTCGGGATCGGTCGATGGCGCGCGCAGTGCGTCGGCGACGCTGGACTGGCTGGACGCCCATGGCCACCAGGAGTTGGTGCGCAATGCGATCGCGGTGATCAACGCGGTGCGGCCGCGCTCAGGCAAAGTCGACATGAACAAGGTCGTCGACCACTTCAGCCGGCGCTGCCGCGGGGTTCGCCTTGTGCCGTTCGACCCTCACCTCGAAGAGGGGGCCGAGATCAGCCTCGATCGAATGAAGCGCGAAACCCGGGATGCTCTGATCGAGCTGGCTGCGGTGGTGGCCGACGGCTTTCCGGGCGCGGACCGGCGCAATGCGTTTATCTAAAGCGTGTCGAACAAGTGGCTGCGGTCGAGTCTTCTGAGTAGTAGGGCGATTTGGCTGAGGTAGACGGAGCCTTCGTGCGCGGCGAGGGTTACTTCGTAGTGCCGGTCGATGCGGCGGCAGTGGTTGATCCAGCCGTTGGTGCGTTCGACCACCCAGCGGCGGGGTTGAACTATGAAGCCGCAGCCCGGTTTCGGCCCGGATACCACATCCACCGTGACACCGGCCTGCGCGGCGGCGATGGTGACGGCCTGGCCGGTGTAGCCCTTGTCCACCCACACGTGGCTGATGGTTGGTGCGATGCGTTTGGCCTTGCGCAGCAGCGTGGGGATTGCGGCCCGGTCCTGCACGTCGGCCGCGGTGACGACGGCGGCGACCAGGACGCCGGCAGAATCGACTAGCACGTGCCGTTTGACGCCGTCGACCTTCTTGGCGCCGTCGAAGCCGCGCGGCCCGGTCACCGGGGACGCCTTGACACTGGAGGAATCGACGACGGCCGCGGTGGGTCGGCTACGTCGACCCGAGCGGGTGCGGACCTCGCCGCGGACCGTGGTAAGGATTGGAGCCCAGGTGCCGGTGCGGCACCAGCGCAGGAAATGTTTGTGCGCGGCCGACCAGGACACGGTGAAGTCGTGCGGCAGGTGTCGCCACGCACATCCGGTGCGCAGCACGTACAGCATGGCGTCGAGGTATTCGCGCCAGCGGTGTGGTGGGCAAGGTCGCCCGCCCCCGCGGTGCTTGGGGACAAGGAAGCGGGCGATACGCGCCCAGGCGGTGTCGGACAGATCGGAGCGGTACCGGCGCCGATGACCGAATTTCGGGTCACATGACTGTCGATGGTGATCAAAGGGTCCGACACCTCGCCGCTGGCCAGGACTTCTGTCGGCGGGTTGTGCGACGCTGATGGGTGATGAGCCGGCACACCACATTCCGCTACTGTCTGGACCCCACGGTCGAGCAGGGCGAGGTGCTGTCCCGGCATGCCGGGGCGTCGCGGTTCGCGTTCAATCAGTGCCTGCGGATAGTGAAAACCGCGCTCACCCACCGCAAGATCGATCCGGGCGTCGAGGTGGCGTGGACGGGGTTTAATCTGATCAATGCGTTCAACGCGTGGAAGATGACCGAGGCCGCTGGCCGGGTCTTCACTGTCGATGCCGATGGCGTGGCCGACATCATGGTGACCGGCTTGTCGTGGCGGCGCGAGGTGTGTCAGCAGGTATTCGAGGAAGCCGCTGTCAACCTTGGCAAGGGCCTGAAATCGTGGTCGGATTCCCGCTCGGGCAAGCGCACAGGCCGCCGCGTCGGGTTCCCCCGGTTCAAGAAGAAGACCCAGGCTATTCCGTCGTTTCGACTGCGCAACAAGCACCCCAAAGGCAAGCCCGCAGCCATCCGCGTCGGCGACAACAGGGCCCGGTCGGTCACGCTGCCTGGCATCGGGGTGATCGGGGTGCATGACGACACCCGCCGGCTGCGGCGCATGCTCACCAAGAACCGCGCGAAAATCCTGTTCGCCACCATCAGCCACCACGGTGGCCGGTGGTGGATCGCGCTGAACGTCCAGGCCGCCGAGCTACACGCCAACCATCAGCACCGCCCGAATGATGACGACGGCTGGGTGGGTGTGGACCGGGGGCTGTCGGCGTTCCTGGTGGCCGCCACCGCCAACGGTACCGAGGTTGCCCGCATCAGCGAGGCGCCCAAAGCGCTCGCCACCGGACTCAAACGGCAGCGACGGTTGTCGAAGTCGTTGTCCCGCAAGAAGAAAGGATCACACCACCGTAAGGATGCCGCTGCCCGGCTGGGCCGCCATCATCACCGTGTCGCCAATGTGCGCCTCCATTTCCTGCACCAGGTATCCAACGAGTTGGTCAAGACCCACGACCGGCTCGTCATCGAAAACCTCAACGTGGCGGGAATGCTGGCCAATCACCACCTAGCTCAGGCTATCTCGGATGCCGGCTGGTCGGAGTTCGCCCGACTGCTCACTTACAAGCAGGCCTGGCGCGGTGGGCGGCTGGTCGAAGCCGACCGTTGGTACCCCTCGACCCGGCTGTGCCCCCAATGCGGAGCTGTCAACGGCGCGCTGACGCTGGCCGACCGGGTGTTCACCTGTGGTTGCGGGCATCGCGCCGACAGAGATACCAACGCCGCGGTGAATCTGGCCCGCTGGGGCCACACCCACCACGACTCCCATCGACCCCCGGACCCCCAAGCAGGAGGCCGGGCCACCAATGTCCGCCGACGGGACGGCGCTGGCCAACACCCTTGTGTTGGTGAAACCAGCCCGGATGACGCGGGAACCGACGTTCTCACCGCACCTGCGGCCTGAACCGACGAACGCCCGAGCAGGGCGGTGTCGAACACTCAGTCGAGTTGTTCGACACGCTTTAGTTCTTTGTTTGGTCGTCGCCGCGACCGAGGCGCCAGAGGAACTCCGGATCGTCGTCGGGCCCGATGACCCGGCTCTTGGGCCGGGCGTTGCGAGCAACGTTGCGCAGCCGCCAGACGACATAGACCAGCGCGGCAAGAATCAACAGAACGACGAACAGGTATGTCACCGGCGCGAACACCTCCTTAAATCAAATATACGCGCGCGTTAGGCTCGGGCCGTGGGCAGCGATGAGCCGCTTGCGCGAAAAGCAGATGACGACGAGCCACCGGAAAGGGCCTCGCGGCCAAGCATGCTGCGCGATGTCGGGGCGTACGCCGTCGCGCGGCTGCTGCTCGCCGTCGGTCTCGCCGCGCTGATCTACGGCGTCTTCCGCCTCGCCGGCGTCCACGATTTCCCGATCTATCTCGCGGTGGCATTCGCGATCGTGATCGCGTTTCCCCTGGGTATGTGGATCTTCGGTTCTCTGCGCCAACGCGCCACTGCGAGTATCGCCGCCGTTGACGAACGCCGCCGCCGTGACCGCGAGCGGCTGCAGGCGCGACTGCGCGGTGAGACCCCGCCGGATTAGGGCGACGGCGGCGCCTCGGCCCCACGGTCCACGCCGGTTCGCAGCTTGACTGACGCCGAGTAGGCATTCGTTCGGAACCGTAGAACCGGGTCGTCCGACGGCTCGATGCCGTCGGTGACCCGCATGGGGTCGAATACGACTATGTCGCCGCCTTTTTCGCGCTCGGTGTCGATCGCGGTGATGTCGAGCGTTCCTACGGTGACCATGGTCTTGCTGTTCCATGGCGCCGACGGGTCCACGGTCGAGTCGTTCGGCCCGGCAAGCTGCACGCGGTAGTAGAACCGCACCGGACCATCGGCCAGGCGGCTTGAGAGTTCGTCGGTGAGGAAGTCGGGAACTTTCGACCTCGCGGCACGCAGATGAAGGTAGTGTTCGCCGGCCGCCGGAATCATGTGGTAGCGAACAAACTTGGACCCTCCGGCAGCGTCGAGCCAGCGGAATGCGTGCAGGCCGTAATATCTCTCCGTGGCGTAACTGGCGGGTACCTTGGGCAAACCGCCCCTGACGAGGGCGATCGGCAACTTGGGTTGTGTCACAAGCAATTTGGTGACACGGATCGGCGTCGCGAAGCTCGGCTGCATCGCTCGCATCAGATCGACGAAGCCGTCGGGCGTACTAACAGGGAACAACTTGGCCGTCTGCGTCGACACGTCTGTCGTCGACCCGTTCGGCAAAGTGAACTTGACCGTCATGCCGCGGATGCCTGGTGCCCCGTCGCGCTGTTTTGGCCGTCCCGATCCGTTCGAGAACCTGATCAGTATCGGCACGGGCGAGCCGTCCAGGTGCGCGGCTCTGGAGAGCGTTCGTGCCTCGGGGGTCGCGGTGAACTCGCCGCGGTACAGCGTGCCCTTGGCGTGCAACGCGCGAAATCCCGGCTGCGCGCCGCCGGTCTCGCGGATCGCCTCGATCGCGTCGTCAGGGGTAATCACAATGGCCTCCTAATTGCCGAGTCCCAGGGCCAGCGCGACGGCCACCGACCACACCAGCATTGTGAGCCCGGTGTCGCGCAGCACGGGGATCAACTCAGGTCCCACGCGGCCGCGCCGCACCGGCATGGCCGCCCGCACTGCGAGCGGAAGCGCCACGAAACCGATTGCACACCACGGTGTTGCCGTGACCAAGCCCAGCGTCGCGAGCCCTGCGATCCCGAGCATCGCCAGGTAGAGCCGCCGCGTCCGTGCGTCGCCGAGCCGGACGGCCAGCGTCACCTTGCCGCTGGTGGTGTCTGTGGGGATGTCGCGCAGATTGTTGGCCACCAGTACCGCCGACGACAGCGAGCCCGTCGCCACCGCGAGTACGGCCCCCACCCAGTCGATGCGAAGCGCCTGCACATACTGCGTGCCGAGCACTGCGACGAGCCCGAAGAACACGAACACCGCGACCTCGCCGAGCCCGTGATAGCCGTACGGCCGGGGCCCGCCCGTGTACAGCCACGCCCCGACGATGCACAGCCCGCCGACGGCAATCAGCCAGGGTTGACTGACGAGCGCGAGCACCACACCGGCAACCGCCGCGACCGTCAGGCTCGCGACAGCCGCGGCGAGCACCGACCGCGGTGCGGCAAGCCGCGACCCGACGAGTCGGACCGGGCCTGCCCGCTCGTCGTCGGTGCCGCGTATGCCGTCGGAGTAATCGTTGGCGAAGTTGACTCCGACGACCATCGCGACCGCCACCACCAACGCGAGCAGCGTCTTCCACCACACCGCCGAATGCAGCCACGCCGCCGCTCCGGTGCCGGCGATCACCGGGGCTATGGCGTTCGGCAACGTGCGCGGCCTGGCGCCTTCGATCCACTGCGCCACACTGGCCACGACTCAAATCGTTGCATGCCCCACAATGGGCGAGTTATCCAGCGGACGCGAGGGGGCATGCATTGCTCGGGGTCATCGGCGGCAGCGGCTTTTACACCTTCTTCGACGATGGCGCCCGCAGCGTAGAGGTGGAGACGCCGTATGGAGCGCCGAGCGCTCCAATCACGATCGGCCCCGTCGGCGAGCACGAGGTCGCGTTCGTGCCCCGTCACGGCGTCCGTCACGAGTTCTCGCCGCACGTGGTGCCGTACCGCGCGAACATGTGGGCGTTGCGCGGCCTGGGTGTCCGCCGGATCTTCGGGCCGTGCGCGGTCGGTAGTCTGACCGCCGACCTCGGCCCGGGTGCCACGGTGGTGCCCGACCAGCTGGTCGATCGCACCTCGGGCCGCCAGGACACCTACTTCGATGCCGGTGGCATCCACGTCGGATTCGCCGATCCGTACTGCCCGACGTTGCGGTCGGCGGCACTGGCACCAGGCGTCGTCGACGGCGGCACGATGGTGGTGATCCAGGGGCCGCGCTTCTCCACTCGTGCCGAGAGCCGATGGTTCGCCGGTCAGGGGTTCACCCTGGTCAACATGACTGGCTATCCGGAGGCGGTGCTGGCCCGCGAACTCGAAATGTGTTATGCCGCAATTGCTCTCGTGACCGACTTGGACGCGGGCATCGACGTCGGTGGTGGTGTGCGGGCCGTCGACGTGTTCGCCGAGTTCGAACGTAACCTCGGCCCGTTCAAGCAGGTGGTGCGCGACGCGATCGCGGCGGTGGCAACCGAACGCACCTGCACGCACTGCCTCGCCCATGAGGGTGTCGAGTTGCCGTTCGACCTGCCGTGAGGGTGCTGCTGACTGGCGCGGCGGGCTTCATCGGCGCGCGAGTGGCCCGCGCGTTGGAGGGCGACGGGCACGAGGTCGTCGGTGTCGACGTGATGTTGCCCGCGGCCCACGGTCCCGGCGCCGAGGCCCCGCCGGGCTGCCACGTCGTCGACGTGCGCGACGGCGACGCACTCGCCCCGCTGCTCGCTGGTGTCGACGTGGTCTGCCATCAGGCCGCCATGGTCGGGGCGGGCGTGAACGCGGCCGACGCGCCGGCATACGGCGGTCACAACGACTACGCGACGACGGTGCTGCTGGCGCAGATGTATGCCGCGGGGTGCCGACGCCTGGTGCTGGCCTCGTCGATGGTGGTCTACGGGCAGGGTCGCTACGGCTGCCCCGTCCACGGGCTCGTGGATCCGGTGCCGCGACGCCGCGAGGACCTCGACGCCGGAATCTTCGAGCACAGGTGCCCGGTCGGTGGTGAAGAGCTGCAGTGGCGGCTGGTTGGCGAGGACGCGCCGTTGCGGCCACGCAGCCTGTACGCGGCGAGCAAGACCGCGCAGGAGCACTACACGCTCGCGTGGAGTGAAGCCGCGCAGGGCTCGGTGGTTGCGCTGCGGTACCACAACGTTTACGGCCCGGGGATGCCCCGAGACACGCCGTACTCCGGCGTAGCGGCGATCTTCCGGTCGGCGCTTGAAAAGGGCGATGCACCAAAGGTTTTCGAAGACGGCGGCCAGATGCGCGACTTCGTGCACGTCGACGACGTCGCCGCCGCCAACGTGGCGGCCGTCAACCGCGTGGGGCCCCCGGAGTTTCTGGCCGCGAATGTCTGCTCTGGACAGCCGATTTCGATTGGTGACGTCGCGGGCGAACTTTGGCAGGCCGCCGGCGGTCCGCCGCCGGAGGTCACCGGCCAGTACCGCAACGGCGACGTCCGGCATATCGTCGCCGACCCCGCGGGTGCCCGCGAGACGCTGGGATTCAGCGCAAGCATCAGCCCGTCGAAGGGGCTCAAAGAGTTCGCCACCGCGCCGCTGCGCGGTTAGCGGCCCCTAGTCGGCGTAGGTGATCCGCACTGAGATCGGGTCGCTCTCCATCGCGCGCATCGCCAGTGCGGTCGCAGCCGCGGATACCTTGCCGCCGGCGAAGCTGCGCGCCCGTGCCCGCACGTCGTCGTCCGGCTGGAACTCTGCGGTCCCGGTGCGCCACTGTTCACCTACCCGCACCCGAACCCGCGGGTCGGCGTCGATGTTGTGCGCCCACCCTGCGCGATGACCGTGCTGCGAAATCACCCAGACGCCGTCGGCGTCCGCGCTGCCTGTCAGCGGCACCCGACGCGGCTCGCCCGACTTGCGGCCGGTGGTCTCCAACTCGACCACCAGTGCCGACCGAATACCGCGCCGATCCAGCGCCGCAACCAGCGGATTCATCACCGTCCGGCCCACCCGCCGCTCGAACTTGAACTTGCGCAATCCCGCCTTGGCCATCGCCGTCCCTTCCGGAGCTCAATAAGTTAGCGACGTTACTAGAAAGATTACTCAACAACAACCCTCGTTGAGCCGTGAGGCGCAGAGCTGACTAATGTCGGCTCATATGCCGGACCGCTCGGTGACAGTGGTGCTGCCCTGTCTCAACGAAGCGGCATCGCTGCCGGGGGTGTTGACCAGGATTCCGCTGGGCTACCACGTGCTCGTCGTCGACAACAACAGCACCGACGACACCGCGGACGTCGCACGTGCACGAGGCGCGGAGGTGGTCGTCGAGCACCGGCCGGGCTACGGATCGGCCGTGCATGCAGGCGTGGTCGCGACGACGACGCCGATCGTTGCGGTGCTCGATGGCGATGGGTCGCTCGACCCAGCGGAGCTAACCGCGATGGTCGCAGAGCTGGACCGCGGGGCCGACATGGTGACGGGGAGACGGCGCCCGGTGCGGGGGCTGCGCTGGCCGTGGCACGCCCGTCTGGGGACGGCGGCGGTGAGCTGGCGGTTGCGCACCAGGCACAACCTTCCCGTGCACGACATCGCGCCGATCCGGGTGGCCCGCCGTGACGAACTCCTTAAGTTGGGCGTCGAGGACCGACGCTCTGGGTATCCGGTCGAATTGCTGGTCCGCGCGGCCGCGGCCGGGTGGAAGGTGGTCGAGCTCGACGTGACATACGGTCCGCGGACAGGCGGGAGATCCAAGGTGAGCGGATCGGCCCGCGGCAGTTTCGCCGCGGCGCTGGACTTCTGGCGGGCGATCTCGTGACGGTGCTGCCCGTAACCATCCTTGTCGTGGCCAAAGCGCCAGTTCCTGGACAGGCCAAGACTCGGCTGGCGTCGGCGCTGGGTCCCGAGGCGGCCGCCGAGATCGCCGCGGCGTCGTTATTGGACACGCTCGACGCCGTCGCGGAGGCACCCGTGTCGGGGCGCGTCGTTGCGATGATGGGTGACCTCGATGCGGCCAGCCGGTGCGCCGAGATTCGCGCCCGGCTCTCCGACTTCGTCGTGATTGCGCAGCGCGGAATCGATTTCGCCGACAGGCTCGCCAATGCCCACGCGGATGCAGCCTCCGCTGTAGGCCCTGCGCCCGTCCTGCAGATCGGCATGGATACCCCGCAGATCACGGCCGCGCTGATGACCCGTACGGCCGAGGCGCTGCTCACCGCGCCTGCGGTGCTGGGGATGGCAACCGACGGCGGATGGTGGGCGCTGGGGGTGCATTCGCCGACATATGCAGACGTACTGCGCGCGGTGCCGATGTCAACTCCCGACACCGGGGCGGTAACGCTTCGCGCGCTGAGGGAAACGGGGATAGACGTAACTCTGGTAGAGGAACTGCGCGACGTCGACACCGTCGACGACGTCGCCGCCGTGCGCGATGCGAGTCTGCCCGACTCACGGTTCTCGCGCGCGACACAAGGAGTCTGAATTGTTCGGTGTGATGTACGAACGAGCGTTGACCGGCGAACGATGTTGGCTGCGACACGAGGACGGCGGTGTGCACGCGCTGCCCGTCGGCCACTGGATGGGTGGCCAGCACGCCGACGCGGTGTTCGATGGTGCACTGATCTCCTTGTGTCGCGGCCCGACGATCGATTTGGGTTGCGGCCCTGGGCGATTAGTGGCGCAACTGATTCGACAGCAGATTCCGGCATTGGGCGTCGACCGGTCGGCCGCCGCAGTGCAGCTGGCACGACGCAATGGAGCGCCGGTGCTGCATCGGGATGTCTTCGATCCTCTGCCGGGAACTGGCACGTGGCACACCGTCCTTCTTGCTGACGGCAACGTCGGACTTGGCGGCGACCCGAGACGGATTCTGATCCGGGCAGCCCAGTTGCTGCGACGAGGAGGACGTTGTCTGGCGGAGTTCGATCCGGCCGCAACGGGTGTGCGGCGCCGTTGGGTTCGCCTCGAGTCGGATCGTGGGGTCGGGCCGTGGTTCCGCTGGGCATTTGCGGGCATCGATTGCGCGGAACGGCTCGCCGAACAGGTTGGCCTGTCGTTGGCCGAGATTCATCCGATCGGCGGGCGCGTGGTGGCTACGCTCGCCGCCGTGTGACGATCAGGCAGATCGCGTAGGCCAGCGCGCTGGTGCCAAACATGGCCGCGGTCAACAGAAGCCACCGGCCGAGGAACGGGTCCTGGGTTTGCCCCGTGGCATTCACGTAAAAGACTGCGCCCTGTTTGATGATCCCCGGCAGAAAGACCAATAGGGTCAAGGCCGAGCCCATCAGCGGCAGGCGGATGTAATTGATTGCAGGAACACGTGGTTGACGCGAGCGCCGCTCGGCCGGAAGCGTCAGCAGCCGATCGGCCAGCGCGTAGAGCGGAAACAACACCAGGTCGTGACCGATGATCGCGACCGCGAACCACACTGCGATCGACTGCCACCAAACATCGGTATTCCACAGCGCTTTCGGAGTCACTATCACGATGACGTAGGCCAGCACCGCGAAGCCGGCGATCATCAGCAACAGATGCAGCGGCGACGAACCATAGAAGTCGCGGTAACGGGCCAACGCTTTCCTCATGTCAGGTCGCCCGGAATTCGATAGACGCGACCCATTTCGTGTTGTGCACCCCTGGCAAGGCCGGGACGATGATGCGGGCGGGGTAACCGTGGTCCAGCGACAGGTCGGCGCCGTTGACCCGCAGTGCGAGTAGGGCGTCCTCGTTGGCTATCTGGTTTCCTTGCAACATCGCGCGATTGAATGCGCCGAAACGCTCAACCGATTGGACGACGGCCGATCGCGGGTTCGGGACGCCTGCTGAACGGGCCAGATCCCGGAGCCGCACACCACTCCACGTCTCGGTGGTGGACCAGCCCTCGACGCACGCGATCGGCAGCCGCGCTGTGTGTTGAGGCATCGCCATCAGGGCGGCACGGTCAAGCACCACCGGCGCAGAACCGCCGCCAAGGGTGAGACGCCATGTGTCACCGACGATTTCGGGAGTGATCGCGGCGGCGACAGCGGTGCGGTTGATCTGGAAGTCGTTGGGGCCGTCCCCATAATCGCGGCCGCGCGGCAACAACAGCGCCAGCTGGCGCGTCCATCCGCCGAGAGTCTGGCCTGCGGTGATCACCGCCATGAAGGCGGCTGCGCCTCCGACGAGCGCAAGCGCACCCCGGCGGCTTACGGTTGCCGCCGTGGGGTTGGCAGCGACGAGTCCGTCCGGATCGGGGGGTTCGGCGACAGTATCTTTGCCCTTGGTGCGCAACACTTCTCGGAACGGAATTCCCCGTATGCCGGTCCACATGCGCGGGATCTTGAGCGTGATGTGAACGACGAAGCCCACGATGAAGACCCACGCGCCGAAGTAGTGGGCGGTGTAGAAGCTGAAGCCGAAGATGTAGTCGTACTGGATGTTCAGCACGCCCGTGACGATCTCGAACAGGATGCCGCCGACGAGCATGAGCAACGACAACCGTTCGAGCACTTGCGCGATGGATCGGCTTGGCGGCCAAGCGAACAGCCGTGGTATCACCGACCACAGCTTGGCCAGCACGAGCGGAATGAGCACCAGGCCAAGGCCGACGTGCAGGCCTTGATTCAACCTGTAGAGCCACGCGGGTTCCGTCGGCCAGTTGAAGGTCGGGAGCTTGAGCCAGCCGACGTTCAAGGGAATCGCCTGCCCGAACTGCGGCCCGTACGCGATGTAGGAGAGCAGGCCGGTCAGGATGACGATCGGGAGGGTGATCAACAGCACCAGGCCGAAGACCGACGTCAACCAGGGGCCGCGCAGCGGGCTGCGCCATCGCTGCAACAGCTTGATGCCCGGCGGGGGATGCTCGTCTAACGCCTGCCACGCCTTGGCTGGAAAGCCGTAACCGTCGTGGTCTGACGGCGGGGGTTGTTGGTCGGCCATGGGAGTGATTCGTTACGACAGCGCTTTCGGATCTGCCGGAACTTAGCTCGCCGGATCCGCGTCGAGCAGAAGCGTTTTCGTTTCGAGGTAGGGCAGCAGTCCCTCGCGTCCACCCTCGCGGCCGATGCCGGACTGCTTGACCCCGCCGAACGACACGCCCATGTCGATCCGCATGTTGTTGTGCCCGACCGTTCCCGACCGCAGGTTCGCCGCGACGTCGCGCGCCCGGCGGGCATCGGGGGTGAACACGGACGCGTTCAGCCCGTAGATCGTGTCGTTGGCGATGTCGACGGCGTGGTCGTCGTTGTCAGCCGGGATGACGGACAGCACCGGCCCGAAGATCTCCTCCTGCGCGATGATGTGCTTGTTGTCGACGCCGGAGAACACCGTCGGTTCGATGTAGTAGCCGCGCTTGAGATGTTTCGGCCTGCCGCCGCCGGTCACTAAGGTGGCGCCTTGCTCGACGCCCTTGGCGATGTAGTACTCGACGCGATCGCGCTGACGCTCCATGGCCAGCGGTCCCATCTGACTGGCAGGGTCGAACGGATCGCCCACCTGCACCGCGGAGAAGGCGGTGGCCAGCGCGTCGGCGAATTCGTCGTGCCGGTTGCGCGCCACCACGATCCGGGTCAGCGACGCGCAGACCTGCCCGGCCAGCATGCACTCGGCGCCCGCGAGAGTCATTGCGGCCTGGCCGATGTCGGCGTCGTCGAGGATGACAGCGGCGGACTTGCCGCCCAACTCGAGGGTGCAGCGCGCGATGCGCTCACCGCAGATCGACCCGATCCGCCTGCCCGCGGCCGTCGACCCGGTGAACGCGATCTTGTCCACCCGATGGTCGCGAACCAACAGTTCGGAAACGTCCCGGTCGGCGGTGACCACGTTCACGACACCGTCGGGAAGGCCCACCTGCTCCGCGACCTCCGCGATCAGATAGCCGGCGCCGGGTGCCTCCGGAGACACCTTGATGATCACTGTGCAGCCGGCCAGCAGGGCGGGTCCGAGCTTGATGACGATCAGGTTCAGCGGCGCGTTCCACGGGATGATCGCCCCGACCACACCGACGGCCTCGCGCACGAGCAGTCCGTACGTGCCGCCCGGCACCCGCGACGGGCTTGGGGTGAAGGGCTCCTCGAACGGGTAGTCGTCGGCCAATCCCGCGTAGAACCGCAGTGTCGCGGGCGCGCCGGGTTCCGACCCCTGCGCGATCGAGTACAGGACGCCGGATTCCCTCGGCCACATCTGGCTGTAGTCAGAGGCCCGCGCCTCCAAAGCGTCGGCGAGCGCGTTGAGATAGACCGCGCGTTCGGCGTGGGTCATCCGCGGCCACGGCCCGCGGTCGAACGCGCGGCGCGCTGCGCCGATCGCGAGGTCCATGTCTGCTGGCTGTGCTTCGGGCACTTGGAAGTACAGCTCTTCGGAGGCGGAGTCGATCACGTCGATTGTCGCGCCGGAGGTGGGTTTGATCCACTGCCCATCGATATAGAGCCGGTCGGTGTTGCGCAGCGGCGAGTGGGGGCTGGCAGTCGTGGTCATTGGTTTGCCTCCTACGAGGGTGATGGCGCTGACTATAAATCCTGTTGGCCTTACTGTTGGCCAGATTTCCGTACGCGCGGTCTCGATCACCCCTAGGGTCACTGAGCATGAAGATGAATGCCGCGGTGCTGTGGGGGCTGAACGAAGAGTGGAGTGTGGAGGAGGTCGAACTCGACGGCCCCAAGGAAGGCGAGGTGCTGGTCTCCTACGAGGCGACCGGGCTGTGCCACTCCGATCACCACGCCAGGACCGGCGACATGCCCCTGATGCTGCCGCTCGTCGGCGGGCACGAAGGTGCCGGGATCGTCGAGGATGTGGGTCCCGGCGTCCGCGATCTCAAGGTGGGCGACCACGTGGTCGGGACCTTCCTGCCCGCATGCGGCCGCTGCCGCTGGTGTGCGAGCGGGCACCAGAACCTCTGCGATCTCGGGATGCACATGGCCACTGGGGCCATGCTCGACGGCACGTATCGGCTACACGGCCGAGGGCAAGACATCGGCGCGTACGCGTGGCTCGGTACCTTCGCGCCGTATGCCACCGTGCCCGAGGCCTCGTTGGTCAAAATCGACGACGACCATCCACTGAATCGCGCGTGTTTGGTTGGTTGCGGCGTATCCACGGGCTGGGGCTCGGCGGTGAACACCGCGGAGGTTTCTCCCGGTGACACTGTCGTCGTGATCGGCTGTGGCGGCATCGGCAGTGCCGCCATTCAGGGCGCCCGGATGGCCGGAGCGGAGAAGATCGTCGTCGTCGACATCGCAGAGGACAAGCGGGAAAAGGCGATTCAGTTCGGGGCCACGCACTTCGCGACGTCGATGCAAGAAGCGACCGCGTTGGTCGCCGAGTTGACGCGTGGCGTGATGGCCGACTCCGCATTGGTGACCGTCGGCGTGGTGGAGGGGACGTTGGTGGTCGACGCGCTCAACATCGTCCGTAAGGGCGGAGCGGTGGTCGTCACGGCCCTGGCGTCGTTCGGCGACCCGTCGCCAGCTCTGCCGATGTCGGCGTTGGCGATCGTCACGATCTTCCAGAAGCGGCTGCTGGGAAGCCTTTACGGGGAGACCAATCCGCGAGCCGACATCCCGCGGCTGCTGAGCCTGTACCGCGAAGGCAAGCTCATGCTCGACGAGGCGGTGACCACCGAGTACAAACTCGCCGACGTTAACGAGGCATACGACGACATGCTGGCCGGCCGGATCATCCGGGGCGTCGTGATTCACGAGCACTGACTACCAGTTCGTCATGATGAGGTGGTTCAGCAGCAGCGCCCCGACGATGTTGACGCCGAGCCACCAACGATGCGACGACGGCGGGAGGAGCGCGGGCGCGGCGGTTAGCCACACCATGAACGGCAGCCAGATGCGTTCTGTCTCAGCCTTGCTCAGCATCGACAGGTCGGCCCACACGATCGCGACCAGCGCGGCCAGCACTATCAGGTGAATGCCGGACCGTGCGCGGATCGCGGCGCGATTGAACACCTTGCTGATACCGGCGACACTGCCCAGCCCGATCGCGCAGACGACTGAAGCGAGATTGGCCCAGCTCCAGTACTGGAACGGCCGCGCACCCGCGATGCCACCCCAATACCGTTGCTGCACGGCGACATAACCGTCGAACCACCAGAAGCCAGCCCATGCGAAAACGCCAACCACAACCAGTACAGCAAGGACGGCCGCAGTCAGGGCGATCAGAGCGTCTCGACGGCTGCGGGCGCAGACCAGCACCGCTACCGCGAAGACAGCCATCAACACTAGGCCGTAGCTGAGGAAGATGCCCCAGCCGAGCAGCAGTCCCGCGCCAACGGCGGCGACGGTCGGGGCCCTGCCTTCTCGCCTGACCGCGAGCGCCAATAGCGCGATTCCCCAGGCCGCCACGCCGGCGAAGTAGCCGTCGGCGGATACGGCGATCCAGATCGCGGTCGGCGCCACCGCGACGAACGGCGCGGCGAGCCGGGCGGTTTGCTCGTCGTTGAGAGCACGCAGCGTGACGATGATCGCGGTGGCGGCGCTGGAGCCGACGAGCAGGCAGAAGACAGCAGCCCACGTGCCGCCCCCAAGCCCGATCCGGTCGAGCCAGACGAACGTCAGCAGGGCCCCGGGCGGATGGCCGGAGACGTGCGTGATCCACGAGTCCGGCTGGAAGTCTGCGATACGACGAGCGAAATCGCGTACCGCCGTGGGGATGTCGGTGACGCCAGGCACCTGCAGCAGGTATTCGTTTCCTGCCTTCAGTCGTCCGGCGAAGCCGTAACTCCAGCCGTCGACCATCGCCAACGAGAATCCCCACACGGCCGACACTGCCCACGCGGTCAGCGTCAGGGCCCGCCAACCGAGGCGTGCGGCCACCGTCGGACCCCACGCCACCGTCGCGGCGCCGATCACAATCGCGGCGGGCGTGCCCCATCCCACGTGCGCTTCCCACCTGCCGAAAATCGGCGCGGTCTGGGCGAAGAGGCGTACCGGGAAAATGTCCGTGTGGATCAGCGGGGTGACGATGCCGAGGTTCCAGTGCGGGACGACGAACGCCGCCGCCACAAGCAGGACGGCCAGCGGCACCGCGACTGCGTCGCTGCGGACTTTCACCGCCTCCAGCCTAGGGCGCGGTCGCATCGGCGCTACGCCTCGATCGATGATATCCATCTGCGCATCGGAGTAGCGTTCTATTGCTGTGCATTTGCTGTGCAGTGACCGAGAGGAAATGAAATGGCTGTTGACGAGGACAAACTAAACGCATTTCTCGGCAAGGCGGTGGGCGATCTCAGCGCTTCGGTCAGCGCGGTACTCATGTTGATCGGCGACGAGCTCGGCCTCTACAAGGCGCTCGCCGAGGGGCGGTTATCGGCCGCCGAACTCGCGCAACGAACCGGCACAAGCGAGCGCTACGTTCGCGAGTGGCTGGCGAATCAGGCCGCGGGCGGATACGTCGAATACGACGGATCGACCGACGAGTTCTACTTGGACGACGAGCAGGCTGCCTGCCTGGCGGACCCCAACGGGCCGGTGGATCTGCCGGGCGCTTACCGCATCGTCCAGGACCTCTTTCACGTCAGGCCACAGGCGGTCGACAACTTCCGCAGCGGAAAGGGAATGGAGTGGGGTGAGCATCACCCCTGTCTGTTCGAGGGCACCGAGCGATTCTTCAGGGCCGGCTACAACACAAATCTGATGTCGTCGTGGCTGCCCGCACTCGACGGGGTCGTCGAAAAACTCGACGCCGGTGGCCGCGCGGCCGATATCGGATGCGGCCACGGCGCCAGTACTATCCTTATGGCACAAGCCTTTCCGAAGTCCGAGTTCGTCGGCGTCGACTACCATGACGCATCGATCGAGACGGCGCGCAAACGTGCTGCCGAGGCAGGGGTGAACAACGCCAGATTCGAAGTGGCCGATGCGACGTCGTATTCCGGCAACGACTTTGACCTGATCGCCTTCTTCGACTGCCTGCACGACATGGCCGATCCGTCGGGTGCCGCGCGTCAGGCGAGACAGGCGTTGAAACCCGACGGCCATTGCTTGCTCGTCGAACCGTTTGCCGGTGACGACATCTCGGACAACCTGAACCCGGTCGGTCGGCTGTTTTACGGGGCGTCATCGTTGATCTGCGTTCCCGTGTCGCTCGCGCAGCAAGGTCCGGCGCTCGGCGCCCAAGCAGGTGAGTCCCGGTTGAGGAAGGTGATGGTTGACGACGGCGGCTTTGCGCGCTTCCGGCGGGCGACGGAGACTCCGTTCAACCTGATATTCGAGGCCAGACCCTGACCTGCGGGACGCTGTGGGTCACCCTGCGCTGAACCGTTCCGTCAGCGCACGCCTGTCCACCTTGCCGATCCCCCGCAGCGGCAGCTCGTCGACAAGGTGCAGTTGGCGCGGCGCGGCGGTCGCGTCCAACGTCTCGACGACGTGGGCTCGCAACTCCTCCAGCGTCAGCGGGCCGACGGCAACCACGGCCGCGACCACCCTTTCGCCGAGCCGCTGGTCGGGCACCCCGAACACCGCGCACTGCGCTACCGCGGGGTGAGTAACGATCACCGCCTCGACGACGTGCGGGCGAACCGTCAGGCCGCCAGTGCTGATGCCCTCGTCGACCCGGCCGTAGACGGTCAGCGCTCCGCGGGCATCGATGCTGCCCGCGTCGTCCGTGCGGAACCAGCCGGGCTCGCCGAACGGATTCGGCGTCACCGCGTTGCGGTAGCCCTTCGCCAGCGTGGCGCCCCCGAGCAGCACGCGACCGTCGTCGATCCGCAGCCGCACCCCGTCGAGCGGCAGGCCGTCATAGACGCAGCCGCCCGCGGTTTCACTCATGCCGTACGTGCGGACAACCGGAATGCCTTCAGCGGCGGCATCTTTGGCGACGACAGGGGAAATCGGGCCGCCGCCGATCAGCACCGCGTCGAGCTCGGCCAGCGCGGCCGTCGCCTCCGGATCCGTCAACGCCTTCGCCAGCTGCGCGGCCACCAGCGACGTGTAGCGGCGCCCGGCACCCATGTCGCGTACCGCGGCGGGTAGTCCCGAGACGTCGAAGCCATCCGACACGTCGAGCACCACCGGCGTGGTGCCCGCGAGCACACTGCGAATCAGCACCTGCATACCGGCGATGTGATGCGCCGGAAGCGCGAGCAACCAACGGCCAGGGCCGCCCAGGCGAGCGTGCGTCGCCGTCGCGCTCGCGGTCAACGCACCGGCCGATAGCAGCGCGCCTTTGGGTGTGCCCGTGGTGCCTGACGTCGCGACCACCAGCGCGACGTCGTCGTCGATATTGTCGCCGGCGCGCAATGCCCTTGACAGCAAGGACTTTTCGCGCGCATTTGCTGCGGGGACGGGCAGTACTGGATCGCGCTGTCCGGCGAGCAGGCTCTCGACCGTGGGCAGCAGGTCGAGGACGTCAATGCCGACTGGGACGTCGATCGCACGCAGGATGGCTATCCGGCGGCCTCCTCGTCGCGAGGATCGTCGAGCGGCCAGCCCTTCTGAGCCAGCCGCTGTCGAACTCGCTCGATGTCCGCGGGTGCGGGCAGCTCGTCGGTGAGCTGTGTGATCGCCACTCCGATGTCGACGTGGTCGAACTCACCGCGCTCCATCAAGTCGGCGGCAACGGCCTTCACCTCGTCGTGGCTGAGCTTGCGATTGAGCAGCGCGATCACCGAAATGGTGTCGCTCGGGGGCACTCCGTCGGGGTAGCCCGCTCGTAGCCAGGCCACGATCTTGTTGAGGAACTGGTTCACCACACGACCTCCCCACGCCGGCCCCGCAAACTCGCGGACAGCTCGATGCTAGTTGTGCCCCCGAATCGGCGCATGCGACACCTCGCCGCCGCCGTCGGCCAACTCACCGCAGACACAGAATTAACGGAGAGTGAACACCTAGATGAACTCGGCAAATTGCCTGGTAGCCAGACCTTTTCGAACGGGCCGCTCACTAGTCAGAATGCGTCCCTAAGCCCCAGAATGAGCGCCATGAGCGCAGAGCTGATCATTCTGGTGCTGCTTATCGCAACAGCATTAGCCTTCGACTTCACCAACGGTTTCCATGACACAGGCAACGCCATGGCGACCTCGATTGCCACCGGTGCCCTCAAGCCCAAGGTCGCGGTGCTGCTGGCCGGCGTCCTCAACCTCGTCGGCGCATTCCTCTCGGTCGAGGTGGCGGTCACCGTCACTACCTCGGTTCTGAAGATTCAGGACGGCAAGACGGGCCACCTGCTGCCGAACATCACCGCGGAGACCGGCCTGACGATCATCTTCGCCGGGCTTATCGGCGGTATCCTGTGGAACCTGCTCACGTGGCTGTTCGGCATCCCGTCAAGCTCGTCGCACGCATTGTTCGGCGGCCTCATCGGCGCGGGCCTGGCTGCCTTCGGCAGCTCGGGCATCAACTGGCAGGGCATTCTCGCCAAGGTCTTGATCCCCGCGGTCGCCGCGCCGTTCATCGCCTGCCTCGTCGCCGCCTGCGGCACGTGGCTGGTCTACCGGCTCACGCTCAACGTCATGAAGAAGCGCCGCGAGGAAGGGTTCCGCTGGGGCCAGATCGCCACGGCCTCTCTCGTCGCGCTGTCGCACGGCACCAATGACGCCCAGAAGACGATGGGTGTGATCGCGCTGGCTCTGATCACCACCGGTCACCTCACGGGAGACGTCAAGAAGGACGGCCTGCCGTTCTGGATCATCCTGAGCTGTGCGCTGGCCATCGGCCTTGGCACCTACATCGGCGGCTGGCGGGTCATTCGCACCCTGGGCAAGGGGCTCGTCGAGATCGAGTCTCCGCAGGGTCTGGCCGCCGAGGCGTCGTCGGCCGCGATCATCCTGAGCTCCAGCGCTGCGGGCATGGCGCTGTCGACCACGCATGTGGCAACGGGCTCGATCCTCGGCAGTGGCGTCGGTAAGCCGGGTGCCCAGGTGCGGTGGGCGGTAGCAGGCCGCATGGCGGTTGCTTGGCTGATCACCCTTCCGGCCGCCGGCATCGTCGGGGCGCTGTCGTACTGGCTCGCCACGGCAATCACGTCCGTCAGCTCGCACCTGGTCGGCTCGCTCGTCATCTTCGCGATCCTGTGCGCTCTGTCCTACTACATGTGGTGGCGTGCACAGCAGCAGAAGGTCGACAGCAACAACGTCAACGCCGATTGGGACGACTCCACTAATTCCGTTGTCCCCGCGGACGTTCGCGAAGCCGCGACCACCGCTCCCAAGGCTCAGGTCTGAGCCAGGCCACTCACGAATAGAAGGAATCACTCATGCAGACGTACGTGATACCGCTTCTCACAGTGCTGGGGGTGGGTCTTCTCCTCGGAGCCGGCCTGCCCGCGGTCTTCGCGCTCGGGCTGGTCTCCTACTCGAACGGAGCAGGCGCTGAGGACGCCGAGGGCCATGTACACAAGAAAAACCCCGCGCTGGAGATCCTCGGCATCGCGGTGTTCGTGCTCGTGTCGGCGGTGATCGTGATCGCGATCCTGTGGATCTCGAGAAACACGATCATCCACACTTTGCACTTCGACCCGTTCTTTGGAATGAAGAAGGCCTGATTGTGACTGAGCAGAAGACGTTTCTGGACAGCGTGCTGGACTGGTTGCACGCCGGTTATCCCGAGGGCGTTCCGCCGAAGGACTACTTCGCGTTGCTGGCGTTGCTGAAGCGCTCGCTGACCGAGGACGAAGTCAAGGAGGCGGCTTCGTCGATCCTGCGCAAGGGCGCCGCCGACGGTCCCGTGACCGACGCGCAGATCGAGGACGCCATCCGCGAGGTCACCGAGAAGGACGCCAACCCCGAGGAGCTGCACCAGGTAGCGGCCAGGCTCGCTTCGGTGGGCTGGCCGCTGGTCGCGCCGTCGCGCTGAACGCTAGCTCGGGTGTTGCTCTTCGCCCGAGAGGCTCATCGGCGCGTGTCGCGGCGCAGCGGGTGCTCCGGCGGTACCTGAACGAAGATCAGCGTGACGCCGTCGGGGTCGACCACGTGCATCTCGTGCAGACCCCAAGGTTCCTGGCGGGGTTCGCGGGCGATTTGCACGCCGCGCTCGGAGAGTTCGCGCACAGCGTCGTAGACGTCGCGGACCTGCAGCCAGATCGCGCCGGGGAACGTACCGGCGGACCCGGTGCCGCCGTGGCCCGCGAGCTCGATCAGTGATTGGCCGGCGAAAAATACTGTGCCCGAGCCGTATTCGCGCCAAATTGCGAGTCCGAGCCCGTCCCGGTAGAACGCAAGCGAGCGCTCATAGTCGGTCGGCCGGATGAGCACTCGGCTGGACAGTATCTCCATGGAGCCTGTCTATCACGCGAGGTTTGCCGGTCAGGACGTGACGGTCTGCCGCTTCATCAGGGTGGTGAAGAAGTCGGGGCTGACGATGTCGAGCGCCTGAGACAGCAGCGACATCCGCGGTGCGATCCGCACCGGCCGCCGTCGCGCCGCGGTGATGATCCACTCGGCGGCCTCACGTGCGGTCATCGCGGGCAGGTCGTCAAATGCCTTGGTGGGTGCGATCATCGGCGTCTTCACCAGTGGGTAGTACAGCGTCGTCGAATGCACGCCACGATTGGACCACTCGGTCTCGATCACTCGGCTCACCGTGGACAGCGCGGCTTTGGACGCGTTGTACACCGAGAACAGTGGAGAGGCCTCGCTGAACACACCCCACGTCGACACGTTGATCACGTGTCCGTCGCCGCGCGCCAACATCCCGGGCGCGAACCCGCGGATCAGCCGAAGCGGCGAGTAGTAGTTGAGAGTCATCGTCCGCTCGACGTCATGCCAGCGCTCAAGCGACTCGGCGAGCGGGCGCCGGATTGACTTGCCGGCGTTGTTGACCAGGATGTCCACGCCGCCGAACCGCTCCTCAACTCCTGCGACGAGTTCGTCGACGGCGTCGAGGTCGGACAGGTCGCACGGCAGCGCCAGCGCCTCGCCACCGGCTTCGGTGATGCGCCGCGCGACGTCCTCGAGCAATTCGGCGCGTCGCGCGACCACAACAACGGAGGCACCCTGTGTTGCGAACTGTTCGGCGGCGGCCTCGCCGATTCCCGACGACGCGCCGGTCAGCAGAACCCGCTTGCCCGTCAGGTCGACGTCGTCTCCCAACGGCCGGTACAGCAGTACCTTCTGGGACAGCGGCGGCCGCATGCTGGCCATGACAACGGAGCGGGGGAGCCGCCTCAACGGATTCACTCTTGGAGCCTATGCACCCGCCTCGACGGCATGCGCGATGACTTCCTCGTGGTCGACGGGTCACAACTGATATGGCAATGAAAGGAAGGCTCGACAACCGGTTCAGCCAGGCCGAGGAGCCGGTGAGCTGGCAGCAGGTCAACGATGCGATGACCGCAGCGGAGCTCTACTGGCTCACGACTGTCCGCCAGGACGGCAGACCGCATACCACCCCGTTGATCGGGGCGTGGATAGACAGTGCACTCGTCTTTTGCACGGGCCCCGAAGAGCAGAAGGCGCAAAACCTCGTGCACTGCGCCGCGGTCACCGTCACGACGGGGTCGAACACCTGGAAGGCCGGGCTCGACGTCGTCATCGAAGGCGTCGCCGAACGTGTGACGGGGCGCGGCGTCCTCACCCGGTTGGCGGATGCGATTCGCGAAAAGTACAGGGGAGAATGGGATTTCACTCCCGACGAGAACGGTTTCGGCCACACGGACAATTCAGAATCGACTCATATCGCCCACGTCTTTCGCGTCGCGCCGGCCAAAGTGCTCGCGTTCGCGAAGTCACCGCACGGGCAGACGAGATTCACCCCGGGGACGTAGGCCGAAATCGCTCAGAAGTAGCGGGGGAACGGGCTCCAGTCCGGGTCGCGCTTCTCGAGGAACGCGTCGCGGCCCTCGACGGCTTCGTCGGTCATGTAGGCAAGGCGGGTGGCCTCGCCCGCGAACAACTGCTGGCCCACCAGCCCGTCGTCGAGCAGGTTGAACGCGAACTTCAACATCCGTTGGGCCTGAGGCGATTTCGCATTGATCGCCTTGGCCCACTCCATGCCGACGGTTTCCAGCTCGGCATGGTCGACGACCTCGTTGACCGCCCCCATCCGGTGCATCTGGTCAGCGGTGTACGGCCTGCCGAGGAAGAAGATTTCGCGGGCGAACTTCTGGCCGACCTGCTTGGCCAGATACGCGCTGCCGTAGCCGCCGTCGAAGCTGCCGACATCGGCGTCGGTCTGTTTGAACCGGGCATGCTCGCGGCTTGCCAGCGTCAGGTCGCACACCACATGCAGGCTGTGCCCGCCGCCCGCGGCCCAGCCGCAAACGAGGCAGATGACAACCTTCGGCATGAACCGGATCAGGCGCTGCACCTCCAGGATGTGCAGCCTGCCGGCACGAGCCGGGTCCACACTGGCTGCGGTCTCACCTGATGCGTACTGGTATCCGGTACGCCCGCGGATGCGCTGGTCGCCACCCGAGCAGAATGCCCAGCCGCCGTCCTTCGACGACGGCCCGTTTCCGGTGAGCAGCACGACGCCGACGTCGGGTGTCATCCGCGCATGGTCGAGCGCGCGGTACAGCTCGTCGACGGTGTGCGGGCGAAACGCGTTGCGCACGTCGGGCCGGTTGAACGCCACACGCACGGTGCCGTCGTCGACGTGGCGGTGGTAGGTGATGTCCGTCAGGTCGCCGAACCCGTTCACGGGCCGCCACAGGGAGGGGTCGAACGGCTGGTCGCTCACGGCTGCTTGACCCCGTCCTTGGTGAGAGTCAGGTCGCCGCAACCGATCGTCGATGCCGATGCGACGACGGGGTCGTGCTGCGACTGCCCGCCAACGGTGTCGGACTTGCCCGGCGTGGCGACGTTGCCGTTGAGGTTGATCTGTGTGCGACGGATCGTGTAGCCGTTGTCGGCGGGCTGGGCCAGCAGCCCGACGAGGTGACGGCCTTCACCGAGATCGAGGCACTGGACACCGGTTCCGTTGCCGCGCAAGTCTTCCAGGTCGAAGAGGAACGGCGCGCCCTGCGCATCGGTGACCGCGGTGATTTCACACCCCGACACCGTGTACAGACGGGCCGCCCGGCCGTTGCTGACGATCAGCTGCTGGTTGCCGTCCTGCTGCGCGTCGACCAGAAAGGCTTGCAGCGGAAGCGGTCCCGCGTTCGTCGGCTGGACCACACCGGTGCCGCCTGGTGTGGTGATGCCGACGGTGCCGTCGCGGCTGATCCACAGCATGTTGCCGCGGCCGACCTGCTTGCTGGCCGCGTCCAGGGGTGGCTTGGCCTGACCGCAGGTGTCGGCACCCGCGGGCGACGCCGTGGCCGTCGACACGCAGGCCGCCGCGAGTGCCACGCCGACAAGCAGCCGCGCGAGCATCATGAGACCGGATCGAAGCGGAACACCGCGCACCGGCCGGCGAGGGCTTCGAATTCCTCTGGGCGGCCGTCCTTCACGAGGCCGGCTTTCTTCATGAACTCGACACCGGTGGGAACGAGCGTCGGGAACTGTCGCAGGAGTGGGCGCGCTTCGTCGGGCGGGAGCTCGACCACGCGTACCTGCTCGGTCAGATTGCGGCCCTGCTGCAGGGTGGCGTTTCCGGCGGCGCGCGCATTGGCAGCCCAGTCCGCGCCGGGGAACCCCTCAACGACGTAGCGCTTGCCGTCGACGAGCATGGGCGTGACCGGCGTCGAGCGCGGCCTACCCGACTTGCGTCCTGGCACGGTCAACACCACGGGCTTTTCCTTGCCGATGACCGGAAGGCCCAGCCTCGTGGTGACGATGAAGGCTTTGTTCAGCGGCTTCAGCCACCATGGGGGGCGGATTCGCTCGTTGGACATGACGCCGACGCTACCCCGAGGCTGTTTCGCGATGGACCGACGCCTTCTGCAACAACACGTCGCGTTCGCGCTCGTTGCCCGTCAGCGCGGCGGCGGCCTCGAATTCGCGTGCCGCCTCGGCGTGCTGGCCCAGGCGCGCCAGCAGTTCGCCGCGAACGCTCGGCAGCAGATAGGAGTCGTCGAGCCCGGACAGGTCGTCGACGATCGCGAGAGCTTCCGCAGGGCCGGTCGCCATCGACACCGCCACGGCACGGTTGATCTCGACCACTGGTGAACGGGTGAGCTCGCTGAGCGCCCCGTAGAGCCGCACGATCGTGTGCCAGTCGGTGTCGTCGGTTGTCGGTGCCGTGGCGTGGCATTCGGCAAGCGCGGCCTGCAGCGCATACGCCCCGCGTCCAATCCCGAGCGCGTCGGCTCGGGCCAAAGCAGCAGTGCCCCTATGTATTTGGGCTCGATCCCACTTCGTACGGTCTTGGTCGGCGAGCAGGATCGGGGTGCCGTCGGCGGCGGTGCGTGCGCCGAATCGCGACGACTGGAACTCCATCAACGCCAGCAGTCCGTGCACCTCGGGTTCGTCGGGCAGCAATGCGGCCAGGATGCGGCCGAGTCGCAGGGCCTCGGCGCACAGTTCGTCGCGGACCCAGCGGTCGCCGAAGGAGGCGGAATAGCCCTCGTTGTAGATCAGGTAGACCACCGACAGCACGGTGGACAGCCGATCGGCGAACTGCTCGCGCTCGGGCACCTCGAATGCAACGCCGGCCTTCGCGAGTGTCTTCTTGGCCCGCACGATGCGCTGAGCCACCGTGGCCGTCGAGACGAGGAACGCGCGGGCAATCTCCTCGGTGGTCAACCCGCCGACCACCCGTAGCGTCAACGCGATCCGGCCTTCCTCGGCAACCACCGGGTGAGCCGCGACGAAGATCAGCCGCAGCACATCGTCGTCGATACGGTCGGGATCCCAATCCTCTTGGGGTACTTCGTTTTCAAGGTCGCGGGCAAGAGCTGCGTACCGCTCGTCGAGACGGTCCTGGCGCCGCCAGTGGTCGATCGCTTTGCGCTTGGCGACGGTCGTCAGCCACGCGCCGCCGTTGCGCGGCACTCCCGTTGATGGCCACTGCGTCAGCGCGTCGACGAGCGCCTCTTGAGCAAGGTCCTCCGCGAAGCCGACGTCGCCCACGCTGCGGGTCAGCGTCGCGACGATCTTGGCGGCCTCCATCCGCCAGACCGCATCGACGGTGGCTCGAGCATCGCCGGTGGACACGCCCCCCATTCTGCGCGAGCGTGCGTGTCTGCGGCCGACACGCCGATCCAATAAGCGATTTCACGCACGCTCGTCGTTTGGCCTTCGAGGTGGACGATCACCGCACGGTCGGTGTTCGTCGACCTCTCGAAGCCCACGCCGACGCTGGTGTTGTCCCGACGCTGGTGACGCGAGCGTGCGCAATCTCCCGCGGTTACTCGGCGTGTCGGCTGCAGACACGCACGCTCGCGGCGGAACGTCAGGCGCGCAGACAGTTACCCGACCGCGCGGCCTGCGCCCTCCCAGAACTTGGCGCGCACCGCCTTCTTGTCCGGCTTGCCGAGCCCGGTGAGCGGCAACGAGTCGACGATGATCACCTGCTTGGGCGACTGCACGGACCCCTTGCGCTCCTTGACGGCGGCCTGGATCTCGGTGGTCATCCGGGTGATCGACTCCTGATCGCGCTGCGCGTCCTCGCGGAGCACGACGACCGCGGTGACGGCCTCGCCCCACTTCTCGTCCGGCGTGCCGATCACACACACCTGCGCGACGGCATGGTGCTCGGCCACCACATCTTCGACCTCGCGGGGAAAGACATTGAAACCACCCGTGACGATCATGTCCTTCACCCGGTCGACGATGAACCAGAAACCGTCCTCGTCCTCTCGGGCGAGGTCTCCGGTGTGCATCCAGCCGTCCCGGAACGTCTGCTCCGTGGCTTCCGGCAACTGCCAGTAGCCCCCCGACAACAGCGGCCCGCTGACGCAAATCTCGCCGACCTCGCCCTGCGGCACCGGCTTCCCGTCCTCTCCCAGCAGCGCGGTCCGCGCGAACAGCGTGGGCCGACCGCACGACGTCAGCCGCTTTTCGTCGTGCTCGCCCTTGGCCAGATACGTGATCACCATCGGCGCCTCGGACTGGCCGTAGTACTGCGCGAAGATGGGCCCGAACCGGTCGATCGCCTCCTTCAACCGCACGGGGTTGATCGCCGATGCGCCGTAATACACAGTCTCCAGTGACGACAGGTCGCGCGTTCGCGAGTCCGGGTGGTCCATGAGCGCATACAACATCGACGGCACCACCATCGTCGCTGTAATGCGTTGCTCTTCAATGACTCTGAGCACCTCGGCGGGGTCGAACTTGGACAGCACAATCATCTCGCCGCCCTTGACCACGGTCGGCATGAAGAACGCTGCGCCCGCGTGGGAGAGCGGGGTGATCATCAAAAAGCGTGGGTTCTCCGGCCATTCCCACTCGGACAGCTGAATCGACGTCATCGTCCACGTCGTCTGCACCGTCATCATGACGCCCTTGGGCTTTCCGGTGGTCCCGCCCGTATACGTGAGCCCGACGATCTGGTCGGGCGGCAGCTCGGCGGCGACCAGTTCACGCGGCTGGTACTTCGCAGCTTCGGCGGACAGGTCCACCGCCACGTCGGCAAGGGCATCCGGCACCGGCCCGATCGTCAGGATCTGCTTGAGCGACGGAACCTTTTCCAGCAGCCCGAGCGCACGCTCGGTGAACATCGGGTTCGGGTCGACGATCAACGACGTGACGCCCGCGTCGGTGAGGACATACGCGTGGTCGTCGAGCGAACCGAGAGGGTGTAGTGCCGTGCGCCGGTAACCCTGGGTCTGGCTGGCGCCGACGATCATCAGTACCTCGGGCCGGTTCAGCGACAGCAGGCCCGCCGCGGTCCCGGTGCCCGCGCCGAGGGCTTCGAACGCCTGAACGTACTGGGTGATGCGGTCAGCCAGCTCGCCGCCGGTCAGGGTGGTGTCACCCAGGTAGAGCAGGGGCTTGTTCTTGTGACGCTTCAGCGCGCCGACAAGCAAGTGACCTGAGTGAAGCGGATGGCGCAACAGCGAGGCATCAGACATGCCGTCAAGACTAGAACGTGTTACAGAATTGCGAACCGGGGATCTCCCGAATCGCCAACGCCGCTGCCAGCCCTAGACTGTCGCGCAATCGTTCGAACGCGCAGGGGGGACATGGAGGACCGCGAGCGGTATGACGAGCCCGCGCCCTGGGCCGCAGACGACGCCATGCCGACGCAACCGGTTGATGCGCAGCGCTCGATGCCCATCGAGGAGCCGAGAGCGTGGTCTGAGGGATCGGAGACGATGGCCGCGTGGGAGCTGGACCCCTACGTGAGAGCCCCGGCGTCCGCGGTGCAGCCGCCGCGCGCGGTGTACGGGCCGTGGATTGTCGCCGCGGCCATTGTCGCGGCGTTGATCATCGCGGGGGCAATCATTTTCACGATGCGCGACGGAAAGTCGCAGACGACGGCCGCGACCGATCGCACCGAGGTCAGCTCGCCGCGTTCAGGTGTGAGCTCGCAGCCCGGCGTCGTCCCGACGTCGTCGACCCGGGTGACCAGCCAGACATCGCGATCACCGGCCGCCAACCAAATCACCTTTGGCGCCATGCGCGATTTCGTCATCGGCCTCTACGGCGAACTGCCGGGGAACGCGCGGGACGCGTGGACGAAGCTGGACACCGGATACCAGAACCAGACCGGGCTCACCGACTACTTGGATTTCTGGTCGACGATCGAGTCGGTCAACGTCATGTCCGTCACGCCGCGGGACGCGAACAGCGTCGTGGTGCGGCTCACGTTCGTCCCGCGCAATGGGGAGACAAACACCGAAGACCGTTGGCTGAGTGTGGTTTTGAAGAACGGCGTGATGCTGGTTTACGACTCGCAGCGAATCGCTACGGTCTCCTGACCGCTCACCCAGGGACCTTGTCGCGGATCCGGCTGACGATGGTGACGGCCTGATCGTTGATCGTGAACCCGCACGCGGCAACGTCGACTACGACGTTGGCTTTCGACGTGATCGCGTGCGAGCACGTCCACCCGCTGCCTTCTGCTGTCTTGGGTATGGCGTTGACTCCGTTGTTCTCCGACACGTCGCCGAAATTCCAGTGCTCGACGGCCTCGGGACGTTGCGCGGTGAACGGATTCTTCGCGCAGTGGGCCCAGTTCCCAACGGTCTTCGACACGTAGGCCGTTGCGGCCGCCGCGTCGGGGAACGCCACGACGCCCTCGTCGACGACATGGAGGAGCTGCGGCGCGCTGGCCGGCTCTTGCATGACGACTCCGCGCGTCCCGGTGAACGGGCTGTCGCGATACCCGGTCTCGACTGTGTTGTAGGCGGCGCTGGCGCAGTCCTCGGGGATGTAGCCGACCGTGCTTGGCGGCATTTGGTCGTAGGTCTTGTCGACCGCCAGGTCGGGTGCATCCATGACCGCCTGGATGTCCTCGGAGGGCAGCAGCAATCCCGCCAGATCCTGCTCAGCGACGCTGCCGGGCACGGCTGCGGGCGGGTTCGTCGAGGACGACGCAGGCGTCGATGCCGATGTCGAGCCCGAGCCTGCCTGCGCTTTCTCGGCTTTCGGTGTTCCGGTCACCGTGGTAGCGCAGGCAGTCATCAGGCCCACCATCGAAGCCGCCGCCGCGATCAGCAGCATCTGCTTCACGTCGCCTCCCCAGCCCTGTCGGAGTTTCGGTGAAGTCTAGGGTGCCGACGAGCTGAACGGCCGGTAACGACTCAGGATTCGTTACCGGCCTTGCCTTGCAGGTCCGCCCGCCACTGGATCTCCTTCTGGACCCACTCGTTGTCGGCCGGGAAGTCCTCGACCTCGTTGACCCGGCGCACCTCGAGCCGTACACCTGGACCCAACGGGGCTTTCTGCGCCCACTGCTTGGCCTCGTCGATCGACGACACGTCGAGGATCCAGAACCCGTTGAACAGTTCCTTGACCTCGGTGTACGGCCCATCGGTGACGACGGGCGGGTCGGCGTCGAAGTTGACGACGAACCCTTCCTCGGGTCCGGCCAGTCCCTCGCCGGCCAGCAGGACCCCGGCCTTGATCAGCGACTCGTTGTAGCGGCCCATCGCCGCGATGATGTCGTTGAAGTCGATATTCTCCATGGCCTTCTCGGCCGCGGGGGTCGACCGCATGATCAGCATGTAACGCATCGTTGTCTCCTTGTCTCAGGGGCCCGTCCATCGTGCCCTCGTTGACACGTCGAACGGCGCGAGGCCAAATCGACACGGCCTCTGAAATTCTGGCGAGCAGACGCAAAATCGCACGAAACCGCGCCATTTAACGCGATTTTGCGTCTGCTCGCGGGTAGCTCGGTCGTACCATCGGGCCCGTGCCCACAGCTGACCTCGTCATTCACGGAACTGTCCTGACCGTCACGCAACCTTCTTCTTCCGAGATGCAGGTGGGTTAATTGGGTCAATTGAGACGAAGTAGCAGTGGCTCCGACCGACCTCGCTGACCTGCTCGAGCGGGTGCGCGTGGTCGCACTACCGATGCGAGTCCGCTTCCGCGGCATCACAACTCGCGAGGTCGCGCTGATCAATGGTCCGGGCGGCTGGGGCGAGTTCGGCGCGTTCCTCGAATACGAGCCACCCGAGGCCGCGCACTGGCTGGCGTCTGCTGTCGAATCCGCCTACCAGACCGGGCCGCCCACACGACGCGACCGCATTCCGGTCAACGCCACCATCCCGGCGGTCGCACCCGAACAGGTGCCCGACCTGCTGAGACGATTCCCCGGCACGCGCACGGCGAAGGTGAAGGTGGCCGAGCCCGGTCAGAGTCTGCGCGACGACGTCGCGCGCGTCGACGCCGTCCGTGCGCTGGTGCCCACCGTGCGGGTGGACGCGAACGGGGGCTGGAATGTTGACGAAGCCGTGGCCGCCGCAGCCGCGCTCGGTCCGCTGGAGTACATCGAGCAGCCATGCAAGACCGTCGAGGAGCTGGCCGAGGTCCGGCGCCGCATCGACATCCCGGTGGCCGCCGACGAAAGCATTCGCAAAGCCGACGATCCGCTGCGCGTGGTGCGGGCGGGCGCCGCGGATATCGCGGTCCTGAAGGTCGCGCCGCTGGGCGGCATGTCGGCTCTGCTGGCGATCGCTGAACAGATCGACATCCCCGTCGTGATTTCCAGTGCGCTCGACTCGGCGGTAGGCATCGCGACCGGACTGAGGACGGCAGCCGCACTGCCGAGCCTGCACCACGCATGCGGGCTGGGCACCGGACAGCTCTTCGAAGATGACGTCGCCGACCCCCTGCAGCTCGTCGACGGGTTCTTGCCCGTCACGCCCGTCGCGCCTGACCCGGCCCGCCTCGACACCCTGGCCGCGCCACCCGAGCGCCGGGACTGGTGGATCCGGCGCATCATCGAGTGCTATCCGCTGTTGGTGTCCTGATCTGTGGGATGCATGGCATAGACGCCATCGGCCGGGTGGCCGAGACTGAACCCGTGACACGGAAGGTCGTCATCGTCGGGTTCCCTGGCGTCCAGGCCATGGACGTGGTGGGGCCGTTCGACGTGTTCACCGGGGCGTCACTGCTGGTCAGCGGTGCCTACGAGGTGAGTCTCGTGTCCGTGGGCGGTCAGACCGTTGCCACTGGCACCGGCCTCGAGTTCGTGGCGCGCCCTCTACCCGGCCCGGACGAGGCCGTCGACATTGTGCTGCTGCCGGGCGGCGCGGGCACCGACGCCGCCCGTGCCGACGAACATCTGATGAAGTGGCTGACGGCGATCATGCCGAATGCGCGACGCGTGGTCAGCGTCTGCACCGGGGCGTTCCTGGCAGCCGAAGCCGGCCTGCTCGACGGATGCAAGGCCACCACGCACTGGGCCTTCGCCCGCCGGATGCAGCAGCTGTTCCCGCGCGTCGACGTCGACCCCGAGCCGATCTTCGTGCGCAGCTCGGAGAAGGTGTGGACGGCAGCCGGTGTGGCGGCCGGTATCGACCTGGCGCTCTCGCTCGTCGAAACCGACCTCGGGACTGAGGTCGCACAGACCGTCGCGAGGTACATGGTGTTGCATCTGCGCAGGCCCGGCGGCCAAACACAGTTCGCGGCACCGGTGTGGACGCCGCGAGCCCGGCGTACGCCTATCCGCGACGCGCAGGAAGCGATCGAATCCGAGCCGGGAGCCGCGCACAGTGTCCTTGAGCTCGCCCGCCGGGCGTCGATGAGCCCTCGTCATTTCACCCGGGTGTTCACCGAGGAGGTCGGCGAGGCGCCCGGCCAGTATGTCGAGCGGATCCGTACCGACGCGGCACGCCGCCAGCTCGAACAGACCGACGACACCGTCGTCGCCATCGCCACACGATGCGGGTTCGGTACCGCAGAAACCATGCGGCGCAACTTCATTCGCCGAGTCGGCGTTTCCCCCGACCAATACCGCAAGACGTTCGCCTGAGCAAAGGAGAGAGAAATGCAAGTCGCAATCATGCTGTACCCGGGCTTCACCGCATTGGACTTCATCGGACCCTACGAGTCGCTGCGCATGCTCCCCGACGCCGAGATGCGGTTCGTCTGGCACGAGCCGGGGCCGATCACGGCCGACTCAGGTGTGCTGGTGGTGGGCGCCACCCATTCGTTCGACGAAACACCTTCTCCCGACGTCATTTTGGTGCCAGGGGGCTTCACGACGATGGAGCACGCCCGCGACAAGAAGGTGCTCGACTGGGTACGAAAAGCGCACGAGACCGCGACGTGGACGGCGTCGGTGTGCTCGGGCTCGATCATCCTGGCTGCGGCCGGACTTCTGAAGGACAAGCGCGCGACGTCGCACTGGGCCGCGCTGTCGGCGTTGAAGGCGTTGGGAGTCAAGCCTGTTGGCGACGAGCGCATAGTCCACGAGGGCGAAATTGTGACGTGTGCGGGCGTGTCGGCCGGCATCGACCTCGGCCTTTGGCTCGCGGCGCAGATCGGCGGTGAGGGCCGGGCCAAGGTGATCCAGCTGTCGATGGAGTACGACCCGCAGCCGCCGTTCGACTGCGGCCACATGTCCAAGGCGTCGGCGGCCACCAAAGCCGCCGCCACCGCGCTGATGAGCAAGGATCTGGTCAAGCCTCGCCAGCTCAAGGCGATGACCGGACTGGTCTGGGACCACGCGATCGACGCGGCGCGCTCGCGGCGCAAGCGCAGGCTCATCGGATCGCGCGGCTGAACCGACGGGTGGGGCGCCGGTAGCGTCTCGCGGGTGACCAATCTGGCATATGACGATCGCGGCACCGGCGAGCCGGTGCTGTTCATCGCGGGCCGCGGCGGCGCAGGCCGCACCTGGGACCTGTACCAGACCTCGGCGTTCCGGGCCGCCGGGTACCGCGTCGTCACGTTCGACAACAGCGGCGTCGGGGCCACCGAGAGCGCCGACGACTTCACCACCGAGACCATGGTGGCCGACACGGCGGCGTTGATCGAAAAACTCGACATCGCGCCGGCCCGGATCGTGGGCGCGTCGATGGGCGCGTTCATCGCCCAGGAGCTGATGCTGGCCCGCCCGGAGTTGGTTCGCCAGGCGGCGCTATTGGCCACCCGTGGCAGGCTCGATCGCACGCGCAAGTTCTTTCAGAGCGCCGACCGCGAACTGGCCGAGGCCGGCATCGAGCTGCCCGCCGCCTATAGCGCGAAAGTTCGCTTACTGGAAGGCTTTTCGCCGAAAACCTGGAACGACGACGCCGCCGTGGCCGACTGGATCGCCATGTTCACGATGTGGCCGACGAAGCAAACCCCTGGCCTGCGCTGCCAAGGCGACGTCGCGCCCATCGGTAATCGACTTCCCGCCTATCGTGCGGTTGAGGTTCCGGTACTCGTGATCGGGTTCTCAGACGATGTCATCGTGCCGCCGTACCTGGCGAAGGAGGTGGCCGACGCCCTGCCTCGGGGGCGTTACCTGCAGGTTCCGGACGCCGGACATCTCGGCTTTCTCGAGCGTCCCGAGGCCGTCAACGCTGCTGTCCTGCAGTTCTTCGGCGAGGCGATGGCATCATGAACGGGGGCGGACGCGAGGAGCAACACGGCTTAGGGGAGGGACGAAATGATAGTACGGATCGCCGCTGGGGTGGCGGCATGCTTGGCAGCGATGTGCGTGGGAATACCGGCGGCCGCTGACCCCGGCGACAGCACGGGCGAACTGCAGGCCCTGTTCGACGGTGCACAGCCCGGAAGCACGGTGACGCTCGATCACAAGGTGTACCCGCACGGTGGCGTCGTGACGATCAACGTGCCCAACGTGAAGATCAACGGCAACGGCGCCACGCTGCAGGCCACCAACGACGCCACCTCGTCGCTGCACATCACGGCCGACGGTGTCACGGTGTCCAACCTGAACTTGACGGCTCCGATTGGCGGCCAACGGTATTCGGCACCCGACCAGGACAAGATCTATGTGAGGGCCAACGGTGTCACGCTGAACGACATCACCATTGCGGGTTCGGCGGCAACCGGCGTGTTCTTGAACAACGTCAACGGCTTTTCGCTCAACCGGGTGACGGTGCGCGACAGCCGTGCCGACGGGATCCACATGACGCTGGGATCTTCCAACGGCCAGGTCAACAACCCGCTCATCGAGCGCAGCGGAGACGACGGCGTCGCGGTCGTCTCGTACAGCGAGCGCTTCCTGGGCTTTGCGACCGCGCCCTGCCGCAACATCGTCATCAACTCGCCGACGGTCACCAGCACCACCTACGGCCAGGGCATCTCTGCGCTCGGCGGCGAGAACATCTCGTACCGCAACATCAACATCTCCTCGACGTGGGGCGCCGGAGTCTTCATCGGCTCGATCGGCGCCCCGTTCTTCACGCAGGCCACCAGCGGAGTGGAGGTCACCGGTGGCACGGTGACGGGTGCGAACACGAACGGCGGAATGGGCGCGATCGCGGTGTTCGGGGAACAGCCCGGTGTCCCCGCCAGCAACGTGACCATCGCGAACCTGCGCGTCGTCGACACCCCGGAATCGGCCCAACGCACCATCGCCGTCCACACCAAAGACGGCGGCACCATTGCCGGCCTCGCCCTGCGCAACCTCGTGATCCGTCAGAACGGCGCCCTGCCGGTCGTGGAATCCGACGGACCTCGGGACAGCTACTCGATGTCGGGTGTCACGCTGAACGGGTCGCCGTACGAGGCGCCGTGACGCGTCCGTGTGACACGCTGAACGAGAGATGGTGAATCCTTCAACAGCCCAGGCCCGCGTGGTCGTCGACGAGCTGATCCGCGGCGGCGTGCGGGATGTGGTGCTGTGCCCGGGGTCGCGCAACGCGCCGCTGGCCTTCGCGCTTCGTGACGCCGACGCGGCAGGCCGGGTGCGGCTGCACGTGCGGATCGACGAGCGCACAGCCGGCTATCTGGCCATCGGGCTGGCAGTGGCAGCCGGGGCGCCGGTGCCGATCGTCATGACGTCGGGCACCGCGGTCGCCAACCTCGGCCCCGCGGTCGCAGAGGCGAACTACGCCCGCGTTCCGCTGATCGTGTTGTCGGCCAACCGGCCCTACGAGGTGCTGGGCACCGGCGCCAACCAGACGATGGAGCAGCTCGGTTTATTCGGTTCGCAGGTGCGTGCGTCGGTCAGCCTCGGGCTTGCCGAGGAGGGCACCGAGAAAATCGCTGAGCAGAACGCCCGGTGGCGTTCGGCGGTGTGTCGTGTGCTGGCGGCGGCCACGGGTGCGCGCAGCGCGAACGCGGGCCCGGTGCAGTTCGACATTCCGCTGCGCGAGCCGCTGGTGCCCGATCCCGAGCCCGGTCTCGCGGCCCTTCCGCCGGGGCGCCCCAACGGGCGGCCGTGGACGTACGTGCCGCCGGTGACGTTCGACCAGCCCCTCGACATCGACCTGCGGCCCGACACCCTGGTGATCAGCGGCCACGGCGCGGGCGTGCACCCGAACCTGGCCACGCTGCCCACCGTCGCGGAGCCGACCGCGCCGCAGGCGGCGAACCCCTTGCATCCCCTGGCGCTGCCGTTGTTGCGCCCCCAGCAGGTCATCATGCTCGGCCGTCCGACGCTGCACCGCGCGGTGTCGTCCCTGCTGGCGGATTCGTCGCTGCCGGTGTTCGCGTTGACGACGGGCCCGCGCTGGCCGGATGTCTCCGGCAACTCGGCGGCCACCGGCACCCACGCGGTCACCAGCGGCGTCCCGGGCGAGGGCTGGCTGCGCCGTTGCGCAGACGTGCACCGCCGCGCGATGAAGGCGGTGGGCAGTCAGCTCAAGGCGCACCCGCTGACGACGGGCCTGCACGTGGCGGCCGCGGTGGCGTGCGCGTTGCGGCCGGGCGACCAGCTGATCCTCGGCGCGTCCAACCCGGTGCGTGATGCGGCGCTGGTCGGTCTCGACGCGACGGGCATCAGCGTGCGGTCCAATCGCGGGGTTGCGGGGATCGACGGCACGGTGTCGACGGCAATCGGCGCCGCACTGGCCCACGAGCGTGGCGGCGGAGCCGGGCGCAGCATCGCGCTGGTCGGCGATCTGACATTCGTGCACGACGCATCGGGCTTGCTGATCGGGCCCACGGAACCCGTGCCGCAGAACCTGACGATCGTGGTGTCGAATGACAATGGCGGCGGCATCTTCGAACTGCTGGAACAGGGTGATCCGCGCTTCGCCGACGTGTCCTCGCGGATCTTCGGCACCCCGCACGACGTCGATGTGGGCGCGCTGTGCCGGGCCTACCACGTCGAGTCCCGGCAAGTGGAAGCCGACGACCTCGGTGATGCGCTCGATGTGCCATACACCGGGGTGCGGGTCATGGAAGTCAAGGCCGATCGGTCCACGCTGAGGCAGTTGCACGCGTCGATCAAGGCGGCGATTTGACGGCAACGGCGAGTGAGCAAGTGGCCGAAGAGCACACCACTGACAGATCACAAAAGATATTGCGCCGCATCAAGATTGGCATTCTGGTAGTGGCGTGCGTGATGACGTTTCAGTCCCTGCTGCTCATCGCAGGAGCATGGCGCAACGATCGCACGATCGAGGCCAACATGGGGGTGGCACAGGCTCAGGTGCTCAGCGCGGGCCCGCGCCGGTCCACGATCGAGTTCGTCGGGCCTAACCGGGTGACGTACCGGCCGAAGCTCGGTGTGCTGTACCCGTCGGAGCTGGCGACCGGTATGCGGATCTATGTCGAGTACGACAAGACCGACCCCGATCTGGTTCGGGTGCAGCACCGGACGGCCGCCCTGTCGATCATTCCGGCGGCCTCGGTGGCGGTGGGGGCCTGGTTGGTCGCAGCGGCGCTGCTGTTCATCATCAGGGCTATACAGCGGCGATACACGGACGCTGGCCCACCAGGGTCGCCAGCCAATCCGGAGTGATCTCGACCTCCGCCCTGGCATTCAGGTCATAGACCGCTGGTGTGTAGGGATTGGAGTCCAATTGGTCTTTGAGCAGAGCCTTGTTGACGGAGTACATGGCCGCAGTGTCCAAGGCGGTTTCCCCGGCTTCGATCCGGGCGGCCAGCGGGGACGGCAGCTGCGAGTTGCGTGCGATGTCGGCGATCCATGCGTTCCCGCCCTGGGGGTTGATCGCGGCGTACAGATTGTTGATGTACTGCTGCAGCTGGACAGCTGATACCTCCGCGCGGGGCTGGGCCGCCAGGAACAGCGCATTGCTGACTTGGGCTGAATATGTGTTGGCGCCCTTGTCCAAGAACGTCAAAGGGCGGTATGTCACCGCCAAGCAGCCGTCCTTGATATCGCGCTCGATCTCATCGCCGAATTCGAGCAGCAAGTTCGCGCAGTGCGGGCATTGCGGCTCGATGTAAAGCGCGATCTCCTCTCGCGCCAGCGGCTTTCCCAGGCGAAAGCCGAAGCCGTCGTCAGCCAGCACCACGTCGGCGCGGGGATTGGGGCCCTGCGGTGTGACGACGGTGCCGGCGACGGTGAACGTGCATGCACACAGGGCGAGAAGGAGAGCACATACCGGGATCACACCGGCACACCGCGAGATCGATGTCCGGCGCGTCAATTCTCGCGAGTGCCCGCGAGTTGCCGGAACATCTCCAACAACTTCGAATGTGTCTCGCCGGAAGGAATTCGGCGAGTGATGTTCGCGAAAATCGGATCGTTGAACAATGCTCGGACTTCAGCGTTCAGGGTCGGGTCGATGCCACTGCGCCTAAGCCACGCGAGAAGGTCTGACAGCACCGGAGCAATGGCGTCGAGATCGCCCTGCGCCCATCGTTCCCGATACTTTTGCGCCGCCCCTTGCCATTGAATGCGCGCGGCGTCGCTGTGATTAAGACACGTGCGGATCATGCTCGCGATTGCACCACTGAGCAGACCTCGCAGGTGGGTCGCGCTGTCGTCGTCGCTGTTGGATATCCCGGTATTGCCGCGACGATTTTCGTTCGCGTGGCTTTCGGCGACCGCCCCTCGCAAAACAAACCCCCGTCGGTTGAATTCTCGAACCTTGACGTTACCGCAGATGACGGGCGATTTCCTAATAGTTTCATGAGCCTTTCCACGGGTACTCGGCCCGTTTGGCACCGTAGCTTTGCGTGTCGTATTCCCGTGGGCAACCTCGCAGACAGGCCGCCGTGGCACGATCTCATCGTGCGAGTTGCAATTGTCGCGGAATCTTTCCTGCCCGATGTCAACGGCGTCTCAAACTCAGTGCTCCGGATTCTTGAGCACCTGAACCGTACCGGCCACGAGGCGATCGTGATCGCGCCGGACAATCCACGGCGGGAGGAACGCGCCGCCACCGTGCATGAGGGCGTTCCGGTCCATCGGATGCCCTCGCGGATGTTCCCCAAGATCACGTCGTTGCCCCTCGGTGTCCCGCGCCCGCGAATGGTGCGGATCTTGCGCGAATTCGACCCTGACGTAGTCCATTTGGCGTCGCCGGCGTTGTTGGGATACGGCGGGTTGCAAGCCGCGCGCTTCCTCGGAATTCCCACCGTCGCGGTGTTCCAGACGGACGTGCCGGGCTTCGCGCAAAGTTACGGCATCGGCATGGCGACCCGGGTCGCGTGGGCCTGGTTCCGGCACCTGCACCGGCATGCGGACCGCACGCTGGCTCCGTCGAGCTCGGCGATTGAAACCCTTGCTGCACAGCGAATCCCGCGGGTCCACTACTGGGCGCGCGGGGTCGACATCGCCGGCTTCGCACCGTCGGCACGTGATCAGAGGCTGCGCGAGGCGTGGTCGCCGGACGGCAAGCCGATCATCGGATTCGTCGGCAGGCTGGCTCCGGAGAAGCATGTCGAACGGCTCAGGGCGCTGGGCGACGACGTGCAGGTGGTCGTCGTCGGCGACGGTGTCGACCGGGAGAAGCTGGTAAAGCTTTTGCCCGCAGCCATTTTCACGGGCGCGCTGTACGGCGCCGACCTTACGTCCGCGTACGCAAGCATGGACGTCTTCGTCCACACGGGCGAGCACGAGACGTTCTGTCAGGCGGTACAGGAGGCGCTCGCGTCAGGCGTGCCGGTCGTCGCTCCGAACGCGGGGGGGCCGCGCGACCTCGTCACCCCCGGCCGCACCGGCTTCCTGCTACCGGTCGCCGAGTTCGAGGCTCAATTGCCCGGTGCCGTCACGCATCTGGTGCAGGCACGGACGCACTATTCGTCGGCCGCGCGTCGCAGTGTCGTGCAGCGCACGTGGCCGGCGATCTGCGACGAATTGATGGGGCATTACGACGCGGTGCGTGGCGGGCGGCAGGCCCGCGCCGCGTGATTGCCTAGCCCTGAGCCAGCACTGATATCGGCTGCCACTCTTCCCATGTCTTGAGCCGACTTTCGTAGTCGGCCCGCGCGATTTGCAGTGGCAGCTCCCCGAAGAACACCCGCAGCGGTGGCTCTTTCGCGTCGACGATCTTGAGCAACGCTTTCGCCGAGGCCTCAGGGTCACCGGGTTTGGCGCTTCGCTGGGCTCGCAACTTCTCGGCCTCCGCTTTGATCTCGTCGTAGGCAGGCAGTGGAGTCGAGCGTTTCGATGACGACCCGGCCCAATCCGTCGAGAAGCCGCCCGGCTCGATCAGCGTCACGTGGATGCCGAACGACGAAACCTCCTGTGCGAGTGCCTGCGAGAACCCTTCCAGCGCCCACTTCGACGCGTGGTAGATCCCGACGTTCGGGAAGGCGGAGATGCCGCCGATCGAGGACACCTGGATGATGTGACCGCTACGCTGCGCGCGCAGATACGGCAGTGCGGCCTGGGTAATCCACAGCGCGCCCAAGAGATTCGTTTCGATCTGGTTGCGCGCATCCGCTTCGCTGAGTTCCTCGATGAAGCCGAAGTGCCCATAGCCTGCGTTGTTGACGACGATGTCCACGCGCCCGAAATGGTCGTGCGCCTGGGCGACGGCCGCAAAGTCGGCCTCGCGATCGTTCACGTCCAGCGCGATCGGCAGTAGCGCGTCGCCGAACCTCTTCTTGAGGTCGTCCAGCGTGGATATGTCGCGCGCGGTGGCGGCCACTTTGTCGCCGCGTTCCAGCGCTGCAATCGTCCACTCCCTGCCGAACCCCCGCGACGCTCCCGTAATGAACCAAATCTTTTCGCTCACGTCTTGACCTTTCATTCGCCTCTCTACGCGTTCAAGTCCTCAGAGCGGTTCCCCATTCCCCCCGCAAGCAACCTCCCAGGTACGGTCGGCCACGTGGGCCGGGCGTCGCTGGACAAGGATCCGCGCGAGGTCGCATCGATGTTCGACGCGGTCGCGCGGCGCTACGACCTGACCAACACCGTGCTCTCGCTTGGCCGGGACAGGTCATGGCGCAGGGCCACGCGCAAGGCGCTCGACGCAGGTGCCGGCGACGACGTGCTGGACCTCGCGGCCGGGACCGCGGTGTCGACTGAAGAGCTTGCTCGCTCCGGCGCGTGGTGCGTCGCCGCGGACTTCTCGGTGGGCATGCTGCTGGCCGGCATGTCCCGGTCGGTGCCCAAGGTGGCTGGCGACGCGACGCGACTTCCGTTCGCCGACCAGACTTTCGATGCGGTGACGATCAGCTTCGGGTTGCGCAACGTCGTCGACCACGAGGCGGGGCTGCGCGAGATGGCGCGAGTGACGAAACCCGGCGGCCGCCTGGTGGTGTGCGAGTTCTCGACGCCGACGAATCCGCTGTTCGGCACCGTGTACAAGGAGTATCTGATGCAGGCGCTGCCGCGGGTGGCACGCGCGGTCGCATCCAATCCCGACGCGTACGTCTATCTGGCGGAGTCGATCCGGGCCTGGCCCGACCAGGGCGAGTTGGCCCGTCGTATTCAGCGTGCAGGCTGGTCGGCTGTGCGGTGGCGCAACCTGACTGGCGGCATCGTCGCCTTGCATGCGGCTAGTAGGGCGCTGTGACTTCACTGTTCGGCGAGGATTGATATCGCCGAAGTTTGGGTATCTAAGCGTCTGACTTTTTAGCCTCTCGCCGTTTTGCGAGCTGAGAATGTTGGAGGACAGACATGTCAATGTCCGACTTCGCCGAGCCCTCTGGTACTAAACCGTACGTCTCCCCCGCAGCGCACGACGTCCCTCTGTACTGGCGGCCCTCGCAGGGCAACACCATCGTCGACGTGGGCAAGCTCGGCGTCGAGGCGTTCGTCGCACTGATTTCGGTGGCCGTGGATTCGGCGAAGAGAGGAATCAGCGCAGCGGTCAGGACAATGCGCGCAAAAAGCTAGCGTCAGCCGCGCGACGGTCCCCGGGCATGCATGATCACGCGGATCTGGTCCTCGGCCCTGCTCGTCGCGGCGAACAACAGCTCGTCACCGGCCTGTAGGACGTCGTCCGACCTCGGAAGCACTACTTGGCCGCCGCGAACCACGACGATGAGCGCGGAGTTCGCGGGCAATGCGAGGTCGCGGACGGCCCGGCCGACCATCGGGTTGTCGTCCGGAAGGATCAGCTTCTCCAGATTGACGTGGCCCTGCCGCAATTCGATCAACCGCACGAGGTGGCCGACGTCGATCGTGCCCTCAGTGGCGGCGACGATCGCGCGTGGAGTGGACACGGCGACGTCGATTCCCCACGCCTCGTCGAACAGCCGCTCGTTGCGAGCTTCGTTGACCCGGGCCACAACTCGGTCGACCGCGAATTCGGACTTGGCCAGCAGCGCCGCTGCGAGGTTGACCTTGTCGTCGCCTGTCGCGGCGATCATGGCATCGCAGGTTTCAAGCCCGCACTCCTCGAGCGATGCCAGCTCACACGTGTCGGCGAGCAGCCAATCGGCGTCGGGAACCGTATTCGGTTCATACTTGCGCGGGTCGCGCTCGATGAGCAGCACCTTGTGCCCGTTGTCGAGCAGTTCGCGTGCCACCGACCTGCCTACCGCGCCGGCGCCTGCGATCGCGATGCGCATTCCCCCTGAATACCACGCCGTGCTGATTTACTTGCTGCTCAGGGCGAACGGGGACGACTTTGAGCTTGGCGCAGCTATACGTGGCGCTGCTTGTTGGTGGGCTCGTGTTGTTGGCGAGCATCGCCAGCACCCGGGTGGCCAGCGGCGTCGGCTTCCCGAGTCTGCTGTTGTTCCTGGCCTTCGGAGTGGCCCTGGGCGTCAATGGGCTGGGCGTGAGGTTCGATGACGCGGAGCTGACCCGCAACCTCGGCACCGTGGCGTTGGCCGTCATCCTCGTCGAAGGCGGGTTGACGACTCGGCTCTCCGATTTGCGCCACGTGATCGCACCGGCGGCGGTGCTGGCGACGCTCGGTGTGGCCGTCAGCACGGCCGTCACCGCCGTGGGAGCGCACCTGCTGTTGGACATGGACTGGCAGATCGCACTGCTGCTGGGCGCCACCGTGTCATCGACTGATGCGGCGGCGGTGTTCTCGGTGGTGCGTGTGCTGCCGATGCCGCGGCGGGTGCGCGGTTTGTTGGAGGCGGAGTCGGGCTTCAACGACGCGCCCGCAGTGATTCTCGTTGTGATGTTCAGCGCGACACCGCTGGTATTCAAACCGGGCGCTGCGCTGATCGACGTGGTCTACGAGCTGGTGGTCGGTATTGCGATCGGACTGGCCAGCGGTGCGCTCGGGTCGATGGCGTTGCGCCGGATCGCGCTGCCGGCCTCGGGTCTGTACCCGCTGGCGACGTTCGGTTTCGGCATGCTGGCCTTCGCCGCATCAGGCAGCATCCACGCAAGCGGGTTCATCGCGGCGTATCTGGCCGGGTTGGTGCTCGCAAACGCGGGGTTGCCGCATCGTAAGGCCACGCGGTCCTTCGCCGAGGGACTCGGCTGGCTGGCGCAGATCGGCTTGTTCGTGCTGCTCGGGCTGCTGGCTACCCCGAGCAATATGACCGGCGACGTGCTTCCCGCGATCGTGGTGGGTCTGGTGCTTCTCCTGGTGGCCAGGCCGATCTCGGTTATGTTGTCGCTCATCGGTTTTCGCTTCCCATGGCGGGAGCAGGCGTTCGTGTCGTGGGCCGGCCTGCGCGGTGCGGTCCCGATCGTGCTGGCGACGTTTCCGTTCGTCGCGAAAGTCGAGGGCAGTGAGCGACTCCTCGACGTCGTCTTCGTCCTCGTCGTGGTGTTCACCGTTGTGCAGGGGCCAACCCTGCGACCGATCGCCCGGTGGCTGGGGCTGACCGGCGATCCGACTCGCGAAATCGAAGTCGAAGCAGCGCCCCTGGATGTGCTCGGCGCTGAACTTCTAACGATGACCGTTCATCCACCGTCCCGGCTGCGGAATGTCTCGCTTCTCGAATTGCGGCTGCCCGACCCTGCCGTCATCACGCTGATCATCCGGCGCGGGCACGCGTTCGTCCCAGAGTCCGAGACCCGCATCGAGACCGGCGACGAACTCCTGATCGTGACGACGACGAAGGCGCGCGAGGCCGCCGAACGCAGGCTGCGTGCGGTCAGCCGGCGGGGAAAGCTCGCGCACTGGTTCGACGAGTACGGCGAACCCGACTGAGTCAGCTGAAGGGCTTGCGGCGGTCCAGGGCTCGCGACCCCGACCCCATGAGCCGCCAGAGCCGAGCCACCCGGTCGACGTCGTCGTCGACCACGAGGTTGCCCATCACCCGCACGACCATCTGCATGAACGCGACCGATCGCATCGCCAACGGTCCGAACGTCGGCAACAGCCACGGCACCGTCAGCAACCACGCCAGTCTTCGGGCGATGGAGAACGTCTTGGCGTAGTGCTCCTGGAGCAGCGCCGGCCACGCTAGCGAAAGATCCCCTCCGCCAAGCATTTCCGCGGCGACCCGGCCCATTTCCAGCCCGTAGTCGATACCTTCGCCGTTGAGCGGGTTGATGCCCGCGGCGGCGTCGCCGATCAGCATCCAGTTCGGCCCCGCCACGCCGGACACAGCGCCGCCCATCGGCAGCAGCGCCGACGACACGAGCCGCGGCGGCCCGTCAAAGTCCCACGCGCTGCGGTGCTGGTCTGCGTAGTGCCCGATCAACTTCCGCAGCGCCACATCGGCTGGTCGCTTCACAGTGGCCAGCGCCCCCACGCCGATGTTCACCTCGCCATTGCCGAGCGGGAAAATCCAGCCGTACCCGGGCAGCAGCGAACCGTCGCCCGCGCGGAGCTCGAGGTCGGCCGACAACCACGCCTCCGATGCGCGCGGCGACGAAAGGTAGCCGCGCACGGCCACCCCGTACACCGTGTGCTGATGCCACTGCCTACCCAGCACGCGACCCAGTGTCGAGCGCGCACCGTCGGCAACGATCACCTCCCGGCACGACACCGACGAGCCGGACGCCGTCGTCAACGACGAGATGCGTCCGCGGGTGTCGCGGCAGACGTCGACAACCTTGGAACCCAGCAGCATCCGGCAGCCGGCGTCGACGGACACCTGTCGGATCCGCTCGTCGAGCTCGGTGCGCGGGACCGCTGAGCCGTACGGCGGAAACGACGGCCCCGGCCAGTCGATCTCGACCTCGCGGCCGAACCCGGCCAGCCGCAACCCGCGGTGCTTGATGTGCGCGTCGAGCCAGTCGGTGAGACCCAGCCGCTGCAGCTCGGCGACCGCGCGGGGCGTCAACCCGTCGCCGCACGGCTTGTCGCGGGGGAAGCCGGAGGCATCGATCACCAACACATCGCGCCCGGCCCTCGCCGCCCACGCCGCGGCGGCCGATCCGGCCGGACCAGCGCCGACGACCACCACGTCTGCGGTGAGCTTTTTCTGCTCCTCGCGTCCGCTGAGGCTCATCTGCTCCTCGCGTCCGCTGCGCCCTTCCTGAGCCATGCCTCCAAGTATGTTGGACGGGTGAACACACCAGCGACGGTGGTGGCGGGGGTCGAGCTGGGTGATCCAACATTCGCCGCAGGTGTCCGCGACGGGGTGGCCCGCATCGAGACGCTGATCAGCGAAGAGCTCGGCAAGGGCGACGAGATCATCCGCGACGCCGTGCTGCACTTGTTCCAGGCCGGCGGGAAGCGGTTCCGTCCTTTGTTCACCGTGCTGTCAGCTCAGCTGGGGCCCAACCCGCAGGCGTGGCAGGTGACCGTCGCCGGGTCGGTGATCGAGCTCGTACACCTGGCCACGCTCTACCACGACGACGTGATGGACGAGGCGCAGGTTCGTCGCGGCGCACCCAGCGCCAACGCCCGCTGGAGCAACAACATCGCGATCCTGGCCGGCGATTACCTGTTTGCGACGGCCTCGCGGCTGGTCAGCCGCCTCGGTCCGGACGCCGTGCGGGTGATCGCGGAAACGTTCGCGGAACTGGTCACCGGGCAGATGCGCGAGACCCGCGGTGCGGCTCAGCACGTCGATTCAGTGGACCACTATCTGCGGGTCGTGCACGAAAAGACCGGCTCGCTGATCGCCGCGTCGGGGCAGTTCGGTGCGACGTTCTCAGGGGCCAGCGACGAGGACGTCCGGCGGCTGAGCCGGCTGGGCGGGATCGTCGGCACCGCGTTCCAGATCAGCGACGACATCATCGACATCGCGAGCGACTCCGACGAGTCCGGCAAGACCCCAGGCACCGACCTGCGCGAAGGCGTGCACACGCTGCCGGTGCTCTACGCGCTGCGCGAAACCGGGCCGGACGCCGAGCGGCTGCGTGAGCTGCTCGGCGGCCCGATGGACGACGACGCGCACGTCGCCGAGGCCCTGGCGCTGCTGCGGGTATCGCCGGGCATGGCGAAGGCGAAGGACACGGTCGCGCAATACGCCGCCCAGGCCCAAGAGGAAATCGAGGGGCTTCCGCAGGGGGCGGGGCGTCAGGCATTGACGACGCTGGTGGACTACACGATCTCGCGCCACGGTTGACGGAACCCAGCGCCATCCCTCAGCGTTCTCTTAACGATCTGTTTTCGTCTGGAGGAGTTCTGATGGGTGCCCGCGGATGGGGCAACGGCGTCAAGACCGTGCTGCTTCTAGGGTTGATGTCTGCCCTGATCGTGTTCGTCGGGTCATTGTTCAAGAACCCGTCGATCCTGGTGCTGGCGATCCTGTTTGCGGTCGGCATGAACATCTACGTCTACTTCAACAGCGACAAGCTTGCGTTGCGGGCCATGCATGCCCAGCAGGTGACCGAGCTGCAAGAGCCGGTGATGTACCGGATCGTGCGGGAGCTGGCCACCGCGGCTCACCAGCCGATGCCGCGGCTCTACATCAGCGACACCGCCAACCCGAATGCGTTCGCGACGGGCCGCAACCCCCGCAACGCGGCGGTGTGCTGCACCACGGGCATCCTGACGCTGCTCGACGAACGTGAGTTGCGGGCGGTCCTCGGCCACGAGCTTTCGCACGTCTACAACCGCGACATCCTGATCTCGTGTGTGGCCGGCGCGCTGGCGGCGGTGATCTCTGGCCTTGCCAACCTCGCCTTGATCATGAACTTCTTCGGCGGTGGCGGCCGGGATGGCGCGAATCCCTTTGCGCTGCTATTGGTTTCGCTGCTCGGACCGATCGCGGCGACGGTCGTGCGGCTTGCGGTGTCGCGGTCGCGGGAGTACCAGGCCGATCAGTCGGGTGCGGAGCTGACGGGTGATCCACTGGCACTGGCGTCAGCGCTGCGGAAGATCTCGGCTGGCGTGGAGGCCGCGCCGCTGCCGCCGGAACCCAAGCTGGCCAGCGAGTCGCATCTCATGATCGCCAGCCCGTTCCGTTCTGGCGAGCGGCTGGTGGGCTTGTTCTCGACGCACCCGCCGATGGAGGAACGCATCAAGCGGCTCGAGGCGATGGCCCGCGGAGACTACTAGCCGCGGGCGAGGGCGTTGACTCTGCGCTCAGGGCGGAGCTCACTCGCACTTTTGCACCCTCACCGCAGAGTCAATGGATTGGTTCTACGCTCGTTGTCATGACCGACCACGACCGCGCAGCCGCCCGCCGGGAGATCGCCGATGCACTCCTCAACGCCCTCGAACGCCGCCACGAGCTGCTCGACGCGATCGTGGAGGCCGAGGATCGGGCGAGCGCTGTCAAGGCGGTCTCGAAACTGCTCGGCACGTCACCGGAGGGCGGCGAGGCAGTGATCGGGCTTCGGTTCGACAGGCTGACAAGAGACTCGCGCCGCAAGATCAGAGACGAGCTCGACGACCTGAACAACCAGTTGGCGTTCACGCTCGGCGAGCGAACCGGTGAGGGCTTGTCGCTGCGGCCGTTCGCAGGCGAGTCCGACCGCGACATCTTCGCCGCGCGCACTGACGACATCAAAGCTGCAGGTGACGGATCGGGCGAGCCGGCGGGTGCGCTCGAGGATGAGATCCGCTCGGGGATGGGCCGAATCAACGCCGAAGACGCCGTGTGGCTGGTTGCCGAGGTCGGCACCGACAAAGTCGGCATGGTGTTCGGCGAACTCGCCGGCCGCGAGGTGAACGTGAGGGTCTGGGTCCACCCCGGACACCGCGGGAAGGGCTACGGCACGGCGGCGCTGGGCCAGTCGCGATCAGAAATGGCCGCCTATTTTCCCGCGGTGCCGCTCGTCATTCGCGCACCCGCCGAGAAATAAAATCAGCGATGAATCATGCACGTCGTGGTGCCGTGCGCGACCAGCCGGCCTTGTGGATCGTGGACGCGACCCTCGGCGGTCGCGGTCTTGCGGCCCACGTGAATGGTCTTGGCGGTCGCGGTGAGTTTGACGCCGTCGACCGGGACTGACCGGATGTAGTTGACCTTCAACTCCAACGTGCCGTACCCAACGCCTGCCTCCAGCGTGGTGTGCACAGCGCAACCCATGGCGGAATCGAGCAGGGTGGCGCAGATCCCGCCGTGCAACGTGCCCAACGGGTTGGCCATATCGGGCCGGCTGTGCAGGCTCATGGTCACTTCGCCGACCTCGACCTCGTCGATACTGAGGCCGATCAGGGTGCCGATGTAGTTCGGCCGATCGCTGCCGGCAGCAGCCGCACGCATCAACTCGAGGCCGGAGAGCTGGGTGCTGGTCATGCGACCGGCAACGCCTTCGCCTATCGTTTGATTCCGTGCTGAGCAGATTGTTGACCGGCGTCATCGGTGTTGCCGGGTCGGCCGCGTTTCTTATCGCAACCCCGGGGGTGGCCTGGGCCGACAAGGACGAGCCGCCGCCCCTGCCGAACGTCAACGCCTACCCGCCGATCTCGCCCGTCGACTTCACCACGATGAACGGCACGTGGTACGCGTTCGGGGCGCCGGGCGGTTTGACGTGCGTCATCGACAGGGGCCGCAACGCCTACGGCTGCAGTGGCCCGATTCCCGCGCCGCCTCAGGGTTCGGAGGGCGCCAACCTGATCAGCGCTGCCAGCCCAGAGGAACCGAGTTTCGCCAGCGCCCCCGCCGACGTGTTCGCCGCAGCCGCTCCGGTGAAGCCCCTTCCGCCGCACCAGCGGTTGAGCTATCGCAACATCGCGTGTGCCGTTGACGGCGCGGCGACCATATGCACGAATACCGCTACCCAGCACGGGTTTGTGCTGAGCCCGGCCGGCAGCTTCGCCGTATAACAATTCTCCGAACTCCCAACCGATGGTCTAGGTTGGGAACCCGTGATCGATCCGGACCTGCTGCTCAACGAAACCGACGCTGTCGCGCAGCAGCTGGCGGGCAAGGGCGTCGAGCGGTCCCTCGTCGTGTCGGCCCGGGAGGCGCTCGCACAGCGGCGCGCATTGACGGGCGAACTCGACGATAAGCGCGCGGAGATGAACCGGCGCTCAAAGGAATTCGGGGAGCTCGTGCGCCGGGTCGGTACCGACACGGCCGATGAAGAACGACGGGCGTTGGCCGAGTTGAAGACACAGATCTCCACGCTGGAAGAACGACTCCGCGAGGCCGCGTCGCAGGCTCAGGATCTGCTGTATCAGGTGCCCAATCTGCCCGACCCTGATGCCCCGATCGGCGCCGATGAGTCCTCGAACGTGATCGTTCGCTATGGCGGTCCGCAAGCCGAACCGAACCAAGATGCGCGGCCGCACTGGGAGATCGCTGATGAGATGGGGCTGTGGGATCCCAAGCGCGCCAGCAAGATCAGCGGCGCAGGGTTCCCCGTGCTGTACGGTGACGGCACCCGCCTGTTGCGCGCGCTTGTCCAATTCGCCATCGACCTGCACCGCGAGAAGTACCTCGAGACACTGGTTCCGACCCTCGTCCGGCAGGAGACGGCGATCTCCACCGGGCACCTTCCCAAGTTCGCCGACGACATGTACAACACCACCGCCGACGACTTGTGGGCGATTCCCACTGGGGAACTGCCGCTGACCGGGTTGCACCGCGACGAGATCCTCGAGGCGGATCAGCTTCCTCGCCGATACATGACGTACACGTCCTGTTTTCGTCGCGAAGCCGGCGCTGCGGGCAAGGACACACGCGGGATGCAGCGGCTACATGAATTCCACAAAGTCGAGCTGGTGAAGATCTGTGCGCCTGACGACGTGGGCGCCGAATTCGATGACTTGCTCGCTGACGCGGAACGTGCACTGGTGTTGCTCCAATTGCCTTACCGCGTAGTCGATTTGTGCACCGGCGACCTGACCTTCTCGTCCTCTCGCATCTTCGATCTGGAGGTGTACGCACCCGGCCTGGACAAGTGGCTGGAGGTCTCGTCCGTCGGCAATTTCACCGACTTCCAGGGACGGCGCGCGAACATGCGGTGCCGGAAACCGGGCGGCGGGATCACGCCGGTCGGAACGCTCAACGCGTCGGCCCTGGCGACCCCGAGGGTTTGGGCGGCAATCATCGAGCTGGGCCAGCAGCCCGACGGGACAGTGAAAGTGCCCGACGCGCTGGTTCCGTATCTGGGCACCGAGGTACTGCGCCGCGACGAACTGGCGCCCACCGTCTGACGGTGCGCCCCAGCGTCAGAAGCCCGCGCCGTGGATCTCGTGGCCCGGCGTCTCGGCGGCCAGTCCCTTGTATGCGGTCTCGACCGTGTGCCCGCGGTTGATCACGCCGTCGACTTCGCGCGCGATCGGCATATGGACGCCGTAGCGCTCGGCCAACTCCATGATCACGCTGGCCGCTTTCACGCCCTCGGCCACCTGGTCCATCGACGCGATGATCTCGTCGATCGATTTGCCGGCCCCGATCTGCTCGCCGACGTGGCGGTTACGGCTGCGTGCGCTCGTGCACGTGACGATCAGATCGCCCAGCCCTGCCAGGCCCGGGAACGTCTCGGGCTCGCCGCCCATCGCCGTACCGAGCTTGGTCATCTCGCGCAGCGCCCGGGCGATCACCAGCGCTCGGGTGTTCTCGCCGATGCCCAGCGAGTAGCCCATGCCGACCGCGATCGCGAAGACGTTCTTGAGTGCACCCGCCATCTCCACGCCGATCACGTCGTCGGTGGTGTACACGCGGAATCGCTGCGTCTGGAACATCTGCGCCAGCCGCGTCGATAGATGCTGGTCGGGCATCGACATCACTGCCGCAGCCGCATACCCCTGCGCGACCTCGCGCGCGATGTTCGGGCCGGCGAGGATGCCCGCGGGATGCCCCGGCAGCACCTCTTCGACGATCTGGGACATGCGCAGGCTGGTGCCCTGCTCGAGCCCTTTGACCAGCGAGACGATCGGCACCCACGGTCGCAGGCACGACTCCAAGTCCTTCAGCACTTCACGGAAGCCGTGCGACGGCACCGCCATCACGATGACGTCTGCGCGGTCGGCGGCCTTCTCGAAGTCGTTCGTGGCCTTCAGACTCGGCGTCAGCTCGACCTCGTCGCCCAGATATTTCAGGTTGCGATGTCGCTCGTTGATGTCCGCGGCGGTCTCGGGGGACCGTACCCATTGCAGGGTGTCGGTGCGGCGGGCGGCGATGGACGCGACGGTGGTGCCCCAGGAGCCGCCACCGAGAACTACGACCTTGGGTTCCCGACGAGCAGATGTCATGGATGTCACCTTATTCAGGGCGGTGCTCTTCCAGTGTGTTTCTCGCGCGAACTCGCCGCGCAGCCGTGACGGCAAGCAGCTCCCTCTGGTGCGTCGGCTCGTGGTCAGCGCTAGACCGCTTTGGCCTTGGTGCCGAATACCATCGCTTCGGTGACCCGGTCGAATCGGTAATCAATGACGTCGGCGAAGTAGTTCTGCCGCACATTCCACGGCCGCCTGGTGCCCGACTTCGGCAGTGCGTGCAGGTTGCGCAGCACATACCCCGCCTGAATGTCCCACGACAGCTTCTCGGGCATCGGGCCGCCATCGTGGTGCGGACGCGCCGACGTGTATCCGTGATCGCGCATGTGAGCCAACAGTTTCGCGGTCGCGCGTGCGGTCATGTCGGCGCGCAGCGTCCACGACGCATTCGTATATCCGATGCACCAGAAAAGGTTTGGCACGTCTTCGAGCATGTGCGCCTTGTAGACGAAACGGTCCTGCGGTTTGAACTCGGCACCGTCCAGGCTCAATGACACTCCGCCGAGTGCCTGCAGATCCATGCCGGTCGCTGTGACGACGAGGTCGGCGTCCACGCGTTGCCCCGACCTCAACACGATTCCGCGGGAATCGAAGTGGTCGACGTGGTCGGTCACCATCTCGACGCGGCCGTCGCTGATCGCGGTGTAGATGTCTCCGTCGGCGGCCAGGCAGATGCGCTGGTCCCACGGCTCGTAGGGCGGCAAGAAATGCGAATCGTCGAAGCCTTCTGGCAATCGCTTGCTACGCACCCGGCGGAGTTGGTACTTCATGAACGTCGGCAACTTGCGCGAGATGAACCAGCCCATCGCTTCCTGCAGTGCGAAGCGGAACCGGACGACCGGGGCAAAGGCCCGACGCGGCAGCACCTTTCGCATTCGCTCGGTGACCGGGTCGATTTTCGGGAACGCACCGATGTAGCTGGGCGTGCGCTGCAGCATGACGACCTTGCCGGCTCTCTTGGCCAGCGCGGGGACCAGCGTGACCGCGGTTGCGCCACTGCCGACCACCACGACCGTGCTGCCCGCGTAGTCGAGATCCTCGGGCCAGTGCTGAGGATGGACGACGGGACCGCTGAATTCCTCCATGCCAGGAAAGTCGGGAGTGTAGGCCTCGTCGTAGTTGTAATAGCCAGTGGCGAAGAAGACGAACCGGGCCGTGAACGTCGCGCCGTTGTCTACGTGCACCGTCCAGGTGTCGGTGGTGGAGTCCCAGTCGGCGGAGCGAACACGTTTGTTGAACCGGATATTCTCGTAGATGCCGTGCTTTCGGGCCGCGTCGATGAGATAGCCGCGGATGTCGGCGCCGTCAGCGATGCATTCCCGTCCCGTCCAGGGCTCCCACGGGAAGTCGAGAGTGTAGATGCTGCTGTCGGAGCGGATGCCCGGGAAGCGGAAGAGGTCCCAGGTGCCGCCGACGTTCGCGCGACGTTCGAGGATCGCGTAGGTGTAGGCGGGATTGCGCTCCCTGATGCGATAGGCCGCGCCGATGCCGGAGATGCCCGCGCCGATGATGACGACGTCGTAGTGCTCGACCTGTGTCATCTGCTCAGTGTGCCGCAGGGTCTCTTGTCAGCTGTGCAGGTGTAGCCGTTCCCCGTGCGGACCCAGGATCATGAGGGCTTCCACCGGGCCGTCGACCGCACCGAACCAATGAGGCGTCAGCGTCGAAAATTCAACGGCTTCACCGGGTTTGATGGTGAAATCACGAGCGCGTCGACTCCGTCTTTTGCCTCCATGGCAAGAAACCTTGCCACTGCGCTCTCCCATCGGCAAGGTTGCAGTATGGCGATGTCTGAGACACAGCGGACTTGGGAAGAACACTACGGCGAGCGAGGGCAGATCTGGAGCGGGCGAGTCAACGTCCGGCTGGCCGAGGTGGTGGAGCCGCTGAATCCCGGTCGCGCGCTGGATCTCGGGTGCGGGGAGGGCGGCGATGCCGTATGGCTGGCCGAGCACGGTTGGCACGTCACCGCCGTCGACGTGTCACAGACCGCACTGGACCGGTCGGCCACGCTGGCGCGAGAGCGAAATGTGGCCGACTGTATTGACTTTCAGCGACGCGACCTGATGGACTCGTTCCCCGACGGGATGTTCGAGCTGATTTCAGCGCAGTTCCTTCATTCGAAACAACCGATGGACCGCGAGCGAATGCTCCGCACGGCAGCCGATGCCGTCGCGCCCGGCGGCACGCTGTTGATCGTGGACCACGGGCAACCGCCGCCCTGGGCATCGAAGCTTGATCATCACCACGAATTCCCGGCCGCCGAGGAAGTCGTTGCGGCACTGAATCTCGATGAGCACCAATGGGATCGGATCAGAGTTGAGTCCGTCGAGCGAGAGGCCACTGGCCCCGACGGCCAGCGTGGATCCCTGACCGACAACGTGATGGTCCTTCGCCGGCGATAACGCTCGACCGCTCGCCGTTCACACGTGCTTGACAGGTTTTCTCGCGGCGGTGATCCTTGCAGCTAACACCGGAACTCCGGGTAGCGCCGCAATCCCGGCCGGCCCGTCAGGAGCGTGACCGCCATGTTGCCCGGACTTGCCCGCCCTGATTTGAGATTGCTTGAGGCGGCTATCCATGTATACAAAGGCCAACCGGTGACGGTGGCCTGTCAGCTGGCGAAGACGCAGCTGCCGGGACCTGGGCAGTACGTCGGCGCGTTGCAGCGCGTGCGTCAGGTCACGTCGGCGACCAACTACAAGTACATCGACTTCGCAGTGCAGAAGGGCTACAACTACGGCGGCAGCCTGCTCAGGCGCGTCTTCTTCACAGTCGCCAGCCCGATGGGGCTCGGCTTGATCGCCGCTGGGACCGCGGTCATCGTCGTCGGCGGAGTGATCTACGTGAATAGCGGCGACAAGCCCATCCTGCCGGGCCCGGCGATGAATAAGGCGAAGCCGGAGTGGAAATCTGGGCCAGGAGTCAGTTACAACCCAGACGACTATTTCGTGTTCGTGTTGCCGCAAGTCTCGGGTGGCTCGATCTATGTGGGTCAGGAGTCGCAACTCAAAGAAATGCACCCGTGCGATATGGCGGGCGGTGGCCTGTGCGGCGAGAATGATCCTCCACTGCAGTACGACAGGAAGTCGCCCGGGTTCAAGACCTACGAGCAAGCGACCAAGGCGTGGTGCGACGAGCTGAAAGGCAAACCGACACACAACGTTCCGGTCGCCGGTGACAGCAAGGCCGACGTCTACGGCGGCTCCTACTGGATCGGTACGGCGCCGAGCTGCGCCACATCCGGAGGTAGCTGACCTACGGCAGGCACTTCTGCGGCCCGCCGGCTCCCCTGAGGAATGCGTTAATGCGCTGGGTCGGGCTGCCGTGATCCCCGACGTTCGTCCACGGGTACTTGTCGGCGACCCTCGTCAACGACGTGGTGATCTCGTCCAGATCGCCGTCATCCCAATACAGCGTGCCGTCGCGGGCAGCGCCGTACAGCGCGGCGCCCGCGAAGCAGTCGGCCTGAAGCTCGAGCTGCCGCGACCGGAGGTTGGGGGCCAGCCGCGCCTGGATGGCGTGGCCCCACTCATGGGCGACGACCAGATAGATGAAGCTGTCGCCCAACGCGTAAACCTGCTCCATGTAGCGCAGGTCGAAACCAACGCTGTCGGTCGAGCCGCAATACCAGGCATTGTTCGACGTCCACAGGGAACCGTCGCACGGCATCGGATTCTGACGGCTGTTGTAGAGGCCCACGACGTTTGGCGTCGTGTACACGCCGGTGAAGAATTCGTGCCAGTGCATCCGCCAGTAATTGTCGACGGATTGGTAGGCCTGAAGCTGATCGGAGTTGGCTTCCCTCGGCGTAATGGGATCGGCTGTGGCCCGAGTTGGTATGGGCGAGAGTACGAGGACCAGTACCCCCGCAAGGGCGGCGATGGCGTGCGCGGCTCGACGACGAATCATGGCGTTCCCTCCCTGTTGATGACGCCCGTTCATCCCCGAACCGACCCAACGTACAGGAAATTCACAGACCGCGACCGGAACCTCGGAATGGCGCCGTATGCTGCGACGATAGTCAACATTCAGCCGAGAGGGCGACGACAGTGATGCGACGTTTCGCCACGGTGGCGTTCGCGGCTGGGGCTCGCCTGCTCGAGCGTCGTCGGCTGTTCCGAGGACGCGACCTCGACGACGGCGGCCGGGACTGAGAAGGCACGGTTGACGATCGACGGTCAGAAACAGGATCTACAGGGATCGGTGTCGTGTAGTGGGCATACTCGCGGTTTCGCCATCGATGCCGGCGAGGCTCCACGCGATGTCTTCGTACATCTCAGCCAGATGTCTCCGCGCGAGTTCGTGTCCATTGTGATCGGCAGCGGCTTCACTGGGTTATCCGTTGGACGGCGGTGGCGGCACCGCGACGTTGGAGGCGGCGGGCAACACCTACACGATCACCGGCGAGGCCGTCGTGCAGTCGACTCCGCCGACGAACGCCGCCAAGCACTTTGAGTTGTTCGTTGACTGCCAGAGGTAGGCGTCAGCGGTAGTTGACGAACTGCAGGGCGACCTCGAGGTCGGCCTTCTTCAGCATCGCGATGACCTCTTGCAGATCGTCGCGCTTCTTCGAGGTGACGCGCACCTCGTCGCCCTGGATCTGGGTCTTGACGTTCTTGGGACCCTCGTCGCGGATGAGCTTGGTGATCTTCTTGGCGTTCTCGCTGTCGATGCCCTGCTTGAGCGTGCCGGTGACCTTGTAGGTCTTGCCGGAGGCCTGGGGCTCGCCGGGGTCGAAGGCTTTCATCGAGATGTCTCGGCGCACGAGCTTCTCCTTGAACACGTCGACGGCAGCCTTGGCGCGTTCCTCGGTGGAGGAGGTGATCTCGATTGCCTCGTCGCCCTTCCAGGCGATCTTGGTGTCGGTACCGCGGAAGTCGAAGCGGGTGGCCAGCTCCTTGGCGGCCTGGTTCAGCGCATTGTCGACCTCCTGGTGGTCGACCTTGCTGACGACGTCGAATGATGAATCCGCCATTGGATCCGTCCCCTCCTCGGTGTTCGTGTGATTTGGGTACATCCTTGCCGCTGCGCTCCGGTTGGCCTAAGCCGGGGCGGCGGGATCAGCGAGATTCACGGTATGCAGAAGAAGTGCGAGTAGCTGTCCGCATAACGTGAATCTCGTCGACGACTCGTGGATTTGTGACCAGGGTGCACGGTCGTTGTACCCTGCTAGTCGCACTACGGCAGGTTGCCCGAGCGGCCAATGGGAGCGGACTGTAAATCCGTCGGCGTATGCCTACAGTGGTTCGAATCCACTACCTGCCACCGCGGCTCAGACATGGTATTTAGGCGCGTTAAAGCTTGAAAATGCAAGAGCAGCTGAAGTTGGAGGCTGCCTGTAATTCAGGAAGCTGGCGGGTTTTCCGTCCGGCTGCTCATGGATGCGACGACGACTTCGACGAGATTGCGGAAATCAGATCCTGCTGTGTTGTCTGCGGATCGCGCTCCGCCATCGACGATCACCATACTCAACGCACCCTATCGCTGATGGGAATGGCCGGGGGTCGATCCCTTGCTGCGTCCCGCCAGCGTCACATGTCCATGCCACCGTTGACGCTCCAGATCTGGCCGCTGATATACGAGGACGCGTCCGCGGCGAGGAAGTGGACGATACGCGCGACATCCTCGGGTCGCGCGAAACAGCATGTTGCGCATGTTCATCCGTGCGACCTCTGTCGTAGCCAGCTTCAACTGGATGAGTTAGGACCGGTGGTGGCGCGGCGGAGGCTTGATGGTCGCATAGCCGATCTCGGCCGCGTCGTCTAGCGGCCGACGGTCGCTGCCTCAGTAGGAGCGGGGCAGCTTCAGCGCTTGGGTGGAGATGTAGTTGAGGACCATTTCCTGCGAGAACGGCGCGTTGCGGAGCAGCCGGGCCTCCCGCCACAGCCGCTCGACGTGGTACTCCTTCGCGTACGCGTAGCCACCGTGGGTGGACATGGCTCGGTCACAGGCAACGAAACCGGCCTCGGCGCCGAGAAATTTGGCCGCGGCGGCCTGGAGGCCGCAGTTCTGGTGATGGTCGTAGAGCTCGGCCGCGTGCATCGCCATGAGCCGAGCCGACTCCAGGCGGATCCATGAGTCCGCTAGTGGGTGGGCGACCGCCTGGTTTTGGCCGATGGACCGGTCGAAGACCACGCGTTCGTTGGCGTACTTCGTCGCCAGTTCCAGTGCGGCTTGACCGATGCCGACGCCCTCCAGGCCGACGACTATGCGCTCGGCGTTCAGCCCGTCGATGAGGTATTTGAAGCCTCGTCCCACCTCACCGACGACTTCGTCGTCACGGACCTCGAGGTTCTCGATGAACAGCTCGTTAGAGTCGATCGCCGACCGGCCCAGCTTCTCGATCTCGCGGACGGTGATCCGGTCGCGGTTCAGGTCTGTGAAGAAGAGTGTCATTCCGTCCAGCGGCGTGTCCTCGTCACGCGGGGACGTGCGTGCGAGCAGCAGGATTTTGTCGGCGTTTTGCGCGTTGCTGATCCACACTTTCTGGCCGTTGATCACCCAGCCGCCGTCGACCTTGTCGGCCTTGGTCCTGATGCGTGAGGTGTCCACGCCGGCGGTGGGCTCGGTGACGCCGAACGCCATGAGGATCTCGCCGCGGGCGAGCCTGGGCAGGAACTCCTGCTTCATCGCGGCCGAGCCGTGTCGGATGATTGGCTCGGGTGGGAATAGGTAGAAGTGGACCGCGGAGGCGCCACTGGCGCCGGCGCCGGAGGCGGCGATCTCCTGCATCATCACGCCGGACTCCGCGATGCCAAGGCCGATGCCCCCGTACTCCTCGGGGATGAGCGCGCCCAGCCATCCGCATTGAGCGAACGCGTTGACGAACTCCGACGGGTATTCGCCGCGTTTGTCCTTCTGTCGCCAGTACCCGTAGTCGAACTTGCGGGCGAGCTCTCGGGTGGCTTTGCGGACGACGTCGATGGTGCTCTCGTCGGGTCCGCTCATCAGTGCTGTCCTGTGACAAGAGATTTGGGCACCTTGGTGCCGCGCGAGCGCAGCCATTCGCCGAGCGCCTTTGCCTGCGAGTCCAGCCGCAGTGACGACGTGGCGCCGGTGCCGAGCAATCCTTGGATGAGGAAGTTGACCGCACCCAAGTTGGGCAGTTCGTAGCGGGTGATGGGCAATGCGCGTGTCTCGGGAAGAAGGCGTCGCAGTTCGTCGACGGTGAGGTTCCACTTGAGCCACTCCCACGCTTGCGCATCACGTACCCAGACGCCGAGATTCGCGTCGCCGCCCTTGTCCCCGGAGCGAGCATGCACGATCTCACCGAGCGTGGCGACGACGAGTTCGTCCGTCCAAGCCGGCACCGATTGTGGGAGCGACACATCGCCCTGCCGAGATACCCCGCGCCGATCGTCTTGGGGGTTGCACGGTGCGATGTTCTCGATTGCGCCGTCGTGGTGGTGCACCACGTGTTCGAGCAGTGCTTGGTCGAGCAATGCGGGCCAATACACACCGAACGCCGACCCTGGTTGTGGCGGGCCGAGGGAGTACATCCCGGGGTAGCTGGACAGGGCCAGCTCGACCATCCGCGACGAAAAAGTCCGCCCCGCAGCCTCTTTCGTTCCTTGCACCGCGATCCTCAGCAGCTCAGTTCCCGCATTCTGGCTCTCGGGATCCTGCTGCGCATTCCCAATCCGGTCGATCGCGACCGCGTCGAGCCCATCGGCAGTTTCGATGTAGCGGTCGACAGATTGCTCGACGAGCGCGGCCTTCGCGTCGAGGTCGGTGCCGGTGAGCGCGAGGAGCACATTGTTCTGCCATCCTCCGACTCCGGTGATCGCGACCTTGGTCGTCGCCGGTGGCGCCGAGCCCCGCACGTTGCGGATCTCGACGCGGTCATCACCGAGATCAGTCAGCGTGGCGGTGTCCAGGTGGGCGACCACGTCGGGATTGAGGTAGGCGGGTTCACCGATCTCGTAAAGCAATTGGGCCGTGACGGTGTCGCGGGTGACCGCACCGCCGGTGCCCGGGTTCTTGGTGATCACTGAGGAGCCGTCGGCGTCGATTTCGGCGATCGGGAACCCGGGGTGCACGAGGTTGGAAACGGCGCGAAACCCGGAGAAGTTGCCGCCGGTCGCCTGCGGGCCGCATTCGATGACGTGTCCAGCGGCGACCGCGCCGGCGAGGGCGTCGTAGGCGTCGGGGGTCCAGCTCCACCACCAGGCGACGGCGCCGACGACCAGCGAGGCGTCGGCGACGCGGCCGGTGATGACGATGTCGGCGCCGTTGTCCAGAGCCCGGGCGATCCCGAATGCACCAAGGTACGCGTTGGCCGTCAGTGCCTGGTGCGGCCAGGACGAAAGGGGCTCGCCGCTCGTCAGGTGCGGTAATGAATGCCCGGCTTGCTGCAGAGCGTCGAGGCGGCCGAAGACGTCGTCGCCTTCGATATGGGAGACCCGTAGGTCGTAGCCGCGGTGTGTGATTAGTTCGCGGGTGGCGTCGGCGAGCCCGGCGGGGTTGAGTCCGCCGGCGTTGACGACGAGCCGGATCCCGTTGGCGACCAGGTGCGCGAGCGCCGCGTCCAGGTGCTGCAGGAAGGTGGCCGCATAGCCCCTGGTGTTGTCTTTGGCGCGTGCCTTGCCCAGGATCAGCATCGTGACCTCGGCGAGGTAGTCACCGGTGAGGACGTCAATGTGGCCGGCTCTCGCCATGTCTGCCATGGCCGAGGCCCGGTCACCGTAAAAGCCGGAGCTGTTGCCGATGCGGATGGGGCGCTGCTCTCTTTCACGTGCTGATGTCATGATGTCGCTCCTGTGGTCGTCTTGGTAACCCACGCCGTCCCTTCGAACCCGACCTCACCGGAGGGCTGCTGCTCGATCAGTTCAAGCGTCATGGTGTCGTCCTCGGTTGCTGTCACACGGGCGGTGTAGGCCAAATCGGCGGGCGCATAGACGGGTTTGCGCAGCCGGTAGGCGACCTTCGTGACGTGCCAGCCGGGGCCGAGGCCCTCGGCAACGCAGCGCAACGCGAGCGCCGCCCGCAGGTGGGAGTGCAGCGCGACACCGGCGTGGCCCTCCTCGCGTGCGTAGCGCTCGTCGAAGTGGATGCGGTGCGGGTTCCAGGTGACCGCGCTGTAGCGGAACAACTGAAAGGCCGTAGCGGCGTGCTTGAGCGGTGGGAGCGTGTCTCCCACTTGGAAGTTGATGGTCATGACGACTCCTGCAAGGGGTTGCGCAGTACGACGGTGCGCCGGTTGCGGTTGAGAACGGCACCTTCCGCGGAGGAGAAGGTGTTGATGGTGGTGACGAACACGCACGGGCCGGACCGGGTCTGTTTGGGAGTGACCGCCTCGAGGGTCGTTTCGACCACCAGCTCCGTACCCGCAGTGACGGGGTTGACCAATTCCATCTCTTCGCCGGCGCCCATCACGCGCAGCCCGAGGTCGCCGTCACCGAGGGGCATGTCTCCGTCGAGCGGAGTTCCGTCGGGCTGAAGCTGGGCCTCAGGGGTGCCGACACCCCACTCCACGATCGCGGCCAGCATGTTCGGTGGCGCCACCACATCGGCGTAACCGGCCGACCGTGCGGCTACCGGATCGTCGTGACTCGGATCGGTGGCGCCGATGGTCATCGCGTAGCGGCCGATCGTCACCGCGTCCAGCGTGCCGAGGCTGCGTCGCGACAGGACGGCCCCGATCCTCGGCTGCGTCTGGGTGTAGTACGCCGCGAGAGGGGTTCCCGGTTCAGGCGTGAACGACATGCTGGGTCTCCTCACCGGACAGTTCCGCCAATAGTTCCTCTGTCGACGCGCCCAGCGGCGGGGCGGCCCGCAGCGGTCCCACCGGCGAGTCGCCGAGCCGCAGCGGGCATCCCGGCACCGGCACCCGTCCCCTCGCGGGGTGCTCGACGTAGCGGATCATGCCGCGCTGGATCAGGTGCTCGTCGGTGTCGACCTCACGGATCGACTTGACCGGCGCGCAGGGCACGCCGGCGGCCTGCAGATCCCTGACCAGCTCGTCACGGGTGCGGGTTCTGGTAACCGAAGACACCTCGTCGTCGACCGCATCGATGTTGGCGACCCGGTCCTTCTCGGTGCGAAACCTGGGATCGTCAATCAGCTCGGGCCGGCCCAGTGCGGTTGCCACGCCGTGCCAGTGCCGCTCGGAGATGCAGATGATCGCCAGCCATCCGTCGCTGGTTTCGTAGATGTTGTACGGCGCGACCGCCATGCCCGAGTGTCGGTTGCCGGTGCGCTCGGGCAGCTGTCGGTCCGGGTGGTTGTGCAGCCCGCCCAGGCTGGACGCCAGCATCGGGTAGATGGTGTCGTGCATGGACACCTCGACGATCTGGCCGCGTCCGGTGCGCTCGCGCTGGAACAGGGCCGCGCTGACCGCCGCGAACAGGTGGATGCCGCCGGAGAAGTCGACGAACGCGGCGCCGGCCTTGGTCGGTGGCCCGTCGGGCACTCCGGTGGCCGAGGCGCTGCCCGACATCGCCTGCACGGTGATGTCCATGGCCGACATGTGGGCGTAGGGGCCCGTAGAGCCGTAGCCCTTGCCGCAGGCCACGATTAGGCGCGGATTGTGCTCGAGGAGTCGCTCCGGGTGCAACTGGAGGCGCTCCATGGTGCCCGGCGCGAAGTTCTCGATCAGCACGTCGGCGGTCTCGACCAGGTCGAGCAGCGCCTGGCGACCGGCGTCGGTCTTCAGGTCCAGCACGACACTGCGCTTGTTCGAGTTGAGCATCACGAACTCGTGGGACTCGGTCGGCTGGTGCGAGCGGAAGCGCAGCTGCTCACCGCCGGGTGGCTCGATCTTGATGACGTCGGCGCCCAGCTGTGCGAGCAGCAGCCCGCAGTACGGACCGTTGTAGATCTGGCCCAGTTCGAGGACCCGGACGCCGTCAAAGGCCGCTGGCATGATCATTTCCCCGATCAGGACTTGACCACGCCGGCGCTGCCGCCGTGGATGTAGCCGACGGTTCCGGTGCCTTGTGCCGCCGACACGGTTTCGGTCACGTGCTGAATGGAGGTCGCGTCATTGATGTGGTGCAACGTGCCGTCCTGCTTGAATCCGATTTGCGCGCCTTCCATCCAGAGCAGCACAACGGTGTCCTCGGTGTTGTCCTCGGGGCAGTAGAAGGTGTGCACCGAGCCGCCCGGCTCGTACAGGTAGTCGCCCGCAGTTTGCGGCTGGTCGGGGTACTCGGCGTACCTCCAGCAGCCCGAGAACGTGTACACCTCAGCGGTACCGGTGTGGTAGTGCACGGGCAGGAGGCAACCGGGCGCCATGGTGGCCATGAGCACCACCTGTCCCTTTTCGGGGTCCAGGCGCAGCGGCTTGATGTGGATGCCGGGGCCCATAGCGTCCTTGAGCAGCGGAATCTGGTCGATGTTCACGGTCAGCAGGTCGTCCTGCGGTAAAGCGACCAACGGCAGCGGGACGCCGCTGTTGGTGCGGAACATGCCTGGAGAGACGGGTGCAGTCATGGGCTTGCCTTTCATATGTACGTATTTACGGATTAATAACCGGATATCCGGACTGTGTCCGTACTGTACTGTGCCCGGCGCCTCGGCGCAAGCCCTTCTGCATCCGTTGGTAGGGGCTTGCTAGCGTCACCGCATGCCCGCCCGTCCGCACCGCACGGTCGACCGAGTGACTCAGATCCTCGAGACCGTGTCCTTGAGCCCGCGCGGCATCACCTTGGCCGAGCTGGCAACCGCCCTCGGCGCGGCAAAGAGCTCCATTCAGGAGCTGACCAACGGACTGCTCGCTCGCGGTTATCTCATCGAGGAGGACCGCCGGTTCCACCTCGGGCCAGGGCCGTTCATCCTCGCCGTACGCGCGAACAAGCTGGCGGCGCTCTCCCTTGATCACCGGTTCGTGGCCGAGTTGGCCAACGTCCTCCGTTGCACCGTCCTCGTCGGCGTTCGCGTCGGGAACGCCATCGTCTTCACCGACCTCGTCGGCGAAGAATCTCCCAGCCTCACATTCGTCGCCCGCACCCACGCGCGTCGCCCGCTGTATACGAGCGCCGCGGGGAAAATCTTGCTCGCCAACATTCCCGACGGCGAAATGGACCGCCTCCTCGACCTCGCCGGCCCCGATCAGGCAGGCGAAGTACGACAGTTCCTCGCCGAGCTCCCGGAGATTCGCTCCCGCCGACTCGCCTTTAATCGGGGAGTTACGCTCGCGGACGCGTTCGCCGTGGCCACGCCGCTGCTGGCGCCTGACGGCAATCTGATTGCGGCGATCAGCGCAGCCGTCGACGCGTCACAAGCGGATCGCCTCGACGACATCGGCGACGAGCTCAAGAAAGCAGTCGCCACTCTCGGCCCCAAGTACGGGCTCAAACCGCCCAAAGCGGGCTAACCAGCCCGCTAACCGGGCCCGTCGCTTGCTGCCGCCAGCAGCGGCACGACTGGTGATCGGCGCGTAGCGCTCGTCGTCGACCGTCCCGAGGAGCTCGACCTGGTCGACCTCGCCGTGGACCAGGTCAGCCCCCGGGGCACGTTCACCCGGTTCGCTCCGCGGCGCCGCAGCTGCCGCACTATCCGTCAAAGTTGGCGCGCGAGAGCCGTATTCGCAATTTCGTGCCCAATTTCGGCATCGAGGATCGCGGCGATGGCGGCGGGGTCGTCAGCCTCGCCTCAAAGCCGGAGGCGCTTGAATCCCAGCTGAGAAAGTACGCCGCGGTCCACGTCTAGGCCTGTGCCGCGTTTCGGTGAGGTGCTCGAGACGCCCGTGTCGATGACCAAACGCACCGACGGGCTGCCATTGCGGTGCGAAGATGATCCCCTATGTCTCGTTCAACTTCTCGCATCAAGGTAATCGTCGCCGACGATCACCCCGTGTTCCGCCAAGGAGTGATCCGCTGCCTGATGTCGAGCGGGACGATCGACGTCCTCGCCGAAGTCGGCGACGGTCGCGCGGCGCTAGAGGCGATTCGCGAGCACCGACCCGATGTGGCACTCCTCGATTTCAAGATGCCCGAGCTCGACGGACTCGATGTCGCACATGCGATCGCGAGAGACGGGCTACCCACCAGGGTGGTGCTGCTGAGCGCATTCGACGACAGCTCCATCGTCTACAAGGCGCTCGCCGAGGGAGCAGCGGGCTACCTCACCAAAGAGGCCGACCCCGACGAGATCATCGACGCCGTACGCAAGTGCGCAAGCGGCTCAACCTATCTGCCCAGCCACCTCGTCGGTGGGCTGGCCAGCGAGGTCAAGCAGAGGTCCAAAGGCGGAGGGGACGTGCTGACAGCACGGGAGGCCGAGGTGGTGCGCCTGATCGCCGACGGTCTGTCGGTGCCGCAGATGGCAAAACACCTGCACCTCGCGCCGAGCACGGTCAAGACACACGTTCAGAATTTGTACGACAAGCTCGGGGTTTCCGATCGCGGTGCAGCGGTAGCCGAGGCGATGCGGCGGCGCCTTCTGGAATGACGTCGCTGACGGGTCAGCGCACCGGCAGGCGAACACGAACATGTGTGCCCAACGGCTCGTCGATGAACGTGAAGGTTCCTCCCGCGGCGTCGACGCGCGCGCGGTGAGACGCTAACCCGATATGTCCTTCGGAGAGCCGGCGTTCCATGACCTCGGGGCCGATGCCGACGCCGTCGTCGATGACGTCGATCTGGCAGAGTCCGTCCGTCACCACGAGTGTCACCGTGGCTCGGTCGGCTTGAGAGTGACGCGCAACATTGGACAACAACTCGCGGATCACGCCGAAGACCATGGGCTCCATGGCATTCCGGGTCGGATAGTCGACGGTGGCCTGAACGTCGATGCCCGATCGTCGGGACGTGAACGACGCCAGCTGGTCGACGGCAGCGCTGAGCCCGACCTGCTCCAGCACAGCGGGGTGTAGTTCGAAGGTGGTCTCCCTCAACCGCTGCGACGCTTCTTGCAGGGTGGCCGCGGCCCGTGTGAGATGCGGGCTAGGCGACTCCTTCGCAAGCACGGCAATCTCTTGGCGTGCCGCAAGCACATCCTGAAGTGGGCCGTCGTGAATCGCCTCTGACATCCCTCGACGCTGCGCTTCCGTAGCGCTCATCGTGTCGGCCAGCAATGCCTGGCGCGACGCGTGCAGCAGTGCTATCTCGTCGATGTGTTCACCTTGAACGTAGACAACCAACCACGCTGCGCAGCAAAGCAATCCGTAGATCGCGATCAGGAAGAACGTTTCGCCCCAGCCCAGATGTGGCTGCATGACCGGATCCTCGAGCATGCTGACAGTGAAAGCCGCAACGCTGATAGCCAGGACGATAGCGGCTCGCTGCCACGAGACGTCGAGGGCGACCATGATCGGCAGCAGCGCCATCACCAGTAGCGGTATGTAGCCGCCGTCGGACAACACTTGAAAGCTGGACACCATCAGCACGTCGATGAGGGCCAGCAGAAACTGGATGCGCGGTCGCGTGATCGGCGCTGAGGGCGTGAACGCCATGACGACCGCGACAAGGGCAATCACCGCGAAGATCGCAAGCAAGACGCACTGTGTGGCCCACTCGCGTTCTGCGGTGCCCATGAGCATTGCCCCGGTCATGGTCGCGACGACGCATACTCGGAGTACCGCCGCGATCCGCAGCGACCGCCGTCGCTGCACCTGGCGCACCTGGTCGAGGTCGGTGGTGCTGGTCATGTGCGAATTCTCCAATACGCCGATAGGTGGTCGGTTATGACGAGTAGTACTCGTGCTTGTTGTTGCCGTAGTACTCGCGCTTGTTGTTCCAGTACGGCTTGTGCGGTGCCGGGCTGACGACCGGACTGGCGATCTGTGCGCTTGAGTCTGTGTCGGTGGGAACGGTGGCAGCGTCGGCGGCCGCGGAGCCCGCGAATCCGAGTGCAGCGCCCGCGATGAACGCCGCGGCGACGCCGGGAAGGGCGATCGAACCGATAAGGCGTTTCATGGTGGTGGTGGTCATCTTGTCTCCTTGAACTCGTTGCTCCGGGTGTCTGGCCCGTCGTCACTGCCAGTGCAATAACTCTCGCCGAGCATCGGGGCTGCGTGAATCGGTGCAACGGAGGGTGAGGGAGCGGAAAACTTTCTCCTCCGATTGGGGGAGGAAATTCTCATCAGTCCTGGACCCCGCTTTACGTGCGAATGAAGCATTTAATGACTAGAGTCAACGTTAGTAACGCTCAGGTCGGCATCTTTCGCGTTAAGTTACTATTTACCAATATGCTTGAGCTGTACTACTCTGCGATGAGCAGCTTAAACTGACTCAAGTTATTGGATCAAGGACGGATACAGGATGCGCCGAGTAGTTCAATTCTCCACCGGAAACGTCGGCGTCCACTCGTTGAGAGCGCTCATCGAACGGCCCGATCTGGAATTGGTCGGTGTCCACGCCGCCAGCCCGAACAAGATCGGGCGCGACGCGGCCGAATTGTGTGGGTTGACCCAGCCCACAGGCGTGATCGCGACCGACGACATCGACGCGCTCATCGCGCTGAAGCCGGATTGCGTCGTCTACACCGCACAGGGTGAAACGCGGCCGATGGAAGTGATCGACCAGATGACGAAGTTCCTTTCCGCGGGCATCAACATCGCGGCAACGTCGATGGTGTGGCTGGTCACGCCTCGCCAGGCGGACGACTGGCTCCGGGTCCCGTTGGAACAGGCCTGCGAGGCAGGCAACGCGTCGCTGTACGTCAACGGTATTGATCCCGGTTACTCCGGAGACACCGAGGTGCATTCCGCACTGAGTCTGGTGACGCGCGCCCGGTCGATCACCGTCCAGGAGATCTTCGACTACGCAAACTATGACGATTTCGAATTCACGGGCAAATCAATGGGTTTCGGTGTGAGCGCCGATGACGAGACACCGATGCTCTTCCTGCCGGGCGTCCTCACCACGATGTGGGGTGGCGCGGTGCGCAATCTCGCCGATCAGCTGGGCGTGGGGCTCGACGAGGTCCGTCAGCGGATCGAGCCGTGGTACACCGACACGCGGATCGAATGCAAGATGGCGACGGTGGAGCCCGGACAAATGGCGGCAGTCAAATTCGCGGTCGAAGGTGTTCGCGACGGGGATCCGGTGATCACCATGGAACACATCACCCGGCTCACGGCCGCGTCGGCGCCAGAATGGGCCTACCCGCCCGACGGTCGCCCCGGCGTACATCGAGTTGTGGTCGAGGGAGAGCCGCGCGTCGAACTCAACACACATGTGGCCCACCCGGGACTCGATGTCACCGAGGCGGGGTGCCTGTCGACCGCGGCGCGAGTCGTCAATGCGATCGACTGGATCTGCCGCGCTCCCCAAGGATTGATCGCCCTGGAAGACATTCCTCCAGCGGAGCTGATTCGTGGACTGATGTATTAACCACACTAATCGCTCGGACGTGTCGCCGGCGAGCAAGTGCGGCTTACCCGGTGCCTTTCTATCGAAAAGTAAAGAGCCGCTATTCGTTACGCGGTGTTACGCGTTTCAGATGTCCAGACTCGACCATCGTAGTAGCGCATCATTCTGTGATCGTTTTGATCTGGGTACCACCCGGGAGTCAAACCGCTGGACTGGGCGGGCGCCTGCGCGACTGGCTGCTGGACGACGGTTTGTTCGCGATATGCTCGGTCGCCCCGGGGTGCCAGTGCCACTCGCACCGCCCACACAGCGACGGCGACCACGAGGATGACAAGTAAGAGCCAGATCAGTGAGTTAAGTGAACCGACGATGTTGGACACGGTAGCCCTCTTCCTTCCGCGAACTGGTGCATCGACCGACCGCTACGTCGACAAGAACTGGAGAATTCCCCGCAGCTACGTCCACCCGAAGGCAGGCAGCACAGAATCCCGGGCCGATCTTGGGATAGCCACATGCGGGGCAAATGTCGACCTCCACGCCGAGTACCTCCCCGCTTGCCGCACTCCCAACTTCGAATACCTACCCGGCGCTGTCGTGGGCCAAACGTGGCGGCGGCCGCTCAGCGTCACGCGACGGGCGAACGGCCCCTCGACGCGCGTTCGGCGGCGGCAAGTAGCTCGTCGCGGAACTGCGGATGCGCGATCGCCGCGAGCGCCTCACCTCGCTCACGGACAGTCCTGCCTTCGAGTTCGGCGGCGCCATATTCGGTGACGATCATGTCGACGTGGTGTCGCGGTGTCGTGATCACGGCGCCGGGTCCGAACCACGGCACGATACGTGACTGCAGCACACCGTTTTTCTCGAAAGTCGACGGCAGACAGATCAGCGAGCGGTCCGACAACTCGAGCCCCGCTCCGGCCACGAAGTCCTCGGCGCCGCCGATCCCGCTGTACTGACCGCCGGAGATCGTGTCGGACACGACCTGGCCGTGCACGTCGATCGCCAGCGCACCGTTGATCGTGATCATGTTGTCGTTGGCGGCGATCACATCTGGCGCGTTGACGATCTCTACCGGAAGGAACGCAACGTCTTCGTTGCCGTCGAGCCATGTGTAGAGCTCGTCAGAGCCGAACGCGAACGTCGTCACACTCACACCGTCGTACTGTCCTTTTCGGGTGTTGGTGACTTTTCCTGCGAGATGCAGATGCATGCAGCCGTCAGTGAACATCTCGCTGTGCAACCCATACTCGCCGTTTTCTCCCTCGGCAAGCAACGTGGCGATCTGGTTGGGAATCGAGCCGATCCCGGTCTGCAGTGTTGCCCCAGACGGGATGAAGCTGACGGCGTGTCGTGCGATTGCCTCGTCGATCTCGGTGGGCGGCGCACCCCCGCCGGGCAGCGCGAGTGGCGCATCGGCGGAGCGCACGAGGAGGTCGATCTCGTCGACGTGGAGCGCATGACGATGCTGCGTGCCGAGCCCGAACGTCCGCGGATACCGATCAGAGATCTCGACGACCAGCAGCCGGTCGGGATCGGCCCCCGCGCGGTGCAATTCGCCCATCGTTCCGCCGGCGTGCAGCGATAGTGAACACCAGCCGTCAGCATCGGGAGGCGTGGCGACGGTCGTCATTACACGCGGTGACTGGGCCTCGAGCAGCGGGCCGAAGCGGCGAAAGTCCGCGGGCGCGAACTCGACGTCGGCGCCCATGTCCCGCAGCGCCCGCTCGAACGGCCCGAAAAAGCCTGACACGTAATGTACGCCCGGGCGCGAGAACAGTTCTGTGCCCACCGCGATCAGCGCGCCGAAGATGCGCAGCTCTGTCCAATCGTCGCGCTGACCGAGTGCGCGCATGAAGGCCGGCGGCTGTCCAGGACCGAGCGGCATCCCCAACGTGTCGGTAGGCGTCAATCGGGCGGCGGCCTGCTCGGCGGTCAGCTCCTCTGACATGGCGCGGATTGTTCGTTGCGCGGCCGCGGAATGTCAACCCTCCGGGATTGTCGGAGCGCTGCGGCCCGTCGTCACGACCTGGTCGACTTGGGTGTCAGAGCCACGACGGGAATGGTGCGTGTCGTCGTGCGCTGATATTCCGCGTACTGCGGAAACCGTTGAGCCTGATCGGTGTACTTCGCGTCGCGCTCTGCTCCATGCAGTTCAACGGCATGCACATCGAGAATCTCGTCTCCGACTTCGATGCTCGCGTCAGGGTTGGCGACGAGGTTCCAGTACCACGCTGGGCTGCGGTCGACGCCGGCGGCCGAGGCGAACAGTAGGTAGCGACCGTCGTCGGCCAGGTACATCAACGGGTGCACCCGCTCCTCGCCGCTTCGCGCTCCCGTCGTGTGCAGGAGTAAAACCGGTGCGCCCTCAAAAGGCCCACCGAGCCGGCCATGGTTGCCGCGAAACTCCTCGATGTTGCGGCGGTTGAACTCGTTGACTTCTGGCATGGTGCCTCCTCGTTGGTTCCAGTGAGACCGTCGTCACCAGTTCTGGGGCGGGTGCGCAAGGCGCCATCGCCGGAACCGTGGCATCGTGGCCAAATCGAACAGTGTCCAGACCGGCTCGACCGCGTCGAGCTGTGCTGGGTCCGGTTCCGGATCGTCGGCGGGCGCGAACATGAGTTCGCTTGCCCAGTGCAGCCGTATCGCGTTGTCGGGCAACCGGTTGAAAACGGTCAGCAGGGGCACAGGCTGACCGTCAGCGCCGTCGCCACCGTAGTCGCGGCGAAAACTGCAATTGGCTGCCGACAGCATCCGGACGTGCCGCCACCCCCGTTCTTCCGCGAACGCCGCTACCTGTTCGATGGGGGCCTTGGCAACGACCGCGAGATTGCCGCCCATACCGTCGAATTGGGGCATCGCGCTGTCCCACATCTCGATCAGTGCGGTGCACGATGGGCACGGCCCTTCAGCTATGGGCAGTTCCGAGAAGATCCCGCTCGTCGGGCGGGGTCGACCGTCGTGCGAGTGGCGCGGGAACATGTAGTGATAGAGCATCAGTGTGTCGCTGTCACCGAACAGCTCCGACATTCGCACCGTCGTGGGGGCGGCGTCGTCGCCGATTCGGTCGAACACATAGTCTTCAGGGACCTCGCCGCCGGGCGGCAGTGATTTTCGTTGCAGCACAACTGCTTCCATTTGCCGCTGAAGATCAACCTCCTGTTGAAGGAGCGCATCGCGTGCTTCGCGATGCTCCCGCGACTCATTCGGAAACGCTATCGGCATACGCATCTCCTCAACCGCAGTCGCTCACGGGCGCAACACCAATTTGCCTCGGGTGTGGCGCAATTCCACCTCCCGAAATGCATCGCGCACTTCATCGAGGGCGAAGACTCCCGCGATGGGCACTTCGAGCTCACCGCGTGCGACCAGATCGGCAAGTTCGGCGAGCACCGCCGCAGTCGCGGCATCCACGCCGCCCGCGGACAACACTCCGAACTGTTCCACGGCCGCGAAGTCGGCGATGGTGTCAACCCGGTCGGGCGGCACTGAAAGGTCCTCGATCGCCATGGCGACGTATCCGTCACCGAAGAAATCCAGGAGCGCATCGATGTGCCCGGACGGCGCTGCGGCGCGCAGCCGGGCCGGTAGGTCGTCGCCGTAATTGACCGGGATCGCTCCGTGTTCGGCGAGCCAGGCGTCGTTGGAGGCCCCGGCGATGCCGAGGACCGTCGCGCCAGTGCGTTGTGCGAGCTGGGTCGCGATCGAGCCGACGCCACCGGCCGCACCTGCTATCGCCACTGTCTCTCCCGGTTGGAGGCCTACTGCGCGCACAGCGCCGTAGGCCGTCGCGCCCGCAACAAACAGCGCCCCAGCGACGTCCCAGGAGACCTCGGGTGGCTTGGCGGTCAACTGGTCCGCCGGCACTGTCACGTATTCGGCGTGGCTGGACCGGCGCATGGAGAAGCCGATCACCTCGTCACCCATCGCGAAATCGCGGACTCCGGGTCCGAGTTCGGCCACCACTCCCGCCAGGTCGCTGCCTTGACCAGATGGAAACGTCGCCGGAAATTGATCGGCAAGAGCGCCGCTGCGGATCACGCCTTCGCTGGGGTTTATTCCGGCTGCCCTAACCTCGACCAGAACTTCGCCGGCGTCTGGTACGGGGCGGGCCACCTCGCGCACTTCGAGGACGTCAACCCCACCGTACGAATCGAATTGCACCGCTCTAGGCATAGGTCCAACATTAATAGCTGTACGTGACATGTCAATCAGTTTATGCTTGTAGTGGAATCGCCTCTGCTGCGAAGCGACTTGAGGATGGGACGCCATGACTGATGTCAAGATCGGAATCATCGTCGGCAGCACACGGCCGGGCCGCCACGCCAGAATGGTCGCCGATTGGGTGCTTGCGCGGGCGGCAGCGCGGACAGGCGCACGTTACGAAATCGTTGATCTCGCGGACTATCCCTTGCCTCACCTCGATGAGCCGATGCCCCCGTCATTCGGGCAGTATCAGCACGACCACACCAAGGCGTGGGCGAACACCGTCGGTTCCTACGACGGCTTCGTCTTCGTGACCCCCGAGTACAACCACTCGACGTCCGGTGTGCTGAAGAACGCCATTGACTACCTCTACGCCGAGTGGAACAACAAGGCGGCGGCCTTCGTCTCCTATGGATCGCTCGGCGGCGCGCGTGCGATCGAGCACTTGCGCGGGGTGTGCGCCGAACTGCAGATCGCCACCGTCCGTCAGCAACTGTCGTTCTCTTTATTCACCGACTTCGAGAACTTCGCCGCGTTCACCCCCGCGGCTCTGCACGACGACACCGCCGTCACGTTGTTCGACCAGCTTGAAAGCTGGACCGGCGCGTTGAAGCCGTTGCGCGGCTGATGGGTCAACGAACGCCCGGCCGCTATCGCCTGGCTGACAAGACCGTGTCGCGCATGGGTTACGGCGCGATGCAGCTGTCCGGCGACGGTGTATTCGGCCCGGCTCGCGACCGCGACGAGGGCGTCGCCGTGTTGCGCGCCGCGGTCGACGCTGGTGTGAATCACATCGATACCGCGCAGACCTACGGTGCCGGTGTGGTCAACGACATGATCCGCGAGGCCCTTCACCCGTATCCCGACGAGCTCGCGCTGGTGAGCAAGGTGGCGGCCAGGCGCGACGAGTCCGGCGCGCTGTTGCCCGTCGACGATTCCGATCAGTTGCGCGCCGACATCGAGGAGAACCTGACCACCCTTGGTGTGGACCGGCTGACAGCGGTGAACCTGCGTGTGATGGACAACGATGTGCCCGATGCGCGCTTCGTCGACCAACTTGGCGTCCTGGTGAGAGCCCGAGACGAGGGGCTCATCGGTGGAATCGGGATCAGCAACGTCACCCGCGGCCACCTGCTGCGAGCTCTCGAAGTGACCGAAATTATCTGCGTGCAAAACTTTTTCAACCTCGCGGACCGCAATAGCCTGCCCATAGTTCACGAGTGCGCGGTGCGCAACATCGCGTTCGTGCCGTTCTGCCCTTTGGGTTATCCGCAAGCACAGCGCGAGGCGATCCTGACCAACCGGGCCGTGGCCGCCGTGGCTGCCCGCCACGGTGTCACCGCGGCGCAAGTCGCACTCGCGTGGCTGCTGGCCCTTGGTCCCCACATGCTGCTCATCCCGGGAACCCGCACCCGCGCTCACCTCACCGAAAACCTCGGCGCGTGCCGACTGTGGTTGCACGACCGCGACATCGCCAACCTCGATGCGGCGTTTCTGTAGCGGCAGAACGACCGGAGCACCGCGAAATTGCGGGCGATCGCGGATAATCAGAGTGAAAAGTCCAGCAGGAAGGCGGTGAAAATGGCGCGTGCCCGCCGCACATCGCCCGGCGACAGTCCATGGTTGTCCCCGACGCAGTTCCGTGCGTGGCTTGCTTACATGCGCGTTCAATTGCGCATGAACTACGAGATCAACCGGCAGTTGCAACGCGACAGCGACCTCTCGTTGGCGGACTACCACGTGATGAATGCATTGAGCATGGCGCCAGATCACACGATGCAGGTCACCGACCTGGCGGCGATGATTGGATGGGAACGCAGCAGGGTTTCACACCATCTGCGCCGGCTGAGTGAACGCGGCCTCACGGAACGTTGTCAATCCGCCAGTGACGGGCGCGCGACCGATGCGGTGTTGACCAAGAAGGGGATGGACGCGATGGTCGACGCCGCGCCGGGGCACGCGTTGCTCGTCAAGAAACTGTTCTTCGAGCCGCTACCAGACGAGCTCGTCGCGCCCTTCACTGCTGCGCTCGAACACATCCAGGCCAGTCTCAACCTGAACTCATCGCTGCCGCCCACACCCCTCTGAGCGCGCCAACAGGAGTCGCCTGTCATCAGTGGGCAAGTGCCCCTTCAAGATTGGTCAAGACTCCGAGCTGAGCGAAGATGATCGACCCCTCTGGGTAGCAGTCGAACCGTTTGATCTTGCCGTCTTGCAGCTCGAAAACGTCACAGCATGGCGCGTCCATTCGCTTTCCGGTGGCGGGTAAGACGCCGAAGGGAAGCTGCAGCGGGCCGTCGTGCGTACCTTGCAGTGCCAGTTGGACAACGACGACGTTGCCGTCGGCGTAGATCTGATAGAGCTCGCGGTGCATGTCCGAAAATGCGGTGCCGTAGTTTTGAACCACATCCGCCAGCTCACGGCCGCGGTAGCTGGCGCCCACCGAATTGTCCGTGAACACGCCGTCCGGAGTGAACGCATCGATCCACGCTTCCAGATCCTTTCGTTCGGCGATCTGATAAGCGTTGCGGACGGTGGCCACATTGTCGTTGGTCAAGTCTCGGTCCTCTCTTGAGAGCGCAATTGGTATTCGCCGTTCGACTATATACATGATACATCATGTAAATATGGATAGCAGCCGCCGGCTGCCCAAACCGGTTTAGTCACAAGAACCCCATCAGGCGCTCCAAAAGTCGATGTTGGTTTTGCCCGAGCGACAACCGCTGTCGCTTGGCCGCTACGTCGCAAAGACCGGGTTGACGTCCATGAAAATGAGGTACTTGTCCACGCATCCATTGCGCACCCGAAACACGTTGCAACACGGCAAGTCCAGTTCGCGGCCGTCCAGCCGTTCGTAGTGCACGTCCATGATCGCAATCACTGTGCCGTCATCGACTTCCCACAGGTCGAGGATCGAGTGGCGCAGTCCCGCTATCGATTTGCGAAATGCACCTGCTGCCGCAACGAGCTCCTCTCGGGTGTCGGTCGGCTCGGCATTGCCGAAGCGAAAGTGCACCTGGGCTGCCGTTAGCGCCGCGATGCCGGCGTCATCGCCGGCGTCAACTGCACGGATCAAGGTCCGAATAAGATCGCTGTCAGTGGGTTGTGCGGTGGTCATATCTCGTCTCCGATCTGATCTGGCCGTCAGGCTTGGCTCGGTGCGATGAGCGCCTTCATGATTCGGCCGGTGCGCAATGCATCGAAGGCGCTCAGGGCATCTTTAAGTGGTGTGATGATGCTGGTGAGGTCGGCAACGACGAGTGCTCCCGTCGCGAGAAGGCCGATCGTGCGCTCGAATTCGTCTGTGTAGGTGTAGGATCCACGCACCGTGATCTCTTTGATCAATATCGTTGCGGTGTCGAATCCGCTACCGTGGCCCGCGCCGACCGCTACCAGGGTGCCGCCGGGGGTGAGCATATTCAGAGCGTTCTCGATCGCTGCCTCGTTGCCCGAACATTCGATCACTACATCGACACTGTCAGCCGGAACGTCGGAAGGCGTGACCACCGTGGCATGCGACGCGGCGGCGTACTGTGCGCGTTCGCTGGAGGGCTCCATGAGCAGAAGGTTCTTGGGCGACTTCAGATGTGCCAGGCGGCAGGCGAGCTGCCCGATTGGGCCGCCGCCGGTGACCAACACGGTGCGGCCCTGAAGTTCGCCTGCCCGCTCGACCGCGCGCAACGCTGTTGCCGCGGGCTCCACCCATGCCGCTTCCCGCATTCCGAGGCCATCTGGGATGGCCCGCAGGTGGGACGGAAAGGCGGCCATCTCCGGTGAGAGCGCACCGTCGGACTGCAGGCCGAGCGCTGTTTCGAGCGTTGCCTGACGACAAAAGTTCGGCTGACCGGCCTTGCAGTATTTGCAGTCTCCGTCGACGTTCCCGTTGGGGTTGACGGCCACGCGTTGACCGACGGTCCAATCCGCGACGTCCGCGCCGACGGCCGCGATGTGCCCGGTTGATTCGTGCCCCATGATGCAGTTCCCGTGATACACCTGCGGCAATTGGGCTGCGTGAAGATCGCTTCCGCAGATCCCGCACAGATCTACCTCGACAATGACTTGGTCGGGGCGCAGGGTCGGGCGAGGCCGATCCTCGATGACGATCAGACGATCGGTGTTGAGAACCACTGCGGGCATGGTCATAAGGTCTCCTGAGGACTGAACGCTGCACTGAGGCTGCCGATTTCGTCGCTGGCCAACGATAACGAACCAGCAGCAAGGTTTTCTGTGAGGTGACTGCGGCTCCTGGTGCCGGGTATGAGCAGGACGTTGTTCGCGACGGACAACAGCCACGCGAGTGCTATCTGAGCCGGCGTGGCGCCCCGGCGGGCCGCGATGGCAGTAACGACCGGATTCGTCCGGATGACATCGTGTTGTTCCTTCGGCCAGCCCAGCGGACAAAACGGAACGAAGGCGATTCCTCGGGAGATGCACTCCGCAAGCACGGCGTCCGATGATCGGTCCGCGAGGTTGTACGCGTTCTGCACGCAGACGATGTCTGTCACCCCGACCGCTGTGAGGACGTGTTGCAGTGTGACGTTGCTGATCCCGATCCCTGCGATAAGGCCTTCATCTCGTGCGGCAACCAACGCGCCGAGCTGACCGACGAATCGCCCGTTCGGCGGGGCATTGTCCATTACCCGGAGGTTCACTGCCGTCAGTTGATCAACACCCAGGGTTGCGAGATTGTCTTCGATACCCGCACGAAGCTGGTCGGGTTCGTCGTAGGGCAGGACCGCGCCGACGTCGTCGCGGCGCGCCGCCACCTTGCTGACCAAAGCCAACTCGTCGGGGTAGGGGGACAGTGCCTCGCGAATCAGCTCATTGACCACTACCGGCCCGTAATACTGTGCGGTATCAATGTGATTGACGCCCGCATCGATAGCAGCCCGCAACACTGCAACAGCTTCATCGCGATCGCGGGGCGGCCCGAACACGCCGTCGCCGGCTAACTGCATCGCGCCGTAGCCGACGCGCCACACCGACTTGTCTGCCAGGTTGAAACGGTCGCTTGTCATCGTGTTCACCGTCCTCAGAGACTTGCCAACCGTCGCAGGCGATTCGCGATGACCCGCTTCGTCACCAGTGCTTCGGGGGCAACCATGTCAAAACCATGGGGCAGGCCCGGCACCACGTGCAGTTCGGTGGGAACGCCGGCGGTCATCAACCGCCTTGCATAGTCGATGTTTTCGTCACGCAGTATGTCGATGTCGCCGACATCGATGTAGGTAGCGGGGAGCCCGGAAAGATCTGAGGCCCGCGCCGGCGCGGCGTACGGCGGCACCTCTTCGCCCTGCCGAGCCGGCCCGAGCAGTGCACCCCAGCCCGTTTGGTTGTCGTCGTAGGTGAATACGAGATATTCCGAGGGGAGCTCGGGGTCGGGGCGGACTGTCCTGTCGTCGAGCATCGCGTAGAACAGCATTTGTTGCGCCACTGACGGCCCCCGGCGGTCACGAGCCATCAACGCCACACCGGCGGCCAGTCCGCCTCCGGCGCTTTCTCCCATCACCCCAATGCGTTTGGGGTCCACGCCGAGTTCGGTCGCACTGTCGGCGAGCCAGCACAGCGCGGCGTAACAGTCCTCGACCGGAGTCGGATGGGGATGCTCGGGTGCGACCCGGTAGTCGACCAACAGCATCGGAACGCCTGTCGCTCTTACGTATGCGCGCATCATGCGGTCATAAGCAGGCAAGAGAGAGACAATGAATCCGCCCCCGTGCAAGTACAAGACTGCGCTACCGGGAGGCTCCGTCGTTGCGTCCTGGTACCACGACAGTCTGAGGCCGGCACCGTCGTCCGTGACAGTGGAGGAATCGCACCTGTCGACCCCCGACACCGCGTCGCCAGAATCCGCCAGTGCGGCGAACCCTTCCGAGAGGTTCTTCCTCCGGTCGTCGATGTCTCCGATCGGCGGCCCGGCCCTCTTTGTCCCGGAACCACCCAGAATGTGGAGAAGCTCGGGGTGTATCCCTAACGCCATGTCTTGCCATAAACGCGGCCGAAGATCCGGTCGGCGACCATGATCGTCGTGAGATTCGTTACGGTTGACGGGATTCGAGGGATGATGGACGCATCGACGACCCGCAGGTTCGATAGGCCGCGGACAGCACCGAGAGAGTCCACAACCGCCCAGGGGTCGTCGGCACCCCCCATCGGGGCAGTCGAGGTCGGATGGCCATACACTGCGAGATTGGCGGCGACCACCTCGGCCAACGCCTCGTCACCCACCGCGTCGCCCGGTATGAGCTCACCCGCCTGAAGCGGACCGAATACAGGATTGCGCGCGAGACGGCGAGAGAGCCGGACCCCTTCGAGCATGCGGAGCTGGTCGCGCTCAGTCGCCAGGAAGTTGTTGTCGATCACTGGCTGCTCATTCGGGTCCGAACTCGAGATACGAAGAGTGCCAACGGAATCGGGCAGCACCACCGCGGTGGCCAGCACGATGGCACCTCCGGTGGGACTGTAGGAGCCGTCGAGTAGGTGGGTCGCACTAATGTGCATGTCCAGCTCGCCCTCGGTGGCCAGGCTCGAGCGGAACCACAGCAATGCGCCCGTCGCGGGAGCCATTTGGACGGCGTCGGCTGCGAGCGCGTATGCGTTGTAGAAGAACGGTTGGTCTTGAAGACGTTGTCCCACTGGTAGATCCGCAATAGGGGCAATGCCTAGCTCGGCGAGGTCGGGTGCGGGGCCGACACCGGACCGCAACAGGATGGCGGGACTTCCGTACGTCCCTGCAGACAAGATGACTTCGTTCGCTGTGTATGCCACTCCCGAACCGCTGACGACCCCGGTCGCTGCCGTGCCGTCGAAGAGCACCCTGTCGACCACGACCCCACCCAGGATCGTGAGGTTCGTCCGCTGACGCACCTCGTCGGTCAAGTAGGCCGCTGCGGAACTCTGCCGCACGCCGTCGACAATGTTGACCGGGTATCCGCCGGCTCCTTCGGCGTCACTCCCGTTGAAATCATCGACGCGCTTGTATCCTTCGGCGACAGCTGCGTCGATGAAGCCCAGCAGCCCGGGTGTCAGATCATCCTGTGTGCGTTGGCGAACCGACAGCGGGCCCAAACGTCCGTGGTACGCGTCGTCGCCGACATCCGTGTTCTCGATCGCCTTGAACGTGTCGAGTACGTCCTGCCATGACCATCCGTCCACGCCGTGCTGGCCCCACGTTTCGATGTCGGATCGCCGAGCGCGTATCGCAACGGCAGCGTTGACCGCCGAACTGCCGCCCAACACGCGCCCGCGTGGTACGGGAATCTCCGGGGAATGAGCACCGCCGCGAGCGGTGTATCCCCAATCGAAGGCTTGCGCGGCCACGTTGTCCGCGTTGCTCAACGCGGGCGGCACTTCGTCGGGCGCGAATGCCTGCCCGGCCTCCAGCAGGAGAACACGACGATTGGGGTCTTCACTCAGGCGCGCGGCCAGCGTGGCCCCCGCCGAACCGCCTCCGACGATGAGAACGTCGGCTGTCTCTTTCGCGCTGTAGTCGCTGTCCATTTCTTACGCTCCTTCATGCGTGCTGGTGGGTAAGCACTGTGTAGAGCTCATCGATCACCCCGTCGCGCACGATCGCAACATCGAATCCTGAGACGCGTGGAATGTCACCACCAGGCTCGACGACGTGGAATGCCAAGTAGCCCAGACCCAATGTCTGGTACGGCGGCTCAGCCGCAATGAATTGAAGGTCACCCAGTTGTTGCTGCAGCGCTTCAGCTTTGGCGGCCAGCGCGGATCGCCCCGTCGTCACGCCGTCATCATCTGTCCACCGGACGTCGTCAGAGTAGGTTCGCGCGATCGCGGCTTGACGCTTGAGGCGATCGCGCTCGTTGAATACGCCAAACAGATGGGTCTGCATCAACTCGGGGATACTCGTCACGAACGACCTCTTCAGTGCATGATATATCAACTAATTATCTGTCACCACCGACGAACCGACTCGGCCGTGTGCCGGCATGGCTGTGCGAGTTGCCCCGCCACATACCAACGGCTTCAGCGTGACGCGGACAAGTCGGCCATCCACCGCACTCACAGTAGTAGAGTTACATGATATGTCAATCAATATGCCGAGTGCGGACCAACAGCTATGCGAATGGTGGGGGATGGAGTCAGCGCAATGACATCCGAGGACGTGCGGCGCACGGCCCGCGTCCGTCTGTCAGGCGAACAAGCAGCCGACCAGTTGGCGATCAGAGAACTGATCGACGCGTACGCATACTGCGCAGATCGGCGTGATGCTGCCGGTCAAATGGCGCTCTTCACCGAAGACGCCGTGTTTCTGGTCTACATGGAGGGGAGCGGAACCGCGACCCAGGAGGTGAGAGGTCGCGCGGCGCTTGCGCCGGTGTTCGACGATCTGAACGCCTACGAAGCGACCATGCATTTCAATGGTCAATCCACAACCGTGGTCGATGGTGATCGCGCCTCGGGAATCGCCTATTGCCTCGCTCACCATGTCAAGGTGTCCGGATCGCAGCGCAGCCTCATGGTCGCAGCGATCCGCTACCTGGATAGCTTCGTCAAGCACGACGGACTCTGGTACTTCAGCCAGCGCCGGCTCATGGTCGACTGGACCGAAACTCGTCAACTACTGGCCGAATAAGACTGACGGCCGGGAGCGGTCCTTTGAGACTCGCTTCCGGCCGTCGCTCGGTGACGGTGGGTGGTATTCAGTTGCCCTGTGATGGATCAAGCTCGGGCGCAGGCGCTGCAGCCGGCTGGTTGGCGCCGACCTCACCTGCGGTTTGCTCCACTACTGCAGCCTTGGCGGAGGCACCCAACTTCTGTGCGGCGAAATCGGCTGCCTGGTCTGCCATCCCGTTGTTCTTGTAGGAACTGTGGGCGGAGCGGTCGAGGCCGCCGGGGAAGCAGACGGGGTCGCCGGTTGCACACAGCTGGAGGGTTTTCCCCGCATAGAGCTTGCCGATGGTGATGGGCGGCGCGCCGTGGTCGACCAGATTGAGAAACCAGGTGTCGGGCGTCCCGAACAGAACTACTGCCGCGACGTGCGAAGCGATTGCGGGAGGCATGGGGCCGGTGATGCCTGCCGGCAGGTCGAATCCGGCCGGAACGGCGTCGGTCGTGGTGTAACCCGCCACCGCGGCACCTTGCGAGTACCCGCCCAAGACAATCTTGGTGTTTGGGCAGTTCGTCGCGACCGTCTGAATCTTGTTGGCGGCGTCGACGATTCCGTCGGCGGCTTGCCCGAAGTTCAACGACGCAGGGTAGTTCACGCCGTACACGTCGACCGACTTTCCTGGCAGTCGAGCGTTGAGCGCGTCCACGAATGCCTGACCGGTCGCACCGACACCGGGGGCCTCATTGGTGCCGCGGGCGAATACGACTTCGACGTTGGCGCACGCGTCGCTGGCGGCACGCGCCTGCGCCGAGACCGTCGACGCCCCGGCCAGCTGGCCGAACAGAATCGCGGTGGCGGCGAGCGCAACGAGAATCGCCGACAGCGCTGCGCGTGTCATCGAGGCGCCCATTCTGGCGACCATGGGTGTGACGGTGCTCATAATGACTCCTCTGCGTTCGTGGTAGTCACTTCAATGTTTAAGTGACCGCTGACCTGTACAAGCGGGAGCCCCGATTGGTGATTCCAGGAGAGGTGGGTGATCTACACCACAGCTGCCGATGCTTCCTTGAAGACAGGTCGCGATTCAGGTGGATGCGGTGGTCGGCCAGGTTTCGTCAGGCGGCAGGCCGTCGAGAATGCGCTGGCAGATTGCACCCAACTGGCGAGCCTGAGCTTGCGTCAGGCGATCGAAGACGTATTCACGCACGGCGGCCACATGCGACGGGGCGACTTCCTGCAGGCGGCGAAGCCCCGCAGGGGTGAGTACCGCAAGGGTGTAGCGGCTGTGTTGGGGATCCGGGCGCCGGGCGACCCATCCTTGCTTTTCCAGGCGGCCGACCGCCTGGGATAGTCGTGGCAGCGAGCTGCCTGTGAGCGTGGCGAGGACGCTCATCCGCATCGTCGATTCGGGCGTCTCCGACAGGCGCGCCATGATGAGATATTCGAACTGGCTGATACCGAACTCTCGCTGCAGTTGCGTGCTCAACACCGGCTGCAACCTCAGGATCATCGTCGACAGCTGAGCCCAGATCTGCTGCTCCTGCGCATCCAACCATCGAGGCTCATGTTCGGCGGCCACGCCCTGATTCTAACTTAAATGTTGAACCGGAAATATCTCTGCCACTTAAACGTTTAACCGGCTAGTGACGTAGCCGCAGCGATGAAGGGGCAGCGATGAACGCAATGGGAGTGACCCGAACGGGCTTCACGCCGCAACTGATCGACATCGACGAGCCGACTCCCGCCGCCCATGAAGTCGTTGTGGACGTGACCGCTGCGCCGGTGGACGGCCGCAGCTTCGCGGGCACGGTGGCCGCCGTCGGCACCGACGTCGACTACATCAACGTCGGCATGTACGTATCGGGCGTCACGGCTTCGCGAGCATTCGGGCAGCCTGGCCGCTTCTCCGAGAAGGTGGCTGTGCCGGTGGAGTTGATTGCCCCCATCCCAGACGGCATGGACCCCGCGCAGGCCGCCGTGGTGGGACTGGCTGGAATCACGGCAGTCAGCGCGCTCGACGCGCTGGGGGTCACGCATCTCGGAAACATGGTTATTCATGGTCCGGTGAGAGGGGTTGGCGGGTTTGCGCTGCAACTCGCGAAGGCTCGCGGCGCCGTGGTCGCCGTAGTCACGCACAGAGGCGACGTTGACCTGGCGCGCAGGCTCGGCGCGGATGCCGTCGTCACAGATGACACAGACGCGGCACGGGCGATGCAAAAGGTGCGGTTCCTCCTTGACGGTCGCGTCGACACGGTTATTCACCTCGCCGGAGATCCCTCGTTGGCTGCCGGCATTGTGCGCACTGGCGGGAGGATCACCTCCGTTGCCGAGACAGACATGCGGCCGACACGCTCAGACATCGAATACCGCCCGACCGTCGTCTCGCCGAGTGGCCACACACTGGCCGATCTTCTCTTCAAGGTCGCCTCACGCCGTCTGGCTCAGATTTCGGTGCTGTGAGGGTGACGCTCGCGTAGATTCATGGCTCCGATCCCGATTCATGGCTCCGATACCTAGAAGACGACGCCAACATGACGGAAGTTTCCCGGATGCCGAAGCGGCCGAAGAATTTGGCTACAAGCCGGAGCTCAAGCGAACTCTCGGCTCGTTCCAGGTGTTCGCAGTCTCGTTGGCGCCGAACGTCGATTACCCATCGAGTTTTGGCGGGTTTTTGAACGAAAAGTCGACGCTCGGCCTGCACGCCTTCGGCTTCGTTAGCTTCCGACGACCTTGCACGTGGTGGAGCACATCAGCAAGGTGCCGGGCGGAAGCGGTGCATGGGTTGCCAGCGGGGGCTGTGTGCCGTCAGGCGGAGGCGCCGCAGGCGACGGCGGTGGTGCAACCGGCACGGACGATGGTGGCGGTGCGGCGGGGGCAGGCGCGGGTGCCGGCGCGGCAGGGGCGGGGGCAGCGAGCGCCTGCGGCGGTGCGGCCGGAGCGGGCCGGGTCGACGTGGGCGCGGGCGGCGGGGTAGCCGGAGGAAGACTCGCCAACACACGGCCCGCGACAAAGGAGGCCGCCTGGTCGGTCAGCCCTTGGTCGGCATACTGCGTGTGCGCGTTGAAGTCCGTCCCGCTCGAGCAGATCGCGTCGTCGGGCACGCACAGATCGATCGTCTTGCCCTTGTACGCCGGGCCGACGACGACGTCCGGCTGGTTGATCGCATGCATGAACCGGTCGTTGGGCTTGCCCATCAGCGCGACGGCCGCGACATGGTCGGCCACGTCGGCCGGCATCGGGTTCGGCACCCCGGTGGGCGCGCCGTCCGGGATCACGTTTGCGGTGACGAAGCCCATCACAGCTGCGCCCTGCGAGAACCCGCCCAACACCAACTTGGTGTCCGGGCACGCCGCGGTGGTCGCACGGATGTGGGTGCTCGCATCCCTGATGCCGTCCAGAGCCGTGGGGAAGTCGGTGGTTGCCGGATAGTCGACCGCGTAGACATTCATGGACCTGGTGCCCAGTCGCGGACGCAGCGAACTCAGAAAAGCGTCGCCGGTCGGACCCAACCCGGGTGCCTCGGTGGTACCGCGCGCGAACACCAGGTCGACATCCGGGCACGGCTGCGCCGATGCGGACGGAATAGATGCAGCGAGCGGCGCCAACCCGGCTACCACCGGAACAACCACCATTGCGATACGACATACCCTCACAACGGAAATGCTGACACAGGTTGTTGACGACCGCGCGCGGAACAGTGAACGACAAATGAACGTAACGATGAAATGTGCACGGGTGTACCACCACCGCAAGGGAGACTCGTCCTGATGATGCACGCGATATATGTTGCCGCGCAACGGTTTTGGGCTCAAACATGACCTCGGCACAGGAACTGCACAGGGACTTGCTCGCCGCGCTCACGCTGGCCGAGGGCGACGATGGGGTGCTGCGGGCGCCGTACTTCAGCGCCGGACGAGGCGTGGTGTTCGGCGGACAGCTGCTCGGTCAGGCGATCGTCGCAGCCGACCGCCGAATCCCCGGCAAGCGCGTCAAATCGGTACAGATGGTCTTCGCCCGTGGCGTCATTGTTGCCGAGCCGGCCGACATCGTCGTCGAGCCGATGCACGACGGTCGCACTATCGCCAGCGCGACCGTGAGCTTCCTGCAGGGCGGTCGCACCTGTGCACGCTGCCTGATCCTGTGTGACATCGAAGAACCTGACCTTGTCCGCTGGCAGATTCCTATGCCCGATGTCGCACCACCTGACCCCGCCGAGGCGCGGCCGCATGCGCTGACCGCGCCGGAGACGATCGTGGTGGACAATGTCGACGTCAACGACCCCGGGCTGATCGGGCCTGCCTTGCTGCAGCTCTGGGTTCGGTTTCCTGAGGCGCCGCGGGACGACGCTTTGCAGCGCGCACTGCTGGCGCACACCACCGACGGCTGGCTGATCGCGACAGCGATGCGCCCGCACCCCGACCTCGGTCAGGCGATGGCCCACACCCAGGTCTCCACTGGTGTGCTGACGCAGTCGCTGTCGTTCCACTCGCCTGTCGACGTCCGGGAATGGCTGCTCATCGACCACGAGGTGCTTGCCACCGGGGCAGGCCGGACCTACGGCCGAGGGCACATCTTTACCGACGACGGCCAGTTGGTCGCGTCCTTTGTGCAGGAGGCCTTATTGCGCCGATTTCCCGCGGGTCAAGATCCGCGCGGCAAGCAGAGAACCATCTTCTAGGCCAACGGGTTCAGTTGGTCACGCGCGGGTGCCTGCGCACTGATGACGCCTGTGCCGGAGAGAATCCGCGCCACAACGTAACCGAAGATGAATCCCCCGACGTGGGCGAAGAATGCGACGCCGCTGCCACCGTTTTCGGTGGGATGGATCAGCGAGCTGTTGCCCTCGAAGAACTGATAAAGGAACCAGCCTCCGAGGAAAAGCCACGCAGGGATGCTGATCGGGAACCAGAACAGGAACGTTTGGATACGGGAGGTGGGATAGAGCACGAAGTAGGCGCCCATCACCGCGGCGATCGCGCCGCTCGCACCCAGGCTGGGAATTTGCGCGTCGGACGCCGGAGCGAAGAACAACGTCATGGCCGTTTGCAGCATCGTGGCCGCGAATCCGCCTGCGAAGTAGAACAACAGATAGCCCAGTCGACCGAACGCGTCCTCGACGTTCTTGCCGAAGATCGCCAGGAACAGCATGTTCCCGAGGATGTGATCCCACCCCGCGTGCATGAACATCGACGTGATCCAGCCGACGCCCCAGGGCACGCCCATGTGGCAGGTGCCATTCACATCGCATGCGTAAAACGACGCTTGGTTGATCGCTGCGTCGCCATTCGGCAGCTCGTAGAACAAGAAGACCGCGAAGTTGGCCGCGATCAGAGCCACGTTGACGATCGGGAACCGCCGCGCCGGAATGCCGTCTGAGTACGGAATCATCTCCAGACTCCCTCCGGCGTAGGTCAGCCTCGGAGACAGTGCGGCACCTCCGACCATCCGATCGTCGACGGTCGCAGCACAAGTGTCGATGTATAGACGGACAAGGCGACACTGCGATAAGTGTCATCGCAGACAACCAGACACCGGCGGCGGCGTGCCTACTCGTTGTCACCGCCGGTCGAAATCGTGGCCGCCGTCCCCGCGCCGAACGACTCGCCGTGGACGGTGGGCCATCTCCAGTCGCGGACCTCGGGGATATCGTCGCCGTGCTCCCGGGTGTACTCGCGCGCGGCGATGCGCTTGTCCACCATCTGCTGGCGCAGCGTCGCGCACTTCGAGCCCAGGAACGGCACCCGATCGATCACGTCGATCACCAAGTGGTAGCGATCGAGATCGTTGAGCATCACCATGTCGAAAGGCGTTGTGGTGGTTCCCTCTTCCTTGTACCCGCGCACGTGCAGGTTTTCATTGCCTGTGCGACGATAGGTCAGCCGGTGGATCAGCCACGGATAGCCGTGGTAGGCGAAGATCACCGGCTTGTCCGTCGTGAAGATCATGTTGAACTCGCGATTGGACAGCCCGTGCGGATGTTCTTTTTCGTCCTGCAGCCTCATCAGGTCGACGACGTTGACGAAGCGCACCTTCAGGTCGGGCAGATGTTGGCGCAGCAGGTCGATGGCGGCGAGCCCTTCCAGCGTCGGCACGTCGCCGCACGTCGCAATCACGACGTCGGGCTCCTCGCCGAGCTTCTCCGAGCCGGCCCACTCCCAGATACCGAGCCCTCTGGTGCAGTGCGCGACAGCCTCTTCCATCGTGAGGAAGTCCGGGCTGGGCTGCTTGCCTGCCACCACGACGTTGACGTACTGGCGCGAGCGCAGGCAGTGGTCGTACGTGGACAACAGCGTGTTGGCGTCGGGTGGAAGGTAGACGCGGACAACCTCGGCCCGCTTGTTCACCACATGGTCGATGAAGCCGGGGTCCTGATGGCTGAAACCGTTGTGGTCCTGACGCCAGACATGGCTGGACAGAAGGTAATTGAGGCTGGCGATCGGCCGCCGCCACGGGATGTGGTTGGTGACCTTGAGCCACTTGGCGTGCTGGTTGAACATCGAGTCGATGATGTGGATGAACGCCTCGTAGCAGTTGAACAAGCCGTGGCGCCCGGTCAGCAGATACCCCTCGAGCCAGCCCTGGCACTGGTGTTCGGACAGCATCTCCATGACGCGGCCCGCGCGGGCCAGATGCTCGTCCACCTCGGGGCCGAAGAACTCTGCGTTCCACTGCTTGTCGGTGGCGTCGAAGACAGCCTGGAGGCGATTGGACGCGGTTTCGTCGGGGCCGAAGATGCGGAAATTGTGCGGGTTGAGCCGCACGACGTCGGTGAGCCAGCTGCCGAGCACCCTGGTGGACTCGGAGATGGTGGCTCCAGGCGAAGGCACGTCCACCGCGTACTCGCGAAAGTCGGGCAGCCGTAGCGCTTTCAGTAGTTCGCCACCGTTGGCGTGCGGGTTCGCACTCATCCGCAGCGTGCCCGTCGGCGCGAGTTCGGCGATCGTCGAGTCGAGCGCGCCGTCGTCGTCGAACAATTCCGACGCCCGGTAGGAGGCCAGCCAGTCGGCGAGCACCTGGAGGTGTTCCGGTGTGTCGCGGGCATTGGCGAGCGGAACCTGATGCGCCCGCCAGGAGCCGGTGGTCTTCTTGCCGTCGATGTAATCCGGCCCCGTCCACCCCTTCGGGGTGCGGAACACGATCATCGGCCAGCGCGGCGTCGTCTCGTCGTCGGCCGGCCTGGCCTTGATCTCGGCGATCTCGTTGAGCACGGTATCGAGCAGCAGCGCAAACTCGCGGTGTGCCGAGCCGTGGTCTTGTTGCTCAGCCGCCTCGAAGAAGTAGGGATTGTGGCAGTAGCCGATCATCAGGCTGCGCAAGTCGTCGGTTGGAATCCGGTCCAGCACAGTCGGATTCGCGATCTTGTAGCCGTTGAGGTGCAAGATCGGCAGGACGACGCCGTCTTGGGTGCGATTGAGGAATTTGTTCGAGTGCCAGCTCGTGGCCAGCGCTCCGGTCTCGGCCTCCCCGTCGCCGACTACCGCGGCCACCAACAGGTCGGGATTGTCGAACGCCGCGCCGTAGGCATGGGAGAGCGCATAGCCGAGCTCGCCGCCCTCGTGGATCGAGCCCGGCGTCTCGGGGGCGACGTGCGACGGGATGCCCCCAGGAAACGAGAACTGCTTGAACAGCCGCTGCATGCCTTCGACATCGCGGGTGATGTCGGAGTACAGCTCGGAGTAGGTGCCGTCGAGGTACGCATTGGCGACCAGGCCAGGGCCGCCGTGGCCTGGGCCCGTGATGTAGATCGTGGACTGCTGACGTTCCTTGATTACCCGGTTCAGATGTGCATAGAGGAAGTTGAGGCCGGGCGTCGTTCCCCAGTGCCCGAGCAGCCGGGGCTTGACGTCCTCGCGTGAGAGCGGCGTGCGCAAGAGCGGATTGTCCAGCAGGTAGATCTGGCCGACCGAGAGATAGTTCGCCGCTCGCCACCATCGGTCGATCTGAGCCAGCGTCTCGTCGTTCGGCGTTGAAAGCTCGGTTGAATGCCAGCTCGATTGCACTGCAGTCATCGCAACACCCACTTCTCTATCTCGTGGTGCCTAGCGTTCCCAGTTCATCCAAACCGCAACCGTGGCGCGGTGCAGGCCAGCCGACTGATGTTCACGAGCGGGTTACCCGCGGGCCAGGACGCGCGGTGGCCGGGATTTGAGGCGAATGCCTCATTCGAGCGATGGCCCGCCCGAGCCAACATTGACCCTGTGAACACACACATCACCCCCAAGGCGGCCGCGGCCGCCACCCGCCACCTGCCCCTACCCCCCGGCGACGACGAGCGTGTGCTCGGCTTCGGCGTGATGGGCCTGCCCTTCGTCAGTGGTCACTACCTCGCCTTCCGGGACTTTCCCGCGTCGTCGTTCTCGCCGGCGTACTTGTCGGTGTGGCACCGCGACCCTGCCGGCGAGTGGACTTTCTACGCCACGACCCCCGGCCCGCAGAGCTGCTCGCGGTACTTCAGCTCCGCGACACCGGTCGACCCGGCGGTCTGCGACATCGACATGAGCTGGCCGACGCCCTGGTCGCTGTCCATCTCCATTGACGGGCTGCTCGATTGGCATCTCGACATCGAGGCGACGCCGGCCACCAGGTTGATGACCGCGATCGGCACGCGCCTGCCCGTGGCGGCGTGGAACAGCCGCCCCGTGCTTGCCGTCATGAGCCGAGTCGTCGGACCCATCCTCGGGCTGGGCACAATCCGGCTCACGGGAACGGCCCCCAACGGACAGGGCTTCCGGATCGCGCCGAAACGCGTGTGGTCGGTGGCTTCGTCGACCGCAGTGGTACGCGGCGAGGATCTCGGGCCGATCGGGCCACTGCCCGAGCAAGCCCGCCTCGGCGACTTCCGGCTGCCGCAGCGCGGCATCTGCGTGGTCGGCCACGGCCGATTCGATCCGTTCGACCCGATTAGGCACCGCAATGACCGTCTTGAGCTTTCCAGCTGACCGGGCACGGCCGAGAGCGCAGAATCGTCAGATGACCTCCGCCATGCCGGCCCAGATGCCAACGCGGGCGGAGGTTCTGGCGGCGCTGTCGGTGGCCATCGATCTGGGCCTCGGGCAACCCGCCGAGCACATGCTGAGATCGGCGCTAATCGCCACTCGCCTTGCCGACCGGTTGGGGCTGTCGCCTGAGCAACGCGACTGCGTCTACTACACGACGTTGATCATGTGGATAGGCTGCCATGCCGACTCCCACGAATACGCGCGCTGGTTCGGTGACGACATCGCGGTGCGTCGCAGTGCATACCTGGTCGACTGGTCCGGCCTGCCCTACCAGCGGTTCCTGCTGACCAACGTCGGTCACGGGCAGTCACTGCTGGAGCGGCTCAAGACGATGGTGACGCTGTATGCCAATGCGCGGGGGCATATCTCGCGCCTGATTCACTCTCATTGTTCTTCCGCCGCCCTGCTGGCCGAGCGGATCGGCCTCGGTGAGAACGTCCAGACCGCAATGCGTTACACGTTTGAACGCTTCGACGGAGGTGGTCTGCCCAACGGTGTGCAAGGCGACGCGATCCCGATCGAGATGCGCGTGGCCCAGGTCGCCGACATGGCCGAGGTGCATCAACGCGAATACGGCACCGGCGGCGCGGTGGCCATGGTCCGGAGTCGCCGTGGCGGTCAGTTCGACCCGGCGGTGGTCGACGTGTTCGTCGGCGACGCCGAGAGGATCCTCGCTGTCCCGGCCACCGGTGACGTGTGGGCGACTGCCCTGCAGCATGCGCCGGATCGGCACGGCACGCTTGACGAGACAGGGCTCGACACCTTGCTCGTCGCCCTCGGCGACTTCGTCGACCTCAAATGCCCCTTCACGCTTGGTCATTCGCGCGGAACAGCGCAGCTCGCCGCTGACGCGGCGGTCGCGATCGGACTCGACGCCGATGCGGTGGTGACGTCGCGCAGGGCCGCGCACATCCACGACATCGGCCGGATCGGAGTGTCGAATCAGATCTGGTCGAAGCAAGGCGGTTTGACGACATCGGAGTTCGAACGCGTGCGACTGCACCCATACCTGACCGAGCGCATCCTACAGCGGGTTCCGGGATTGTCGGAAGTGGCTGCTATCGCGTCAAACCATCACGAATGCCTCGATGGCTCAGGCTATCCCCGAGGATTGTCGGCTCGGCAACTGTCGATACCGGACCGGCTAGTGGCGTGTGCCGTGAGCTATCAGTCGGCGGTGGAGCCGCGGCCGTACCGCGAGCCGATGACCCCGGCCAGTGCCGCGCGCCGGTTGCAGGCCCGTGTGCGCGACGGCGAACTCGACGGCGCCGCAGCCGATGCGGTGCTGCATGCGGCGGGTCACATGCAGGGCAGTTCGAAGCCGCGCCCCGACGGGCTGACGGCGCGCGAGGTCGAGGTGCTGCGGCTCGTCGCCCAGGGCGCGAGCAACAAGGAGATCGCCGCGAAACTTGTGATCAGCGAGAAAACCGCGCGCAACCACGTCGAGCGCACCTACGCCAAGATCGGTGTCTCGAGCCGTGTCGCGGCAAGCATGTACGCCCTCGAGCGGGGATTGGTTGGCAGGAGCGCGAATTGAGGCATTTGCCTCATGCCTGGGGACGCCTGTGCCACCGATGATCTGTCCATGAACCGATTTGTCAGTCTGAGTTATGGCGCCATCAGCTATCTGTTGTTCCTGGTGGTGTTCGTTTACGCGATCTTGTTCGTCGGCGATCTCATGGTCCCGCGCACCGTCGACAACGCCATCAGCGCACCCGTCGGCCAGGCCGTGGTGGTCGACCTTGTGTTATTGACGGCGTTCGCCCTTCAGCACAGCGTGATGGCGCGCCCGGCGTTCAAGCGGTGGTGGACGCGTTTCGTCCCGCAGCCCGTCGAGCGCAGCACCTATGTGTTGTTCGCGAGTCTGGTTCTCGCACTGGTGCTTTGGCAGTGGCGCTCGATTCCCGCCGTCGTATGGGAAGTCACGTCGACCCCGGCGCGAGTGGCGATATGGGCACTGTTCTGGCTCGGCTGGGTGATCGTGCTCGCTTCGACATTCATGATCAGCCACTTCGAGCTTTTCGGATTACGCCAGGTGTACGCGGCGTGGCGCTCACGGCCGCAGGCCGAAACAGGCTTTCGTACAACGCTGTTCTACCGCGTCGTGCGCCACCCGCTGAATCTGGGCTTCATTGTCGCGTTTTGGTCGGCCCCGACGATGACGGTGGGCCACCTGCTGTTCGCGGCAGCGACGACGGGCTGGATCATGATCGCGATGCAATTGGAGGAGCGCGACCTGTCGGCGTCGCTAGGCAGCAGGTATGCGGCATATCGCGAGGCGGTGCCCATACTGATCCCAGGCCTGCGCAAGAGGCGCCGGCCGCAGCCAAATCCCGACGCACAGCGCTCAGTCACGGCCCTACCTGACGCCGAGATCAACGTTACGTAGCGAAATGTCGAGTAGAGCGCTGCGTAACGTGAATTTCGGCGAGCGGCCGCCCTACGAGTTGCGGCCCGCGGTTACGGCTTTGAGTTCGGCGAGCGACTCCCGGATGTGCAGCCTGAGGTCCTCATTGTTTGTCTCGTCGACCCAGCGTTCGAAGGCGACCTTGAACACCGCGATCCCCGCTTCCGCGGTCAGGCTGGCCGCCGGATCGCTGACGCCGCGCGAGCGCAGCGCCTCGGCAATCCCCGAGGCGAGGGAGGCCAGTTTGATCAGCTCACGTTCCTGAAGCGACGGGTTGGCCGCGATGACCGCCTGGCGGCTCCGTGCGATGTCGCGGCGGCCGTCGAACACCCCGGCGGCCGCCTCAAGCGCTGAGCCGACCGCATCGATCGGCGGCATTGCCTCGGGTGCATCGACGACGGACCGTACGAAAACGTCGTGGAGGCCGCCCTCGCCCCAGAACAGCACCTCACGCTTGTCGGCGAAATGCCGGAAAAACGTGCGTTCCGTCAAGCCCGCGCGCTTCGCGATGTCTGCCACCGTCGTCTGGTCGAACCCGCGCTCGCCGTAGAGCTCCAGTGCCGCCTGCTCAAGGCGCCCTCGCGCATTCGGTTCCCAGCGGCCCACCCCCGCATCCTAGGCGATGACAGCGACTGTCATCGCATTGTAGAGTGATGACAGCAACTGACATCACATCGATTGGGGAGCATCATGCGCGTATTCGTCACCGGAGCGTCGGGCTTCATCGGCTCGGCCGTCGCGTCAGAACTCATCGCCGCAAATCACGACGTCCTCGGCCTCGCCCGCTCGGACAGCTCGGCTGAGGCTTTGAGCGCTGCTGGGGTGCTGCCGTACCGCGGTGACATCGAAGATCTCGACAGCCTGCGCGCCGGCGCAGCGAATGCTGACGGTGTCATCCACTTGGCGTACAACCACGATTTCACCGACTACGCCGGCGCCGCGCAGACCGATCGGTGCGCCATCGACGCCATTGGTGAGACGCTCGCAGGATCAGGCCGGCCCATGGTCGTTGCGTCCGGGATGGTCGGGGTTTCGTTGGACCGCATAGCCACCGAGGAAGACCACGTCGACCCGAACAGCCCACGGTTGTCCGAAGACGCTGCACTGCAATTCACTTCGCAAGGCGTCAAAGTCTCTGTTGTGCGCCTGCCACCCACGGTGCACGGAGACGGTGATCGCGGATTCGTCCCGGGGCTGATCGACGTTGCCCGGGAGAAGAAGTCTGCCGCCTACCCGGGTGACGGAACTAACCGGTGGCCGGCCGTGCACCGGTTGGACGCTGCGCGCTTGTTCCGGTTGGCGTTGGAAGCAGCTCTCGAGGGCGCACGGCTGCATGCGATAGGTGACGAGGGCATACCGGTGCGCGACATTGCCGGCATCATCGGACGCAAACTGCAGGTGCAGATGGAGTCGATCCCGCGCGACGACGCGTTCGACACATGGGGTTTCATCGGCATGATTTTCTCAGCCGACTTGCCCGCATCGAGCGCTCTGACCCAGAAGCAGCTCGGGTGGCAGCCGACCCACGCCGGGCTGCTTGATGATCTTGAACACGGCAGCTATTTCTGACGCCGCTCGCTATGCTCTCGCTACGGTGCAGTCGAGCCAGCGGGAGGATCACCTATGACATCGTCCCTGGGGCCGGGCTGGTACGACGACCCAGAAGACCCGAGCGCACAACGCTATTGGGACGGTCAGAGCTGGACGGAGCACCGCCAGCCGAAGCCGCCGCCGGCCTACCCTGCTCCGACCTACCCTGCGGGGGCGTACCCGACTCCTGCGTACCCGACTCCGGGGTACCCCGCTTCGCCGTACGGTTCCGCGCCGCCCCCTGCGCCGGGCATGTACACGCCGGGCGTGCCGCCGCGGCGATCCCAGACTCCGATGATCATTGGCGCAGTCGGCGCGGTCGTGGTGTTGGCGGCGGCCGGGGTGTTGTTGTACTTCTTCGTCTTCAAGGACAACGGCTCGTCGTCGAACAACAGAAGTTCGTCGTCGCACAGCAGCAGTTCGTCGCCCGAGGATCAAATCAAGGACGTCCTACAGTCCTACGCAGACGACATCAACAATGCGGATCCCGCTGATATGTCGGCGCTGTTCTGCGACGAGGTGAATAAGGACACGAGGAACAAAACCCCTGCCGAGTTGCGCGAGCAGAAGCAAGAAAAGGGAACCCTCTCGTTGTCGGTGCAAAAGGTCGATGTCTCCGGCGACAACGCCACCGCCACGGTCAGTGCCACGTGGTCCAAGTCGCCAAGCGACAACGAAACTGGAACCGTTCCCTTCGTCAAGGAAAAGGGCAGTTGGAAAATGTGCGGCTCGGGGATGGGCTGAGTCAGCGAGGCTGCGCTACCAGGCGATCGACTTCGTCGCCCGCAGCATTGCGAACAACCATCCGGGCGGAAACGGGTTGTTGGCGATATCGATCGACCATCTGACGACCCCTTGGCGCACGAGCGCGGAGTCCCGCACTGGCGCGCAAGCGAATTGGTCCGTCGCGATGACGTGGCCGGCCGGTCCGCGAAGTTCACCCCTGCCGTTGGCGCTGTCGCCGGCCGTGACTCGATAGGCCAGCGGGCCGAGCCCGCGAATGTATGCCGCGAGGTGAGGCGTCGCCCTCGCGGCGACGACTAACTTGTTCTGCCAGCCCGACGGCAGCGGCTCGAAGTCGACGCCGCCTCTGACATTCGCGGCCTTCGCGATGATCAGCGCACCCTCTTCGCGGATGGTCCACGCGTAGGGCGGTTGGTCCCGTGCGTTCGCCGACCTCCGCCTCTCGTTGTTCCTCTCGTCGGCGTCGGAGGCCGAGCCGAAGAGACCGCCAAGCAGGCCGCCGACCGTGGCGTTGAGCAACTGACCGCCCGCGTCGTGGAGGCGGTCGGGATCCAGCCGGTACAGCTCCCCACCGTCGCCCCGGTACACAGTTGCCAGGTCGTCACACAGAAACCGCAGTGCACCCCGGCCGTCGACGACGTGCCACGGCTCCCGATCTGTGAACACGGTCCATCTGCCCGGTCTCTCCGGCTGCCTGAACTCGGTCGCCAGGTCCAACCACGGGTCCCCGTTGGGCCAGGTGTCACTCGTGGGTGCTTGATGTCGCCGCGGGTCGTTCCCCATCAATTCCTCCCGCACATCGACAGCGGATCGGCAATGCGTCGTGCGTTGGTCACCTTGCGATGCAAGTATCTCCCTCGTGGCCTCGAAGAAACCTCAAACGATCTCCTATCCCGCACCGGGCGCTCGTCCGCGCCGGAACGACGATTTCAGGTGCGACCCGCACGTCATCGTTCTGTTCGGAGCGACGGGCGACCTGGCCAAGCGCAAGCTGATCCCGGGCCTGGCCTATCTGGATCAATCCGAGCTGGCCCCCAACATCCAGATCATCGGCACGTCGCTCGAGGAGCTCACCGACGACGAGTTCCGGGAAATCGCCAAGTCGGCCATCGACAACTTCGGCGCGCACAAACTCACCGACCGGCAGTGGGACGATTTCGCCAAAAACCTGACCTACGTTCCGCAGGGCGCCGGCCCTCAGGCGCTGGCCGACGCGGTGGCCGAAGCGGAGTCGAAGCTGGGACCCGACGTGCGGCGGCTGCACTACCTCTCGGTTCCGCCGAAGGCGGCGCGTGCCGTGATCGACATGCTTCGCGAGGCGAAGCTGGTCGAGCGCTCGCGGGTGGTGATGGAAAAGCCGTTCGGAACTGATCTGGACAGTGCGATCGCGCTCAACGACTTCGTGCACGAGACATTCGACGAGAAACAGATCTTCCGCATCGATCACTTCCTCGGAAAAGAAGCCGCGCAGAACATTCTCGCGTTCCGGTTCGCCAACGGCCTGTTCGAGCCGATCTGGAACCGCAACTTCATCGACCACATTCAGATCGACATTCCCGAAACGCTCGGGCTGGATCAGCGGGCCAATTTCTACGAGAGCACGGGCGCCTACAAGGACATGGTCGTCACGCACCTGTTCCAGGTGATGGCGTTCGTGGTGATGGAGCCGCCCACTGCCCTCGAGCCACGGGCGATCAGCGAGGAGAAGAACAAGGTCTTTCGGTCCATGCTGCCCGTCGAGCCGCGCAACGTGGTGCGCGGGCAGTTCGCGGGATACCGCGAGCTGGAAGGGGTTGCAAAGGACTCCGATACCGAGACGTTCATCGCGCTCAAGGTCGGGGTCGACAACTGGCGTTGGGCGGGGGTGCCGATCTACCTGCGGACCGGAAAGCAGCTGGCCGAAGGGATCCGGATCATCTCGATCGCGTTCAAAGAGGCGCCGCGCTCGATGTTCCCCGCCGGGTCCGGGGTGGGCTCGCAAGGTCCCGATCATCTGACGTTCGACCTCGGCGACAACTCGAAGGTCTCGTTGTCGTTCTACGGCAAGCGCCCTGGACCGGGGATGAAGCTCGACAAGCTGTCGATGCAGTTCGCCACCCAGGAGGTCGACACCGCGGGCGACGTCCTGGAGGCCTACGAGCGGTTGATCCTCGATGCGATGCGTGGCGACCACACGTTGTTCACCACGGCTGAGGGCATTGAGTCGCTGTGGGAGCGGTCGATGGATCTGCTCAACAATCCGCCGCCCGCGAAGATGTACCAACCGGGCACCTGGGGTCCCAACGCGATCCATCAGCTCATCGCGCCGAACGCGTGGCGGTTGCCGTTCGAGCGGGGCTGGCGCGAATCGAAACACTGACGATCGGGCAGCCAACGGGCCTAAACTGACGCCATGCCAGGAGGCGTGGTAGGCAACGGCGCGATGATCAAGTGCTCGTTCGGAACCACGCCGTCGCCGCTTACCGTGCTGCCCGCGCCGCGCGTGATGGTGGCCTCGCAGCCCGCCGCCACGATCATGGACTTCAAGCCGGGCGCAAATATCTCGCCGTTCGGCATGTGCATGAGCCCGGCCAATCCGCAGGTCATCGCGGCAACCGCGGCGGCATTGGGCGTATTCACGCCGCAGCCGTGTATCCCGATGACCACGGCACCGTGGACGCCGGGAGCGCCCACGGTACTGATCGCCGGGCAGCCCGCGCTGACCAATACCTCGACGTGCATGTGCAACTGGACCGGTGTCATCACGATCACGAGCCCGCCGTCCAACGTGCAGGCCTAGTCACCACTTCGCGCGGCGTCAGGTTCGTGCGACGTCGAGGACGACCCGAAACCTGGCCTGGCCGGACATCATTCGCTCATACGCCGCGGGCGCCTCGGCGAACGGGAACACCTCGTTCATCGCCGCGACGCCGTGCGTCACGGCGAACTCGAGGTTGGTTTCGTTCTCGATCGGCGTGCCGGTGAGGCTGCCGACGATCGATCGGCCCCCGAAGATCAGGGCGACGCCGTCAACCTCGATCGGGTCGTCGCCAGCGCCGACGACGACGAGCTGATCGCGCGGCGCGAGGCCGTGGCGATGATCGCGACCGCCCCACCGAGCTCTTGCAGCGCGTGCGCGGGGTCGACGGCCGAGCTGTCGATGTAGTGATCGGCTCCGAGTTTGGTTGCCAGAGGCTCTTTTTCGGCTCCACGTGCAATAGCTGCGACGCGGTAGTCGAGCTTCTTGGCGTACTGGATCCCGAGGTGGCCCAGGCCGCCGATGCCCTGGACCGCCACCAGCGCACCGGCATCCGCGTCGAGTGCACGCAGCGGGTTGTACGTCGTGATACCCGCGCAGAGCAGAGGGGAGGCGTCCATTGAACCCAGTGCGTCAGGAATGCGGACCAGCCCGCTCGCGCGGGCGTAGACCACCTCTGCGTACCCGCCGTCCACGGTCTGCCCGGTGAACGGTTGATTTTCGCAGTTGACGAAGTCGCCCAGGCGGCACCAGTGACACACTCCGCAAGGGCCGCCGAGATACCCGACGCCGACTCGCTGACCGACAGCCCACTGGGTGACGCCGTCGCCGAGCGCGTCGATGACGCCGACGATCTCGTGGCCGGGTACCACCGGCTCGGCCGGGTTCGGGCGCATGCCCTCCACCGAGATCGCGTCGGTGTGGCATACCCCGCAACTGAGCACCCGGAGGCGCACCTGGCCCGCCGCCGGACTGACCAGCTCCCTTTCGACAAGGTCGAATTCTCGTTGCCCGCTCACTTCATATGCGTGATACGTGGACACGGCGACCTCCCGGAAGTTGTTTGCCGTCAGCCGAATTCAATCGGAAGACTAGTCGGACCACCGATGCTCGTCATCTGCTTCCACGGGACGGGTCCGGTAATGCGAGGGTTCGGCATCCGATGCGTCAGGATTCTGAGCGCCTCGGCCAGTTCCAGTCTCGCGAGGTTGGCGCCGAGGCAGTAGTGCACGCCGCCGCCGAAGGTCAACACCGCTAGCGCCGACTCGCGAGTGATGTCGAAGCGATCGGGGTCCTCGTAGACCGCGTTATCCCTATTGGCCGCAGAGGTATTCGCGATGACCACGGTCCCCGCGGGGAACAGGTAGCCGCCGAACTCGGCGTCCTCGGCAACGATGCGGAGGGTGCCTGACGCGATCGTGGCGTGGCGCATGGTCTCGTCGACGGCGTTCGCGGCGAGGTCGGGCCGTTCGCGCAGCAGCGCCCACTGGTCGGGGTGCTCACAGAGCACGTGCATTGAGGCCGCCAACTGGTTGCGCGTGGTGTCGGTTCCAGCCAGGAGAAAGCCCGCTGCGAGCATGCGTAATTCGCCCGCGGTGAGTCGATCGCCGTCGTCCTCGGCGCGGATCAGGTCGGACAGAAGGTCTTCCGTGAGGCTGTGACGGCGCCGGGCCACCATGTCGTCGACGTAGTCGTCGAGCTCCCCCCACGCCCGCATCACGTCGGACTCCTGGGACGGGTCGTACGAGAAGCTGAACGCCTTGAAGACGTCGTCGGCCCACAGTGAAAACTGCTGCCAGTCCTCGCGCGGAGCACCGAGCAGTGCGCAGATGATGGGGATGGGATAAGGACGGGCAATATCGGCGACGATGTCGCACCGGCGGGTACCGGCCACCTGGTCCACCAGCTCGTTGACCACATCGTCGATCGTGTCGTGCAGACGGGCCGTCGCCCGCGGCGTGAACGCCTTGGAGACCAGGCTTCGCAGACGATGGTGCGGGGCGCCCTCGAGGCACAGCAGGCTGTCGGTGACCTTGTCCCATAGCGGGCCGGAGCTGATGCCCTGGATGAGCAGATGGATGCCGGGCGGGATTTTGAAACGTGTATCGCGCAGAACCGCGCGGACGAGCTCATACGAAAGCACCTCTGGTCCATGGGGTCCCAGTGCGATCGGGGCTTGTCGTTGCGCCTCCTGAAAACGCGGATAAACCTCTGCGAGAGTTTCTGTGTCGTCATAGACGAGCGTCGGCAGGCCCGCGTCGAAGACGCTCGGGGAAACGTTGGGGCGAGCGGAGCGACGGGGAAACGTTGGGGCGAGCGGAGCGACGGGGAAATTCATTGGGGCGAGCGGAGCGACGGGGAAATCCATTGGGGCGAGCGGAGCCCACAGTCATGACACTCTCCTCGGGTTCGCGCGATTCCCGCCAGACGATCATGTCACCGCCCACACGGCAGCGGAACGAAAAAGGGGACACCCTTGCGGGTGCCCCTTCTCCTGTTGAGATCGGTGTCAGCGCGTTGCTCCGCGGTCGGCGTGCGGGTTCTGGTACGACCCGTATGCGGTCTGCCCCACCTCGCCCATCCACGCCTCGGCACGCGAGGTCGGGACGGACTTGTTGCCGTCTTGCACGGTCGTGGTGGTGCCGTCGCTCCCGGTGGTGTCGCTGGGGCCCGAGGGCGCTGCGATGGCCGGTGCGGCCAGACCGATGGACAGAGCGGCAAGCCCGCTGGCGGCGATGGTCGTGATGGTGTTCTTCCTCATTTTCTTCCCCTTCTTTCTCGTCTGACAGCCACAACGGGAGCGCAGGGGGCGCTAATCCAGGGTTGGCTGGATTTTGTCTAGACGCGGCAGTACTGCCACAAGGGGCTCTCGACGAGCCGCTGAACTCGCGAGGGACGGGCGTCGTGCCTAGGAGTGTGACCCGGACCACTTCCTAGGAGTCGACCATGCGCGCGTCAGTCCGCTCGTCCGTCACCACCAGCGTCGCGATCGCCGCGGCCGGCGTCGTTGCCACCGCGGCAGCGGCATTGCCTGCGGAACCGTCAACACCGAGAGTGCAATCCGAGGTCCGGCTCGCGGCGCCGAATTTGCTCCTCGCGTCCGCGGCGCCCACCACAGCCGCCGCGCCCGCTCCAGTCCCGCTGGGTGCGCCGATCGAGCAGTTCCTGCTCAATCAGCTCCAAGACTGTTCGCTGATCTGCCCGTTTATCGTTCAGGGCCTCGTGCAGGTTCCCGTTTCTTTACGCGATTCTCCCGCTGACGCTGGCCGGTGAGCTCCAGCAGGGCGTGCCCTTCGTGCGCGGAGCTCTGCTCAGCGATGCCACGGTCAGCGGAGCGCTGAACGACGCGGTGACCCACATCATCGACAACGACCTCAACCTGGTGTTGCCCCGCGCCCAGAATGCGCTCGAGGTGGCGGTGGTCGGGCTGATCGATCTGGCCACCAACGCCGTCACGCAACCGGACAATATCGTGCAGGCGCTCAACGACTTTCGGGCGACGGCGCTCGAAGGATTGATGCAGCCGCCCGGCACGATGCCGCCCGCGACCGCTCACAATGAGCTGGAAGCCGCCGTGATCAAGGCCATCGACATCACGTCGGCGTTGACTTTCCAAGCGCCCGAACGGTTGTTGCTCGGCTTGACACAGGCAGGCGACGCGTTCTTCAGGACGATCGGCAACACGGGCGACATCGGTGCGACCTTTCAAGCGGTGGGTTCCTCTGTGTCGACGACGCTCACCGACTCTCTCGCCTTCATCAATCACGCGTTCAACGAGCAGGTTCCGGTGTCACCGATGGCAAGCATCTCGCGCGTACCGAAACCGCTTGCGGCAGTGACGAGTACGACGGTGAAGATCAACGCTCTCGAGAAGGCGCCGGCAACCGCGTCATCCGGCCTCGACGCACCGAAGGTGCAATCGAAGTCCGGCCAAGCGATTCCGTGACCGCCGCAAAGACCCCGGCCCAGAAGGCCAGCCCAGTCGCCTCGTTCCGTAAGCGCCATCAGCCCGATAACGCGTCGGTGAAAGGGCCCCAGAACGACAAGCCGCGCAACCACACACGCGGAGAATCCGGCACATCGCGGTAGAGGGCGCCGACCGCCAATTTCTCCAACCGAAGCGCGCGACGACGCCGGATGTGGTCGGATAGCCGAAGGACACCCGGCACACACCGGATAGCCGCAACGCGAACGGGGAGGGAGACCGATGGCACCGCGATTGCGTCGACGCAATCCGTACGGATGGTTGGCGCTCGTCGCGCCGTTGGTGATCGTCGCCGCCGTGGTCATCGGTGTCCTGGCGGTGAAACAACCGGAGCCGCTGCCGTCGTCGTCCTCTGCGGCGGTGCATCCGTCGGCGTCTGCGGTCGCGCAACCGCCCAGCAACCCGCTTCCCGATTTGGGCGGTCCGCGTTCGCTTCTGGTTCCGGAAGTGACGCTGCCCCCCGGAGCACGGCAGTACTCAGGAAAGCCCGCGCCCCCGGGGTTCGAGTTCTGGGAGGTTCCGGGCAGCTACGACCGGCTGGTGGCGCTGATGCGGTCCGAATTGCCCACCCACGCCGAGTTGAACGGCATGCCGTGGTGCGGCGAGGTGACCGACAACATGACGTCATGGGCGTGGGGGTTCGCCGCCGACACGATCGGCGTGTCACTGACCGACGGCGGCGTCATGATCACGCGCCTTCCGAAGCCGCAGGGTTGCCGTCCTTAGATCAGCTCCCGCTCAGTCGCCCACCGCATCACCCGCCAGCCGACCACCACCGGCAGCCAGCAGGTGAGCACCCGGTATAGCAGCACGGACGGCACGGCCACGGCCGGAGACACCCCGAACGCCGCCAGACCGCCGATCAGCGCGGCCTCCACGGCGCCGATGCCCCCGGGAGTCGGTGCGGCCGAGGCAAGCGTTCCACCGACCATGGTCACGACGGTGACCGCGACGAACGAGGTGCCACCGCCGAACGCCTGAAGGCTGGACCACAGGGCCAGTGCCGCGCCGAGAGTTGTTGTGGCAACACCGAGAACGATGATTGCCAGGCGTTTGGGTTCGAATGCGAGTTCACGGAGATCGCGCCCGACCTCAGCGATGCGCGGCCGCAATTCCATCCCGAGCCAGCGCCGCAGCCGTGGCACCAACAGGAAGACGCCGACCCCACCGAGCGCCAACCCTCCGATCAGGTACAGGATCGTGGCGGACGGGACGAAGTGAGAGAGGTCCGCCGTCACGCCTGCCGCGGTCGTGAAGACGATGAGCAGCGCGATGTGGACGACGACCTGCACCGTCTGCTGAAGGGCGACCGATGCCGTCGCGCGCACCGCAGTCAAGCCGCCCTTCTGCAAGAACCGGGTACTCAGCGCGAGGCCGCCGACGCCCGCCGGAGTGGTCGTGGCCGCAAAGGTGTTGGCCACCTGCATCACAACCAGAGTCTTGAAGTCCACCAACCCGTCCGCGCACGCCCACAGCGAGGCGGCGGCACCGACGTATGTCATCGCCGAGACCGCAAGTCCGAGTAGTGCCCACCACCAGTGGGTGGTTCGCAGCTCGGAGACGAATGTCGGAAGCGCGCTGATGAAGGGATAAGCCACGTAAACCAACGTGGCGAGCAGCGCGAGTTGTATCAGCTGGATGGGCGTGAACCGGGTGATCGTCTCCGTTTTGATCTGATCGGTGCCTGTCTGACGCTTGACCTCGTCACGTGTGTCGTTGATGACAGCGCCGGCCTTGTTGACGGAGTCGCGGATTCGTTTGGGCACAGCGACTTTCGAGAGTCGGCGGGATGCCTCGAGGATGGTCTGCTTACCGCAGACGTCGATGGCCGCGGCGACCGCCGCCTTTTGACCGTAGGTGTCTGCCGTGGTCACCAGGAGTTGGGCGATGTCCGACTGGAGTTGGGAATCGGTCGCGCCGTATTCCGCACTGCCGAACCCGCCGAACCGCACGGCGCCGTCATCGACGGTGATCTCCATGCCGCGCAGGTCGCCGTGCGAGATCTGTTGGTCGTGCAGTTTATGTAGCGATTTCCACACGTCGGTGACGTCCGTCGATTCGGCGGCGTCGTCGAGCGGCGTCCCGCGCTCCGGGGTGCACGCGTAGAGCATCCAGTCGCCGTTGAGCGGGGCGACGGCAACGGGTGACGCGTTGGCCAGGCCGAGCTGGTCGATCGCGATCGCCATCAACGCGCGATGTTCCACGGTGCGGCGCAGAGAGGTTTGCAACGGCACGGTTTCGCTGCCCCGCAGCCGCAGCTTTCGCCACAGCTGGCCCATCGTCCTGCCGCTGCGGTGGTCCGGGCCGAACAGCTCGACGATCGTCGTCGCCTCCGGCTGTATCGATTTCGCGGACAGCACGAGCGGCCCGCCAGTGGCGGGGTGCACCACCGTGAGCTCGGTGACCGTCACGCCCTGGCGGTCCAGCGCGCGCACGGCGTCTTCGAGCGGGACCTCCAGCGCGGGTGTCCCGACGATCAGCACCACGAGCGCTCCGACGAACCAGCCGACCGCAAGCCCAAGGAGGGTGTCGGCGGGAACCACGGCGGACACCAGAAGGTGGATCGGCACAAACGCCAGCAGCAGCGCCCACCACCAGCGCCGCCAGCTGGCAGGGACCCACGGCCCCGACACCGTCAGAACCGCGGCCAGCATCGCGATCCACCGGGGGTCATCAAGGAATCGCGACAGATTGGTGTCGAGCTTGTCGGACAGGTCGAAGTGCCACTGCGGCCTGGAGAAGCCGCTGCGTTTGATCGACAGCGCCAACACGGCAACCAGTCCCGCTGCCCCGTACGCGCCGAGGAGCTGCCATCGACGGCTGATGATCAGTCCGATCAGAATCACAAAGGGAAGTGCGACGATCGCGACGCCGTAGATCAAATAGACGAGGCTGGCCTGGGCGGGTGCCAGGACGCCGACAATGCGGGAAATGGATCGCTCGAGTGCGACCCACTTGGTCCGGGTGATCAGCGAACCGGCGATCACGAGCGCAAGGAACCCGGCCGCGAGGGCAACGCGAAGCATTTCGTTGGTTCGCCGGGTCAGCGGTTGCAGCAGGTGGCCCGAGACCGTGATGGTCCGCCCGTCAACTCGCATGGTTCAACGATCTCTCGATCCGCCTCAGACCGCGTCAGCGGCTCGCGGACAACTTACCGTCGGTCCTGTCTTACGGGTTCACAGCCAGCTCTCAGTTTCGGGGTTAGCGGCGTTCATCTCAACCACTTGGCATAATCTCTTAATTCTTAAGTGGGCTAACTGACTGTTGGCATGCCAAGCGGAAGGAATGACGATGGCCGGCGTCGCGGATGATGCCGGGGATGTGCGCGCCGCGGATCGTCGTCGCCATTCCACACGGATGGTCCCGTGAGCACCGACGGGACCACCGAGGTGACCGACCCGCACGCCGACCACCCGTTCGCGCAGCCCCGGCTTGCCCACGCGCTGCGCCTCGCATCGGTGCCGATGCTCCTGTTCTGGATAGGGCTGACCGTTGTCCTGAACATGTTTGTGCCGCAATTGGAGAAGGTCGGCGAGGCGCACACCGTCTCGATGAGCCCCAAAGATGCACCGTCGATACAGGCCATGAAGCGGGTCGGCCAGGACTTCAAGGAATTCGATTCCGACAGCTCGGCGATGGTCCTGCTCGAGAGCGACCAGCCGCTGGGCCCGGACGCCCACCACTACTACGACGGCCTGGTCAAAAAGCTCGAGGCGGACAAGAAGCACGTCGAGCACATCCAGGACTTCTGGGGCGATCCGCTCACGGCGGCCGGCGCGCAGAGCGCCGACGGCAAGGCGGCCTATGTGCAGCTCTACCTGGCTGGCAATCAGGGCGAGAGCCTGGCCAATGAGTCGGTCGAAGCCGTGCACAAGATTGTCGAGGGCACGCCACCCCCGCAGGGAATAAAGGTCTACGTCACCGGTCCGACGGCGCTGCTCGCCGACCAGCACCACGCGGGTGACAAGAGTGTCGCGAAGGTCACCATGATCACCATTGGCGTGATCGCGCTGATGCTGCTGGTCGTCTACCGCTCGATCCTGACCGTCGTCCTCATATTGCTCATGGTCTTCATCGAGCTGGGCGCGGCGCGGGGGATCGTCGCCTTTCTCGGTAACAACAACATTATTGACCTTTCGACATTCGCGGTGAACCTGCTGGTCCTGCTGGCCATCGCCGCCGGCACCGACTACGCGATATTCCTCATCGGTCGCTATCAAGAGGCGCGCCAATCAGGCGAGGACCGAAAAACCGCGTACTACACCATGTTTCATGGCACGGCGCACGTCATCCTTGGCTCCGGCTTGACGATCGCGGGGGCGATGTACTGTCTGAGCTTCACGCGATTGCCCTACTTCCAATCGCTCGGGGTGCCATGCGCGGTCGGCATGCTGGTTGCCGTCGTCGCTGCGCTGACGCTCGGCCCCGCCATGATCGTCGTGGGTGGCAAGGTCGGGTTGTTCGACCCCAAACGCAAGATCAAGACGCGGTTCTGGCGCCGGGTCGGTACGGCCATAGTGCGTTGGCCCGCACCGATTCTCGTCGCATCGTGCGCGCTGGCGGTGGTCGGCTTGGGCGCGCTTCCGGCCTACAAGACGAGCTACAACAACCGTTACTATCTGCCCCCCGACGTCCCCGCCAATGTCGGATACGCAGCCGCCGACCGGCATTTCCCGCAAGCCAGGATGAATCCCGAACTGCTGCTGCTTGAAACGGATCACGACGTGCGTAACCCGGCCGACATGCTGGTCGTCGACCGGATCGCCAAGGGAATCTTCCACCAGCCCGGCGTCGGCCGCGTCCAGACCATCACCCGGCCGCTGGGCACGCCGATCGAACACACGTCGATCCCGTTCCTGATCAGCATGCAGGGCACCACGCAGACGATGAACCGGACCTATCTGCAGGAGCGGATGGCCGACATGCTGGTCCAGGCCGACGAGATGGGCAAGACCATCGACAACTTGCGGCACATGCTGGCAGTGACAACGCAACTCGTCGCGATCACCCACTCGATGGTGCAGAAGACCGACCAAACCATGGAAGACACCAACGAATTGCGGGATCACATCGCCGATTTCGATGATTTCTTCCGGCCGGTGCGCAATTACTTCTATTGGGAGCCGCACTGTTTCGACATCCCGGTCTGTTGGTCGCTGCGGTCGATATTCGACACGCTCGACGGCATCGACCTGGTCGCCGACGACTTGGCGAACCTCGACGCCGACCTGCACCGGCTCGACGAGACGATGCCTCAGCTGCTGACAATCATGCCGCCGATGATCGAGACCATGTCGACCATGCGCAACATGATGCTGACGATGTATCAGACGCAGAATGGCCAGCAGAGCCAGATGGAGGCCTTGCAGAAGAACGCGACGGCGATGGGCGAGGCGTTCGATGCGTCCAAGAACGACGACTCGTTCTATCTGCCGCCCGAGGTGTTCGACAACCCTGACTTCAAACGCGGCCTGAAGATGTTCGTCTCACCCGACGGTAAGGCGGTCCGCTTCATCATCTCGCACGAAGGCGATCCCGCAACGCCCGAAGGCATTTCGCACATCCCGACGATCAAGAATGCGGCGTTCGAGGCGATCAAGGGCACACCCCTGGAGGGATCGAAGATCTACCTTGGCGGCACCGCGGCGACTTACAAGGACATGCAGGAGGGGTCGAACTGGGACCTGCTGATCGCGGGCATCGCCGCAGCGTGCTTGATCTTCATCATCATGCTGATCATCACGCGCAGTGTGGTCGCCGCGGCGGTTATCGTCGGCACCGTCCTGTTGTCTCTCGGCGCGTCGTTTGGGCTCTCCGTGCTTCTCTGGCAACACATTCTGGGCATCTATCTGCACTGGATGGTGCTGGCGATGTCGGTCATCCTGCTGCTGGCGGTGGGGTCGGACTACAACCTGCTCCTGGTTTCGCGCTTCCGGGAGGAGATCCACGCGGGCCTGAAAACCGGAATCATCCGGGCAATGGCGGGGACCGGCGGAGTGGTGACCGCCGCCGGCCTGGTGTTCGCGGCGACGATGGCCTCCTTCGCTTTCAGTGATCTTCGGATCATGGCCCAGGTCGGCACCACCATCGGTCTCGGCCTGCTGTTCGACACGCTGATCGTGCGGTCGTTCATGACGCCGTCGATCGCGGCAATGCTCGGACGCTGGTTCTGGTGGCCGCAGCGGGTACGTACCCGCCCGGTTCGGCCACGCGGCGGTTCGGATGCCCCTGCAACAGATCGGATTCCGGTCACGGCCGGATGACGGGCCCGCGCAGGACTGCGTGCGGCTATTGCGCGTCGCGAGCGAGCTTGGCTGCCGGTCGGCGCGGGGGGATCGGCGTCGACGGCCACCGCCGCGGGCCGGTCCACAGCGCGTGTGGTGCGTCGAGTTGCCTTGCCAACAGCAGCGCAGCGGTGTCGTAGTTGGCGCGCCATCCACGAAAGTGCGGCCACGCCTGCTCGTCAGTGCGCTCGATCGGATACCCGACGTCGCGAAGCATTGCGGTGGCGTGCCTGAATTCGTCGAACGACACCGCGATCGGTGCGTCCGGGTCCGGATCATCGGGTACCTGCAGCCGCAGCGTGGCCGCGATCTGTTCCAGCGCGACGAAGCCCATCCGAAGTGACAGCCGCGCAGACAGTTTCGGTTCCCGCGAGGGAGCCAGCGCCAAGTGCAAAGCCGCGGCGTCCATCACTGCGATCAGCGAGATCAGCCAGTGTGAGAGCGGGCGCGGTGACCGGAATCTGGTCAACGTCGGATAGGTGGTGTGGGATTCGGCGACCTCGGCGGCCCATCGCTCCCATGCGGTGAACAGCTCGTCGAGCACGGTTCGGGTGTCGCTTTCATAGATGCCCCACCGGGTGCGGGCGAGAATTTCGGGTCCCCACGCCGGCACCCCCGCACGGGAAGCAAGCAGGCTCACCTCCGTCTCGCGCCGGTTGAACGCGGCGTAGAGGGCAGGTAGATAGCCGACCTGCAAACCGATGACGACCAGTCCGGTGAACGCTGCGACGTATTCGAGCGTGGTGCTGCCCGTGCTGACCGGTGCGGCGTAGCCGAGCGTGAACATCGACGATCCCGCGTCAGCGAAAGCCGGTCCCCATCGGCCGTCCTGGCTGGGTAGCAGCGTCAGCGCAAAACCGGTGACGAGCAAGGCGAGCCATGCCGCGAGCCGCACCAGCAGCGCCAGCGGCGACTGCCAGGCAAAGATGCGGTCACGAAGCCGATACGTCGGGACGCGCCTGGCCAGTTGCAGGAAGACGGCGTCCAGTACGCGGTCGATCAGCCGCGAGATCCGCGAGTTGATACTGCGTGGCACCACAAGGGTGCCGACGATGCTCGACAGAGTTCCGACGACAACGAAGACCCCTGCGGCGAAACCCAGCCACGCACCGATCACTAGAGCATTGAAGCGAACGGCGGATGAGTTGCGCTACAAGGAGGCATCAGTGGTGGGAATTGCCGAGGCCCGCAATGAGGTTGATCGTTGTCGCCAAAATCACCGCTCCGAGCAGGTAGGACAGTAAAGCCTGTCGCAGCGCGGTGGCGCGGATCGTGCGCGTCTGCAGGTCGGTGTCAGATACCTGGTAGGTCATGCCGAGCGTGAAGGCGAGATAGGCGAAGTCGGCGTACGCCGGATCTTCGTCCTGGTTGAAGTCGATGCCGCCGACCTGGGGGCCTTGGTAGTAGAGGCGCGCGTAGCGCAGCGTGAAGACGCTGTGCACGATCAACCAGGCCGCGACGACCGCGCCGAAGCCGACCGCGGCGGCGATGTCGGCTTCCCCGCCGCTCTTCGATCCCGCCATCAATACAAGGCCGACGCCGAGCAGACTGGCCAAGCTGGCGGCGACCATCAGCGAGTCCGTCATCGTCTGCGTCGGGTCCTCGCGGGTCGCATGCGAGGCGGTTCGCTGTGGGCTCATCCGTCCCACCGTGATCCATGTCCAGGACAGGTAGACGATTGCCGCCGCGATCCATCCCGTGGCTGGCGCGTACTCGATCGGCGCGCCGAGGCTTATCCCGATGCCGACAGCCACGCCGACCAGGGCGGCGACCCCGGGACGAATGGCTGCTAGTCGCGTCGTTGCGCGCGTATCGGCAGCTTCCACAACGCGAGTGAATCATCGGCAAGCCCGCACCCGGACCTGACACGCCGAAGCGGCCGGGACACTCGCATTCGCGAAACTGCAGCCACTGCGACGACACGCCGGCGAGGACCGCCGCAGCTTCAGTTTCGCGGGCGTCAGGCGGGCGCTACGCGTCACGCACCAAACAGCGTGTCGATCCATCCCCAGGCGAAATAGAGCACAAAGCCAACGGCCACGACCTAGAGCAGCGGGCCTGCCCGACGCCCTGAGTTCACTGCTGGGGTGTACGGTCAGGGTATTGGGAACCCAGTCAGTCCGGGATGCGCCCCAGCCCTCTTCAGCTGATCGCCGAGCAACCGCTCACGCCGGACACGCCCGCATCAACCGCCCGTCGGGAATGCCTTGAACGCTCCAACCTTCTTTCCATCGCTGCTTCACCCTCTTGGTGCACAACATTTTTCCGGACCTGCAAAGGTCGGCGTCCTCAGTACATATCCGCCGACACCCTGCGGGCTGGCGACGTTCACCGCGGCTCTGTCCGATGCGCTGTGCACGCATGGCGCCGACGTCAGTGTCGTAAGGGTGGCCGACGGGTCGCGGTCTTCGAGTGACCGGGTGATCGGAGAACTGGTCAACGGCTCAGCATCATCGGTGTCGGCATGCGCAGACTTGTTGAACCAGAGTGATGTCGCGGTGATCCAGCATGAATATGGGATCTACGGTGGCATCGACGGCGACGAAGTGGTGGACATCATCGGCGGAGTGCATGTGCCGTCGATCGTGATTGCCCACACGATCCTCAAAGATCCTACGCCACACCAGCGTTCGGTGCTCGAGGCGATTGTAACGATGGCGGATCAGGTCGTCGTCATGTCACAGGGCGCGGGCCATCGATTGTGTGAGGGTTACGACATCGATCGGGGAAAGGTCACCACAATCCCGCATGGTGCGAGCATCCCCAGCGGTCCTGCTCTGAAGCGCCCCACCAGACCTACGCTCTTGACCTGGGGACTACTGGGCCCGGGAAAGGGTATCGAGCGGGTGATCGAAGCGATGGGCTCGCTGCGTGATCTCCCCGGCAGGCCGCGATATCTGGTTGCCGGACAGACGCACCCGAAGGTCCTGGCGAACGATGGCGAAGCGTACCGCGATGCCCGTATGGAACAAGCGCGGCGCAGCGGAGTAGCGGATTGCGTGTCCTTCGACGCCCGCTACCGCGACGTGTCAATGCTGACTGCCCTCGTCCAGTCCGCGGCGGTTGTCGTACTGCCCTACGACTCCACCGATCAGGTCAGCTCCGGTGTTCTGGTCGACGCCATCGCGAGTGGCCGGCCAGTCGTGGCCACCGCTTTTCCTCATGCCGTCGAGCTTCTCGGCACTGGCGCGGGCATCGTCGTCGGCCACGACGACCCTGGCGCGATGGCATCAGCGTTGCGCCAGGTCGTGACGCAGCCGCGCCTCGCCGGTTCGATGGCGGCCGAGGCACGCCGACTGGCGCCCGAGATGGCGTGGTCGGTTGTGGCGAGCGCCCATTTGCGTCTGGCGCACCGGCTCCTCGCCCAGCGTCGGGAGGTGGCGTGACCCCATGACGCCATCGCCCAAATTCGACCACCTGCTGCGACTGACAGACCGTCGCGGCACCTTCGAGCACGCCTGCCTCAGCGAGCCTCAGCCCGAACACGGCTACTGCACCGACGACATGGCGCGGGTCCTCGTGGTCGCGACCCGGCAGCCCGACACCGACGGAGACCTGAACGGTCTTGCCGGCCTTGCGGTGCGGTTCTTGAACGAGGCGCAGGCCTTCTCCGGCGCCTGCCGTAATCGAATGGACCGCAATGGCCATTGGACCGACGAGCCGACCACCGAGGACCACTGGGGCAGGTGCATCTGGGGGCTCGGAACGGCCGCCGCGCACAGTGATGTCGGCTTGGTGCGCAGACTGGCCGTCATTCAGTTCGAACGCGGCGCGCACGCCCGGTCGAGATGGCCGCGGGCGTCAGCCTTCGCGGCGTTGGGAGCTGCCGAACTCCTTGCCGTCCAGCCCGAGCATTCGGCGGCACGCCAACTTATCACCGACTACGCCGCCGGAGTCGCCGAACCGAACGGCAACCCTCGGTGGCCGTGGCCCGAGCCACGGCTCACCTACGCGAACGCCGTTCTCCCCGAGGCAATGATCGCCGCGGGAGTGGCACTCGAAAGGCCACAATTGTGGCAGCGCGGCCTGGATTTGTTGGGTTGGCTGGTCGAGTACGAAACGGCCGACGGGCACTTGTCCCCGACACCCGCCGCGGGTAGGGGTGCAGATGACCTCCGGCCGGGATTCGATCAGCAACCGATCGAGGTGTCTACGCTCGCCGACGCGTGCGTACGTGCCACTGCCGTCGACGCCGGCGCAATCTGGCCTGACTGCGTTCTGGCCGCTGCGGCGTGGTTCGAGGGCGCAAACGACGCCGGGCAATCCATGTGGGACCCGGACACCGGTGGCGGATACGACGGCTTGCACGCCGACGGAGTGAACCGCAATCAGGGCGCGGAATCCACGCTTGCAGTGATCTCGACCTTGCAGCACGCTCGGCGCTTATCGACTGTCCTGCAATGACATCCGTGCGGGCCGGGCTCGTCACGCGCAGCCCGCACCAGCTCGCGCCCGACCCATCGAGGGTGATCGTCCGGCTGTTCGTGCCGGGCCAGGAAGGTTTCGAGCGGCAGGACTCCCGCACGGGAGCTGTGCTCGGGCGCGTCCTTGCCCTCGACGAGGACGAGGTGCGCTCGTCGTTAGACGATGTCGTCAGCCGCTTCCAAATGCGCCATCGAGATTTGGTCGGCATCTTCGGCCGGCATGCCCGCGAACTCGCTGACCGCTTGGACACCGATAAGGAACTCTCAGAGGCGCGAATGTTGTTGCTGGGTGCGACATTCACTAGCGAATACGCCATCGAGGGGGCAGCCCTGTGCAACCCCAGCGTTGTGGCGCACCCGGATCAGGTGGGCCTCGCTGCGGGAAGCCTGCGATTCGTGATGAGCGTGCGGGGCATCGGGGAGGGGCACCGATCGTCTATCGGGTTCCGCACCGGCGTAGTTGACGGCGCAGGCGGCGTCACGATCGATGTACCGAGTCCGTTCGCCAGCGTCGGGTCGGTCACGTCGACGCTGCTCGACGCGACCGTGTTCCGCAGTGAGCTCGCACGGTTGCGCGACGCCGGCGAGGCTGCCGATTACGTCCTCGACGCGCTCGGCGCGCGGTTCACCCGAGCCGACCTCGACGAACAACTCGACAAACTCCAGACCCACCTGAGCACCCGCAGCCATGCGCAGCAGACGATTTCACTGATACGCACCATCGCCGACCGGACCTACGCTGTCGAATTCGATGCCGGAATACCGCTTTGCGAGCGGGTCCTGTGGCCGGAGATGACCGCCGAAGCCGCCGGCATGGAGGACGCGCGCTTTGTCCGCTTCGTTGACGACGACGGGTCGGTCAGGTTCTATGCCACCTATACGGCCTATAGCGGATCTCAGATCAGCCAGCAGCTTCTGGAGACAGAGGATTTCCGGTCATTTACCTCCACGCCGATGGTCGGGCATGCTGCGGCCAACAAAGGCCTGGCGCTGTTTCCCCGCCGGATCCGCGGGCGTTTTGCCGCGATGTCGAGATCGGACCGCGAAACGAATTCTGTTGCCTACGCGGATCATCCGTTCGTCTGGACGGAATCGGTACCCTGCCAACAGCCGACCGAAGCGTGGGAGGCGTTGCAACTCGGGAATTGCGGTCCGCCAATCGAAACCGACGCTGGCTGGCTGGTGCTCACCCACGGAGTCGGCCCAATGCGCACGTATCGCATCGGTGCGATTCTGCTCGATCTCGACGACCCGACCCGGATCATCGGTCGGCTCCGCGAGCCACTACTGAGCCCCGCCGCCGATGAGCAGGACGGCTACGTGCCCAATGTCGTCTACTCCTGCGGGGCACTCGTGCATGCCGAGACATTGGTGGTGCCCTACGGAATCGGCGACGCCGCCATCGGCTTCGCTACCGTGCCCCTGGGTGACCTACTCGCCGCGCTCGACGGTTGAGAGCCCCGTGAAACCGATCGACGCATCGCGTGGTCTCCAACACTGTTTGTCAACAGTGTTGACAATAGTTCTGCCAGGGCGTTTACTGGAGATCTAGTTCTGGGAACCGCGCTGCGGCCGCGGCAGCTAATGCGCTTCTTGATTCTATTCCCGGACGATCGGGGCTCGCACTGGACGATTGGATCGCGTCGGGACAACCCGGCCCCATGGTCCGCCCGTCAGTCAAGGAGACCGAAACGACGAATGATGAGGGTAGGCGCGATGAACAGATTCCGAAGTCAACAGCGAAATACCTTTCGCAAGAACGTGATCCACGTAGGCGTTGGCTTCGTGGCGAAGGAGCGTCCGCACGTGGTGAATGCTCTGTCAACTCTCGGGCCGCACCTGGGAAAGTGGGACCCGCGTGACGTGGACGTGGAGGTCTCGCTGCAGGACCGCGGAGGCAAGGAGCAGCGCGTCACATTGCGCACGATCCTTCCCGGCCATCAGCCGCTGGTAGCAGTCGCGGTGAACCCGGACATCAACCGCGCGCTCTCCGAAGCGAAGCGCGAACTGGTCAGGCAGCTCGAACACCAGAAGTCGGCGCAGATGCCGATGAAAAACCGTCGGCTCCGACGCGCGACGATCCGGCATCCGGATGCTTCTGTGTCGCCTCAGAGCGTTGAATCCGCAAGCTAGACAAATGCAACCGCGCCCTCAACTGAGCGCAGATCGTGAGCAGTCGGGGCGGGTGCAGCGACGCGGGTGCATCCGTGATTCGGTGGCCAGCGGTGTCGAGGGGTCACCGACGACGCCGACTCGCCTGTACCGCTAAACCGGAGCTGCGTGCTCAACTAGTGTGTGTCCACAGCGTTGACATGCGGCGTGGTCACCGGTAATCTGAAAACTACGCCGATGCGCTGCCGTCGCCTCCATCCCGGCCGGTCGTCCGCACTCATTTCGGGTTCTTGCAAGAGCCCAGACCCTTGCCGCACGGCCCGGAATCAGCAGGACAAGCAATGGCAATTGGTGACATCGCCGCGTACTCGCATCTGAGTGAGGCGGACATCGAGACACTCGGAAACGAACTGGACTCCATTCGCTTCGACATCGAGGAGTCACTCGGTACGACCGACGCGGCCTACATTCGACGCACGATCACGTTCCAGCGAACGCTCGACCTCGCGGCCCGCCTGATCATCGCCTGCAGCAAATCACGAGCCGGCTGGGCCTTGGGGACCGCGTCGTTGGCCTTCGCCAAGATCGTCGAGAACATGGAAATTGGCCACAACGTGAGCCATGGCCAGTGGGATTGGATGAACGATCCGGAGATTCACTCCCATACGTGGGAATGGGACATGGTCGCTCTCTCCTCGCAGTGGAAGTACGCGCACAACTATCGCCACCACAAGTTCAGCAACATCATCGGCATGGATGACGATCTCGGCTTCGGCGTGATGCGGGTAACCCGCGACCAGCCTTGGCGGCCAAGCTATTTGCTACAACCACTTCAGAACCTCCTCTTGGCGGCCACATTCGAATGGGGGATCGCCCTGCACGACGTCGACTTGAATTGGACTCCGGCAACGACACGCGCAGAGAAGGGCGCCGGGGTGAAAGCCCTACTCGGAAAGATTTCCCGCCAAGCTGTCAAGGACTATGTCCTCTTTCCTGCCATGAGCCGTTCGCGTTGGCGCAGAACGGCATCCGCCAACGTCATCGCTAATCTCGTACGCAACCTATGGGCATACGTCGTGATTTTCTGCGGTCATTTCCCTGACGGCGTGCAGAAATTCACCGCCGACGTACTCAAGAATGAAGACCGGCCCGAGTGGTACCTGCGGCAGATGCTGGGCGCCGCGAATTTCAAAGCCGGCCCGCTGCTTGCATTCTCGAGCGGCAACTTGTGCTACCAGATCGAACACCACCTGTTTCCCGACCTGCCGAGCAACCGATACGCGCAAATCGCCGTCCGGGTTCGGGCGCTGTGCGACAAGTTCGATCTGCCCTACATCAGTGGTTCTCTTGCGCACCAGTATCTTCAGACACTGCGGACAGTCCACAGACTCGCTCTTCCTGACCGCTTCCTCGTGGCCACGTGCGACGACGCGCAGGAGACTGCTTCCGACCGGAAGCTGCAGACCGGCGCCAAGCAGGACGTCGCCACGGCCGATTCTGCATTGTGTCAACAATGTTGACGTACTGCGTTAACCTACGATGGGCTGACTCAGGATGAGCGAGGGGAGTGCTGGTCGCGATGCGGAAACAGCGGGCCGCGCCCGATCGAGGCGCCGACCGGACTGACCCGCCAGTCGGCCAAAGCGACCGCCCCGTCAGTCGGTTGATGATCCTGCAAGCCGCGCTGAGGATAATCGACCGTGACGGCTTCGACGGCTTGTCTATGCGTCGGCTCAGTGACGAGGTGGGCCGGGATCCCACAGTGCTGTATCGGCACATACCGAACAAGGGGGCACTGCTCGACGGTGTCGCCGAGATGGTGCTCGGGCAATTACGGGTTGATACGGCCGATCCAGACTGGGCGGGCCAGTTGCGCACCGTCGCTCACGAGTTCCGACGATTGGCAGTCGCGCACCCAAATGTGGTGGCACTGCTGGTGACTCGGCCGCTCGCGACCCCATTGGGTCAGCGGCCGCCGGGGATGCTGCGGCCACTGGAGGATGTCCTCGCTCTCCTCACCTCCGCGGGCTTCAGCGGCGTAGATGCCCTGCACATCTACCGGGTGCTCTTCGGCTATCTGCACGGCCACATCCTCACCGAGCTGCAGGAGGTCATCGAGCGGCCCGATGAGACCGACGCTGTGCTGCGCCTGGGGCTGCACCGGCTGACGGTGACCGAGTTCCCTCACGTACGCGCGCTGGCATCGGCACTCGCGTCGTACGACGGAGCCGCCGAGCTTGACCGCGGCCTTGATCTGCTGCTCCTCGGTCTGACCGCCACTCTGGCACCGACGCTGCGACGCTAATGGGCGTAGTGTCAAAGACATCGGGCAGCTCGGTTGCGAGCGAAGATGCCCGGCTAAAAAGGAAATGTCATGGCTTCGCCAACAACGTTCCACACGCCCTACGACGTACGTCTCGAACTTGTCAAGGACACGTTGCAGACTCACTCCAAGCTCAGTGACAAGGCTGCAGGGGAACTGGCCGTACATGTCCTGCACGCGCTGAACTCAGTTCCCGAGAAGATGCGCTGAGCAACGCCACTTCTGGATCCTTGGATCACCGTCCGCCGGGAAGCGGCACCGCGATCGAGTTCTGCAAGGTGTCGATGAACGCGTCGGCATTCTTGCTTTGCATGAAGGTCGCGACCGCGTCATAGAGTGCCTGCTGGAAATTCGTCGGCATCAGCTCTCCGTGGGTGATCGACAGCAGGATCTTGTCGTGCCATAGGGAATCCGACGCCTGACGCTGGTAGACGGAAAGCGACGCGACATCGACATCGTTCCGCACCGGCACCGAACCCTTCAGCTTGTTGAACTCGAGTGTCGTCTTCGGATTCGCCACCGTGTCAAGAAATTTGAGCGAATTGATCCCGTCTTTGGCGTCCGCCGACACGACGAAGGTGTCGATGATCGCAACGTAGGCGCCTGCTGTTCCCGGATAGGTGACATATCCGAAGTCCTTGCCTTCGGCGACGTGGTTCGCCTCCAACTCGCCGTAGACAGAGTCGTTCATCGACAAAAACGCGCATTCACCCGTCGCCAACTTCTTCGCCGCCTGGTCCCAGGTGAGGCCACCGGCGTTCGGGTCGACGTGGGAGGTGATCTGGCCGAATCGTGTAATCGCTTCTCGGAGTTGGCTTCCCCGCCAGTCAAACGAATCGTCACCGATCTTCTTCCAGCCGTCAGGTCCGACCACACCGAGCAGAGTGTTCTCGAAGAGCTCCGTCGCGGTGAACCGGTCCTTCCCGCCCAGGCACAGCGGTGTGCGACTGTTGGCTGCGACCTTGGCCAGGTCGTTGTTGAACGCATCCGGGGTGTACCCGGCCGCTGGGGGAGCGACGCCGGCGTCGTGGAGCAGCTTCAGGTTGAACCACAACACGTTTCCGCGATGCGACCCTGTCGGCACACCCCATTGCTTACCCTGGAAGGTCGCAGCGTCCCGCAATGTCGGAGGCAAGGTGGGAGCCAATTTTGTGCGCTCGTAAACCGCTGAGACGTCTGCGATCTGGCTGGCGTTGACCCACGCGCGAAGGGAACTGCCGACGAACGTCTGCCAGACGTCGGGAGGATCACCTGCGCGCAGGCGGGCCGCTAGCGCGACTTGGACACTGCTTCCTGCCCCGCCCGCGATCGACGCGTCGGTCACGTTGACGTTCGGGTTCTGCGCTTTGAACGCGTTGAGCAAGACCTCGAGGGCCGGATGTTCGGATGGGGAAACCCACCACGACATGACCTCGAGCCGGTCCGTCGGATCGGAGAAGTTGCCCTTCTGGCTGCCGCCGCATGCCGCGAGAACCATTGCCAGCGCAATAATCAGGACGCGTTTCATTGCTCTTCTCCCGCTGTGTGAGGTGCGGCCCTCAGGTCGAAGACGGCGAAGCTGGTGACGACGGCGAAGCAGACGGCGGGGACGACGAACGAGATCGCCGGTGAGGTCGCGTCGAGTAGTCGGCCTTGAATGAGCGGCATGATCGCCCCGCCGACGATGGCCATCACAAGCCCGGCCGCGCCGAATTTGGTTGCGGGACCCAGTCCTTGCAGTGCGACGCCGTAGATGGTCGGGAACATCAGAGACAGACAGAAGGACAGTGCGACGACGGCGGCCACGCCCGCGACGTTCGGCGAGAACATCGCGAATACGCAGAGCGCGACCGCGAGCAAGCCCAGAACCGTAAGTACCTTCGTTGGGCGGACCCGTCCGATCACCCACGTCATGATGAACCGGGATATGAGGAAGATGATCAAGCTGATCTGCAGGAGGAATCCACCCAGTTGCAGCGATCCGTTCAGCGCCTGCTGGGAGTACTGAATCAGGTACGTCCACGTACAGACTTGGGCTGCGACGTTGAAGAACTGCGCAACGACGCCGAACACGTAGCGCTTGTTCGACAGCAGAATCCGAAGAGGTGACTTCCCCTCGAGGTCGCCGGACTCGAACTCCTCGACGATCGGTGGCGACTTCTTGATGGCGATCACCAGCCCGATCGCGATCAACACGAAGCCGAGGCCGAGATAAGGCCCCATCACCGCACCGAGTTGACCGGCACGGATCGTCTGTGCCTGCGCGGGGTTCAGATCGGCCATGTTCACCGGCTCGTCCAACTTCGGCAGGATCAGTACCGCGGCCAACAACACACCGATGTTGGTGCCGACGGGATTGAAGGCCTGGGCGAAGTTGAGTCTGCGCGTCGCGGTCTCCTCGGGACCCAATGACATGACGTAGGGGTTTGCCGATGTCTCGAGGATCGAGCACCCGGCCGCGATCAGGAACAGGGCGGCCAGAAACGCCTCGTAGGTCATGATCTTGCTCGCCGGATAGAAGGCGATAGCCCCCGCGGCGGCGAGCAGGACGCCCGAAAGGAGCCCGGCTTTGTACCCGAACCGCTGGTTGATCAGAGCGGCCGGGATGGCCAGAAGGAAGTACGCACCGAAGTAGGCCAGCTGAACCAGCGAGGCCTGAAAGGTATTCATGTCGAAGATGCGCTTGAAGCCGGCCACCATGGGGGTCGTGAGGTCTGCCGCGACGCCCCACGCAGTGAAACAGCAGATCAGCACACCGAACAGCACCCACATCTTCGGGTACACCAGAGCCGGTTTGGAGCTGTTAGCAGCCGCTTTGGATGGCTGATCGGCGTGCTCGGTGGTCGTCATGATCGGCGCCTCTCGTTGACACTTCAGCCGCGACCGATATGTGATCTTCATCACGGTAGGGGCCGTATACCCCCACGCACCGCTGTTGACGCACCGAGAAAAATTCGCTCCTGCCGGCCCGTCTCAGTCGGCGCCGAGGCGCTCCGCCGCTCGATCCCGAGTTGCGCGATCCGGCAGGGCGGCGCCGGGCCGCGCGACCGTGAGCGCCGACGACAGCGCCGCGATCTGGACTACCCGCCGAAGCGTGTCGGCGGGGATGTCACGCAGTTGTCCGCGCCGGTCCGCACCGAGCAAGCCGGCGTCCCACAACGCGTCGATCAGTCCGGTCATGAATGAGTCGCCTGCGCCCACCGTGTCCACCACCTCGGTGGGGTACGCCGGTATCCGTAGATCGCCGTCCGCACAGATGGCATAGGAGCCATCTGCTCCGAAAGTGACCGCGACGATCGCAGGGCCGAGCGAGAGCCAGCGTGCGGCGAGCTCCTCGGGCGCTACGTCCGGCTCGAGCCAGCGCATGTCCTCGTCGCTGGCCTTCACCACATCCGAGCGGGCGACGACGGTTTCTACCCGGGACAGTGCCTGCGCGGGGTTCTCGAAGAACGCGGATCGGATGTTGGGGTCGAAGGTGATGGTGGCTGTCCTGTTGTGCTCGGCGACCAACTCGTCGACGCCGGTTGAGCCCGGCTCCAGCGCGGTGGCTATCGATCCGGTATGCAGGACCAAAGGCTGTGCGGGACTCACGCTCGACGATATCTGCCAGTCGATGTCGAAAGTGTATGTCGCCGAGCCATTTTCATCGAGCTCTGCGAACGCCGTCGCCGTGCGCGATGCTCCGGTGCTGGCCGCGACGAGGTGGACGCCGCTGTCGTGGAGGTAGTCGGCGATCCGCTGGCCACGGCGGTCAGTTCCGATCCATGTCAGGAACTCGACGCGACGACCGAGCAGGGCCAGGCCGACCGCCACGTTCAGTGGGCTGCCGCCGACATGTTCTCCAAGCGCTTGCCCCTGATGCGCAACGATGTCGATCAGCGCTTCCCCCACGACAAGAGCAGTATCGCTCATCGCACTCCTTCGACGCGTCGCGAACGGAGCGTATCGCTGCGCGGGGGCACGTATCCGGTAATAGTTGGAGTTAGGCGACGCCAATCAGCGTGTCGATCCAGCCGCGGGCGAAATAGAGCACAAAGCCAACGGCCACGACCCAGAGCAGCGGGCTGATCTCGCGGACCTTGCCCGACGCTCCGCGAACTACCACCCACGCGATGAAACCGACACCGATGCCGTTGGCGATCGAGTAGCTCAGCGGCATGACGGCGACGGTCAGGACGACGGGCAGCGCCACGGAGAAGTCCGAGAAGTCGATCTCCCTCAGCACTGAGGCCATCATCGTTCCGACGATGACGAGCGC